>JBAZSE010000001.1:0-326091 GCA_041662565.1 Patescibacteria group bacterium
CCACAAGCTTTGTGGAGCGGGTGACCGGATTCGAACCGGCGACCTTTTCCTTGGCAAGGAAACGTTCTAGCCAACTGTACTACACCCGCGCACTTTACTAACATTATATTTAATGAACTTCGGCAAGATTTATCACTATCAGATTATAGCAAATAATATTAATTTGTAAACCCCATGGATGCATTTTTAACACACGGCAATAGAAAAGTATAGGAAACAATTTGACAATCCTTTTAGTTTTGATAGGATAATAGTAGGTATTAACGACGGCGCATAATTACGCGCCGTCGCTTATGGCAAAATATATCTAAAGTTTACTAAAAATTGCCTAATGTTAGGCAAAAATTGTGAAAACGACGGCAAATGTTTAAGTGCATAAGTTTACCCTTATTTGCCAATATGAAGCATTTATTTAAATTATTTAAAGCCTGGAAACACCGTTATTGGTTGAATAGAATGATCAATGAGGCCGAAAATAGCCCAATAAAAACCAAAAACCCCTTCAAGCAAAGCTATCAGGGATTTTCGGCGAAAAGCGATTTCGATGGTTTTACCCATCTAAAATGAGTATAGGAGGAAATAAAAAAAGTGTCAAGATAGGAGTTGATTTAAAATTAACTTCTATTTCCCACTAAAATTAATAATTAATTTATCTGAAACGGTTAAATCCATTTCAGAAAACCATGAAGTATTTGCTAAGCAAAATTTCATGATAAAGAAAGGGAAAAGCGATATGAACCTTAACAAGGTTTCTCTTCTTGGTAATTTAACCAAGGATCCTATTGCCAAAACCACTCCTTCGGGAATGGAGCTGGCCATTTTTACCGTAGCCACCAATTACGAGTGGCGCGATCAAAAAACCAAGGAAAAAAAGTCAACGGTAGAATTTCATCCGATTGTTGCCTGGGGCAAGCTGGGCAAAGTGGTTAACGATTATTTAACCAAGGGCAGTAAGGTGTATTTGGAAGGTCGGCTGCAAACCCGTACTTGGGAAGATAAAACAAAGCAAAAGCATTACAAAACCGAAGTTGTGGCCAATGAAATGATTATGCTGGGCGGCGGCAGTAAAAAGGAAGAGCGCCAGCAATCAGAATTAGCCGCCGATGATATTGCCATAGAAGAAGTACCGGTAATGGAAGAGTAGGAGATTTATTTTCGCCCAAGAAGAGCGCGGAGAGAATTTTCTTACTTACAGACCCTGAGTAGGGTTATTCTCTCCGGCTTTTGGGAAGTAAAAATGCAAATTAAGATATTTATAATATTAATAATAAACGTATGGAATTATTGGCTTTAGTAATTTTTATGGGAGTTGCCAGCTTATTAAGAAGATAAGCGCTTTGTGCTTTTTTATAAATTTTAATAATTAAATTTTAAAACAATTATAAACTTATATATACTCATATGAAGAAATTTATTATTGTTCTAACTTTATTTACCACCATCTTTTCTCAACCGCTCTTGGCTTTAGCCGAAGAATCAGCGGTGGCGCAAACGTCATCGGCAATTCCTTCGCCGGAGAGCGTGGCTCCATCGCCCTCAACCGATTCCGTTATAGAATTGGCCGCTCCAGCTGTTCAAACTATTCCCGATCCAACGGCAATTTTACAATCTGCCGAACCAATAATTGCGCCCACTGCCGATTCTTTAATGCCCCAAGCAGATGCTCCAATTATTGCTCCGATTCAAGAACCTGCACCAATTAATAATCCGACTCTTGATAATCAGGCGGTTAATTTAAATAACAATGAACCCCAGCGTGATCCAGGTGAAGGTGAAAACGCCGGCGCTTATCAACAGGAAAAATCAGCTGATAACAGCTCTAAAAAATCAGCCGGTTTAACCGGTAATTTGCGAGTTGATCAGTTTTCCGGCGCTGCTTCATATAATATCGGTTTAGATATTCCGGCTGGCCGAGCCGGCCTTAACCCCTCTTTGCTTTTGGCATACAACAGCCATGATAAGAGTAATGATTCTTGGGTTGGGCAGGGTTGGAATTTGGAGCTCGGTTCAATTACCCGGAGCACAAAAAGAGGAACTAATAATTTATATACCGGTAATGAATTTACCATTTCTTTAGGCGGCCAGTCAGCCGATTTAATTGAAGTAGATGCCAATAATCATTTGTTTGCCCCCAAAGAAGAAAACAGTTATTTAAAAATTCAATATTTAACCGATACTTCAAGCTGGCTGGTTATTGATACCAATGGTATTAAATATTATTTCGGCCAGTCGTCCGAAAGCAGGCAGGATAATCCTGCCGATCAAACCAAGATTTTTAAGTGGCAATTGGATAAAGTTCAAGATACCAATGATAATTTTTATCGGCTGGAACATACCAAAGTTGATGGCGCTATTTATCCCTCAAAAATAATTTATACCGGCAATGGTGGGAGCGATGGCGTTATGGAAGTGTTATTTAATTTGGAAGAACGAGGCGAAGATATTTCAACTTCCTATCAAACTCAGTTTTTGGTTACTACCAATAGGCGCTTAAATAATATTGAAATTAAAGTTCAAAATGAAACCAAATTAAAATATCAATTGGCTTATGTTGTCGGGCAAAACGGCCGAACATCATTGTTAAGATCAATTATTAAAAAAGGTTATGATGGCCAAGGCGAACATGTTTTGCCGGCCACTACTTTTAACTACTCAACCAAGCAAACCGGTTGGGATGATGTTACCGAGGAGTGGCAGGATTTGCCGGCTTTAAATACTAACCCACAATTAGTGGATTTAAATGGCGACTCATGGGTGGATATTGGTGGCGCTATGCATGATGGCCGTGGCACTTGGAGTCCACAGGGTTGGCGGAACATACCCAGTATGACTTTTGTGGGAGATATTAATGGCGATAAGTTGCCGGATATTGTTGCTCCTCATGCCGAGAATGATCATCGTGTTGATGCGCCCAGAGTTGCTTATTTAAATAATGGAGTTAACGGTTTTAATTACAGTGCAGAATGGTCAGCGGCTGTGCCTGAAGTTATTGGTCAAAAGAATATCACACCGGCCATTGCTTTGGTTGATATTAATGGCGATGGCTTGGCAGATATTATTTATGGCGTAAGCTATCAAGGTAATAATGTTGTAGAAAGAATTTATCTTAATAATGGTCATGGCTGGGCTGGCGGTTATGGCACATTTCCTGCGGCTTTAGCATATCACTATAACGGTAATGATTATCCCCCAACTCCATGGTATTCAGGGTTAGGTACGCAAATTGTTGATATTAACGGCGATGGTTTGGTTGATGTTACGTATGATCGAAATGTTTATCTAAATCTTGGCAGTGGTTTTGAACAACAACCAAACCAAACATGGCAATTACCTGCCTTGCGGAATGATTTTCCTAATAGATTTGAGGAATCTTATAGGTTAGGAGGCACAAGATTTACCGATCTCAATGGCGATGGCCTTGTTGATATAACTGTTGCCGTAACAAAGTGGATTAATGAACGCGGAGTTTGGCAAGATTATTTTGCTAGCTGGCTCAATACAGGTAGCGGCTGGCAAGAAAATAATAATTGGAATCAACCCATGATTCTATTGTCCATTGGCGCCAATGGACCCACGGGAGACGAGGGTGTCCGTATGATGGATATTAATAATGATAATAATATTGATATAGTTAAATCTCATGTTGATGAAAGGAATAATTTTGAGCGTCAGGTTTATTTGGGTACATCTACTAAAGCTAATCAGCTAACTACAATTACTAATGGCTATGGCGGGCAAACCGGTTTGGAGTATCAACCTTCCGGTAAATATTTTACGGAAGATAATAATTTTAAGAATCCGCATTTGCCATTAAATTTGGAAACGGTTAAAACCATAACCACTACTGATGGGCAAAATAATGAAATAGTTACAAGTTATGACTACCAAGACGGCGCAGTTTACGCCGACCCCGTTGATTACACTTTAAATCAGTTTGTCGGTTTTGGCATTGTAACTTCCACCACCGGCAATCAAGTTAGTAAAACCTATTATCATCAAGGAAGCGGGATAGATGGCTACGCCAATGGCGAGTACGAAGATACCATCTACAAAAAAGGCAGGGCTTATCGTGAAGAAGTTTATCAAAAGGATCAAGATAATAATTTAACTTTGCAATCGGCTAAGGTAAGCACTTGGAAGCAATATAATTTGGACAACAACCGCAAATATGTTTATTTGGATGGCACTGTTAATTATGATTATACGCAAGAGGGCGAGCAACAACAGCAAATGGCTCCCCAGCAATTTAATCAGGCGCAAGCAATTAATCAGCAAGCCATTGCACAAAGCTTATCCGCTCAAGTTTTAAGTTCTGATCAATTAACCACGCTTCAATCAGCCCAAACATTTAGCCCTATAACTCAACCGCAGTTGGTTAGCCAATCAGACGATGGCTTATCGGTTAATTATTATATTGGAAGAAATCAAAATGGACAGCATGTGTATCAATATCAAGTATATAGCGATCCTGCTCAAGGCGAGGATGTACAAAGAGATGACCCAGAAGCTGCTGATTTTAATGCGCAAAATGGTGATAGGGCAATAGAGATGTATGCACATAATTGTGATGATATTAGAGGTCTTTGGGAAAATCATAATGGATATAGAGATTATAATGGTCCGCAAGTTAATTTATTAATTAACCAATACGGTCATGAATGTGAGTTAAGTAGAATTTACTTGCCTTTTAATACTTCAGATTTACCGGATGAAGCCATGATTTTATCCAGTCATTTGGATATGAGTGTTTTTAATTTAGCTCCATCAATGACTGCATATGTAGTAAGAGGGCTGGATGGCAATGTTTCAGGAGGTTCAGAGTACATTGGTTCAACGGGAAGAAACAGTTTTAATCTTAATGATACCGGTTTAAGCTGGATTAGCTTGACGGGTAATACTAATTTGGGATTGCGTGGAGAATATGATTTTAGGCAGAATAACTTACGCGCCATTCATTACGGAATCGGTTTATATTTATCAGAAGCTCAAAATGAAAATGATCGACCTATGTTGGTTGTGGAATATACTTTAAATCGCCCTCCACAAGCGCCTATTGATTTGCAAACAGAAAACCAAGTTAACCCTGCTGAAATTCAAAATCAACAACCATCTTTTTCAGCTGTGTTTAATGATGAAAATCAGGATGACCAGGCTATTGCCTATCGAGTACAGGTAATTAGGGCAACCAACTTGTTTGGCGATAATGAACATAATAATTTTGAAAGTCCATTATGGGATAGTGGTAGAGTGGCGTTTAATGAGCCGGTGGCCAATGGCGCCCGAAGCCCGCAAATCCAGTATGGCAATCAATTACCTTTAGATGGCCGTCAATATTTTTGGAGAATAAAATTTTATGATAGCGGGGATGAAGTTCATTCGGAGGGATTATGGAGCGATGGACAAGATTATTTCTACATGGACGGTAGTGCCGCGCCAGTTGCTTCAATTAATTTACTTACCGATGGACGGATTGAACCAAGGGATTTGTTAAATCAAAATCCGTCTTTTTCCGCCATTTACCAAGATCCCAACCCGATAGATAATGCCAAGTGGTACCAAGTTCAGGTTGGAATAAATGCTGATCTTGATAATGAAGATAATGTTATTTGGGATAGCGATAAACAGGAGCTTGATTCATTAGTTGATAATGGCGTAAGAAGTGAAGAAATCCAATACAACGGCGAGCCATTGGCATATAATGGTGCTGTTTACTATTTCCGGATTAAATTTTGGGATAAAGAAGGCGATGGCACCGAAGGAGAATGGAGCGCGCCCAGCACCTTTGGTATGTTTAACAGCCAAGATGTTTTAAGCGGCGTTCAAGCCAAAGCCGTAAAAATGAGTTATGATTTTAGCACCGGCAATGTTATGGAGCAAAAAAATTTAGGCACAGTACTGGCAGCGCAAAATGGCGTGTTTTTAAACACGGCTGAAGAAGTGGTTGGTGATGAAAAAAATTCCCTTTACCAATATGCTCAACCTGTTAATGCCAGTTCGCATATTTTATCCGTGCCCAGGGAAAAAATAGTCACCAATCCTAATACTGAAGAAAATTCAACTGTAACTATTTCCTATGATGGCCGTGATGATGGCCAAGTAGAAAAAGCCAACCCAACCAAAGAGGATTTAAACGCGCCCCAAGCCATTTACCAAAAAACCTTTAACGCCTTTGGCTTGGTTACTCAAACAACCGATCCTTTAAACCATCAAACCAATGTGACTTACGACGCGCAAAACTATTATCCCGTTCGCACTACTAATCATTTAAATCAAATCACCCAAACGGAATATGATTTAACAACGGGCCAAATTAAAAAAATTACCGATCCCAATGGTTTAATTGAAGAACGTGATTACGATGCTTTTGGGCGATTGGTTGAAGTAAGAAAAACCAATCCGGCTTCAACAAATTTGTTGGTTTTGCAAAGGTTAGAATATCACGATGCCGAAAGCCCTTCTTGGGTCAGGCAAATTAGTTACCCCGGCCAATCAGCTGAATTAAGCGTGTATACTTACTTTGACGGACTGGGCAGGACGATTCAAACCAGAGAACAGTCCGAAATCGCCAACCAATTTAGGGTTACCAGTGTTGCTTACAATGAAATGGGCAATGTAGCCAAGCAAACTTCGGTTTGCTTAAGCAATGGTTTTGCTTATAGCGCCCCCGATTGGAATACTCCGCATACCGAATATATTTACGACGCGCAAAACAGAGTGTTAAGCGAAGAATTCATTGGCGATGCCAACCATCATTATTTAACTTCTTATGCCTATGACGGCTGGAATGTAACCGTGACAGATCCCAATGGCCAACAAAAGAAATTGTACAAAGATGCTTACGGCCAGCTAACTCAAGTTGATGAATATCTGGAAGGCGAAGTATATTCAACCAAGTATCAATATAATTTGCTGGGCAAATTAATTAATATTACTGATAGTCAAAACAATACCAGGAATTTTGTTTATGATGAATTGGGCCGTTTAACTTCCCAAGAAGAAGTGCATAAAGCCGAGCTCGATGAGGGCGAAGAATTTGGCGTTTGGAACTACCAGTACGATAGCGCTTCCAACTTAATCCAAAAAACCGATCCTAAAAATCAGGTTATCAATTACACTTATGATTCTTTAAACAGGATTTTAACCGAGAATTTTGCTGGTCAGGATGGCACGGAAGTTACTTACACCTATGATTCCGGCACTTATGGCAAAGGCCGCTTGTATCGTGTTGTTTCCGAAGGCGCAACCACCACTTATACTTATGATAAATGGGGCAGAGTAACCAAAGAATCCAAAATCATCAACGGCAATGTTTATAACACCCAGTGGGTTTACAATGTCCAATCTGTTCCTACTACCATAACCTATCCCGATAATTCTAAAATTTACTACACCTATAATCGTTTAGGATTGCCAATAACTTTACGCACCGCCGAACCGGCCGAAAACATTGTTTCTAGTCATTCGCTTATTACCAGCGTGGCCTATTCACCGCTTAAACAAATCGCGGAAATTAGGTATAATTCAGGTATTGTTTCAACCAATACTTTTGATCCAACTCAATGCTACCGTCTAACAGCCAAAAGAACGGTTAATCCATTTAATTTGGTGATTCAAGATTTAACCTACAGTTATGATAACGTTGGCAATATCACCCAGTTAGTTGATCAATCCCAAACCAATTTGGCCAAAACAACCGTTTACGAGTATGATGATTTGTACCGCTTAACTCGCGCTACTGTCACCAATTCTGCCAATAACGCCGATTACACCCAAACCTACGATTACGATATTATAGGTAATATCTTAAACAAATCGGATGTTGGCGATTACAGTTATCAAAACGCTAATCCTTACCAAGCCAACAGCGTTAATAATGTAAATTACAGCTATGATTTAAACGGCAATTTAACTTCCGATACCCAAAAAACCTACCATTACAACCACGCGGATAGGTTAACAACTGTTGATATAGATGAAGATAATGTTCTTTACAGTAAATACGATCAAGGCGGACAGCGCACCATTAAGCAGTTAAATAAGATTGTTCCCAACACTCAAGGCGGAGAAACAACCTTAATAACTAAAAACATCTATCCAGCCAGTTTGTATGAAGAAGAAGTAAAGGGGCTTGAAGGAGAAGAGCAAAACTGGCAAACTACCAAAACCCGCCATATTACCTTAGGTAATCAAACCTTGGCTCACTTTACCGTTAATCCTCAAGGCCAGGTAGAACAGGCCTTAGTGTTTGGTGATCATCTTGGCAGTGCCTCTCTTTTAACCGATGTTTTTGGTAGGCCAAAAGTGTTGTATGATTATTATCCTTTTGGCGGAAGTAGGATGGAAGAACAAGTTGGCGGTGGAGGAATGCGTGTTGCCGCTTACCAATATACCGGCAAGGAAAAAGATGAAGTAACGGGGCTAAATTATTTTGGTGCTCGTTATCAAAATGCTGATATAGGAAGATTTACACAGGTGGATCCGGTGATTAATAAAATCGCTTTAACAAGTTCATTGGAAAATGAAAATAATATAAGCCAATTTCAGATTTTATCCAACCCCCAGAGTTTGAACAATTACAGTTACGCCATAAACAATCCAATAGTACTCAAGGATACTAATGGAGAGTGGTTTGATGCGGTAGTTGATTTTGCTTTTATAGTTTATGATATAGGCAGAATAGCTCATCAGTTTTTTACATCCGGTAATGTTAATGGCTCAGAATGGAGTAGTTTAGGCTTGGATGTCGGTAGCGCTTTTATCCCAGGAGTTGTTGGTTTGGGAATGGTTAATAGGGCCGCTGCTAAAGCAACTCAATTAGGACTAAAGGTATATGTTAAAGCAGATGAGATAAAAGATTTAATTAAAGGGGCTGATAAAGCATTTGATGTAGCAAAGAAAGCTGGCGGTAAACATAATGGTGATTATATTAATTATCTAAACAAAACTAATCAACAGCTCGCTGATAGTGTTGCTAGTCATATGAAACAAGTTGATAAACATATTGATAAACTTAATAACCCTAGTAAATATATTGATAATTTTGAACAAAAGACTGAACAAGAAATTCAAGGATACATCAATCATTGGAAGAAAGATTTATTAAGAAATCAAGAACAGGCAAATATTAAGTCAGGTATCTTAAAAGAAAGAGTAGGACAAAGTTTAAAAGAATAAGTTAACAATTAATCATAATTATATATGTTAAATAGTGGACAGCAAACATTTCTCGCATTACTAGGTGAACGGCTTAAAAATTCTTTAGAATATGATTTTAATAGCTTGAAAGAGTATCAAATAGAAAAAAAGGATGATTCATTTGTATTGGGTAAATTATTTGGTCATATGGATATTATTAGTATGATACAACAACAAGCTGAAGCAGATGGTCTTTCTTTGGAAGAAATTGGATTGGATAATTTTGATCCTGAAAAGTATATTGGCGAGCGAGTTGATGAAATAAAAGGCAGAATAAAGTAAAAAATCATCAGACCAAAAACTCGCCATATTACCTTAGGCAACCAAACCTTGGCTCACTTTACCGTTAATCCTCAAGGCCAGGTAGAACAGGCCCTGGTGTTTGGTGATCATCTTGGCAGCGCTTCTCTTTTAACCGATGTTTTTGGTAGGCCTAAAGTATTGTATGATTACTATCCTTTTGGCGGCAACAGGATGGAAGAAACTATTGGTGGAATGCAAGTTGCCGGTACCAATCAGCGTTATACCGGACAAAAGTTGGATGAAGAAAGTGGTTTGTATTATTATGGGGCGAGGTATTACAATCAGAATGTTGGTCAGTTTACCCAACAAGATCCGGTTAGTTTGAAGATAGCAATGTTGGATGAGGTCAAAAAAGTTACCGGGCAATCGCAACAGCAATTATTGACTAATCCTCAAGTATTGAATAGTTATGCTTATACGGCGAATAACCCGGTTAAGTATACCGATCCCGATGGCAATATGAGGGAACTACCTTACCTTACGGCCTACAGGAAACTTGTTGAATTGTCTACTAGAGTTTTAAATAATTTTACCGATTACTTAAAATCAGAAAGACAAAATGCGGTTAATGAATATGCGGCGCAATATGATGGTTTGTCAGATAGCCAAAAGTCAAATTATAAAGATAGCCAAGAATACGGAGAGGCAAGGGTAAATCAAGATGATTCGGTTAATGTTATGATGGGTATGGTGGGAGGCTCTACAAGTGAGGTTGGTAAAGTTTTAACTTTTGGCAAAAGTCCGATTTCCAATTTCATTACTAAAAATTTGGATACCTCTGTTTTAGCTAATAAATTTGAGAAGCATGTAATAGGGCGGGGTGAATTTGGAGGTAAAATAAATTTTAATCAGTTTAAGGAGATGTTTAATAATTTATGGAAAGGAATTGGTAATATCTTAGAAAAGGTTAGGGCAAATGGAGATGTATTGAGATATGATGTTGATAAAAATATTTATAGTTCAATGAGTAAAGAAGGTAAAATAAGAACCTTTTTTCAGCCAGAAACTAAATTAGATTATTGGTTTAAGCAACAATAAATAATTATATGATATTTAATCAAGAGGATCAAAAGATCTTAAATGATATTGAGTTCGATAGAAGCCAATATTCGGGGTTTTCTATTACGTTAGACAAATCATTGTATAGATGGACAAGTTTAACAAAAGAATGTGCGTTAGGTTATGCTGATGACGTGTCTGAATATACAAACGATCTTGCTTCAAGAGATTTTATTTGGAGAGTAATGGATAAAATATCTGAAGATGGAAAAAAACAATTAGAGGAAATCTTAGTGCCAATTGATAAATTATTTATTCAAAGTACGGTTGAAATAGATAATCCTATTATGGCTTATGATTGGGTTAAGCCAAATGAGCATTTTTGGTATTATCGAATACCCTGTAAGATTGCTAAAAATGAAATTTCAGCCTTTGAATCGCAAACAGGAAAATCATTAAAAGGCCTTATCAATGAGATATAACAGTTTAAAATTAAAAAATAAATCAACAAACCTTTGTGGAATCTCCATTAAGGTTTGGTAGAATTTGACCGCGGTTTTCCGCTCTTTGTCTGCTAAACAAAATACATGCCGAATTACAAAGGATCTGGCCTTAAATGGCCGGCGAAGTTGATGCTATGCGGATTAAATCCCCGCTGATACTTGGCGATCCTTTGTAAGGAGGCGAAATTAAATAATTAATTAAAAAATATGTCTAATGTAATTTCAGCTATATTTCCATTATCCGTTCTTTTTTTAATTGTTGTTTTTCTGATCGTAAATAAGTTCAAGAGAGTTTTTATTTTTGAATATGAAAAAGGTTTGAAATATTATAAAGGCAAATTTGTTCAGTTATTAGAGCCAGGAGTTTATTTACAAACAAAAAATAGGCAAATTGAAAAAATTGATATAAGGAAAAATTTTGAAATCATCCCAGGTCAAGAAATTTTAACTTCAGATGGAGTTTCGGTTAAATTAACCTTAACCGCTTCGTATCAGGTAATTGATCCTAAAAAGGTTTTGATTGAGATCAGTAATTATCAAAGCGCATTTTATATCATGTTACAGTCAATTGTTAGAGTAATAATAGGTAAAATTGATTTAGAGAGTTTGCTAAAAGAAAGAGATAATTTTATTCAGGAGATAGCTAAACAAGCCGAAGTTAAATCTTTAGAACTCGGCCTTAAAGTCAGCGATGTGGCGATTAGAGACATTATGCTGTCGGGAGAATTAAAGAAAGCAATTTCTCAAGTAGCCACAGCAAAGCAAGAAAGTTTAGCAAAGCTGGAAAGATCTAGGGGTGAATCGGCGGCTCTTAGGAATTTAGCTAATACCGCCAAAATGATTGAAGATAACCCTAATTTATTACAGTTAAGAATTTTAGATGCAATCAGTCAAAGTTCAGGTAATACTATTGTTTTTGGTTCACCGGAAGCAGTGCCTTTAGTTATAAAAAAATAATCTAACAAAAAATTATGATAAAACACATCAGGGTCTTGGTTATTTTAGCAACATTTGGACTGGCTTGGGGCATTGCCCATCAGGCCTCGGCGGCCTTTTTGGGCTATGATTTTTCTTATCAAGCCATTGTAAAAATTTATACCTATTATCAGGATAGCAATTATAATTTGGTGGCGGCAAAAACCGGTTCAGGAGTTATTATCAGCGAAAAAGGATTGATTTTAACCAATGAACATGTGGTTAGCATAAAAGATTCCATGGATAACGATGTGCCGGTAACTTTTAAAGTATGCTTTACCGAAAATTTCACCAAAGAACCAATTTGTTCATATTATGCGGATTTAATCGCCAAAGATGACAAAAAGGATATTGCATTATTGCAGATGAAAAATTTAAGTTTTTTAAATCCGTCAGATTTGAGTTATATGCCTTTTGCGCCGGATTATTCTTTTAATGACAATGATTCCGTTGTTTCTTTGGGGTATCCTTCTTCCGGCGGCGAAACCATAACAGTTTCTAAGGGATCCGTTATTGGCACTCTTGAAAAATATAATTTATCATGGATAAAAACCGATGCCTTTGTTTCCTATGGCTCATCGGGCGGAGCTTTAATTGATACGCAAGGCAGATTTTTGGGCATTACCAGCGCCATTAATGGAGATGTTGGCTATGTTATTAATGTTTCTTCAATCAGGGATTGGGTTGGTCAAAACGGCGCTAAAAGTCCGCAAACTTCCAATTTAAAACAAAGAATGGTTGATTTAATAAATAGACAGAATAAGTTAAAAGATAATCTGGATTTTAATAATAATTTGCCAAAAATCCAATTAATCAGGTCCGAAAATTGGAAATTTAACTTTGACAGCGAAAATATTATTACGGCATATAATAATGAAAACGTTGATGGCGGATACATTAGAGTTCGTTGGGAGCCAACCGAAATTTTGATTGATGATAATGCCTTGTCCTCGGTCATGAAATTTTTAGCCATCCAAAATAATTGTTTTTCTTCTGGCAATATGACTATTTCCGGTAAGCAGGGCAGAAAAGTTATTTGCCCCATTGAAGGCAATCAAGAAATTCAACAAGTGATATTAGGCCTTAAAAATTATTTTGTCTTTGTGTCTTATTATTACGGCAAAGATAAGATTGATAAGCAACCCATTGATTTTGCTATCGGCAGGTTACTTTTATCCGAAGAAGGGTTGAATCATGTTGAAATTAAAAATTATGAACAACAAAATCCCTTTTTTAAAGTTAGCATGTCAAACGACTGGTCTTTAAAAATAAAAAATAGCACAGCTGAACCCTTAAGTGCCACTAAAAAAACCGATCCCAATCAGTCATTTGGGGTATATGTGGGCAAATTAACAGATGGCCAGATTAATATAACCAATCAGGAATATTTTGATTATATTAGAGATGGAGATGTGGTAAAGAATCAAATTGAGTCGGCAACTGGCTTAAAAGGAACAAGATATTTTGAATCAACAGATTATAAAGCTAATGATGAGCTGGCGCATGTCATTTTTTACAAGTATAAGTTTAAAGATGAAGATGATGGCGATAAGATAAAGTATTATTCCGCTGGTTACAGAATCAGAAGTAATAATAAAGTGATTATTCTAGAATTTGATTTTATGGGTGAAAGTGAAGCCCAATTTGATCAATATTTAAAAGATTTTCAGGATAATGTTTTGGTTAATTTTACCTTGGGTTTGCCGGTTGAAAAAAAGGCGGAAACAGTAAAAATTGAATCTAAAATTGAGCCCAGCCAAGATACTTCAGTAAAAACTGAACCAAAAACCGATAAAATTTCTTCTACGCCAAAAAATATTGTTCAATCTGTTGCTTCCCAAGTTAAAACCATTAAAAATTTAGGCAAAAGGTTTATCGGTAAAATTTTACTGCGAGTGCAAAATAACGGCGAGGCCTGGTATTTAAGCCCCAAAACCAACCAAGCCCATTATTTGGCTAACGGGGAAGCGGCTTATCAATTAATGAGAGAGCAAGGCATGGGCATGTCTACTAAGGATTTAGCCAAGATTCCGGTTGGCTTAAGCCAGCTTTCAGGCGATGATGCCGATCAAGACGGCTTAACAGATGCTTTAGAAACTGCTATTGGAACAGATAAGGATAAAGCCGATACTGATGGTGATGGTTTTAATGATAAGGATGAAATGCTAAAGGGTTATAATCCATCGCAAAAGGGTATGGCGCGCAGTATTTATAATTTGGCTTTTGCCAATAAGTTTAAGGGCAAAATTTTGCTTCAGGTAGAATCGCGCGGCCAGGCCTGGTATGTTAATCCTAAAGACGGCAAACGTTACTTTTTGGGCACGGCCGATGATGCCTATCAGGTAATGAAACAACAAAGCATGGGTATAGCGGAAAAGGATTTTGTAAAATTGTAATTTCCAACTTGCCAAATTAAAGTAATTTAAGAATTTAAAACCCGCATAAACCGATGACTATGCGGGGCAAGCAGGGTCAATTGCCGGTTAATAACCGGTTTGGCTCTGTTTTTGTTAAAAAAATAAATCAAGTTTGAGGTCACAATTTGTGACCTCAAATTACGTAAATATTAAATAATGACTAAATTAATAAAGCAACATATCCCGGGTGAAAGGATTATTAATAGGATTTTTTTGATTCGTGGAAAAAAAGTTATGTTTGATCGTGATTTGGCCGAGCTTTATGGTGTGGAGACCAGATCTTTGAATCAAGCGGTGAGCAGAAATAAAGCGCGTTTTCCAGAAGATTTTATGTTTCAATTAGCAGATCAAGAAATGCAAAATTGGATATCACAAATTGTGATGTCCAATCGTGAAAAGATGGGTATAAGACGAAAACCTTATCTTTTCACTGAGCAAGGTGTAGCTATGCTTTCATCGGTTTTAAAAAGCCCAAGAGCCGTTCAAGTTAACATTGCTATCATGAGAACCTTTGTAAAATTAAGAGAGATTTTATTAACCCATAAAGAATTAAGGGAAAAGATTGAAAAAATGGAAAAGAAATATGATGAAAAATTCAAATTAGTGTTTGAAGTAATTAAGAAATTAATTACTGAGGAAGAAAAGCCAAGTAATCCCATTGGTTTCAGGGTCAATTGATCATTAACCAAAAATCCCATGCGAAAAGCGATTTGTCTTGAAGTTTTGCAACGCAAATACTTCAGGATCACTCTTTTGTTCGTTGTTTGTTTATTAATTCCCCGAGCAGTTGGCGCCTACAACACCAACCAGCGTTTTACCGGTAAACCCTTGGATCCGGTAAGTAATTTATATTATTTTAACCAGCGCCATTATAATGCCGAAATTGGCAAATTTATTCAGCCGGATCCTTTAAGGAATTTTTTAGTTACGCCTGATTTAACCAAACGAACAGGGTTAAAATTGGAAGATGTTTTAAGCAACCCTCAAAGGTTAAATGAATACAGCTATTCTTTAAATAATCCGGTTAATGTTATTGACCCAACCGGAGAGTCGCCGGTGGTTTCCAAAAACAGGCAAGAGCGTTTTGATAAAATTAGCGATTATATAAGAAATAATGAAAATTATTGGCTAGTGAGAGATAGAGATGGTAATGCTAGCGCTTTGGATTTGATCTGGCAAAAATCATTGGATCTTTCCAAAAATGATAAAGGTGTGGCAAATCTCAATCGGGCATTAGATACCTTTTTTGATGCCGTTAATATTAATTGGCGGGATGATAAAACTCTGGATAAAAGTCGGGAGGATTATTTAAGCCGTCTTAATAATTTACCTAATGCTTTAATTGGTGAATATGGGGGCAATTTATCCATGGTTGATAAGCTGCAGCATTTTGCCGGCGCGGCACGGCTAAGCCAAAAATTAGGCGGCAGAATAGCTATGATGTTGGGCCGTCTTAAAGAAATTCATGATGGCTTTAGAGCTTTGTTTAACCACAGTCAGGGCGGTTATTTTCAGCTTAAACAAAGAGATGAGGGCTATAGCCGAGGCGATATGGCAGCTAATCAATTAGGCGTTTTTTGGCTAAATGAATTTAAAACAGGCCAGATTGGCCCCAGTATTGTTATTAATAATTGGTAATAAAAACTATGAGCAAATATAAATTCCACGATCATCGTTCTTTAAAAAGGTCTCAGGCCAGGGTTAGGCCTTACCAGTCGTTGACGCCAATGATATCCCACGGTTTATTTTGGTTTGTTAATACAGCCAGTTCGGTTTTATTATTGCTGATTATAATTGGTTTGGCCATTTGGACAGTTATGAACCATCAAGCCAAACAGGAAGATGTTGCGGTGCAAAAAGCCATAACCATAGTCAGAGAGAAAGTTCAATTTGAGTTAACCGATGTTTTGGTCGGCTGTACGCAACCAAATAGCAATACTGTTATTGTTTCGGTTAATCATGAAATATTTTTAGGAGTAACAGCGGAAAAAGTTTACATTCCTCGTTTAACCGATTGGTATAATGAGCAGGCCAAAAAATTGGCGCCAGAATTGCCAATTGAAGATCATGACGAGAATCTTTATTACTTAATGGAGTATTGTCGATAACTTGATTTAATCATTCCTAATATGAAAAAAATTCTTTATGGGTTTATAATTTTGATTTTAGTGTTGATTATTATTCTAATGGCTAAAAATTATCTGTTCATTATTACTCATGCCCAAGAACTGCCCCAAATAATTTTTACCGAAATTATGTATAATCCTCAAGGTACCGATACCGGACACGAGTGGGCGGAAATTTTAAACGTCAGCACTTCTACCTCTTATGTTATTGATGGCCAGTGGCGTTTTAGCGATGGCAGTAATCATTTATTAACGGTAACGCAGGGCAATAACACTTTAGGCACTGGCCAGCTGGCCGTGTTAGCTGATAATCCCAGCTTGTTTTTACAGGATCATCCTGACTATCAAGGTGTTTTAATTGATACGGTAATGTCTTTAAATAACGCCGGCGATATTTTAATGTTATCGGTTGATTCCGGCCAGGTTTTGTTTGCCACCACTACCTATCAAGTTGATTGGGGCGCCAATGGCGATAGTTATACTTTAGAGAGATTGGATTTAACAAATGCTTGGCAATCATCATTAGTCATTGGCGGTACGCCGGGAGCTGTTAATTCCCATAATTCTCCGATAGAGTCAGAAAATATTGCCACAACCACGCCAGTTCAAGTGGAAGAAAATATTCAAGCGACTTCAACGCCTGCTGTTGAAGAAACTAATTTTGCCACTTCCAGTTTACAAGATTTTAGCGCGGCTACAACAACTGTTGATATAAATGAGAATATTTCAACAACCACTTCCGTTGATTTGAGCGAAGAAAATGTGGTCAATGAACAGCAAAATAATCTAGCCAACTCTGCCGATCAAATCATTATTAATGAAATATTACCTAATCCTAACGGCTCAGATACAAATGATGAATTTATTGAATTATATAATCGCGGCAATCAGCCGGTTAATTTGGCAAATTGGAAATTGCAAGACAGTTCAACAAAACAATTTGCCATAACTTCCGCCAAATACCAATCAACTATTATTCCAGCTTTCGGCTATTTTGTGGTTTATAGCAAAGAATCGGGCATTGCTCTTAATAATGACGGCGATCAAGTAAGATTATATCAATCAGATGGAATATTATTGGAAAGCATGGCCTATTTTGAAGAAGCTAAAAGCAATTGGGCTTACGCCAAAGACGGCGGAAGTTTTGTGTGGACGTTAGAACCGACTCCGGGTAACAGTAACTCAATTAAAACCCAAGTAATTGCGCCTCAATCATCTTCCACGGTTGTTTATGTTAATCAGCCGACTAATCAGGTTCCCGGAATTTTAAACACAGACGCAAACATCGCCATTGGGCTAGTAATTGATAAAGCAAAGTATCAGGGCTTAAGGATTAATGAATTTTTACCCAATCCTCAAGGTGCGGACGCGCTGGAATGGACGGAGTTATATAATGATTCAAATAATGACTTGGCTTTAGGCGGTTTTAAATTGGATGATGAAGAAGGCGGTAGCCGGCCTTATATATTCCTCGCCAGCACAACCTTGGCCGCTAAGGATTATTTAGTAATCAATAAAGTTGTTTCTAAAATTTCTCTCAATAATGATGCGGACAGTGTTCGTTTATCTTGGCCGGATAATCAAATTATGCAAGAAGTTAGTTATGAAAAATCCCAAGAAGGCCAATCATATAATTATAGTGAACTGGATGATGAATGGTTTTGGTCGGCCAGTATTACGCCGGGCGCTTTGAATTTTAAACCGGAAGTTAGCCAAGCCGAAGAAGTTAATAAAATAAACAATCAAATTGATATTGAAGAAAAAAATTATGTTGAATTAAATGAGATTCAAAGTTTATCTAAAGGCGAGTTGGTTACAATTAAGGGTGTGGTTATTGCCGAACTTGGCCAGGTCTATAAAAAATCTTTTTATCTTGCCGTCTTTGATGAAGCGGATAAAAAAGTTTTTTCCGAACAAGCCGTGGAAATTTATTTGGGCAGTGCGCCCTTGCAACAAATTCATATCGGCGATGTTGTGGAATTGTCAGGAAAAATATCCATCACCAAGGATCGGGCGAGAATTAATTTAAGCAAAGATAGCCAAGTTTTGGTTTTAGATCATCTGAAGGATATTCAACCGAGTGTCATAAATATTCAGGATCTACAAGATGATTTGTTGGGTGCTTTAATCCAAATTAACGGACAATTGATAAAAAAACAATCAGGCAGGCTGATTGTAGCCGATGATAATGGTGA
The DNA here is from genome assembly GCA_041662565.1 of Patescibacteria group bacterium. Taxonomy (GTDB): domain Bacteria; phylum Patescibacteriota; class Patescibacteriia; order UBA1558; family UBA10009; genus JAUYIT01. The sequence continues at coordinate 18,714 of JBAZSE010000001.1, forward strand.
AATTAGAGTTGATGTAAAAGAGGGAGTTAAAGAAGCGGCAGTGAATTTTAAAGAAGGTGATTATGTTTCTATAACTGGTATTTTAGTTTTAGGCACCGATGGTTATCGTCTGTTTCCTCGGACTGTTAATGATGTTGTAACATTTCAAGTTTTAGGCGCAAGTGAGACAACGCCAACCATTACCCCGCAAATTATTCAAGCAACTTCGGCTAAAACAAACAAAATGCAATATTTATTTTTTAGCGGTAGCGGTTTGTTGGCCATTATCGGTAGTATTTTGGTTAAGTTAAAATTTTTTAGTTGAATATCTCATTTAAAACCGAGATCCCTCGCCAGCTAAAGCTGTCTCGGGATACGGTTTATAGTATATTTTTTATTTTTAGTATTTCTAAACCTATTGGTTTAGAAAATAAACCGTAATTAAATCACCCCCCGAGACCTATTTTAAGGGTTCCAGAGGGTGACTATAAAAAGGGATGGCACTTGCGCCCCAGGATCCTCGGCACGAGGATTATTGAAACTGAAGCACGTACCAAATGTATAGTAATTAATATCTTATCCACTGTCAATCATCAAGTTGTGCACAAGTGAAGTAAACACTGCGCGTTACTTCACTTCAAGCGAATAAATTAAGATAAAACGGTTAAAACTTTTAAAAAAGGATTGACCTTTTTGTTAAATTTACATATATTTAAGCAAATGCCGGGGTGGTGAAATGGTATACACGTCAGGTTTAGGACCTGATGGGAGTAATCCCGTGGAGGTTCAAGTCCTCTCCTCGGCACCATTCGACTCGTCGAGCTTAGCTCGACTCGCTCATGATCTACGCTCGTTGCACTCGCTTCGACCGATTACTTTGGCATGAGTCGAATGGTGCCTTGAGCAAAGCCGAAAGGCACAGCTTTTTATGAAAATCATCATGGTCATGGTTAGCTCGGTTAACGGCAGGATTACCAAAGGAAATAATCCCGATGTTTATTCCTGGTCATCAAAAGAAGATAAGAATTTTTTCTTGCCCTTGGTTAAAAAACACAATTTGATTATCATGGGCTCTAAAACCTACGAAGCCGTTCGGCAGAATTTGGATCTTGACCAAAAAAAATTAAGAGTGGTGTTAACTAAAAATCCTAAAAAATATTTTGCTCATGCAATTGCCGGCAAACTGTAATTTACCAATCAAACACCCAAAACTTTGGCCAACCGTTTGCGCCAACAGGGGCATAAGAGTATGCTGTTGTTAGGCGGTGGCGTAATCAATTCAATTTTTTTAAAAAATAAATTGGTTGATGAATTACAGTTGGTAGTTGATCCGTTGATATTCGGCCAAGGCCGACTATTGATTGCCGAGGAAAATTTTAATTCAACTTTAAAATTGATTAGTCACAAAATTTTAAACAGCCAAGGAACTTTACTGCTAAAATATAAAATAAAAAAATAAAATTATGCAACCCAAAGAATTTGCTATAGATATTGCCCATCAGGCCGGAAAAATAATCCGGTCTAATTTTACTTTGGGCATGAAAAAACAATGGAAGGCCGATGGCACACCTTTAACCGAATCGGATACGGCTATTAATCAGCTGGTTGTTGAAGGAGTTAAAAAATATTTTCCTGATCATGGTTTGATTGCCGAAGAAGGCGGAAATTTTAATGAAACCGCCGAATATGTTTGGTTGTGCGATCCCATTGACGGCACCATTCCCTTTTCTCATGGCTTGCCCACCTGCGTCTTTTCTTTGGCTTTGGTTAAAAATGGCGAACCAATTTTAGGCGTAATTTATGATTCCTTTATTGATCGTTTGTTTTTTGCCGAAAAAAATAAAGGCACCACTATGAACAACCAAAAAGTCAAAGTTTCCGAGCATGCCAGCGTTAACCAGGGTTTGGTTGGATTAAACTCTTGGCCTTCGGCTATGTATGATTTTGTTACTTTATTTAAAACAATTTCCGATCAGGGGGCTAAAGTAATCAATTGCGGTTCTATTGTTTATCCGGGCATGCTGGTGGCGAGCGGCGATGTAATTGCTAATGTGTGGCCGGGCAGCACTCCTTGGGATATTGCCGCTTTAAAAGTTATTGTAGAGGAGGCCGGTGGCAAGGTCACTGATATTTTTGGCAACGAACAAAAATACAATGGCCCAATTAAAGGCGCTTTAATTACCAATGGTTTATTACACGAGCCAATGCTGGCTTTATTGAAATCAGCTAATTTGATCGATAAAAGTTGATTTTTTAACTTAGAAATCCTTTTAAAAGCGTTTAAAATTAGGATTTGACAAGATATTTCAAATCATATATAATACCCGAGCTGAAATGGGATGGGCGTAAAAATGCCGATTTATCCACAAAATTTCCCCTAATTTAAGCAAAAAATTGTATATTTTTAATGAATGTTAAACCAATTGTCATTAAAATCACAAAAAACCAGCGGATAAATCAATATTAGCCCCATTTTGTTGGGGTTATTGGTTGGACCGCTTGGATAAAAGCGGTTTTTTGTTTGTCTCTCAGCCAATTTATTGTACAAAAAACATATTTAAAAAAATGAAAGCCGGGGTTTGCGGGCCAGCAATTGGCCAATAAGCCCTGCCTTTCAAGGGGCAAGAACCTTGACAACTTAATAAGGAAAAAGAGCATCTTTCCTGATATTGAATCCAACCAATTTAATTTCAGGACTAATAAGTAAGTAATTCTTTTGCAATTTGGTGGTTACAACAAGAGCAAGTGGTGGATGCCTAGACATCAAAAGACGACGAAGGACGTAGCAGCCTGCGATAAGTCTCGGGGAGGTGGCAAGCAACCTTTGATCCGGGAATGTCCGAATGGGGAAACCCTCTGCCTTTTTAGGCGGAATCACTAACTGAATACATAGGTTAGTAGAAGAAGACCTGGGGAATTGAAACATCTTAGTACCCAGAGGAATAAAAAGAAACAATGTTAGTTTTTAGTTTTTCGGTTGCGATTTTATCGCTGCCGATTAACTAGAAGCTAATTTCGATTCCCTTAGTAGTGGCGAGCGAAAAGGGAACAGCCCAAACCACATCAGTGTTTTTATGGAATGATAGGCCGCAAGGTTTATTGTGAAGTAATTTAAAGGTACAAGCCGTTGCTGATAGTGGTGTTGTGAGAAGTTGCGTTATGGAACTTGTAATCCATAGACAGAGCACTGTTTAGTTTCCTAGTAGAATCCGTTGGAAAACGGAGCCAAAGAAGGTGATAGCCCTGTACGCGAAAGGAGTAAGCACTCTGTGGTAATTTATCTCGAGTACCTCGGGACCCGTGAAATCCCGTGGGAAGCAAGCGCGACTATGCGCTAAGGCTAAATACTTTTGATGATCGATAGTGAACAAGTACCGTGAGGGAAAGGTTAAAAGCACCCCGGTGAGGGGAATGAAATAGTATCTGAAACCATTTGCTTACAAAGAGTCAGAGCTCTGTAGAATTTATTTTATGGAGTGATGGCGTTCCTATTGAAGAATGAACCAACGAGTGTGTAGATATTGCTAAATCTAATCTCTAAGGAGAGCAGGTGCAGCGAAAGCAAGTCTTAACGGGCGACATTAGTTTATTAGTTAGTCGAACGCAAGTTCGGCTGACTAATTTACTAAACGGCAGTATTTACACGACCCGAAACCAGGTGAGCTAGCCATGACCAGGGTGAAGCGACCGTAAAAAGTCGTGGAGGCCCGAACCCACTAGTCGTGTAACGCTAGGGGATGAGTTGTGGCTCGAGGAGAAATTCCAATCGAACTTGGCAATAGCTGGTTCTACCCGAAATAGCTTTAGGGCTAGCCTCAAATGTTCCCTAGTGGCGGTAGAGCACTGGATGGGAAAGGGTGGGAAACCTTACCTTTCCTAATCAAACTCCGAATGCCATTAGGCTAAAATTTGGGAGTCAGACTATGGGGGCTAAGCTCCATTAGTCAAAAGGGAAACAGCCCAGATCTCTATCTAAGGTCCCTAAATCCAAGTTAAGTGTGAAAAGTGGTGTTAGTTCTCGGACAACTAGGAGGTTGGCTTAGAAGCAGCCATCCTTTAAAGAAAGCGTAACAGCTCACTAGTCCAGAGCTTTCGCGCTGAAAATGTAACGGGGCTAAACTTGGTACCGAAGATGAGGGCTTTCTGTATTTATACAGGGAGCGGTAGGGTAGCATTCTATATCCGTTGAAGGGGCAATGTAAGTTGCGTCTGGAGGATATAGAAGAGAGAATGTTGGTATAAGTAGCAACAAGCTCGGTGAGAATCCGGGCCACCGTAAGCCTAAGGTTTCCTGGGCAATGAGAATCAACCCAGGGTTAGGCGATCCTAAGGCGAGGCTGAAAGGCGTAGCCGATGGAAGAGCAGGTTAATATTCCTGCCCTGCTATTATTTTCTGAAGGAGTGACGTTGTTTAGAGCTTTAAGCGCACATATGGTTATGGCGTTGCTCGGTACCGGATTATTCCATAGGCAAATCCGGGAATAGTTAAATCTGGGACCGGTCAAAAGATTTTAGATTCGTCTAAGATCAATTTAAGGGGACAAACAACCAAGAAAAACTTCTAGGGCTAAAATAATAGCAACCGTACCAAAACCAACACAGGTAGGCGAGGCGAGTAGCCTCAGGTGTACGAGAGAACCCTCGTTAAGGAATTCGGCAAAACAGCGGTCGTAAGTTCGCAATAAGACCCTCCCACGAAACGCAAGTTTCTGTGGGACGCAGCAAAAGACTCCAAGCAACTGTTTACCAAAAACACAGGTCCCTGCTCAAACCGTAAGGTGAGGTATAGGGGCTGACGCCTGGCCAGTGTCAGAACGTTAAGGTGAGGGGTGCAAGCTCCGAGCTGAAGCGCTGATGAACGCCGGCGATAACTATAATCGTCCTAAGGTAGCGAAATTCCTTGTCGGGTAAATTCCGACCTGCACGAATGGCGTAATGATTTGGAGACTGTCTCAACGAGGGACTCGGCGAAATTGCAAGATGAGTAAAGATGCTCATTACCCGTAGCTGGACGAAAAGACCCCATGAAGCTTTACTATAACTTGGTATTGGCTTAAGGATATTAGTGTTCAGAATAGGTGGGAGACTTTGAAGCCCCGACGTTAGTCGGGGTGGAGTCGAAATGTGAGATACCACCCTTTAATGTTTTTAAGTCTAACCCTACTCCTTGAATCAGGAGAGGGGACAGTATCTGGTGGGTAGTTTAACTGGGGCGGTTGCCTCCTAAAATGTAACGGAGGCGTTTACAAAGGTTGGCTAGCTCCCGATGGAAACGGGAGTCGTCGTGCAAACGCATAAGCCAGCTTTACTGCAAGGGCTACAACCCGAGCAGTTGCGAAAGCAGAAGTTAGTGATCCGACCGTTCGATATAGGACGGCGGAAGCTCAACGGATAAAAGTTACTCTGGGGATAACAGGCTGATCGCATCCAAGCGTCCACAGCGACGATGCGGTTTGGCACCTCGATGTCGGCTCATCGCATCCTGGGGGTGAAGAAGCTCCCAAGGGTTTGGCTGTTCGCCAATTAAAGCGGTACGCGAGCTGGGTTCAGAACGTCGTGAGACAGTAGAATTTTATCTTTTCGTCCATAAATTTGTCTAATCTTAGACAAAAAGACCTTGCTGTCTATAAATTTGGCTATATGCTGGAAACTCTGGCAAATCCTCAACTATCAGGAGAATAGAGGATTGAAGAATCTCACACTACTTGTTATAATAATTATATAGCAAGTAAAAAAGTGTTGAGTGCAGACAATCAGCAGGGAAGGTCTATAAATGCAAGTTATGCTTAGCGGATTATATTTGCGGGTTTGTTGATGGGGAAGGAAGTTTTCATGTGGCGATCTATAAAGATCAAGCCATGAAATACGGAATAAAAATTATTCCGGAATTCCATGTTAGTCAACGAATCAGCAGTAAAAACGTGCTTGAGGAATTAAAAAGTTATTTTAACTGCGGTTACATTAAAGCTAACCACGCAGGCAAAATAACCGACCAAACAATGGTTTACGTAGTTCGTAATCGTCAAGATTTACTGACTAAAATAATTCCTTTCTTTAAAAGTTTTCCTTTGCAAACTGAAAAAGGAAAATCTTTCATTATCTTTGCCAAAATTGTAAATATGCTGGCTAATGATAAGCATGCAAATAAATCCGGAATCAAGCAAATTCTAAAGTCGGCTTATTCTATGAATAGAAATGGCCGTTATAGAAGAAAAATTATTGCTTTATAGAAACCCTCAGAGACTTTACGCCAAACCCCGGATTTTTTCGGGGAAGATATAGTCCGAACTCTATGGCGACATAGAGAATTCTAATGAAAGTTAGAATCTAATAAACTTGTTAAAAAGTTTATTTGTAACATATTGTCGGTCTCCTATCCGCTACGGGCACATTGAATCTTGAGTAGTCCCTTCCCTAGTACGAGAGGACCGGGAAGGACGAACCTCTAGTGGGCCGGTTGTCACACCAGTGGCATTGCCGGGTAGCTACGTTCGGTTTGGATAAACGCTGAAAGCATCTAAGCGTGAAGCTGTCTACAAGATTAGGATTCGTATTTACAAGACCCCTGCGAGATTAGCAGGTTGATAGGCCGTAGGTGTAAGGCCAGCAATGGCTTTAGCCGAGCGGTACTAATCGGTCGAGTAACCACCAATTTATAAAAGAATTATTTTGAGTTTGGTTGAATTATCTTCGCCTTTGCTCAATGTGATTGCTCTTTTTCCTTAAAAGTTGTACAATTCTTTTAATATATGATTACATATAAGCTCCTCGGTTCGGAAGTGAAAAAATATTTTTTTTCACTTCTCTCACTCTACGTCGCTTATGATGAAAGAATTAAAAGGCAGTATTAATTTAGTTTTGGTATTTTTAGTTGTAGTTGGTTTGATTGTTCTGATTTTTTTGTTAGCTCCGGATAGCATGCAGTTATAAAATAAAAGGTGGTAAAACCTTGGTGACTCAAGCAAGCTGGCCACACCCGTTCCCATCCCGAACACGGAAGTTAAGCAGCTTACGCGCTAATGGTAGTTCGGCTCATGCCGCGCAAGAGTAGGCCGTCGCCAGGGTTTTACCACTTTTTTTGTTGCCAAAAAACCAGTCTTGACACCGGCTGATATTATTGTTAAGGTTTGATATAGTTCAAATTAAGTTCTTTAAAAACATCAAGGAATAAAGGGTTTTAAATCAGAAAGGATATTCTGATTCAGGGCTTTTTGTTACTTTAAATCACATAACCATTGAGGTTTACCAATGACGGTGGTCTCTTTTCCAGAAAAAGTCAAGCCCAAAGTGGGCGAGATTATTGATGTTCCCGGGTTGGGTCTGATGCAGGTTATAAAAACCTACGGCGAAGGATCTTTTTGCCGCGATGTTCTTCTGGGCGAGAAAATGGACATCTCCAAGGCATGGTTGATGGTCAAGAATTTCGAAACCCAGGATCATCAAAATGTAAGTTCGGCTGAAGAAGCAAACTTCATCCAAGCAGGCATTTTGCATTATCGTCAGCGGATGATCCATGCTCAGGTCTCCGTTGTGGTTGGTATCGGTTTCAACAGCTACACCAATGGTGGCAAAACCCAGCTCTTGCAATATGAGGCCTATGCGGGTGAGACGGGTTCGGATTTGCTCTGGCAGTTGTCGGACGAAGGGGCGGAAGCTTTGATAATCGCGATCTATCGGCAAATCATCCAGCCGGTTTTTGATCATTGCTCTGACCCCCTGCACGATGGCTGGCTACTGGACGGTTTGGATGCCAAAATCCGCAATGTTGCAGTTACTGGAGACATGAGAGCTGGCTTCAAGTGCACCTACGTGGATCTTTTCAGTTGGAAAACTTCGTCCATGACTCCTTCTGGGAGGGTTTACTCTCTTGAATATCCTGAGCCCACTGATGTGCTGGCAATTGAACTCGGGAAAATCAGGAGCTACTACAAGCCCGGCATCATGATGGATTTTTGGATGTCTCTAGTTAGGGTTAAGCCAGAAAAGGCGGATCTTTACTATCAAGTGATGAGTAAACTTGCTCAAGAGGCAAATTCTACTCATAGTTTGATGGAAAAGGTTAGGGAGTACGTCCAGGGTAATAACCTAAGTGTAGGCAGGTTGGCTCTACATCAAGTCAAAAAACTGATCGCTGATTGGGGTCCGAAGGACGCCTTCAAGATCCGTTTGTTTGCCTGCGCCTTGGCCTTCCATCGTAGTACAGCAAGGGCTTTACTACCTAAGGTATTTGGAACTACCCACTTTCAGGAGGGTCCACCCACCAGAATTGAAGAAGCCAAGGAGTTGCTTCTGCAGATGTGCGCTTGCCCCATTACTTCAAAGAGGGAGCGCTCGAGAGTCAAATCCTCAACAGCCAATGTTTAATTGGCAATTTCGTGCCTTTTGGCAACCCGGTCACTCATCTGTAGTGGCCGGTCTTTTTTACAAAAAAACCGTCCTGATTCGCAAAGCAAGATCGAGACGGTTTGGAAAAGTTAATTAGTTTAGCGGTTTATTTTATCAATTAATTTTTGATAGGGTTGATCAATAAATTTAATGTGGCCGATCATGGAGTTAAGATAAGCAAAATATTTTGGAGTTGGCAGCATTTTTTTGGCATTAAAATAAGAGCTATTCATTTTTTTGGTAACATCAGCAAAAAGTTTTAAATCCATAACTTTAACACCAAATTTATTTTTTTGATAATCAACCACGCAAGCTTTGCCAAAATTATTTTTGGCTATTAAGCTAACGCCCGCCTGCCCTAGTTTTATGCCCATTTGCCAATCTAAGGGTAATGGCTCGCCACTTTGAAAATAGTTTAAAGGCAGGATAATTTTTGTAGTTAGACCTAATTTGTTTTCAATTTTTTCTTTTAACTTAATGCTTAAAAACTCTTGCCTAATATTGCCAAAACCATCGAATTGAGTGTCTAAAATTCCTTTTAATCCTTTAATGTGGGCGTCTTTGGATAAGGCAATAACACAATAGTTGCCATTGGCTTCGTATTTTTGTTTTACCAACTTAATTATATCGGCCAAATCAAATTGCCATTCGGGCGGGATAACTATATCGGCCCCTCCTAAAGCGGTGCTGCAAGTTAGCCAACCGGCATCAGCGCCATACATTTCAATAATATAAACTCTGCTCAAAGCATAAGCCGAATCTTCTTTGGTCTCGGCGGTAAGTTTTGCCGCGTAATAGGCGGCTGTAGGAAAGCCCGGAGAAAAATAAGTAATTGGCAAATCATTATCAACTGTTTTGGGTAAGCCGATAATAGGAATATTTTCTTGCAAAAACAATTTAGCGGCTGCTCCTAAAGTATCGTTGCCACCAATAGCCACAATGCCATCAATTTTGTATTTCGCAATTTTTTCTTTAAGATTAAAAATTCCACCCGGCACTTTAAGAGGATTTGTTCTGGAAGAGCGTAAAAAATTACCACCACGGTTTTTAATGGCTTCAATGTTAAGTTTTGTTAAATCAACAATAGGAGCGTGTTGTACCAAAGAAGCCCAACCATGCAGGCCGCCTAATATTTTATAGTTTAGCTTGCGGGCTTGCTTAATGGCTCCGTATAAAGTGGCATTTAGCGCCGAGGCCAAACCGCCGCTGGTTAATAAAAGAATGGTTTTTTTATTTTTCACAAAGTAAATGTAATCATATAATATAGGATATTGTATGATTAATTGGTCAATAAGTCAACTTTAATAATATAACTAGACATTTGAAATATAAATATTTATCTAATATTAGCCAAAATGTTAAGTTATCCACAAAAAGTGTAGAAAAAAAATTGACAAATTAATTCTTTAGAGTAGAATAGATTTATATTCAAAAAAGTATGGAAATTAACCCCATTTTAAAACAATTAGGCCTATCGGATAAAGAAATCTTGGTCTATCTGGCTTTGCTTTCATCCGGCCCTGCTTCGGTTAGGTCTTTGGCTAAAGTTAGCGGCATTAACCGCGGTACAACTTATGATATTTTAAAGTCCTTAAAAGATAGCGGCTTGGTTAGTTATTATCATAAGGCCACCAAGCAGTTTTTTGTAGCCGAAGATCCTTCGGCCTTAAATAAGGCGCTGGAACAAAGAATGGATAAGTTGCAGGAAGTAAAGAAAAATTTAAGCCAAGTGATCCCCGAGCTTAAATCCTTGTTTGATTCATCCGGCGATAAGCCGGTAGTAAAATATTACGAAGGTTTGGGTGGCGTAAAAACGGTATTAGCCGATGTTTTGGAAACCACAGCCAGCGCGCCGGAAAAACTTTATTATGTTTTTTCTTCCGCCGCCATTAGGGATTATGTTTATCGAGCTTGGCCAGCGTTTACCAAAGAGAGGATTAAAAAAAATATCCAAGTTAAGGTAATTGCCTTGGGGCACAAAGGAACGTTGGCCGCACTTTCGGAAAAAAAATCTTTAAATACCGATAAAAGTTCGCCGACTTACATCTTAATTTATCCCGGCAAAGTTGCAATGGTTTCGGTTAATAATACCAAACAGCCCTTGGGCTTGATTATTGAAGATGAAGCGTTATATCAAACTCAATTGCAGTTGTTTAATTTTATCTGGAATATTTTGTAAATAATTTATCCTTAAACTTATGTGTGGAATTATCGGTTACTTGGGTAAGCAAAATAGTTTGCCTATTATCATGGAGGGTTTGCAAAGAATGGAATACCGCGGCTATGATAGCGCCGGCATTGCTTTAATTGCCAAGGGTGATTTAAAAGTCATAAAAAAACAAGGCAAGCTTGGCAATTTAAAAGATTTGCTTCATGGCCAAGAATTTTTTTCTAACCTGGGTTTGGGTCATATCAGGTGGGCCACTCATGGCGTACCAAATGATATTAATTCCCATCCCCATCTTGATTGCCAAGGAAAAATTGCCATTGTTCATAACGGCATAATAGAAAATATGGCCGAGCTTAAAGCCGAACTGATAGCTGAGGGGCATGTTTTAAAAAGCCAAACAGATAGCGAACTTTTTGCCCACTTGATAGAAAAATATTATACAGCCGGAAATTTATCAGAAGCCGTTAAACAGGCCTTAAGTAGGGTTAGGGGTGCTTACGGTTTGGCCGTTTTATCATCTCAAGATCCGGATAAAATAATTGCCGCTCGGTTGGGCAGCCCTTTGGTGTTGGGTATTTTACCGGAAGGCGGTTATTTAGTAGCTTCGGATGTTACAGCTATGCTGCCGTTTACCAAAGAAGTGGTTTATTTAAATGACGGCGAAGTTGTTGAGGTTACGGCGGAAAATTATTCTATCAGTAAGGAAGGCGAAATTTTAAGCCAAAGGCCCAGCCAAAAGGTTGATTGGGATTTAACATCAGCGGAAAAAGAGGGTTATGAGCATTTTATGCTTAAAGAAATTATGGAAGGCCCTAAAGTCATTATGGATTCCTTGCGCGGCCGGGTAATGTTGGAGGAAAGTAATGTTAAGCTGGGCGGTTTGATTGATGTATTGCCTAAACTGGCTTTAGCTAAAAGAATTATTTTTGTGGCTTGCGGCACGGCTCATTATGCTTGCCGTTTGGGCGAATATTTAATTGAAAGCCAAACAGGTTTGCCGGTGGAAGTGGAGTATGCCTCGGAATTTAGATACAGTGAGGCCGTTTTAGAGCCCGGTACTATTGTTATTGCCATTAGCCAATCGGGCGAAACGGCTGATACGCTAGCAGCCATCAAACAAGCAAAAAAACTTGGCGCTTTAACTTTAGCCATTGTTAATGTGGTTGGTTCCAGTGTGGCTCGTGAAACAAGCGCCGGTGTTTACAACCATATTGGCCCGGAAATTTCCGTGGCCTCCACCAAGGCCTTTATTTCCCAGCTAGTTATTTTAGTTTTGTTAACGGTGCTCCTGGGGCGCCAACGCCAGATGCTGCCCGAAAAAGCCAAAGAAATTTTAAATGAGTTATTGGCTTTGCCGGAAAAAATTAAATTTATTTTAAGCCAAAAAGAACAAATTGAAAACATAGCGAAAAAATACGCTTCATCTCCTAATTTTATTTTTATCGGCCGTAAGTGCAACTACCCCATTGCTTTGGAAGGCGCTTTAAAATTAAAGGAGGTTTCTTATATTCATGCTGAAGGCTATCCGGCCGGTGAACTAAAGCATGGCCCGTTGGCGTTAATAGATAGCACCTGGCCAATAGTGGCTATTGTGCCGCAGGATAGCGTTTATGAAAAAACTTTAAGCAATTTGGAAGAAGTTAAGGCCAGGCAGGGACAAATTATTGCTATTGCCACGGCAGGTGATGAGCTGGTTAAGCAGGCGGCCACCGAAGTAATTTACGTGCCTAAAACTTTGGAAATTCTATCGCCTATATTAAATGTTGTGCCTTTACAACTTTTGGCATATTATATAGCTAGGGAGAGGGGTTGCCCTATTGATCAGCCGCGTAATTTAGCTAAGAGTGTAACTGTGGAATAGTTATGAATCGGCTAAGGGATATTTTGATTTCACGAGGATCTGTTTGAGTCTAGCTCCGCCTTGACCGTAGGGCAAGCGGAGCTGACGAGTTATGCGAGTGAAAGAAAAATATCCCTTAGACGATGAAATTAATTCAATAATTAAATTAATCCCTAAAGCAGAGCTTTGCTCGCTTTAGGGTAAACAAAAAAATATGAAAGCATTAGTCAAAAGCAAGCCGATTGTTGGTCAGGAATGGCCAAAGGGTTTAAAAATAGAAGAACGTCCTGAACCGCAAATTAAAGATTCAGGCGAGGTTAAACTTAAAGTATTAGCTGCTGCTTTATGCGGGACCGATATTTCCATTTACAATTCCACTGATGCCTTAAAAGAATCAATGAAAAATATCAATGAAAATGGCGTGATTACCGGGCACGAGTTTTGCAGTGAATTGGTGGAAGCCGGCGAAGCGGCTAAGAAAAAGATTTTTGATTTAATTCTCGTTTTTTATGCCGATAATCAATTAGTTAAAGATTTTATCAACAGTCGGAGTAAGGAGGAAGTTGTAGCCGATCCGACTTGGTTGGATTTTGTAAAAAATAATTTTTATCTCACAGCGGAAATGCATTTGGTTTGTTGGCAATGCCGCCAATGTCAAAATAATGAAAGCCATGCTTGCAAAAACACTATCATTAAGGGCTTGCATCAGGATGGTGCTTTTGCCCCATACGTAGTCGTGCCATCCAGCAATTTGATTATTTTTTTAAAGAATGAGTTGCCAGTGGAAATTATCGCCTTTATGGATGCCATTGGCAATGCCACGCATACCGTTCAATCGGCCGGCGTGGAGGGGAAAAATATTTTAATTTTAGGTGCTGGCATCCAGGGGTTGATGGCTGTGGCTGTTGCCCGTAAAATGGGAGCCGCCAAGATTTTTATCAATGATGCTTCTGATCCTGCCCGTGGTTTAACGCCCGAAGTTTTGCAATCAACCAAGTTTGCTATGGCTAAAAAATTGGGTGCTGATTATTGTTTTGATGTGTCGTTGCAAAAAGCGGAGTTTGAACAAAAAGTTAAAGAGGTTACCAATGAAACGGGAGTGGATGCGGTTTTGGAAATGTCCGGTTCATATTACGCCCTGGCTGACGGTTTTAAAAATGTGCGCATGGCCGGCGTGATCGCTTTATTGGGCTTGCCTTCGGGCAAAATGGAAGTGGATTTTTCCAAGGATATAATTTTTAGGGGCATAACCGTTAAAGGAGTAATTGGCCGCCAAATGTTTAAAACATGGGAAGTTATGCGTACTATTTTAACCTCTGGCTTGGCTGAATTGTTAATTAAAAGCGGAATTGTGACCCATGATTTGCCTTTGGAAAAATTCGAAGAAGGTTTTGCCGCCCTTAAAAAAGGCGAAGCGTTAAAAGTATTATTAAGGCCGTAAAATTAGTTGCCGATTATTAGTTACCGGCATTTAAGTTCAAATATATGTATTCATCAGAATTATTAAATTTAATCACACAAGAAGTTTCTTTGCTTAAAGCCAATGGCAAATATAAGTTTGAAGCACCATTAGAATCGGCCCAAAGTTCAAAGGTTAAAGTTGCCGGCAAGGAAGTATTAATGTTTGCTTCCAATAACTATTTGGGATTAGCTAACCATCCGGAAATTATTACCGCCGCCAAAAAATCTTTGGATCAATATGGCTATGGCTTGGCTTCGGTTAGGTTTATTGCGGGCACTACAAAATTGCATTTGGAATTGGAAAAAAAATGTTCTGAATTTTTAGGCACCGAGGATACTATATTATTCGGTTCGTGTTTTGCCGCCAATGAAGCTTTTTTTACCGCGTTAATCCAACAAACAGAAGGGCAAACTAAAAAATCGGTTATCTATAGCGATGAGCTTAACCATGCCAGTATTATAGATGGTCTTAAGTTGGTTAAAAAAGATTTGGTAGTCAAAAGAATTTATGCGCACAATGATTCCTCTGCCTTGGAACAAATGCTCAAAGAGGATGAGAACGAAAATTATTTTCTAAAAATTATCGCTTCTGATGGTGTTTTTAGCATGGAAGGAGAATTGGCTAAATTACCGGAGCTTGTTAGAATTGCCACAGACCATCGGGCCCTATTGTTTGTTGATGATTCGCATGGGGTTGGGGTTTGTGGAGCCCATGGCCAGGGCTCGCCCGAAGAATTAAATGTCTCCGGTCAAATTGATGTTTTAAGCGGAACTTTTGGCAAGGCCTTGGGAGGGGCGGCGGGCGGTTATTTAAGTGGCAAAAAAGAACTGATTGAATTTATGCGCCAAAAAGCCCGTCCTTATATTTTTTCCAATTCTTTGCCGCCAATGATTGTGGCCTCAACTATGGCCGCTTTGGATTTATTACATCAACATCCCGAATTAATTGAGCAATCAAAAGAAAATACCGCTTACTTTAGGCAAGAAATTAAAGCCAGGGGATTTAAAATAATTGAGGGAGATCATCCGATTGTGCCGATTATGATCGGCGAAGCGGCCTTAACGCAAAAAATGGCTAAAGAATTATTGGCACGCGGGCTATATTTATTCGGCTTATGGTTTCCGGTGGTGCCAGAAGGCCAAGCCAGATTGCGAGCGCAAATTTCTGCTGCTCACACTAGAGCCGATTTAAATCAGGCCTTGGATATTTTAACTGTTGTTGGTAAAGAATTAGGAGTAATTAAATAAAGTTCGCTTGGCTGGGAAAGAAAAATTTTTCCGCGGGGACGCTCGAGTACTCGCGAAAGCAGAAAAATTTTCCTTTCCCAGCCCTGCTCACAATTCATATATGATTACAATCCGTCAATTTAAAAAAGAAGATGCTACGCAGGTTGCTGTTTTAATTCCTCAACTAACTAAGAATATCGTTGAACCGGCAAGCTTGGTTAAGCGTTTGGAAAATTTAGCCACTGCACAAAATTGGCAATATTTTGTGGCTGAATTGGAGGATAAAATTGTCGGTTTTGCCGGCTTGGTTTGGTATCCGGTTGCTTCCAAAGGATTAATTGGTTGGATTGAAGAAGTGGTGGTTGATGAGGCATTTCGCGGCCAAGGCATTGGGCGATCTTTAATGGAGGTATTGTTAAAATTAGCTGAAGAAAAAAATATCAAGCAAGTAAAATTAACCAGTACCAATATCGCTTTGCCATTGTATGAAAAATTCGGTTTTAATAAAAAAGACCAAGATTATTTAGTGAAAAATCTTGATTGATTATGCGCTATATTGCCGATTTCCATATTCATTCGCCTTATGCCCGCGCTTGTTCGCCAAAGCTGACTTTAGCCAATATTGATGCTTGGGCCAAGTTAAAAGGTATTAACATTGTGGGTACCGGGGATTTTAGCCATCCGGCCAGATTTAAGGAAATAGAAAATAATTTGGTGGAAAAATATCCCGGCCTGTATCAATTTAAAGGTTCCTCAACGGGAACTCTTTTTATGCTGACCACTGAAATCGCCTGTATCTTTAGTCAGGGCGGTAAAACCAGGCGTTTGCATATCTGCATTTTGGCGCCCAATTTGGATTTTGTAAAAAAATTAAATGCCCAGCTTACGGCCCGCGGTTGCAAATTGGCATCGGATGGCCGACCGATTATCGGAATGAGTGCTAAAGAATTACTAAAAATTTGTTTAAGTATTGATGAAAATCACTTAACCATTCCTGCTCATGCTTGGACCCCGTGGTTTGCAATTTTTGGTTCCAAATCCGGTTTTGATTCTATTTCGGAATGTTACGAAGATTTAAGCAAATATATCTATGCCATAGAAACCGGTTTATCATCCGATCCGCTGATGAACTGGCGCCTTTCGGCTTTGGATAAAATTACTTTGCTTTCCAATTCCGATGCTCATAGCTTGGAAAATTTAGGTCGAGAGGCCAATGTGTTTGAGCTTAATAAACCATCGTATCAAGAAATTTTTGAAATAATAAAAAATCAGGATAAAAAAAAGTTTTTATACACTATTGAATTTTTCCCTGAAGAAGGCATGTATCATTTTGACGGGCATCGCGCCTGTAAAATAAGTTGGTCACCTGTTCAAACTAAAAAAAATAAAAATATCTGTCCGGTTTGCAAAAAAACGGTTACAGTCGGCGTTTTGAACCGTGTGGATAACTTAGCCGATCGGTTGGAAAAAAAGATTGATAAATCACAATTTATTCCTTTTAAAAGCATTATACCTTTAGCGGAAATTATTGCCGATAGTTATGGTGTGGGCAAAAATTCTAAAAAAGTTTATGCAGAATATTTTAATTTGATAAAAGATAACAGGAATGAATTTGAAATATTATTGGATACGCCGTTTGATGTTTTAAAAAAATTAACTCTGCCGCAAATAGCTGAGGGCATTATCAGGGTAAGAAAAGGCCAAGTTATTTTAACTCCTGGTTTTGACGGGCAGTACGGAAAAATTCAGGTTTTTTCCGAGCAAGAGCGTGCGGTAAATCGCCAAAAACCCTTATTTTAAAGGCAAAATCAATCCAAAAACAAAATCCCCTTCAAGCATGGAGACGGGGATTTTGTTTTTCTATTTAAAGAGAAAAAATTTACCTTTTTCTTTTTTTAGCCACCTTTTTTCTTTTAGGGGCTGCTTTTCTTTTAGCTACTTTCTTTCTCTTTGGAGCGGCCTTCCTTTTTTTAGGAGCGGCTTTTTTTCTTTTTTTGACTGCCATGTTGTTTCACCTCCTCTCATTGGTTAAGCGAATAATTATTCGCTTAGATTGTAGATTTATTTTTACAATTAAAATATTTTAATAATAAAAATAATCTCTGACCAATATATTATACAACATAATTAAATAAATTGATATAGTCAAGCAAATATTTTGACAAACAAAAAAGACTTTTTCACAAGCCCTTTAAATTATGTTGATATTTTCTATGGTTGTTTAACCAAATTTCTTTTAATAATGTATTCTTGCGTTCCTATCGTAATTACTCCTATTATTAACATAATTAATCTAGCATATGCGGCAATGGCAATGCCCTCGGAGCCTCGGTCGCCAAGATAACTATAGGCTGACTTTGCCAGAGTTCCTGAGACAATGGGTAAAATAAACCTTTTGAATTTAATCGGTCCAGTGGCCATCACATAAGTCAATTCGTCATCGGGAGTAAAAGGTAGGATATAAACAATTAATAAGGTCATCGGCCCAATTTTGTTGGTTAGTTGATCAAAACGGCTGTAGAAATCAGAAGAAATGATTTTTTGCAGCAAGGGGCGTCCATATTTTTTTACTAATAACACGATGATGAATAGTCCAATTGAGGTTGAGAGAAAGTTTATAATAAAACCAACATCTCCTCCAAAGATATATCCAGATACAATGAGAATAGCGGTGTTTAAGAGTGGCGTTAGGGTAACATAAATTATTTCAATGATGGAATAGGTAATGACACCTAACGCTCCACTAGCATTAACAACTGACTGCAGTGCCTCCCTGTCAACATATTTATTAAAAATAATCGCTGTAATAATCATTAAAAAAACATAAATACTCAAAGTAATTATGCTTTTTAATTTAACCTGATTATGAAATAATTTATTTGCGATATTCATCATTAACTCTGGTGGACCCTGCCGGGATCGAACCGGCCGCCTCCGCGATGCAAACGCGGCGCTCTACCAAATGAGCTAAGGGCCCCTATTGTTGTCCTTTAAATAAAGGAGAAAAAATCGCCCAAATCACTCCTTCTATAAAACCAAACATGTAAAGCATGGCGATAATAATTCCGGCCAAGCCGATTAGTTTCCACATTAATCTGGAACCGCCGGATGAACCCAAATGTTCTTCGGCCCAATCATTATGGCCGAAGTTTTCTACAATCCAATTGGCTTGCCAAACCAGCAAAAAGCTGGCCGCAATACCTAGTAAACCAATAAAAAATCTCATAGATTTATTTATGGTGTGGCGCTTAGCGCCACATCCACCACGCTAAGCGTGGTGGACCTGGGCGGAGTCGAACCGCCGACCTCCACAATGCGAATGTGGCGCTCTAGCCAATTGAGCTACAGGCCCCGGTCATCTCAAATTAATTCTGGTGGGTCCGAGAGGGGTCGAACCTCTGACCTCATGGATGTAAACCATGCGCTCTAACCAACTGAGCTACGAACCCTCTAGTGGGGATGGTGCGCGGGAGAGGACTTGAACCTCCACGGGGTTGCCCCCACCACCACCTCAAGGTGGCCTGGCTACCATTACAGCACCCGCGCTCACATTAAATATCTTGTTTTAAAGTCAAATTTATTTTATTCAATTTCCGTTTAAGCAGGGGAATATTTTTTGAGTAATACATTTTTTTAATCACAATCCTCGCTTCATTTTTTGCATATTTTAATTGATAAGCTCTACTAACAAAGCTTTTATTTATATGACCCTTTACGTCAAATTGTTTTTGCATTTCTTGTTGTAGCCAATTAATATGCTTAATGCTGGCCGAACAAAAAGAAAGATAAAACATAAAACTGGATTTCCATCTTTTATCCCAGTAGGAGTAAAAACTGCCATCTCCATCAAAAAGACCCCTGATAAAATCCGGAAAGAATTTTTTCGGGATTTTTATCTCGTCAATAGTTTTTGATTTTGCCGGCGTCAAACCGATTTCTATAAGTAAGTTGTAAAGATTTACATCACTAAATTGAACGCAATAATATGTTTTATCAGGCGCAAAGCCACTTTTCTTTAAACTTACCTTTGTTTTTAGATCAAGGCAAGTTTTAAATGTTTGAATGAGCTGTAAATCTTTAGAGACAAAGGTAATGTGCCTTTTATCTTTGGATAAATTACCATCAGTAGCAATTAAGCCAACTGCATAGGCTAATTTAGCCGACCACAATCTCGATTTTTTATTTAACTGTTTCATTAAGGTATATTATACCTCAATGTTAAAGCGTATACCAGTAAATTTATCCCCTTATTTAACTATCTTTTCCTTGAGCTTCTTTTTGTAGGTTTTAAGATAATCAAGCTTAGCGCGCCTAACTTGAGCAATTTTCTTTAATTCAATTTTAACGATATTGGGAGAGTAAACCGGGTATACTCTTTCCACGCCTACTCCCTCGGAAACCTTACGAACGGTAATGGTGGCACCTTTTTCCAAGCCGTGCTTGCGGGCAATTACCATGCCTTCAAAAACCTGGACGCGCTCTTTTTCTTCGCCCTTGGTATTTTTTTCTTTGATTTTTTGGTGAACCCTGATGGTCATGCCTGGCCTGACTTCCGGGTAACCGGCTGCGCTGGTGTTAGCAGATGTTTTGGTTGTCATAGAATATCTGTTTAATTGTTAATTAAAATATGTAAAACTAGACCTAACAATAGCCAAAAATGGACTTTTTGTCAAGTTTAATTCAAAAGGATAGTGGCTGTGCTATTTTTTCTTGAGCAAGTAGCCTTCTTTTTTTAAAATGGCTAAAATTTGTTTTAAAGTTTGAAAAAGCTTGTCTTCTTTATTAATGACGGTGTATTGGTAATATTTTTCTTCCTGTTTAATTTCTTTTTTGGCATTAGCCAAACGTTTGGCCAGCTCCAAGGGAGCCATATCCGGTTGCCTGTTAAGCAAGCGGTTTTTAATAGCCGCTAACGATTCGGCTTTAATAAAAATGCTAACAGCATCATAATGCTTTTTGTAAAATTTAGTGCCAATGTAATCGGTGTTGGCCACCACATTATAACCGCGCTTTAATTTACCGGTTAAATCAGGTAGATAGGTGCCATAATAGGTTTTGCGGTTTTTAATGTAAGTGTATTCAATAATTTTGTTTTCTTTAATTAATTTTTTGAATTCTTCATTGCTGAAAAAATAATAATCCCGTCCATTTTTTTCATTTAATCTGGGAGCGCGGGTTGTGGCCGTAACCAATCTTTTAAAAATTGGATATTTTTTCAATAAAAGTTTGGTAACCGTGCTTTCGCCCGAACCGGTTGGTCCGGAGATAATTAAAATTTGTTTCATACAAGTTTTTTCAGAATAGTATCAAGATTAGTCGGCAAGGGGCTGGTAAATTCCTGCCATTTGTTTTTTAAATCATAAAAGCCCAAAAGATGCGAATGCAAAAAAATTCTTTTTAAATTAAAGCTATCTTTGTATCTTTCGTGGCCATAAAGTTCATCACCGATTAAGGGATGATCAATGGCACTTAAGTGGGCTCTAAGTTGATGCGAACGACCGGTTTTTAGGTACAGTTTAAGATACGTATAATTTGTCAGTTTTTTAATAACCAAATATTCGGTTAACGATTCTCGGCCTTCCGCTCCCTTGGCTTGAGCCACAATTTTGCCCGACCGACGCGATCTTTTTAAAGGAAAATCAATAATGCCTTCGTCGGCTGAAATTTTGCCGTAAACCAGTCCTAAGTATTCTTTTTTAGTTTGCCTGGCTTTAAATTGTTGTTTTAAATGCGCATACATGGGCTTGGTTTTGGCAATTACCAACAGTCCGGAAACGCCTTTGTCCAATCTGTGCACTAATCCGGGCCTTTCCGGATTTTCACCTACTTTTTTAATAGCGGGAAATTTTTTTACCAGCCAGTCAATTAATGTTAGTTCTGTTGATTGGGAAGTAGGATGAACCAGTAAGCCGGCCGGTTTGGTAATAACCAAATAATCGGCTGTTTGTTTAATAATTACAGGTAAGAGCGTTTTATCAATCTTTGTTTTAACCGGCTTTTCTATTACAGGTTTTTTAACTTCAACGGTTGCTTTTTTGGCAATAATGATATCGCCTTTTTTTAACCAATGGTGGCTGGCAACGGTTTGGCCGTTAACCAAAAATTCGCCGCCTTCAATCATTTTTTGAATTTGCGAGCGGGAAAGTTTTTTTAGTTCATTGGCTAAAAATTTATCCAGCCGTTCTTTGCCTTCATTTTGGTAGGTGATTGTTTTCATGATAAAAGTTTTAAAAAGTTAAGCCCTAAAAGCCCGCAATCGGTATCGGTTAGGTTTCCAGTTAGGAGATGTTTTTTAAATTGTGAAATTGTCATTTTAATAACTTCAGCAAATTCGTTTTGCTCCAGATTTTGCTCGGCTATTTTTTTACAATCAGTGGCGATAAAATTATATTTAATTCGGCTGGAGTAGGCGCATTGATAACTTTTTTGGATTAACTTGAAGTTTCCGGCATAACCTGTTTCCTCAAGTAATTCCCGTTTAATTGCTTGTACTGGGGTTTCATTTTTATCAACTGCCCCTCCTGGTAATTCTAATAAGGTTTTTTCTGGGCCAGGGCGAAATTGTTTGACTAAAATGACTTGCTTGTTTTTGGTAACTGCCAGCACGCAAACCGTGCGGTGCTCGTCTTTAATTTCAAAATCAGCCAGGCGGCCATTGGGCAGTTTAAAAGTTTTAACAATCATCTTGCGATATTGCCCATGAACAACTTTCTTTTCTTTGATTTTCTGCCATTTTTTAATGGTAGTTGTCTGTGTCATTAACCTTAAAATAGCATAATTTAAGGAAAAGAAAAAGCCGAGGGTTGAACCTCGTCTTTTTCATATATCGAGCTAAGCTCGATGGTGTCGCGCTTAGCGCGACTTCCACCACGCTAAGCGTGGTGGACGCACGTGGACTTGAACCACGGACCTTCACAATGTCAATGTGACGCTCTAACCAGCTGAGCTATGCGTCCGTTTTAATTCTTTGCCTATTCTATTATAAAAGATGTTTTATGGCAAGTGTTTAGTTGTTTCTTTAAAAATGGTGCGCCCAGATGGACTTGAACCATCGACTCCCGAATTATAAGTCCGGTGCTCTAACCAACTGAGCTATGGGCGCTTGTTATGGCTTGTGCCCCCTGTCTCGCATAAGACGAACAATAGCGAGGCTTTGTGCGGAGTAACCAACTGCTTGCCCCGTAAAATTGAGCGGAGCGAAGTTTCTACGGGGAGCTATGCATCCCCGATTTCCACCTTATTATAGCCAAAAACCGTTTAAAATCAAAGAGGCCTTAAATAATTTGGGCTTTTATTGTCTCCAAGATGATTTTTTCCGCTTGATCAATGCCCAAATCCAAAACAACAATAGCATTGTTTTTATCGCCAGTTGGATTAAATTGCTTAATTAATCCCAGGGCATTGGTTAAATTTTGTGTATGTAAAATCACTTTGGTTTGGTTTAAGCCAAGCTGATAAAATAAAATAATAATTTGTGAAAGCGGGCTGGAGGCGATTAGCTCTTCAATAACTCCGGCAATGTCTTTTTCGGTGGCGCCGGATTCGGTAAAATCATGCAGATCCAATTTTGACCAGACAATTTTAGAACCCGCGTCCGCTTGCAAGCGCCCTAAAATTTTACCCCACAGTTTTAAAGTAGCAATGGTTTTGGTTTGATATAAGTGAGTGACAATTTCTTTGCGGTTGGCGCCTAAATTAATAAGTTCGCCGGCAACTTTTAAAGCGGCCGGATTAACCTGATTGGTTTTAAAAGATTTGGTTTTACTAATCAGTCCGGCCAGCAAACAAGTGGCCATGGCTTGATCCAGCAAGGTTGGCTGCCATTCATTAATCAATTGGTAAACAATTTCGGCGGTAGAAGCCCGAGTAACATCAATTAAATTAAAGTGGCCGTACTGTTCGTTAGCCGGAGAATGATCAATATTAATCACTGGTAATTGGTAAAAAATATCACGGTGAAAATCGTAAAGTTTGCCTAAGCCCTCAAGATCAGGCGTGTCCAAAGCGATAATCAAATCAAAAGTAAATCGGCTGTTTTCCAGTTTTACATCATCAGCGTTAAAAACACCGAACTTTGGAGTTAAGTGAATCCTTAAATTATTGCCGGCAATATCGTAATTTAAGGCCTCAATTCCTGTTTGGGAAATATCCAAATTAATAATGAATTTTTTAAGGCGCTTAACTTCATTTTTAACTTCTTGAACAGCCGGTAAAAAGCTTAAATTATCGGGTAATTTAAAGCCGTTAATCACCACCTCGGCATTTTTATTGATTTTCTTTAAAAATAAAAAAAGAGCCAAGCAGGAGCTCAAGCCGTCGCCGGTTGCTTGCTGGCGAGTGGTAATCAAGATTTTCTTGCTTTGAGTAATTTGTTCCCTAATTTGTAAGGCGATATTTTGGGTCATTATTGAAGTTTTTTGGGCTTTTTACAACTGTTCAGCATGGATAACTGGTTATTCTAGCGGAAACCTTGGTTAATGTCAAGAAAAGGGGGCTTTATCTGCATTCAAGGTTTTTTTTGAATTAGCCGAGCTCAGCTCGGCATGGTTGACATTTTGGGCTAATTTTAGTAGTATTTACATTATTATGAATGTAACCGAACTAGCCAGACGATTAAAAATGACAACCAGCGAGCTTTTGGCCAAATTGCCAGAGCTTGGTTTTGATATTGGCAAAAGAGCTATTAAAGTCAGCCCTGATTTAGTTGATAAAATTATTTCCGCCATAGAAGCTGATCGCAAAAAATCCAGCGCCTCGGCTGTTGCGCAGGCAGTTACGGAAATTAAGTTAAGCGATAAAAACGGTTCAGCAGAGCCAAAAAAGGAATTTACAAAAATCATCAAAATTCCCGAAGTGATTATTGTTAAAGATTTTGCCGAAAAATTGGGTTTATCAGTGGTTAAGGTAATTGGTGAGCTGATGAAGAACGGCATCATGACCAGTTTAAACGAAAGGATTGATTTATCTACGGCTACCATCATTGGCGAGGATCTGGGTTTTAAAGTAGAAGCCATGTCCGAAGATGAAGTTGCCGGAGCGCAGGTGGAAGTTTCTGATCAAAAACTTAAAGAGGTTTTAAAAAATATTAAAAGCGAAAATGCTATTATCAGGCCGCCGGTGGTGGTGGTCATGGGCCATGTTGATCACGGCAAAACCAAACTCTTGGATGCTATCCGCGAAACCAATATTATTGATCAGGAATCAGGCGGGATTACCCAGGCCATTGGCGCGTATCAAGCCCAAACCCATGGTCAACTTATTACTTTTTTGGATACGCCCGGACACGAGGCCTTTAAATCCATGCGCAGCCGAGGTTCCAAAATCGCCGATGTGGCCATTATCGTGGTAGCGGCCGATGACGGGCTTAAACCGCAAACCATGGAGGTTATTGATTTGGTGCAAAAAGAACAATTGCCATTTGTGATTGCCATTAATAAAATAGATAAGGAAGGCGCTGATATTGATCGGGTTAAAAAAGAATTATCCGAGATCAATTTGATTCCCGAGGATTGGGGCGGAAAAACCATTTGCGTGCCGATCTCGGCCAAAGAAAAAAAAGGCCTAAATGAACTTTTGGATATGGTGTTACTGGTGGCCGATATGGAAGATTTAAAATCCGATCCCACGGTTAGGGCAATTGGTACGATTATCGAAGCCCATGTTGATAAAGGCGAAGGCCCGGTGGCAACCGTGTTAATTCAAGCCGGTACCCTGCGTCCTGGCGATTTAATCGTAGCCGGGCAAGTGGCCGGTAAAATTCGTCTATTAAGGAATTTTAAAGGTGAAGATGCTCAAGAAGCTTTGCCTTCCATGCCGGTAAAAATTTTAGGCCTAAGGGAAGTGCCCAGAGTTGGGGATATTTTGGAAGTTACCGATGATAAAAAAATGGTTAAGGAATTGTTAAAAAAGGCCAGTTATAAAAAAGAGGCCCATGCTCGATTTGTGCAAAATTCAGCAGTTAAAGAAGAAGAGGGCGCAGTTGTACCAACCCTTAATTTGATTATTAAAGCCGATGTTTTGGGTTCGCAAGAAGCGATCGAAGAATCATTATCCAGGTTTGTTGATCCGGAGGTAAAAGTCAAAGTTATTAAAAAGGGCTTGGGCAATGTAACTGACGCCGATGTTTTAGCCGCCCAGGCCGGGTTGGCCATTATCGTGGCTTTTAAAGTTAAGAATTTTCCGGGAGTTGAAGAATTGGCCAGAGATAAAAAAGTAGAGCTAAAATATTACGAGATTATTTATAAATTATTAGAAGATGTTGAAGAACGTTTAAAAACATTATTAAAACCCGAAGTAATTAGAACCGAACTCGGGCAAATTCAAATTTTAGCGATTTTTAGGACGGAAAAAAATTCCATGATTGCCGGTGGAAAAATTTTAACCGGTGTTATTAAGCCCAAAACCAAAGCCAAAGTTATTAGGGCAGGGGAATTTATTACGATGGGTGATTTAACCGAGCTTAGGGCAGGTAAGCAAATTGTTAACGAGGCCCATGCGGGTGAGGAATGTGGGTTTAAATTTATTGGTGAGCCGATTATTAAAGAGCATGATGTTTTGGAAGTATATCAGGAAGAAATTAAAGAAAGGCAATTGCAGGTTAAACATAGTTAATTATGTCACAGCGCGCCGAACAGTTAGCCGAAATTATCCGCCGCGAATTGGATATTTTTTTAATTAAAGAAGCGGAAGTGCCTCGTGATATGTTTATTACCATTACCGAAGTGGTGGTAACGGATGATTTGGAAAACTCTTTTATTAAAGCAAGTGTTTTGCCGGTTGATAAATCGGGTACGGCCTTGGCGTTTTTAAAAAGAAATGCCGGAGCAGCGGCCAGGTATTTAAGCAAACAAATGGTTATGCGCAAAGTGCCCAAGCTGGATTTTAAATTGGATGATTTTGCCTTAAAGCATCGTAGCGTGGAGCGGGCATTAAATGAGGAGATTGATTAAACCGTCGAGCTAAGCTCGACGGTTTTTTTATTTAAAGATTTGGTAGGGATATTTTTTTAATTGATGTTATTTAAGTTATTTGTTAACATAATGTTATGGAAAGACATTTTTTGGAACAATATAAAATTCAAGATAAGCCCGAAGCCAAGAAAGCTGCAGAAAAGCAGGTGCAAAGAACAGGCGAAAGAGAAAATTTTCAAGATCGTTCAAAACGCATAGATGCCTACATTGAGCGCTTGGAAAATGTTTTTTTAAATCCCGATCAACGTGTTCGCAAACGTAATATAGAAATTTTAAAACCAATTATCCATGAAAATGCGATTATTAAAACAGAGGATTTTCCGGAAAGTTATTTTGATTATCAAAGAAGGGAATTAATAAACCGAGGCCTGGGCGAGATTGAATTAAACGACGATGAGAAACAGCAAGAAATCGCCCAAGTTCAAGAAGCTCAAGGTAAAAGTTTAGACGCCTGGATTGACCATCTTTCAAGCGATGATAGTAATTACCCCGCAGATATTAAATATTTTGCCATGCAGGGTATATTAAAAGCCGGAGTTTTTGATCAAAGCAACTATCGTTTTGAAAAAAGGGTTAAATCCACTACCGCTCCCTTTTATCAAATAGATCATGAAGCCCTTTCTATGACTCTTGGAGCACTTAATGCCTGCCATCACAACGGGGATATTTCTCCTTATCCTAAAGAACTTCTTGATCTTATAGAAAAGAGTAAAGATTTTGCCAGTATGTACGCTGTGGCCATGCGGATTTTGGATCAAGAAGCGGATAAAGATAAGGCGCTGGAAATTACCCAAGGGGAGTGGCGCGTTTTTAAGCAGGGCAGCGATCCGCAGGAACTTGTTAAGGCCTTTGAGGGCAAGCGGGCGTATTTGTGCTTAGGAAACATCGGCGACGCGACTGGATATCTTAAGCATGGTGATGTACAGGTATATTTTTCTCACAATCGTGCTGGTCAACCAATTTGGCCGCGGGCAGCTATTGCTCTTAAGCCCGAAACAGGAGTGTATGAAGTGCGAGGCACCTATAATAAAAATGAAGATGTAGATCCCGAAATTGCCCAAACCGATATCATCAAAAATCAACTCGCTCTTTTGCCAAACGGAGAATCTTTTGCCAAAAAAGATGCTGATATGAAAAAAGTTACCGAATTGGTTAAAAAACAGGAACAAGAAGTGCCTTTTACCAAAGACGAAATTCTTTTTTTGTTTGAGGTAAATAATCGGATTGGAGGTTTTGGCTTTAATGCTGATCCTCGAATCGCCCAGCTGCGCGAAAAAAGGTATTTTAATTTTGAAGATGATATGTCGGCAGTTTTTGGCTGTCCTAAAAGTCAAATTGCGCAAAATATCAATCAAATTACCGGCAGTACTAAGGTTTTTATCGGTAAATTAAAACCCGGAGTAATTGATAAATTACCCAAAGGCCTGAAACATATCTACACTTCTTTTCCAGACCACGAAATACATTTGGAAAATATGCAAATCGGCGGCCACAATAAGGAAGAATTAACAGAGCTGCTGATTAAACGAGCAGGGAAAATAATGTTTATTGCTAAAGAAATGATAGATAGTCCTGATTTTGTCACTTCTCAAGATGTTCAAACAATCAAGCTTGTCCGCTTGCGGGTTAAAGATTTAGGATTTATCGGCCAACCAAATAATGAGCAATTATTACAGCGAGCTAAATTAATGGGCCTGGATTTATGCCCCGCAGAAACCGCGCTCTGGTATTTAATAAAAAATCCAGATCAATTTTTTAAACGTTCTTTATCTTTTGCAATGAAGCCGATAGAAGACCGTGACAGGCAGAACATTTTTATGATCTCCGTGAGGGAAGGGCAAGTAAGACTCCTTTTTAATATCGGTAATCCAGAGTATATGCGTGATCTAGAGACCGAGTTTGTTTTTCGCCGTTTTGATAACCAAACCGGAACAAACCCGTTAACAAAAAAATCTAGCAAATAAGTTTTTTTAAGTTGATTTAGATGGTTAAAGCAGATTAATTAAGTTGCCTTTAAATTAGGGCTTTTTTTGTTGCTAGGATTATCTTGACAAAAATCCATATTGGCATTATAATGCCGTGTTACTTATATATTTATGTTAACCCATTTAGGCGAAATTCAAAAAATTAAAACAGCCATTGATGGTGCGCAAAAGATTTTACTGATAGGGCACCAAAAACCAGATGGCGATGCGCTGGGCGCTTTAATTGCTATGGCCTATTTTTTAAAGCAAAATCGCAAGGATTATGCTCTTTTTTGTTTGGATCAACCCAGTGTGCAATATGAGTTTTTGCCGTTGCTTCACGAAGTGGGCTTTAACCCGAAAATTTTTAAGGAAAAATTCGATTTGGTTATTGTGTTGGATTCGGGCGATTTAACTTATGCCGGAGTAGACCAATTATTGCCTCAACCAAAAAATTACACCTTAATCAACATTGATCATCATGCCAGCAATGCTTTTTTTGGTGACATTAATCTGGTTTTGCCTACTTTAAGTTCGGTTTCGGAAATCATTTATCATTTGCTCCGTTTGTGGCATTCTCCGATAAATAAAGAAATGGCCACTGCATTGTTAAACGGGGTTATTTTTGATACCGGTTCATTTTCCAATGCCGCTACTTCTTTATCGGTTTTGGAAGCAAGTTCTCATTTATTAAATTTAGGCGCCAGGCACAAAACCATTAATGATAATATGCTACGAAATAAAAGCTTGGGTTTGTTAAAATTATGGGGCCGGGCTTTTGAGCGTTTACAATACAATCCCAAATATCATTTGGCTTTTACCATTATTACCGCCCAAGATTTGCTGGATTGCGATGTGGCCACGGATGCCAGCGTTGGCTTAAGTAATTATTTTAATGAACTGGCCGGTGCTAAAATTATCATGGTTTTAACCGAATTGCCGAACGGTTTTATTAAAGGCAGTTTAAGAACCACCCATGATGATGTGGATGTAGCCCAAATGGCCAAGCAATGGGGTGGGGGCGGGCATCGCAAAGCCGCCGGCTTTACTATCCCGGGAAAGCTGGTATATAATGAGGGCAAGTGGCAGATAATTGAATAATCAAATAATAGGTAAACATATGCATTTAATTCCTACAGTTATAGAAAAATCAGCTAATGGCGAGCGGGCTTATGATATTTACTCTCGCTTGCTTAAGGAGCGGATCATTTTTTTAGGCGATGCCATTGATGAAAATGTGGCCAACATTGTTATTGCCCAATTGTTGTTTTTGGCTTCTCAAGATGCTAAAAAAGATATCACTCTATACATTAATTCGCCGGGCGGTTCGGTTACCGACGGGTTGGCTATTTACGATACCATGCAATATATTAAGCCGGATGTTTCCACGATCTGCGTGGGCATGGCGGCCAGCATGGGGGCCTTGCTTCTTGCTGCCGGTGCAAAAGGAAAAAGAATGGCTTTGCCCAATTCTCAAATTTTAATCCATCAGGTGATGGGCGGGGCCGAAGGCCAGGCCTCGGATATTAAAATTAAGGCCGAGCAGATTTTAAAAATCAGAGATAATTTGAATAAAATAATGAGTAAGCATACGGGCCAAAGATTGGATAAGGTAGAAAAAGATACGGATAGGGATTATTACATGACGGCAGATGAGGCCTTGAAGTATGGTCTTATTGACAAAGTGGTCAAATAGGTCTATAATAATACCTTTAGATCATTTCACGTCATCTTTCTTCAATCAAACAAATAAGGAGCAGAAATGCTTCAGGTCATCATGGCGTTGGCTTTTATGGTCAGCGCGTTTGTGCAATCTTCTGAAGCTCAAACTTCAGATAATGCCATCTTCGGCAATTACGCTGGAGCTGGATTGCACCGCTTGTATCATATCTACCCGACGTCTTATATAGACGGAGGTCACATCTGCGCCGGCATGGATACTACGGTAGGGCTCGGACGTGATGGCTGGATCGCCAAGATCGATGAAAACGGCAAGATCCAGTGGGAACGTTCTTATGGTGGAGTCAGGAACGACTACCTGAAGTTTGTCGCCATCTGCGACGACACCTCAGGTAAACCTACTGGTTATGTGGCAACCGGACTTACTCGTTCGTTTTCAGTCGACGAGATCGGCAAGATTTGGCTCATTAGGGTTGATCTTGATGGCAATGAGCTTTGGTCCAAGTCATATGACTTACCTGGCGAGGCCAGTGGCGTTTCTTGTGCCTATACTGGCCAGGGTTGGATAATCCTTGGGAAGTATCTTAAGTTTCCAGGTTCTAAAATCTGGATTACCGTCATGATTGAGGTAGATGAAAACGGGAAATTGCTCAACAGAAAGAGCTGGTCCCGTTAAACGTCATTTCTTCGATTGAACATTGGGGGCTTGCGCATTCGTGTGCGAGCCTCTCTTTTTATTTGACAACATTTTTACTTTTGCTATAATGAATTTACTTTGAAAATTTAGAGCAGTTATCAAGAGCGCTATCTGTTAAGGGCACTGACCCGATGATAGCCGACAACCCGCCTCCGCTTACAGCTTCGGCGGGCAAGCCCCCTCTCTAGGTTTTTGAGAAAGGCATGCCCGACGTAGCGCAAAGCGCGAAGTAGGGTGCCAATTTCAGCCCAATCGGGGAAGATAATATAAAATAATAAACTCTTGCTCAAGAGTTTTTTTGTTTTTAAACGCCAGCCGGCCTTCCCAAGAAGTCCGGTTTTTGTTTAAGTACAAATTAATTCAATTTTTCATTCATCATCAATGGAGGAAGAAAATGCCCAGAAGGCAAATTACCGTGACGGCTGTTCAGCCCATTGATCTGTCGGTCGGTCAGTTCGTTTCCTGTTACAATCAACCCACAGGCGGTGCGGTTGTATTTAGAGATGGACAACCCATCTGCACCTGTGGCGAACCAATTGTTTGCATGAAAAGCGCGACCGATCCAGGTTCGGCAGTGGCTTGTTTGAGCATCAAACTGCACGAGGAGCAAAGTGCTACGATGCCTGACTATCAGCCGGATTGTCGTCGCCCTCTTCATTCACATTCATAGGAAGAATATTCCTATACCCCGAATTCACAAAATTCGGGGATTTTTTTTTGCTAAAAATTCTACTTGACTTATGCTTCAATATATGGTAAACTCTATTTACTAAATTATTAAAGATCAAGATTTTGGCAGTTGCTATTAAGAGATAGCTTGAGTAGTTTAGTGAAAGATAGCGATCAGTTGTCTTCAATAAATTTTGACTTAAATTCACTCAAACGGATGAGTAAAAATCAGACTTATCAATTAACGCTTCAGAATTTCTCGCAAGCGCTAACAGGTTTTAACCAAACCGGTCTTATTTTATTCTTCTAAAATTCTCTTCATAATAAAAAGCAACTTTCAATATTTTGGCTGAAAAAGGATAACAGAGTATGGAAAGTATTGTTTTAGTTATCGTCTTGGTGGCGGGTCTCGCTTCAGGCGGTTTTGTTGGTTATTATTTTCGAAAATTGGCCGCTGTTCGCGAAGTAAATTCCGCGGAAAGCAAAGCCGAAGATTTGTTAAAAAAAGCCAAAGAAAGGCAAACGGAAATTTTATTGGAAGCCAAAGATAAGGCCATCAAAGTAATTGATGAATCCAAGCGTGAGGCCGAAGAAAGGCGCCAAGAGGTTAAGCAGTTGCAAGCCAGGGTGGAAAAAAGAGAAGCTACCTTTGACCAAAAACTGTTGGATTTGGAAAACAAACAGCAGGAGTTATATCAAAAGGCGGAAAAGGTGGAAAAAATCAAAGAAGAAATTACCGCCGTTAGGGAACAACAGTTTGTTAAGTTGGAAACCATTGCCGGTTTAACCAGAGAAGAGGCCAAGGAAGTTTTGTTGAAAAACACTGAAGAAAAAATTAAGGACGAGTTGGTCTTGCGCGTAGCTAAATTGGAAGGCCAATCTTCGGAAGAATTGGAAATTAAAGCCAAACAATTGTTAAGTACGGTAATTGAACGTTGCGCTTCTTCGCACGCCGTGGAAACTACCACTACAGCCGTGACCTTGCCCAACGATGAAATGAAAGGCAGAATTATCGGCCGCGAAGGCAGAAATATTAAAACTATTGAACAGTTAACCGGTGTGGAAATTGTGGTTGATGAAACCCCACAAACCATTTTAATCAGCGGTTTTTCACCCATTAGAAGGCATTTGGCCAAATTGGCTTTGGAAAAATTAATTTCCGATGGCCGGATTCATCCGGGTAGAATTGAAGAAGCGGTTGATCAGGCCAAAAAGGAATTGGCTACCGATATTAAAAAAGCCGGTGAGTCCGCTAACCGTGAAGCCGGTTTGGCCGGCGTTGATCCGCGGTTGGTTCAGATTTTGGGGCGTTTAAAATACCGCACCAGCTACGGTCAAAACCAATTGGTTCATGCCTTGGAAGTTACTCATCTGGCTGCCATGCTGGCCGAAGAATTAGGTGCCGATGTTAACATTACTAAAAAGGGCGCTTTATTTCATGATATCGGCAAAGCGGTTGATCATGAGTTCAAGGCGGACATCCGGAAATCGGCTATGATATCTTAAAAAAATTTGGCATGCCCGAAGAAGTGGCTTACTGCGCGCTGGGTCACCACGAAGATACGCCCAAGACCTTGGAGTGTATGATTGTTAAAGTGGCCGATGCTATTTCGGGTGCGCGTGTTGGAGCCAGAAAAGATACTTTTGAAAATTATATCCAGCGCTTAACCGAATTGGAAGAAGTGGCCAATTCATTCGCTGGGGTAGAAAAAACTTACGCAATTCAAGCGGGTAGGGAAATTAGAATTTTTGTCCAACCCGATCAAGTTGACGATTGGCAAGCCACTAAATTGGCCAGGGATATTGCCGATAAAATCCAAGCCGACTTAAAATATCCCGGTGAAATCAGGGTAACGGTTATTAGAGAAAAAAGAGTTATTGAATACGCCAGATAATTTAAGTATGAAAATTTTATTCTTTGGCGACATTATTGGAAAAATTGGAAGAACCGCCATGGTTCAAGTTTTTGGCGAACTTAAAAAAAAGTATCAGCCGGATGTAACTATTGCCAATGTGGAAAATATTGCCCATGGCAAAGGAGTAACCGCTAAAACTTTAACCGAGATGAAAGAACTGGGCTTAACTTGCTTAACCAGTGGTAACCATGTTTGGAAAAAAGAAAATGTGGTTACGGCAAGCGAAGAAGCCGGTATTTGTTTACTAACTCCCGCTAATGACCCCAGAACAACCCAAGCGATGCGGGCGGTTAAATTGCGCGTTGGCTCAAATAATTTGATTGTGGTAAACTTATTAGGCCGGGTATTTATTGATGACGATAATACTTTGCGTTGCCCTTTTAAGGAAATAGATGCCATTTTAGCGGATTACCAAGATGGTTCTTCGGCGGTTTTGGTGGATGTTCATGCCGAAGCCACTTCGGAAAAAATCGCTTTGGGCTGGTATTTGGATGGCCGCGCGGCCGCGGTTTTAGGAACCCATACTCATATTCCGACAAGTGATGTTAAGATTTTGCCTAAAGGCACCGGTTATGTTACCGATGTAGGTATGGTGGGGCCGGTTGATTCGGTATTAGGTGTTAAAAAAGAGCTGGTAATTGAAAAGTTTTTAAGCAATGGTCCGGTGGTGTTTGACTTTCCGGAAGATGGCGCAGTGGAAGTTAACGGCATTTATCTGGAAACCGATGATACCACGGGGTTGGCAAAAAATATAGAAAAAATCCAGGAAATTGTTATTGTCAAAAATTAACTTTTCTCTAAAAAGCGTGGATGTTTAGTAAACCGCGCCTAAATAATTTTTTTGAGAAAATATAAGGAGGTTAAATTTATGAACAAAGTAATTCTCGCCGAACAAATTTCCGCCCAATGCGGTTTAAGCAAAAAAGACGTAGAGAAAGTTTTGGATTCTTTGGAAGAAGTTATAATCGGCGCTTTAAAAAAAGGCGAAGAAGTAACGCTGACCGGTTTTGGTACTTTTTCAGCGCGTACTCGATCGGCCAGGATGGGCGTTAATCCGCAAAAACCTGCCGAGAAAATCCAGATACCCGAAGTGATTGTGCCTAAATTTAAATCCGGCAAGGCGCTAAAAGATGCGTTAAAGGCAAAAGCGTAATTTTAAAAATTGTGAATTAAAAAACCGCGTCTCTAATCGTCATTGCGAGCCCCAAAGGGGCGTGGCAATCCCGCTGTACTTGGTATGCGCATCGGGATTGCTTCGTCGCTAGCGCTCCTCGCAATGACCTCTGAAGGACGCGGTTTTTTTAATTAGGGTAAACCACCATCACCCGTTTTGCGCCTTGCAGAATATCGGCCCCGTTATTCCAATCATGAATTGCCTCCATAATGGTTTGGTAATCGTATAAATAGTTTTCACCTCTTCTGGTGCCTGGATCATTGGTAATAAATTTATCCGCGGTATAACCCTTTATTACCAGCATGTGGTAAACAGGTCCCGGGGCTCTAAAATTAGGGTTGCCAAGCATTCGTCCGGCTACCGGAATAATAACCGGATGCCCGCTTGATAATTCTTTTTTAATTTGTTCGATTGTCGGTTCAACCAAAATTTTTGTTTGGTAGCCCGATAGGTATTCTGCAAAAACCTGTTCAGCTTGGTTAAGATTAATATCCAATGTTTTTACGCCAAAGCGTTTGTCTATCCAGGCGATCATGGCCAAAATTTCTTTTTCCGTTTCTGTTCCCGAAATAAATGGTTGTTTATCATAGTAATGATCCACCATTATAATACTGGCTTCTTCGCAGGCCTCGTTAAAAACCTCGGCCCAGTTGCCGGTGGGCGCTTGAGAGGTAAAAGGAATATCCAAATTAATAGTTGCGGCAATTTTAATCGGGGTAATTACCGGTTGTTCGTCTTTTGGTTTTTCGGAAACATCAGTATTGGTTTGAACTGTTGGCTCAACTTGAGAGTTTTGGTTAATGGTTGGCTGTAAGCTTTTTTGTTCTTCATAACCTGTGGCCTGTGGTAGAGCTTCTTTGGTCATATTCAGCCAAAGATCTTTAAGCCAAACTCGGCTAAAAAAGGCAACTGAGAGTAACAAAAAAAATGTTATCGTCAGCAGGTAACGGGTATTTTTTTTATTCATTTGTTTTTTTGGGGGTTATGGCAAGCAATTCGCTCACGAAACTAAAAATTATTTAGTGATGTAATTTTTGTAATCATCATTGTTTTGCCAAGCGCTCCAAGGAATAGCTGGGTGCACGGTTTTGCCGGAAAATTTAATGGCCTTGGCAATCGCTTCAACCGGGTAGCCGCCATAAATGTAGCTGTTGACTAAAATATACCAGTGTTGTGTGCTTTTGGGGATTTGCGAATTAAAATACTGGTCCAATTTATTTTTTAATTCTTCGGCTAAACGTCTTTCTTCGCTTAAATTTTTAAGTCGGGCTTGGCCGTATGCAAAAGTGCCGGCAACTCCGGCTGTTGGTTTTGTTTCGCCCAAGCGCCCCAAGCCCAAGGGATTATAGCCATGGGCCACTTCTACGCCGTCAATATAACCATCGCCATCGGTATCGGCTTTAACCGCATCGGTGCCATAGGTGGTTTCTTGGGTATTGGTTAAGCCGTCATGGTCAAAATCCTGGGCAGGATCCGATGGCTGATAGGGTCCGATAAGCTCTTGGGGCAAGGTGGTAAATGTAAATTCCGGCGTGGTTAAAGTTTTATTTAAAACGTCTTTAAGCTCCACTTTGTAGTAGTAGGTTTTATTGGTTTTTAAATTTGACAATGTAATGCTATTTTCGGTACTGCGAGGCGAACTTAAATTTTTGCTTTTGGAGTAGCTTTTGCTTTTTTCGCCGTATTTAACTTCTCCTTCAACCGGCCGATTGGTTTTAAGGGTTATAATAATTTCACTGGTGCTAGTGCCGGTATTTTGGTTAAAAGGCGAAATTTCATAAATAATCAATTCAGGAACTTTTTTATCGTCTTCGGTATTGGTTTGAAAATTAAAGTTAACGCTATATTGTTCGTTGCCGGCTTTATCTTTGGAAGAAACCTGATAGTAGTAAAGAGTGTTGCGCTTAAGCTTGCTTATGGTAATATCATGGGTTTTAACCAAACCGTTTTTACATTCTTTATTTTTTAAATTATTGGGATTGGTATTCCAGTGCACGCAAGAATTTCCGGCTTCATCGGATTTCCAAACAAAGGTAGCAGTGTTGCCGGTTACAAAGCTGGTGTGCACATCGGTTACCGATGGAGCTTCTTTATCATTGGCTTTGGTGGTGGTAAAGTTGTAAATATCGCTGGTGATTTTATAGTTGCCAAAAGTGGCAGCTTCCAGAACAAAATAATATTTTTTTTCCGATAATAAATTGGAAAGTTTGGTTTCGTGGTAGGTGTTTAAATTATTATCGCCCAGCCAATTGCCAAAACCGTTGGTTAAGCCGAATTTAATAAGGCCGGTAGTTGGCACATTGGTGCTCCAATAAATGGTGGCGCTTTTATCGCCGGGAGAAATTCTTAAAGAAATAATTCTGGGCAAATTATTAACCTGGGCTGATGCCAAAAAACCCGGCGCCAGCCAGGTGGTAATAGTCAGTATTAAAGCAATCAGCAGAATTTTTTTCATAAACTATACTCATAGTATCTAATTTTTTTCGCTTTTTGTCAACTTTAAATTATTTCTCATCATATTGACAAGAAGCATTTTTTTTGATATTATAAATCGTTCTGACCTTTCGCAAACAATCTAACACAAGGAAAATCAAAATGTCCAAAAATGATGGACAAGAGGAATCGTACGCGGTTGCAAATGCCTTGGCATATGGAGGAGAAATTCTGCCACGACCAATGCGGTCTGATGAAGCTTCTCTTTCTCAACTTGGCACCCAGCCGCTTGGCACCTGTTCTTGGGGCGAAAATAACTTCGCGTTTGTTGGCTACTTTGAGCCGTGCATCTACATTGGCAAACTATCTTCCGATGGCTCGCTCATCGAGCTTGAGGCCATTAGGTGGGTAAGATACGGCGATCAGCTTCATCGGATCTTTCCGCCCAACGCCCAACCAGGCGAAGCCAATCGCGGGCAAACTGTGAGCCCGGGTCCGGAGGGCACTCTGATTGTCAGCTGCAATGCCTCTAGAACATTCTACGTTCTGCAGGAACCAGAAGATTTGGGCGACTACTGGCGTTGTGTTCGGCAATTCGATTTGCCTAACTACCCGATTCCCGGATTCAGGCACGTTCATGCTGCACTTTTTACCGTAGGCAATCTACTGGTAATGACCAGCGCCGGTGATCTCAACCAACCCTGGGAGATAGGCGAATATGCCCATCAGAATGGTGCGTCGCTCGTGTATGAGGCGCATGTACAGAGAGAGTAGTCGTACCTCTATGGCATTGGCAACAGGCCAAATGACCAGACGGCTTGGTATATAACCGACAGTCGGTCCAATGGACCGCTGGGTATCTATCGGGGAGACCAACTGGTTATCCCTCACGTTACCGGCAACGGTATCTGCTTCATGGCAGATGGTTCGGCTCTGGTGACCCAGTATGGACAGGAACTGTGTCGTGGTCCAAATGGAGCCCGCCATTCATTCGGCGGTAGCCCTGGCGCGCTGATCCATCTGCCGTCCGATTTTATCCAACAACATCTTGATCGCATCTGATCGAGACAATGCATTCTGGTACAGG
The DNA here is from genome assembly GCA_041662565.1 of Patescibacteria group bacterium. Taxonomy (GTDB): domain Bacteria; phylum Patescibacteriota; class Patescibacteriia; order UBA1558; family UBA10009; genus JAUYIT01. Next base: position 56,366 of record JBAZSE010000001.1, read on the forward strand.
AGAGTTAGTTGATTTCGGATAACACCGAAACAACTAACTCTCATTTTTTTATTGCAAAATATTTTGCCGGTATTGCAAAGCTTCGGCTACGTGAGCCAGTTGGATGTTTGTTGAATTTTCCAAATCGGCAATGGTGCGGGCGATTTTTAATATTTTATGGTACCCTCTGGCCGAAAGTCCGAATTTATTTACAGCTTGTTTTAACAATTGCTCTCCGGCGCTATCCAAAACGCAGAATTTTTCAATCAGTTGGTGATCCATTTCGGAATTATAAAACAGTCCGAAATTTTTTAAGCGTTTGATTTGGATTTTTTGGGCATTAGTAATTTGTTTGATGATTTTTTCTTGATTGCCAACAACATTATTGTTAGCCAACAGTTCTTCGGTTTTTAACCTTGGTACTTCCACTTGCAAATCAATCCTGTCCAAGAGCGGGCCGGATAATTTTTTTTGATAATGCCTGATTTGCAAAGTAGTGCAGGAACAGTTTTTTTCCGGATCGGATAAAAAACCGCAAGGGCAAGGATTGGCCGTAGCTATCAAGGTAAAGCGGGCGGGAAATTGAATGGTGCTTGAGGTGCGAGAAATGGTAATTAATCCGTCTTCCAACGGTTGCCGCAAACTTTCTAAAACCGAACGGGGAAATTCTGGCAATTCATCCAAAAATAAAATTCCGCGATGTGCTAAAGTTATTTCGCCGGGTTTAGGAAAAGCGCCGCCGCCAACTAGGGCGATATTTGAAGAGGTGTGATGAGGGCTGCGAAACGGACGAGCTTGAATTAAGGGCTGGGCATCTGGTAAAAGTCCGGCTAAACTGTAAATTTTTGTCACTTCCAAGCTCTCATTTAGCGTTAACGGCGGCAACAACCCGGCTAAGGCCTTGGCGAGTAAGGTTTTTCCGCTGCCTGGAGGCCCAGACATCAGCATATTATGGTAACCGCTGGCGGCAATAATTAGCGCTCGTTTAACCTGAGATTGGCCCTTGATTTGGTTTAAATAAATTTTCGGTTTTGTTGCCTTATCTCTAGTAAAGGATTTTTTAATTAATTTTTTTATCAAAGTTTCTGAACGCAAATGATTAACCAGCTGGTCTAGATTTTTACAGGGAAAAATTTCCAAACCCTTAATTAAGGCAGCTTCCAAGGCATTGGCTTCGGGCAGATAAATTCTTTTAATGCCCAAACTTTTAAGATTGGAAGCAATGGCTAAAACGCCGTTAATCGGCCGCAACAAACCATCTAAAGAAAGTTCGCCGATAAAAATAGCTTTTTGATTTGCAGGAGTTAAGGTGATTAATTTTTTAACCGCTAAAATGGCCACGGCAATCGGCAAATCAAAACTTGGTCCGATTTTTTTTAAATCAGCCGGCGCTAAGTTAACCGTAACTTTGGTTCTGGGAAAAGGCAAACCGCAATTTTTAATAGAACTTCTAACCCGTTCTTTGGCTTCCGAAACCGCGGCATCCGGTAAACCAACAATTAAAAAAGCGGGCAAGCCGGCCGAAATATCGGCTTCAACTTCAAGCAAATGGCTATTTAAGCCGATATTGGCAATACTGTAAACTTTGGCAGGCATAAAAATAATTAGTTAAAAATAAAAAAATAGGGTAATAGCCAAACTTGCGTTCGTCTAGTTGACCCTATTTTTGTCTTCTTACTTTAACTTATTTAAGCGTTGTTTGTCAAATCGTTTTTTTTAAAATGCCACAGTAGTAATAAACAACCGCAAAAAATAAAAACATCACTTAAATTAAAAACCGGAAAAATCCACCAATCAAGATAATCAATTACTCCACCGAACTTTATTCTATCCAATAAATTGCTGATGGAGCCAATTAAAATTAAGCCAAAGCCCCAAAGTAAAGTCGTATTTTTAATAGCGAATTTAAAACCCAGAATAATAATCAAAATAATTAAACAAAAACTTAAACCACCGGCCAGCCAGTTGCTTACGGGTAAGCTAAGTGCCAGATTGGCATTTAAAAAAAGTTTTAGCTGGAAATTAGGCCACAATAAAACCCCTTCGGAAAAAAGAGGTTTTAAAATTATAAAGTATTTTATCAAACGATCCAGAATAAAAAGAGCCAGTAGTAATATCAATCCGAAAAATAGACGGAAGTTATTCATTTTTTATCAGGCAAACTTTAGGCGCGCATTTGGTGGCGGTTGGCATGATTTTTAAGCGTTCGGGCAAAATTGCTTGGCCGCACTTTTCACAAATACCGTAGGTGCCTTCATCAATTTTTTTCAGCGAACGGTTAATCATTTCCAAGGATTGCTCCAAGGTTTCTTCCAATGATAAATTGCCTTCAAACACCGCTACTTCGGCGGCGTTTTCATCTTCTTTATCACCGTATTTGGGAAAATCGGAATTGTAATTATCTTTTTGGTGCGGATCGGCTTTGGCAAAGGAGGAAAGCTGTTCTTCCAAATGATTTTTTCTGGCTAATAAATCGGCTTTAATTTCACTGATAAAATTTTTAGGCAAAGATGATTGAGTCATAATTAAATGGTTAGTTGCTTACTCTGATTAAAATGAATAGTACTCGTTTTGAGCCAAATTGTCAAGGTATTTAAAAATTTTGGTAACTGAAAAGGCGCTACTAGCGCCCTCTAATAAAGTTTATTAAATAGGGGAGTAGCGCCTATGACCCAAAAATTCAATTTTTCGCCCCTTACGTATAAGGAGTGAGAAATATCACAAATTTTTGAGCTTTTGCGCTCTGTCCGACTGTGAGCAATGTTGCCAACCAAGCCCTTGGTGGTAATCTTCAGATTTGGATAAGAAGATAACCTTCAAAATTTTTGTTTTTTGTTTTTGTTCCCTTTCCATGAGGATTGGGAGAGAGTTGTGGCCAACTGGTCGGTCAGCGGCCTTAACGGGCTAGTAAGCAACAGAATAATCCCCTAAAAGGGTCTAAAAAGTTCCTTTAGAGGACAGATTCTTGATATAAAGTGCTATCTATAATCTTTAACTATTTAAGTATATCATATTTTAAAGAAAAAATCAATACCTATTTATGGCTAACTTTAGCTAAAAAAGAGCGTAAGCATTGGTGGGTGTGGATTATTGAACAACTTTTTTATTCACATAAATCACAGGTTATCCACAGTGCTTAGCGCTGTAATTGCCACGCTTAGCGTGGCACACTTAATATAGGCAGTTAATTATCAAATAATATAAACCAATAAAAATTAGGGCTATTTTAACCCTAGGCACAAATTAATTTCTCCAGAAGTTGATGTAAAAGCGGTAATATTAGAAAAGTTTTGTAAATCTTGGGCTAATTTTAGCCAAGATAATGAAGTTTTAAGCCAAAAAAGATTAGAAATTAATGGTCCAGGTTGGCTAGTAAAAGTAATAGAACAGTTTAATTTAAAGGTTTTTGGCTGATAATCGTTTATTTTGTTGCTTACAACCAATATTTTATCTTTTATTGCCATGCCTAAACCGGGGGTTGTGATGGAATTTTTCGGCATAATTTGGCGCCAACCAGATGACTGAAGTACTTCTTGCCAGCTGATTTTAGATCCATCAGCTAAAAGTTCCACAGCTTTGGTGCCATCGGGTAAAATTTTGGTTGCTTCTTTGGGTTTAAATTGTCCTAAATAGGAAGTAATTGAACTTTTTGCCAATTCTTGATTATCAATAGTGGTAATAATAGTCCAATTTTCAGCCGACCAACCAATCAGTAAGGGTGGGTGGGCATTTTTTAGCAAATTGCTTAATGAAGTTTGGCCAACTGCCCATAACCTGGCATCAAGCTGCTGCCAAATTTTGTTAAAATTATGATTATTTTCCAATTCTGCAGGAATGCTGGTTAAATCGGTTAAACCAAATAACAAATCTAATTTTTCGGGCAAAAAATTAAAATAATCATTAAGATTTTTGTCATTTTGTGAAATTTGAGGCAAAGTTGGTTTTAAAGAAGCAACCAAAGCATAGGCACTGGAATCCAAAGTTAGTTGGTAGTTATTATTTGGATTATTTTTTAATGGTAGTAAAGCGGTTTGCAAGGCATTTAAAATTCCTGTTGGTTTTGGTTCATTAAAAAATGCTTGGTTTAAGTTGATTTGTAGCCAGGGGGCGATAGTTAAGGAAAGGTATGCCGGCGTGCTAGGGCTGATTTTTTGCGCTAGCATTTGGTCTAAAATTTGTTGATTTGAAGCCAGTAGTAAAATTTGTTTTTTAAATAGATTTTTTTGCCATAAGCCAAAATTGTTTTGTTCGGCCAGTTTGGCTGATTTTTGGTCTTTAAGTTCCACAATCAATCCGTAATTTTTGTTATCTTGCCAAAAAACAATCAAATGGTCTGATCTTTTAAGCAAAGCCACTGCTTCGGAGGGCAATTTTTGCATTTCATTGCTTAATTGATTTTGAGCAGTTTGATAAATTTTATTTAAACCGGGATTTTTTAAAATTTTTTGCTGCTGCAATTTGGGAAAACTAAAGCGATCATCTTTAAATTCAAAGCTAATTTGGTAATTTGGGGGCAAAAATTGCCCTAGCTCATAGGTTGGTTTGAGGTAATTTTGAAATAACAGCCAGCCTGCCCAAATTAAACAACCAATCAGAAAAACAATAATTATTTTGGTATTATGTTTTTGCCAAAAGTTAATTGAATTCATAAGTGACGTAGGGCGAGTGAAGTAAAAAAGTTATCGGTAATCAAATAATAATCATATTGTAGCACAAAAATTGGCATTTATGGAAAAAGGCCTAATCGTTAATTCCAAGGGTTGACAAAATTAAGGATTTATGATAATGTTTAGCGTTCTTGTTCATTTGTTCATTGAGAACTTAACAAGAATAAACCACACAAATAGGGCAATTTCGCCCAAATCCATCCCAAATCAAAAGGGAAGACAATGAATCGTTGTGTCATCCTCGTGATCGCTTTTATGGCGATCGTCTTTTCGTTCGGTTTCGCCGGTAACGTCGAGGCCGAGATATCCGAAGTTGGTTCGTTGGATATTCCAATGAACTATTTTGGTGATGTGGCAGTGGTTGGTCAAACCGCTTACTGCACCAGTTCCAATGGCGGCCTTTATAAGGTCGATGTTTCTAATCCGGCTGAGCTTCGCTTTATTGAGCGTGAACGAGGTGCGGTTAATGGCGTGGAAGCAATCGGCCAACACGCCTTTATTGGCCGCCTTGGCGAGTCGGGCCTGAGCGTTTATAACGCAGAAGGTATGCGTTATAATGGCGCCCCTTCAGATGTTGGCGGATTGTTGCTTGAAGGAGGATTGCTCTACCTGATAACGGTGAGTGATTCAACTAAAATACTTCGTATCCTTAACATCGAAGATCCGGCTCATCCTGAGGAAATTGGTCAATTGGAAATCAGAGGCCCTCGATACTTATCAACGAGGATGCTGATTAACGGACAATTATACTTGTCTGGTTCAAATGACGGACGGGTTAGTAGCGTTATTGTTGTGGATGTTTCCAATCCGGAGCATCCGGAACTTACCAGCCAGATAGACGGACATCGAGGGAATATCGTTGGTATTGCATCCGACGGTGAATACCTCTTTGTGGCCAATCAAGATGGCGATGAAGGAGTTCAGGTTCGGAATTTCAACTGGGAGTTGATTTCCGAGATTCGATTCTACTTGCCTCAGGGTTTGGTTTTTCGTCAAGGACATCTTTACGTTGTTTCCAGCGTTGCCGGTGAGTCATCAAACTTCCAAGTTTTTGGCGTTTCTGGCCAAGGAGAACTGGAATTGATTGATGAATTCTCTACTGGAAGGCAGGCAATGGAGATGTTCTTCGTTGAAGAGCTCTGTTACGTTGTTGAAATTGGTGTAAACGACAATCGTGAGAGCCGGTTGCTCATTCTGAATGTTGAAATAAACGAGGAAGAGCAACGCGGTCAACTTCAGCACTTTCAAGGATTTCGTCAGTCTGATCAAAGTCATTCCGTCCTAATCCAATCCTCTTTAGTTAATGCGCTTCCTATGCCTAGTGGCTGGGAAATCGGCATCTTTACCCCTGATGGAATATTGGCTGGAGCCGGGGTTTGGCTCGATGGCGAGCAACTTGGGTTTCCGGTTTGGGGAGATGATCCAATGACGGAAGAGGTAGATGGTTTTAGGGAAGGAGAGTCCTTATGGAACGGACTCCGAATTTGGGATCCTGAAACTAATCAAGAGTTTGAAGGAGCATCCGGAGAATCCCGAGGATCAAGCAATTGGCAGGCGGACGACTTGTTGAGGATCGTTACAATGAATCACGTCACTGATTATACCCATATGGAGCTGAGGCGTGGCTGGAATATGATTTCAGTTAACGTGACGCCTGGCTTCCCGGGTTATTATGATGGTGATGAAGAGCCCCAGATCCCCTCGATCTTTAATCGAGAACGATATCTCATCGACTTCGCGATGATTAAGGACGGGCAAGGACGTTTCTATGTTCCTGAGCGGAATTTCTGCAACATTCCTTGCTTTGATGCTCGGTCAGGTTACCAAATCTATCTTAACCGAGATCAAGGTTGGAGAGTGTGGGGCGCTTCGATTGCTCCAGATGCCGACATACCGTTGGCAGAAGGGTGGAATATGGTTGCTTACTTTCCTGACTATACGTTACCGATCGGTGATGATGATTTCTACGCAATTGCGCCAATCATCGAATACGTGACAATGGTCAAAGATGGTGATGGAAACTTCGCCCTAATAAGGGAGGATTTCTCCAATATGCCCGATATGAGGCCTGGGCAGGGGTACAAAATCAAGGTCAACCAAGACGTGATTTTAAACTACCCGCCTGAACCCAATCAGGGCGACGCTGTTAACTCCGGCGAAGTTCTGACGAACGTTTACTGGCCGCGCCCTGCTTCAACCGGTTCCGATATGAGCATTTTGGTTGCCGGTCTTAAGAAGGGTTGGGAAGTTGGGGCCTTCAAAAAGAATGGTCAACTGGTTGGAGCAGGAGTTACCAACGCTAAAGGTCTTTGTGGCTTAAGCGTTTGTGGTGACGATGTGACAACCAGTGAAATTGACGGGCTGGAATGCGGAGAGCAATTCTGGTTGAAGGTAACGGACAATGGGACAAGAAATTACATTCTACCCTCAACTTATAACTATGAAGTTGATGGTTTGAAGACTGTGGAGGTCAGTCCTAACCTTATCCCTTTCGTTAGGCCCGTTGAATTCAAACTCAACGGCGCCTATCCTAATCCTTTTAATTCATCAACCTTGGTTGCTTTCGATCTGGCAATCGCTTCGCAGACCCGACTTTCGGTTTTTGACCTTTCAGGCCGAGAACTGGTTCGGTTAGTTGATGAAGCACTTTCTGAGGGAAGACACAGCGTTCATCTGGACGCCGCCGGACTTCCAACAGGAACGTACTTAATTCGTTTGCAATCAGATCAACAGACCGCTGATCTTAAGGTCCAGTTGGTTAAGTAGCTGATTGTACATTCGCCTCGCACTGTTTGTTGACTTTCAAAAGTTGACAAACAGTGCGAGGATTTTTTTATTAAGCAAGATGATTGACTTTTTAGTTAAAAAATGGTAGGTTATTATAGTTAAAGTGTAAGTAAAACTTATGCTTTTTAATTTAATAAAACTTAAAATAATCATCAAAAATATGGGTAAATTAGTTAAAATATTGTTGTTAGTCATGGCCTTGGCTATGGTTGTTGTTTCGTTTTATCCTGCACAGGCGGCAGATGCAAACTGGCGATCAAGAGAAGGTGTAGCTAGCGGCGTTATTTTGGAAATAGTTTCCGGTGATTTAAATAGAACTTTTACCGGCACCTATTTACTTAAAACGGATGATGGTAAAACCTTGGCTTTTAGGATAAATAACAAAACAGCTTTTCAAGATAATAATTACTACGGTTATAAAAAGGGTGATAAGGTTTTAGTTACTTACGATACTCAAACCGTTAATGAGTTGGCTAATACTTACGATGCTACTTCGATTCAAGTTCCGGTAACCTCTAAAACCGTTGATTACACTCAGCGCGTTGCCACTTGGTACGGCAAAGTTAATCAGCATGTTAATATTAAAACCGGCAAATGGGAAACCGATCCCGATGGAATTTCTGGCGCTAACCTTGATTTGTTAACTTATTGCAAAAAATGGTATCCAAAATCTACGAGTTATAAAGAATATAAAAAAGAAATAATTACTTTTTACGATCGAGGTAATACTCAAGTTGCCTGGCCCAAGGATGCCTATACCATAGAAAATTTATCTTATCAGTGTGTGCAAGGGGCAGTTGCTTTGGAAAAATTACCCGATTTGTATCTTGAAAAATTAGAATTAATAGATACTAATAATCCTAAAGTTGGTGATACTTTGCATTTTTTCGCTAAAATTATTAATAAAGGTAATGTGGAAAGCGGATCTTATGTAGTTGATAAAAATGGCGTTTATGGTAACTATAATTCGCTTAAACCCGATCAATCTAATGTTACTTACGGCCTTGGTTATACGGTTAATGAAAAATACGCCACTTACTCTTATGCCGGCTATTATACTTATCATGATGCGGGTTATTATACCTATACCTTAACTCTTGATCCTAAAAATCAAATTAATGAATCAGATGAATACAATAATACTAAAACAGTTACGGTTTATGTAGGGTCAAAAGACACTTCTATTAATAGCTGTACTACCGATTATAATCCTGTTTGTGGTACTGATGGTAAAACCTATTCTAACTCCTGCGTGGCTTCTCAAAGCAAAGTTAAAGTTGATTATGTTGGCGAGTGCAAGAAAAAAGACACCTCGGGTTTGCCAGATTTAATTATTAATACGGTCGGTTTAAATAATATCAACGTTAATGATAATGAAGATGTTACTATATTTGTTGACGTTAAAAATATCGGCCAAGGCGATAAATCCAAAGGCGGCTTTGGCGTTAGCGGCCAGCTTAACGGCAAGCACATTGGTTTTGAATTTATCAAAGATAATAATGAGAGAGCACAAGTTTTACCTGCCGGTAAAACCAAAAGATTGGAGCAGATTTATACCAGAAGCGAGTGGAATAATAATATAAAATATTTAGCGCAAAAAGGTTATTTAAAAGATGGGGCAAATAAAATAACCTTAACGGTTGATGATATTTGTTCCGCTTGTATCTCGCCATCGCAAATTAACAGTTATGTTGAGGAAAGCAACGAAAATAATAATTCATATACGGCTAATTTGTATTACAATTCTTTAACGGGCATAGTATCTTTATATAAACAAGATGATCAGTCAAAAAATAATTTAACATGTACTACCGATTATACTCCTGTTTGCGGTACCGACGGTAAAACTTACTCCAATTCTTGCAATGCTTCGCTTAAGGGGGCTAAGGTTGATTATTACGGTGAATGTAAAAAGGCCCAAACCGAAAAGCCCCTAGAACCGGTTATCGTCAATCCTGAAATCGGAGTTGCTCAACCAGTTGCCTCAGAAATTACCGAGCCGACGGTTAAGCCAATTTATCAGCCAAAAACTACTACTCAAGCCAAGCCGGTTTTAGAAAGTATTAAAGGTAGAATTGTCTTACAGGTAGAAAAAAACGGTGAGGCCTACTATGCATCACCTAAAACCAATAAAGTATATTACCTAAAAGACGGTAATAGCGCCTATCAAACCATGAAAGAAACCGGCGCTGGTATTAACGAAGCCGATTTTATCAATTTAATGAGTTCCAATACCAAAGGCCAAGAATTAAGAAAGCGTTTTGCCGGCCAAATTGTGTTGAGAGTTAAAGCCAAAGGCGAGGCTTATTATATTAATCCGTCTAACCTAAGCGTAACTTACATGCCCGATGGTAATGCAGCGTATCAAATTATGCGCGAGCAGGGTTTAGGTATTACAGATGAAAATTTAGCTAAAGTGATTGACGTTAATAATTAATTTCTGCGTTTAGCAGATCAACTGACGGTTAAAAATTCATAAATTAAGTTAATTTAATACTATATGAATATAAAAGTTAAATTGTTAATCTTTACCGCCTTTGCCCTAATCTCTATAGTTGGTGCTAAAAGGGCTGAAGCAGTTAGTTATTTGAACGTTGTTCAGCCGGATCATCAACCGGAAGGTGTTGCTGTAACTTCCCCGGCTGATAATATTGATTTTTTTTATTTCACTATCAGCAATACCGCTTCCAGTACCGAGGATTTAAACCTCAATCGTTTAGTGATAAATAATGCCGGTACCTCCGGCCAACAGGCCCGTGGCGTTTTTTCTTCATTATCTTTGTGCGCCACTGAAGGCGGATATTTAAGAGGTAATTGCGGCGATAATTTAATTACCAGGACATCGGTTAGAACCGGACGCGATGGGTATCTGTTTCACAATTTTAATTACACCATACCTCAAGGTCAAACAAGATATTTTACAATCTTAGCAACTGTTAATGTAATGATCAGGGATGGCTTAACAATTAGGTTGGCTTTAAATAATGCCAATAATTTTAGGGCGGTTGGTGTTGATACCGGAGTCAGAACTCAAGTTTTAGGTAATTTTCCGATCCAGGGTAATCTGTTTACCATTGATTCGGAAAATGGCATTAACGGTTTAGGTGGTATTTTAGCGGATTCTCTAAATAACCCGATTAGTGGCAATGTGGTTGCCGGTACGGATCAAGTGCCTGTATTGAATTTAAGATTCAGAGCTACCGATCATTCTTTTAGAATTACTAATTTGCGTTTTGCTCAATTAATCGACGGCACCACGAGGTCGGTTGATTCACTGACTCTTAGTTACTTAAATAAAGATGGAAACAGGTTAAATATAACCAGGAATTTTAATGCTAACAGCAGTACCATTAATTATGGTTTAGGTCTTAATAATGCGATTTATGTGCCAGCCGATCAGACTGCGATTGTTAATGTTTATGCCAATTTAGGGGTTATTGGTCAAAATCCAGCGGCCGTAACCGGCGATCAGTTAAAATTCGCTTTTATTTCCAATCAGAATTTTAGCGCTCGTAATGATAATGAAAAATTAGTTAGAATTGTTGTAGCTCAAAACAATCAGGTGCCTGGAAATATAATGGTTGTTCATGGCACTTTACCGACTATTGAAGCTGATCCCGAAGCAGGAGAGGGAAATTTTGGCAATGGCCGTGTTGAATTATATCGTTTTAAAGTAACAGCGGCTGAAGGCACAAATTTAAGCTTAAAAAAACTATCGTTTAGAATTAACTTAAATGATAGTGTTTGGAATAACGCAAGTTTGACGCTAAGAAACTTTGAGATTTTAGAAGGAGATTCTTACGATAATGTTTCAGCTCTTAACCAAGCCGATACAGGTGCCAACTCATATCAAATTTATAACGGATTTGGCGCTACCGGAACCATTGCGAACGGTAGTTGGCAGGGTGGCAGACTTAGCCATGCCAGCGGCACTTTAGCAGCGCATTATCCGCAGGGCACCAAAAATGCAATTTTGGTTTTTAACGACGATCGGCTAATTACGGCCGGTGAAAGTAAGTACTACATTTTAAGAGCCATTGCCGCGAATGTTGACGGTGGAGCCAATAGCGATGATTCACTAAGCACTTATATGTATGATGGTGATACGGAAATCAATGACAGTAATTTTTTAACAGCCGGTTGTTATTTCTTTCGAGCCAATTGTGGTAAAAGTAAGTATGGTTTAAACCAGGAAGCCAGAAACGACGGTAGGAATGATGTAGGGGCTTACTTTATTTGGTCTGATAATACCGGTACCGAAGGCAATGGCGCTCATCAAGATATTAATCAAACCCTTAATCAACGCAATTATTTCAACGGCCAGGAAGTTACCCCTTCGGGCGATTGGTTTAACGGTTGGAAAATTAAGACACTAAATGTTGAAAGAGTTTTTAACTAAAAAAAGATTTTTATCCTAAAAAAGTAGAGGTTGGGTAATCTCGCCTCTACTTTTTTATTTTTCCGGATTGACTTTTAGCGAAAAGTATGCTATTATTATAATATTGAGGCATAACTTTGGTTATGCTTTTTACTTTTAACAATTAATTTTAAACAAAATGGGTAAATTTACCAAACTGTTTTTAGTAGCCATCGCTATTTGTGGTGGTTTTTTGTTGGCCAATAGTGCTAGCGCGGCCACCTTTTTAAATGTCTCTCTTAATGAGAGCCAACCGGAAAGCAGAGATTTAAATCTTGATTATATTGGTCTTGCTCAGGAAAATGTTCCTGTTTGGGTAGCTAATATTAATTTAACTAACGCGGATAACAGCGCCGAAGCATTAAATGTCAGCACTTTATACATTAGTACCGCTACCGGCAGCAGAATCATTTTTAGCAAAATGACTTTAGTAGATGGTATTGATAATGAAAATCACGAGGGATTTGCCACTACCGAAATTAAAAGTGGCTACAAAGCTTTGGTTTTTAGAAATTTAAATATTACTTTAGGAGTTGGTGAAACTAAAGTTTTACAGGTTTGGGGTACTTTAAATGGCTCTTTGAGAAATAATTACATTAATCAATTGGGTGTTACTACCAGGGGAAGTGTAATTGCCCGCGGAGTTAATGATAGGCGTTATTCCGTTGTTTCCGGGAATTTTCCGGTGTTAGGCAACATTTTTAGATTAATTATGCCTCGTTCTTACGGCACTGTTAATTACGCTGGTAATGAGGCCGTGGTTTCTGTTTCGCGAGGAACAACTAATGTTGAGCTCGCGCATTTTAATTTTGTTAATGAAGAAAGAAGCCAGCAGGACATGAATTTAACCAGCGTTAAAGTCACTAATTACGGCACGGCTAACAGTAATCGCACGCTTTCCAGTGTTGGCCTTTATGATGGAGATCGTTTATTAGTCAGAGGTACTCTTTCCGGTAGAACTTATACTTTTAAAAATTTTCATCATTTTATTCAACGCGGTGGTAACCATGTGTTAACGGTTAAAGGCAATATTAGCAGAAATGCCGTTGTGGATAGCACTATTATTATGGGTATTAATGCCGTGGCTGATTTAAAAGGCGTAAATGCCAATCCCAATGGTTTTGATTTGGCAACTATTTTTAGTGGCAATTTTCCTGTTAGAGCCAATGAATTTAGAATTTTGGGTGAGGGAAGGCTGACAGTGCAGGCGGAAAGCAATCCGGCTACAACCAATGTGGTGGCCCGTGCTGATGACGTGCCGATGCTTAATTTAAGATTTACTGCCACTAATTCTGCTTTTAGAATCAATCATTTGCGTATTTCTCAAACTAATGATGATCTTTTTGATCGCTCTATTGCCAGCGTTAGAATTACTTACCAAAATGAAGCCGGAGAAAATTCTTTGGTTGGCACTGCTTTAAATAATGGTAATGCCGACCTTAATTTAAGTTTTGATCCGGCTTATGTTGCGGCTAATAGTTCCGCGATAATCAGGGTTTTTGCCGATTTAAACCCAATTAATCCAGATTGGGGCGCTTATACCGGTGATGCCATTCAGCTTACGTTTAAAGTTAATCAGGGTTTTGAAGCCAGAGCCGTTGGTGTTAATCTCCCGGCCATTCAAAACGTGGGCGAGCGTGATATCCCTGGAAATGATATGATTGTCCATGGCTCTGTGCCAACTATTACAGCTGATGATGCCCAGGGTAATTTAGCTAACGGATCCGTAGATTTATACCGTTTTAGAGTTACTGCGCCGGAAGACGGGACGGATTTGTCCTTAAAAAAATTGTCATTTAAGGTTAACTTGAATGATAGCGTTACTTTGCAAAACGCCACCGCAACCACCTTGATGTTAAGGAACTTTGAAATTTTAGAAGGCGATTCCTATAACAATGCGTCCGCTCTTACTCAAGCTGATAGGGGTAATGATTCATATCAAATATATAATGGCTACGGTGCTACCAACACTATTGCCACGGGTTTTGCCGGGTGGCCAGTGGGCGGCAAGCTGAGCCATTCCAGTGGAACCATAGCTGCCTTTTTTCCGCCTAATGTCAACACCAGGGATGTAGTTGTGGTCTTTAATGACGATAGATTGATTAGGCAAGGCCAAAGCAAGTATTATATTTTAAGAGCTAGGGCTATGAATGTGGATACCGGTAATGGTAGTAATGATTCCATCAGCACCTATATGTTTGATGGCGATCAGAATGTTTCTGCTTATAAAGGCCTTGAGGCCAGCTGTGATTTCAATAATAACCGGGCCGCTGGTATAGGTAGTAAATACTGTTTAAGTAGTGATGGCCGAGCCAACGATACAGCAGCTTACTTTATTTGGTCCGATACTACAGGCACCGAAGGTAATTATCAACACCAAGATATTAATGCCGATAGTAATAATAATTCCCAGGATTGGTTTAACGGTTGGAAAATTAAAACTTTAAACGTTCAAAGAACTTTGAACTAATAAAAGATTTATAAAAAAAGGGGCGATCCTGCGCAAGCATCGACGCCTCTTTTTTAATTGACAAAACAATTGCCTGGATTTAAAATGAGATTGTTATTTTTACTTCTAAATTTTCCTGTTTATGCCCCACTTGCTATTGGAAAAAATTAAAGAGCGCAACCGTTTGGCGGTTAAAGAGTTTTCTGCCCAGGCCGAATTACGAAGAAAATATTTATTGGATCACCCTACTCGGTTAGCGGCTACCAAATGCATGGACGGCCGGGTAAATTTATCGGTTATTACCAATATGCCGTTTGGGGTTTTTAGGCCCTGGCGCAATATTGGGGGCATGTTTAATATTGGCTGGCTGGCTTTTAGCCAATCATTAAGGGAATGGGTTAGTAAATTTGAAGCTGAAGGCCGAGAAGGTATTATTTTTATAACTTACCATTGGTCCAACAGCGCCAAGCATTTGGGTTGCCGGGGCTTTGATTATAATTTGTCTTTATCCAAAAAAGCTATTGGCCAAATGGCCCAAAGTGTTAAAGGGGTTTTTGTTGGGCATCGTTTAACGGTTATTTTTACCGGAGTGGAAACCGATTCTGATGCCTTAATTATTCATGGCGATGATATTAAAAATGTTTTGGATATGCGAGTCGTTAAGTCAGGGGCAGAAATCAAACGACGTTTGATTAAAATGTTTCCTAAAATGACCGATTCCATGCACTCGGATTTATTAAATTTGCTAGCCGGCAATGCCCAACATATTAAGCAAGTAGCGCTTGAGGGCAGAGAATTGGTGGAGCTTAACCATTGCGAAAAGATTTTAGCTGTTGGCCAGGGTTTTGATTGGATTCATGAATCCAACGAGGCCATAATTGTGGGGCCGTTTAACCCTAATTTGGAAGAGCCGATTATTACGGCAGTTAAATTGATTATGACAAACAGGCAGGAGGGCCGAGTTAAAAGTGATCGCGGCGTGTTGTTGGTTTGTATGCCTTGGAGCGAAAGCTGGCATAATTACCGCGAGGTGGCTTCGGAGCGGGCCAGAGTTTTGGCCGATTTGGCCTTAACCGCCATTAAAAAACATCTGCCTCAAGAGCTGGAATTTTTTTATCCATTGGTTGGAGTGATGCAAGAAGAATCACGGGAATTTACCGAAATTCCCTATCATCGTCCATTTTAAATTAATTTAAACAAAAAACCCTTTGAAATATTTCAAAGGGTTTTTGTTTTGTTTAACGTTTGTTAAAGCTTGGTCTTCTTGGGCCTGCTCCGGCACTCCCGCCGTGGCTGGGTCTAAAGGGAGGCCTTTCTTCAAAACCTTCCGGTTTAGGTAAAAGTTCTTTTCTGGATAAGCCAATTCTGCCTCTTTCTTTATCAACTTCCATAACTTTAACTTTAACGGTGTCGCCCACATGCAAAACATCCGAAACCTTATCAATCCTTTTCCAATCAACGTTGGAAATGTGGATCATGCCGTCTTTACCGGGGAGTAATTCCACAATGGCGCCGATTTCATCACCGTTCATTTGGCCTTTCATAATCTGGGTTACCGTGCCTTCGTATTCTTCACCTACTTTAATTTCTTTGGTTAAATCTTCCACCCACTGCACGGCTTTTTTAGAACCCTCGGCATTGGCGGAAGTAATAAACACGGTGCCATCCTGTTCAATGTCAATTTCCACGTCGCATTCCTCAATAATTTTATTGATGATTTTTCCACCAGGCCCGATAACATCGCGGATATTATCCGGATTAATATGCAGAATAACAATCCTGGGGGCATGCGCGGAAAGTTCGGTTCTGGGCGCGGCAATGGCATTTTTCATGACTTCTAAAATTTGCAATCTGGCAATTTTAGCTTTAGCCAATGTTTCACGGCAAATGTTTAAAGCAATGCCGCCCAATTTAATATCCAATTGAATGGCAGTAATGCCCGTTTCGGTGCCGGCTACTTTAAAGTCCATGTCAAAAGCATGATCTTCAATACCTTGGATGTCGGTTAAAATTTTGTAATTTTTTTTGTCATTATCATCGGTTACCAAACCCATGGCAATACCGGCAACTGGAGCGATGATTGGCACGCCGGCATCCATTAAGGATAAGGTGGAACCACAAATAGCTCCCTGGGAAGATGAGCCATTAGAGCCCAAAACCTCGGAAACAACCCTAATGGTGTAGGGGAAAGTGGCTTTATCGGGTAAAACTGCTACTAAGGCCTTTTCGGCTAAAGCGCCATGGCCAATTTCCCGCCTGCCTGGGCCTCTAGAGGGCCTAACTTCGCCTACAGAGAAGCCAGGGAAGTTATAGTGGTGCATATAGCGTTTTTTGCCTTCTTCTTCCATACCGTCCAAATATTGCTCTGCACCGGGCCCGCCCAAGGTAACTACCGATAAAATTTGGGTTTCGCCTCTTTGGAACAAACCGGAACCGTGCACTCTTGGCAAAAACGAAACTTCTGCCGAAAGCGGGCGGATCTCATCCAGGGCCCGGCCATCAACACGCTGGTTATTTTCTAAAACCATTTTGCGGGCATTGGCGGATAAGTATTCATCCAACAAGCCCATGCCTTTAGCGCGCAAATCTTTAGAAACTTCATTATCGTTTTTAAGGGCAATGTTAAGTTCATCTTTTAATTGCTGAAGATTTTTTTTGGTTTCTTCTTTACTTGGAGTATAAACCTTATTTAGTTTATCTAAAGTGTAGGCCTCAAATTTATTTTTAATTAATTCTTTTTCCGCTTTCATTTCGGGTGTTTCTATTTCCACTGTTTTGGGCACGCCGATTTGAGTTTGAATGTCTTTAATAAATTTAACCACTTTGCTTAAATGTTTGTGGCCAAAATCCAAGGCATCGGCCACCACATCTTCTTTAATTTGCTTGCCTTCCAATTCAATCATTACTATTTCTTCATCATTGCCGGTAATATACAAATCAAAGTCGCTCTTAAGCCGGGCTTCGTAAGAGCCGTTTAAGACCCATTCGCCGTTAATTTGGCCAACTCTAATAGCCGCTACCGGTCCGCCCCAGGGAATAGGAGAAATTGAAAGGGCAATGGAGGAGGCGATTAATGAGGGTACATCAGCGTCGTTTTCGCCGTCAACAGCCAAAACAGTGACCATGACCTGAACATCTTTGCGTTCGGATTCTTTAAATAATGGTCTGATGGAACGGTCAATTACCCGGGCGGTTAGTACCGCTTCATCGGTGGCCCGACCTTCGCGCTTAATCCAGCGCGAGCCCTTGATTTTTCCGGCCGCGTAAAGTTTTTCTTCATAATCCACCATTAAGGGGAAGTAATCAATACCATCCCTGGGATTAGAACCTACTACGGCTGTAGCCAAAACAACGGTCTCGCCGTACTGGACGGTACACGAGCCGTGGGCTTGCCCGGCTAATTTGCCGGTTTGAACTTTGAGTTGCTTGCCAGCGTACTCCAGTTCAAAATTATGAACTTCTTGCATGAAATTTACTTTCTTAGAGCTGGCAATCAGACTGCAGACTAGTTTTAAGGTAGTCTATGTGCCTAATTGTCAGCTGTTAATTAATTTTTTATTTTCATTAAAAAACGTTTTTTGTCTTTGGAAAGATCGGTAAAGCAATCGGCCGCTTCTACCAAGGAGTGCGAAGAGCTTTCGCCAAAAGCAATCACTTCCACTTGCAAGCCGTTGTTTTGCAGGTAATCCACCATGGGCACATAATCGCCGTCGCCGGAAACAATAATTACCACATCCAAACGGGGTGACATGCGTATGGCATCAACCGCCAGGCCAACATCCCAATCGGCTTTTTTGGCCCCACCGGCAAAGATCTGCAGATCTTTGGTTTTAATGGTAAAGCCGGATTTTTCCAAGGCCTCAAAAAAAGGCGATTCTTCTTTATTGGGCGAAGTAATCACGTAAGCAAAAGCATTGACTAATTTTCGTTCGGCCACCGCTTCCCGCAAAACTTCTTTAAAGTTAACGCGGGAATTGTAGATGTTTTTAGCCGAATGATACATGTTTTGCACGTCCACAAAAATGGCCACGCGCTGTTCGGGATGCTTCATTATTCTTCTTCCTTAATTTCCACGGGTTCTTCGATTTCTTCTTCAATTTTATCCGCCAAGAGTTCGTCTAAATTCTTGCTTTTAGCAATTTTAATTTTGAGTTTTTTAACCAATTCGTCAAAGGATTTTTCGTTTTCTTTTTCCAAATACCTTAATAGCTTTCTTCTTAAAGACACTTTTCTAATCAAACCGCGTCTGGAGGAAAAGTCCTTTTTGTGCAGTTTTAAGTGTTCGGTCAACTCGCGGATTTCTTCGGTTAAAATCGCGATTTGGATCTCGGGGCTGCCGGTATCCTTGGCGTGGGTTTTGTACTTTTCAATAATTCGCTGCTTCTTTTTTTTGTCTAACATATGTTTTCCTTTCTTATGTCGCTATCTAAGCCAATTAAAGCCGTTAGACAGGGCTAAAGGCCGAGGTAGCGATGAATTAGCGCAGAACAATTTAGAATCGTCTGCAGGGTTAAATAATATGCCAAGCATAGCAGAAAGGGGAGATTATGTCAATATTTGGGGTTTTAGGGTATTAAGGGGTTCTTTGACCGTTTTTCTATTTTGCGACACCATGATATAATATCTTTATGGCTAATAAAATAAACGATCTCTTAACTCAATTCCTGGAATATCTGGAAATTGAAAAAAACCGCTCGC
This sequence comes from Patescibacteria group bacterium, assembly GCA_041662565.1. Taxonomy (GTDB): domain Bacteria; phylum Patescibacteriota; class Patescibacteriia; order UBA1558; family UBA10009; genus JAUYIT01. Next base: position 75,363 of record JBAZSE010000001.1, read on the forward strand.
AGCTAACCGTGCGGAATTATGATTTTTATTTAAAAAGATTTTTAGAATTTGCCAAAGTAGAAAATCCCCAAGCCATTGATTTGGAAAAAGTTAGGCAATTCCGCCTGTATCTAAATCGTTTAGTAGTTAAAGGCAAGACCTTAAAAAAATCTACCCAAAATTACCACATCATTGCGTTGAGAAGTTTTTTAAAGTTTTTAGCTAGGCGAGATATTAAAACACTGGCGCCGGAAAAATTGGAATTGGCTAAAATTGGTGAACGGTCGGTGGATTTTTTGGATGGTGGCGATTTGGAAAGAATTTTAGAGATGCCTTTAAAAGGCACGGCGCCCCAAATTATCAAGTTGCGGGATAAAGCCATTTTGGAACTATTGTTTTCTACGGGTTTGCGTGTTTCGGAACTGGCAAATTTAAAAATAAGTTCCATCAATTTAAAACGGGATGAGTTTACGGTACGAGGTAAGGGCGATAAGCCCCGAGTGGTTTTTATTTCCAATCAGGCCAGGCACGCGCTTAAGGAATATTTAGAAGCCAGGCATGATTTAGAAAGTTGGATGTTTATCGGCCATGATAGGGCGGCTAATCAAAGAACTAAAGATAAAGAGAAAAAAGATCATCCATTAACATCTCGTTCCGTTCAGCGCTTGGTTGAAAAATATTCAACTGCGGCTGGCTTAACCAAGCATGTTACGCCCCATACTTTAAGGCATTCTTACGCTACCGATTTATTAATGAACGGCGCGGATATCAGAAGTGTTCAGGCCATGCTGGGGCATGCTTCTATTACCACCACGCAAATTTATACTCATATTACTAATAAGCAGTTGCGGGAAGTACATCAGGCGTTTCATGGTAAAACCAGGGGAGATAATTAAAAATAATAATTAATTTTGTAGGGAGAATTAAGAAAAAAAAGAGGGGATCAACGCGTGTTGATCCCCTTTTGAGTTAAGTTAAGCTGAGCTTAATGAACTCGAAGTTAAATCTCCTCCAAAGATGGTTTGTGATCAGGCCGTGGCTGATCGTTGTTGTAAGCAGCTCCATAAGAGACGTAGTCCCTGGCTGGTACTTTGCCACATGCCATCTGGTATTGGATACCAGTCAATCGGCTGCATGCCATGGTATATGGTAAAAAATCCTAGAGGCAGTCCAGCCAAAGCCTCAATTGGCAATCTCGCGTACGTTTGTAGATAGAGTATCCCCCCGGGATGTTGAGCAACGAATTCGGCGATTGCTTTCGCGTCGCCACACTCCTCTTCAGTGACGTATTGGATGTTTACCTGGCCGTAGATCTGCTCCAGTAGCGCCGCCTGAATTGGTGGCACCTTATTGCCTAGCCAGAAGACGTTCTTACCGGCAGACATAGCCATCCTCCGTGCGGAAGTAGTGCGATTTAGCGCGGTCACAGTGGGCTTTGCTCATAGCCGCTAAGGCCGCTTTGTTAAACCGTACCTGCGATGGGGGTAGGTCTAACTTTTTAGGGAGTACTTTGCCTATGCACTCTCCATGAGTTTGCGGTTTAGATCCGATGAACTCTTTTTCGCACAGATCACACTGCCAAGTAGGAACCACCTTGATCGTAGGCCACCTAAAAGAGTTGACCCAGGCGTTTTGTCCCTCTTGCACAATGGCGTGTTCGACGAAGGTCAAGAGTGACCCCTGAGCTCTTACTAAGCCGACTGAATTAACAGCCTCAAAGTGGGCGTGAATACCTTGGGTCTCATCTTCTGTTGTAACAGCACAAGAGGGCTTAAGAGCTTTACCGTGGCTGTCACAGACGATTACTACGCCTTTCCCATTTTTGATCCCATCGATTTCTTGGGCGTAGAAGAAGAGTTCATCACACCTTCTATTGAAGGGTAATGGGAAGAGAGGGGCATCTCCCTTCCAATATTGCGGTTGGATCAGGGCGAATGATAAGATCACATCATCATTTTCCAGCCGATCCTTTTTTGGCTTAAAGCCTTGTCTTTCGAGCTTTTCTATCCATGGCAGAATGTCCTCTCTGCCGCTGAATTTAAGACGGACGCCTACACTTGGAATTTCCATTGAATTTCCTTGTTTTTGTTGATGCCGCATTTTGCCGCGACTGGCGCATACTCATAGTTTGTTGAGCAGCGTTTTGGCGATTTTTAAGCAAAAATAACCACAACACTGCCCAACAAAAACGCTGAAAATGTAGATTTTAAAGAATTGTTAAAGGACTATAAAACAATAAATCATAGCAAAAACAGGGTTGTTTGTCAATAATGGGCTTGACTTATGCCAATAAATCTGGTATTTTGGGTAAAGTTATTTTACAGTATAGCAGGGTCAAAGTTTAAGCCCTACAAAATGAGCCCCGGTAGTTCAACGGATAGAATAGGAGACTTCTAATCTCTAGATCCAAGTTCGATTCTTGGCCGGGGCACCAGGACGTAAAATGCGTCCCGTAGAACGGGACTGCATCACGTCCTTGCAGAGAAAATAAAAGAAAAGCGATATGTATTACGTTTACGTTTTACAGAGTTTTAAGGATTCTTCATTATATACCGGTTTTACTGTTAATTTACAACGTCGATTTTTTGAACATAATAACGGTTTAAGTCAGGCGACTAAATATTTAAGGCCATGGAAATTAATTTATTATGAAGCTTATTGTTTAGAAAACGATGCCAAAGGTAGAGAGGTATTTTTAAAAAGCGGTTCGGGTAAAAAATATTTGGATAAACAATTGAAAAATTATTTTAATTCTAAGCCAAGAAAGAAAATTGTTTAATCTTGGTAAAACTCACTTGGGTGGTCATTTTAAGCTATGGCCCGCCACGTGAGTTTCACGAAGTGAAACTTTTACGTGGTGCCTATGGTGTAATGGTTAACACAGCGGTTTGTGGTACCGCTAATATGAGTTCAATTCTCATTAGGCACCCCATATGTAAGAACAGCCCTAAAAAGGCTGTTTTTGCTTTTAGGTTAGCGAAGAAACGGAGTTTTCAGAGAGTTGGTTTTTAGCCCTACTCTTAGTAGGTATAGTTGGTAAAGTATTAATATTTTGTGTAATATTAGGAAAGAATAATATGCAGAAAAAAATAAAAATAACCAGACCAAAGCCTTTTGAATGGGTAGGAGCTAAATTTAATATAATGGGTAAAGTCCCAAAAGCTTGGCTAGAAACAAGTTTTGGAATTCAGACCAGCCTTTATTTTGATCTAATTGATATTAAAGGAAGGACTGTTATGGGCACCTCAATTAATTTTGAAAAGATTAAAAAGAATGGATGGTTTTCAATATTTGATGATAGAATATATTTTTCATCAACCTTTCAGTTTTCAGGACTTAGCGTTGGATGGATTAAGGAATCGCAAGGTAGAATGACTATTAAATTAAGCGGCCAGAATGCACAAGAGCAATGCATTTATATCCCAGTTATTGTAAAACAATTTGAACCTAAAGAAGGTGTTGATTCTGAAATTAAAAATAAGCATGGAAAAATAGGTGTAATGATAAAGCAATATGAAGAGGATTTAAAAATTTATTATCAGGAACTAGAGAAAATTGAAAAAAGACGTTTAAAGAAAAATGAAATCTCCGAGGAAGATTGGCGAAAGGGGTTTCAATATATACATAATTGGGATGTTATAGGGGGAGTCTTGGAAATTTTAGACCAAGCTGAAAGTTTTAATAAGGAATATCCATTTATTCAAGAGGATTTAGAAGAAAGACAGTTGACTGAAAAATACAAAGAAGCACTTGAGTGGCAAGGTCCTTTATTACATGGCTTAATTTCCAAAATGGATGGCTTTGAGTTTAGAATATACAGTAATGATCATGGTCAGCATTTTCACGTTATTCATAACTCTAAAGGTATTAATGCTCGTTTTTCTTTCCCTGAAATTAAACTTATAGATTATAAGTCTACTAAGACTAGCATAAATCGTAGGGAACAGGATAGGATAATTGATTTTTTTAGAAATCCAGAAATATTTAAAAAGTTAGAAATGGAGTTTCAAAGAAGGGATCAATTTAAAAACATTTAATGATTAATAAATTTTTAATCCTTCTAGCCACTTAAATTCAATCCTTTCCCGATAAACTTTAATATCCCGCATCATAGAACTGACAAGCTTACCTTTACCCAAGCTGTCAGCTTTTTTGACTTATTTTTCATAAGTTGTATATTTAATCTATGAAGCAGGGTCAAAAATTAAGTATTATTTTAATTGTCGCTATTTTTTTAGGCAGTTTTTTAATTGTTAGTAATGTTTTTGCTCACCGTTCTGGCTGCCATCGTTGGCATTCCTGTCCATCAGACACCGGTTCATATACATGTGGTGATGCTGGCCATCCGTGTTTATATCCAACTTACCCTGCAAACGGCGGAGTAATTTATCCCCCCAGTGGTTACTATAAGGATTGCTATGACTGTCCATTAAAAAAGGTGCCAGACAATGCCTATACTACAGGAATCAGCTACTCTTGCATTAGTGGTTATAAAAAAGTAGGAGAAGCATGTGAAAAAGTTATTGCACCCGCAAATGCTTACGTTTCAGGCTCTAATTGGTATTGCAATTTAGGATACAGAGAAGTTGGTAATTCTTGTGAAAAAGTAATCGCCCCAGCTAATGCTTATGTTTCAGGCTCTAATTGGTATTGCAAGAGTGGGTATAGAGAGGTGGGTAATACATGTCAAAAAGTTATTGCACCCGCAAATGCTTATGTTAGTGGTGCCTATTGGTACTGCAACAATGGTTATAAGGAAGTTGGTAATAGTTGCCAAAAAGTAATCGCCCCAGCTAATGCTTATGTTTCAGGCTCTAATTGGTATTGTAAAAGTGGGTATAGAGAGGTGGGTAATACATGTCAAAAAGTAATCGCCCCACCCAACGCATATGTGTCCGGGGCGTACTGGTATTGTAACAACGGATATAGAGAAGTTGGTAATTCTTGTGAAAAAGTTATTGCACCCGCAAATGCTTACGTTTCAGGAGCTAATTGGTATTGTAAGAGTGGGTATAGAGAAGTTGGCAATTCTTGTCAGCCAATACAGTAACATTTTATGAAAAAAAATAACCAACGATATCGATAAGCCACCCCATATGTAAGAACAGCCCTAAAAAGGCTGTTTTTGCTTTTATCTTAGGCAAGAAATGGAGTTTTCAGATAGTTGGTTTTCAGCACCACCTTTAGTAGGTATAGCTGGTAAACTTTAAGTATTTTGTGTAAGATTAGGGAAGAAATATTAATTAAAATTTATGGATCTACCTTTCTCTTTAAGGTTTTTAAAAAAGATTGAATTATTTCAAGTTTTAAAAAAATTAGATAAGCAATTTAAAAGACAGCTGGAAATAAATAATGGCACGGTGCCATTATGGATGGGCGAGAAAAAATTTTTGTACTGGAGTTATTTACAGCATAAACATTTAGGTAGTCCTATAATGATTGATGCTATTAGGAGCAAGAAATCTTATTTTTTGAAGCAATTTGAACATCGCGGTGCCGAGATGGAAGAAAAAAGAAATAAATTATTAAAAATTAACTCTGATAGATTAGAAAAAAATTATAGTAAAATTTTAAAAACCCTTAATCTATCACATGAATATATTGAAATTCAGGCTGCTAATATTGGAAATATGAAAACCAGTTTTGGTTTTACGGCAAAAGAAATTGATGCGTTAGGTGTAAGACCAATTTTTGGTAACCTTGTTAGTAGAGGGTATGCTGTTTATTATCCCAATACGCAAGAAGAATTTAATCATTTTTCGGGGGGCAATAATAATAGTGTAGGGGAGGCTATATATAAAGACGTAGTCTCTGATCAATCAAATTGCGAAGGCATTATTATCACTTCAGATGGCTTGTTAATGGGCGAACTAATTAGTGAACTGTACAGTATTAGAATGAGTATAAAAAAATCTTTATATAATAAATTGACTGGCTCTAAATGTGAATTAATGATAAATAATTTTTGGTGGGGGCTTTATCAGTCATTAATTATTATAAGTTACTTAGCTTTATTTTTAGTTTGTTATTTAATTATTAGAGAATTTATTCAGGAATTATATTACTTAATCCTTCCCTCCATTTAAACTCAATCCTATTAAACTCAATCCTATCCCGATAAACTTTAATCTCCTGCATCATGGAGCTGACAAGTTTGCCCTTGCCTAAGCCGTCAGATTTTTACATAATATTTACATATATATTTCATTGTGATATAATAAATATGCTGAATTTAAAGGGGTATATGGATGTATTATTACATAATATTTAATGTATTATTACATATTAAAAGGACAATTTTTACAAATATATGGAGCCAAAATTCATAGATTTCCCATTGAGGTTAATTGAGCCATCTTTTAATTCAAGTTTAGTAGATACTATAATTGAACTTGAAAGATTAAGATCTCCTAGGAGAATTAAAAGTAGGGTTAATTCTCGAGTATTTTTGCAATTAAAGGAAATTTTTCATACTTTAGAAAGTTTAGGATCTGTCCGTATAGAAGGAAATAATACAACTCTTTCGGATATTGTTGAAAAAACGATTGACGGTACAATTCAGAAATCTCAGGAAGAAAATATTAAAGAATTTAAAAATAATCAAAAGGCTTTAAACTTTATTGAAGAAAATATTAAAGAAGGAACTATAATAACTAAAAGTTTTATATCTGAATTCCAGCGTTTAACAGTAGCAGATCTTGACCCATCCAAAGAGGGAGATTATGTGCCCGGACAATACAGAAATAAAGAAGTTAAAATCAAAAATTCATTGCATAAACCACCTTTACCCATTAAAGTTCCTGAGCTTATGGATGAATTATTATTGTTCATTAATAATCAAAGAGATCAAAAATATAAATTATTATCTACAGCGATAGTTCATCATCGTTTTGCTTGGATACACCCATTTAACAATGGCAATGGAAGAACGGTTAGGTTGTTAACTTATGCAATGTTGATGAGCCAAGGGTTTTCAGTTAACCGTCTTTTAAACCCGACAGCCGTTTTTTGCAATGATAGAAATATATATTATCAAATGCTAGCTGAGGCAGATAAAGGCACAGATCAGGGATTATTGAAATGGAGTGAATACGTATTGAATAATTTATTAGTAGAGATTAGAAAAATTGATAAATTATTGGATTATGATTATTTAATACCAGAAATATTATTACCCACGCTTGATTATTCTTACGAAAGAAAAAATATTAACACGGAAGAATATTTGGTTTTAAAACTGGCAGTTCAACGCCAGGAAGTTAAAGCTGGCGATATTAATGAAGTTTTGAAAAAAAAGCATCATACTCAAGTTTCTTCAGTTATAAAAAAATTAAAACAAGAAGGTCTTTTAGTAGAAGCTCCGGGCAAAGTAAGGACTTATGTTATTTGTTTTAATAGTAATCATCTGTTGAGAGGAATAATTAATTTTTTAAGGAAAGGTGATTTTATTGGTACTTTTGAATAAAAGTTTGCTAACAATATCGATAAGCCACCCCATATGTAAGAACAGCCCTAAAAAGGCTGTTTTTGCTTTTATCTTAGGCAAGAAATGGAGTTTTCACAGAGTTGGTTTTCAGCACCACCCTTAGTGGGTATAGCTGGTTAAATTTTAATATTTTGTGTAAGATAAGAGAGTTATTTAATAAAAAATATAGCATGCTGACTAAAATAGAAAATATAAAATTTTGGCAAATATCTGCGCCAGAAACAGCTAAGGTGTTAGAAACAAATATTAAGGATGGACTATCTACTCAAGAAGTAAAAGAACGTCTTAATGTATTTGGCAAAAATACTTTTGAAACATCAAAAAAGACCAGTAAGATTAAAATTTTCTTTAGCCAGTTAAAAAGTCCCTTAATCCTTGTTCTTATTATTGCCAGTATTGTTACTCTTGTTATTTCTCATTACCGAGATGCTATTTTTATTTTTATTGCCGTCATGGTAAATTCAGTTTTAGGTTTTTGGCAAGAAAACAAGGCCGAAAACGCTCTGGCTCAGCTTAAAACGTATCTTAAACAAAGAGCTCGGGTAATACGAGAAGGTAAAGAAAGGGAAATACACGCCGAAGAAATTGTGCCGGGGGATATTATCAGGCTTGCTCAAGGCGATCGTGTGCCGGCAGATGCCAGGGTTATTTTTGTTAATGATTTTCAGATCGATGAATCTATTTTAACAGGTGAATCTTTGCCGGTTGCGAAATCAACGGATAGCGTGCCGGGATCCGCAAATATCGCTGATCAAAGTTCAATGATCTTTGCCGGCACTCTGGTTACACAAGGCGTTTGCGCGGCTATAGTTTGCCGTACTGATGCCTATACTGAATTGGGAAAAATTGCCTCTCTTATTGAAAAATCCGGAAACGAAAAAACGCCTTTACAAAAAGCTATCATCAAATTTAGCGCTTATCTTAGCGTTTTACTTGGGTTGCTTACGCTCGCGGTTTTTATTATAGGTATTATTTCTGGTAAACCTTGGCTGGAAATGTTTTTAACGGCCGTAGCCATTGCTGTTTCGGCTATACCGGAAGGGTTGCCCATTTCTATGACGGTTGTTTTGGCAATTGGAGTAGAAAGAATGGCTAAACGCAAAGGAGTGGTTCGTAAGCTTATCGCGGCCGAAACATTAGGCGGAACAACTGTTATTTTAACCGATAAAACCGGTACTTTAACTATGGCTAAAATGGTGCTTTCGCAAATTATTCCTTTTAAATCAACCAAAGAAATAGTACTTAACCACGCTCTTGCTAATGCTAGCGTGGTAGTTGAAAATCCAGAAGATAAACCGGAGTTATGGCGAATGAATGGTAGAATGATGGAAACAGTTTTGGTGCAATCGGCAGCGCTTCGAGGCATTCCATTTGCGGAGCTCACGGATAAATCCCAGGTGTTGCAAACCATACCGTTTAACGCGGTTCAAAAATTTTCCGTTTCTCTTATAAAAGAAGAAGCTAGTCATCTGATGGTTTTATTTGGCGCGCCTGATATTTTATTGGCTCAATCATCTTTAAACGAAAATGATAAAAAAATAATTTTTGAGAAAATTGATTTATTGGCTTTGTCGGGCGAACGGGTTTTAGGTTTGGCTACTAAAACAATTAAACATACGGAAAATTTTTCTTTGGCTAAAGATTTAGATTTTTCCGATTTATCTTTTGACGGGCTGATAACTTTTAGAGACCCAATCAGGCCGGGGATTAAACGCGTTATTGATCAGGTAAAGCAAGCTGGAATAAAAACAGTAATAATGACCGGCGATCATCAGGGAACGGCCGTGGCCGTGGCTAAAGAGGTGGGTTTAAGCGTAACCGACGTGTCTGTTCTTGATGCTGCCGAGCTAGCGACTTTGTCTGACCAATCTTTACGAGAGCGACTTTCGTCTTTAACAGTAATATCCCGAGTTACGCCTTTTGACAAAATAAGGATAGTAAAGGCATTTCAGGAATTAGGTGAAATTGTCGCTATGACCGGAGATGGAGTTAATGATGCGCCCAGCATTAAACAGGCTAATGTGGGTATTGCCATGGGGTCAGGGACAGAGGTCTCTCAAAGCGTGGCCGATTTAGTGCTTTTGGATGATAATTTTGAAACAATAGTTGCGGCTATTGAAGAAGGCCGGCAAATATTTGGTAATATACGGAAAGTTTTGGTTTATTTGCTTTCAAGCGTTGCTGACGAGCTTATTTTAATTGGCGGGTCGATACTTGCAGGCGTACCATTACCTTTAAACGCTTTGCAAATTTTGTGGGTCAATTTTTTTACTGATAGTTTTCCGGCTATTGCCTTTGCTTTCGAAAGCGATAAAAATTATCTTTTGCAAAAACCATCAGAGAAAGGTATGGTATTATTTAATCCACTTATGAAATTTTTAATTTTAGTCATCGGCGTTTCTACCAGTGCTTTGCTTTTTGCTATTTATTTAATTTTATTACGAATGGGTTTTGATCCGGCTCTTGTGACAACATTTATTTTTGCGGCTTTTGGCACTTATACGCTTATACTGGCTTTTTCGGTTAAAAGTTTGGATAAAAGTATTTTTTCATATTCCTTATTCTCAAATAAATATCTTACTGGCGCGATTGCCCTGGGTTTAATTCTTATGGCAGGGGCAATTTATGTTCCTGCCTTGCAAACGCTTTTTAATACCAGGGCTTTGCCTTTTGGCTGGGTGGTTGGCATTGCTTTAGTGAGTATTCTTAATCTTATATTAATAGAAGCGGCCAAGTGGATCTTTAGGCGATTTAAGAAAAAATAATTGCTGCTTAAAAATCCCAGGCAAGGCTTAAAAATTATTTACTTTAGGAATGAGTTGGAGTTAAAAAAGTGTCAAAAATTATTAAACTTGGTTATTTCATGATTATCAAAATTTTAGGTTCAGGTTGCCCTAGTTGCCAAAAGCTTGAGCAAAATGTTAAAAAGGCCATTGAGGAATTAGACCTTAATAATATTCAGATAGAAAAAGTGACTGATTACGAAAAAATGTCAGCTTATGGAATTATGAGCGTGCCGGCTTTAGTAATTGATGAACAAGTTAAAGCCTATGGGCAAGTTTTAACAGTTGAACAGATTAAAAAATTACTTGGCTATGTTTAAAGTTTTTAGTGATTATTTACTTTATAATCTATTTAATTTGCAGGCTAATTCAAAATTAGCCGATGTTATTGAATTTTTTATTTATGATACGATCAAAATTTTTATTTTGTTAGCGGTGATTATTTTTATCGTGTCCGTGATCCGTTCATTTTTGCCTCCGGAAAAAATCCGTTTTATTCTTTCTCATAAAAATAAATACATAGGCAATGTTATTGCTTCTTTGCTTGGTATTATTACGCCTTTTTGTTCCTGCTCCGCCATTCCGTTATTTTTAGGATTTGTGCAAGCTGGCGTACCATTAGGAACAACCTTTTCTTTCCTTGTGGCTTCGCCAATGATCAACGAAGTGGCTTTGGTTTTGCTTTTAGGCATGTTTGGTTGGAAAATTGCCTTAGCCTATATTTTTAGTGGATTGGTTATTGCTATCTTGTCCGGTATCATCATTGGAAAAATGAAAGTTGAGAATTTAGTTGAACCTTTTGTCTATCAGAATTCCATTAATGCTAAAATCAACCTGCCAAATATGGTTTGGCCGGATCGGTTAATTTACGCTAAAAATTATACTTGGGATATTATTAAAAAAGTTTGGCCGTATATCATTATCGGCATTGCTCTTGGTGCGTGGATACACGGCTATGTGCCGACTGACTTTTTAGCCAAGTATGCTGGCGCTGACAAATGGTACGCTGTGCCATTCGCTGTCCTTATCGGTATTCCTCTTTACTCTAACGCCGCCGGTATTATTCCTTTAGTGGGAGCGTTGGCTGAAAAAGGCGTGGCCATGGGCACCACTTTAGCTTTTATGATGGCTGTTACCGCCCTATCTTTACCAGAGTTTATGATTTTAAAGAGGGTGATGAAAATCAAGCTTATTTTAATTTTTGCTGGCATTGTTGGGGTGGGAATTATCTTTACGGGCTACTTGTTTAATTGGATGTTGTAGTTGATAAAGCTACGTTTATTATGATACCAAGTTTGATCAAGTGTACTCACACTAAGTGAGTGGTATTCTGAAACAAATTCAAGGGGGAACGGACAAGTGTCGTTCCCCCTCTTTTTATTTTCATCGCCCTTGACAATCAGCTTAAAATTTTGTTAAGTTCAGATTGTTTATTGTAAATTCACACACCCCAAAACCCTATTACTATGAGGTTGCAATGACAGAGGTTCTGATTGTAATTAACCCTGGTTCCACTTCGACGAAATTCGCCGTATGGAGCCGGGAATATTGCGTTTCGGAGCAGGTTGTCCGCCATGAGGCGAGTCAGCTGGCTCCGCGCGCGGTGGATCAGTTTGACTATCGGCGTGAGCTGATAGATCAGGCGCTTGAGCCGTTGCTCAAGGACTCGGAAGTGATTGGCGTGGTTGGCCGAGGCGGCTTGCTTAAGCCATTGGCGGGAGGTACTTACCTGGTCAATCAGGCAATGCTTGGCGATCTTAATCTGCCAACGACTGGCAACCACGCCTCCAACCTGGGAGCCATACTTGCCTATCACTATGCCCAACGTTTCAGGGTGGATGCCTTTGTGGTGGATCCGGTCACGGTGGACGAGTTTCTGCCGTTTTCCCGACCAAGTGGCGTTGTTTGGTTCGAGCGAAAAAGCCGTTCTCACGCGCTGAACATTAAATACTCGGTCAACCGAGCGGCTCATGAGATCGACAAACCGCTCAGCAGAACCCGTTTCGTGGTGGCGCATCTCGGCGGTGGAACTTCCATTGCGGCTGTTCAATTCGGCCGAATCATTGATGTTAATGATGCCCTGGCTGGTATGGGGCCTTATTCGCCGGAACGCGCCGGAGCTTTGCCAATCGGCCCGTTGGTCAAGTACGTTCTTGAATCGGGTGCTACCTATGAGCAGTTGATTCACGAATTGACCAAGAGATCGGGATTGATGGCTTACTGCGGCACCTCGGATGTACGGGAAGTTATGGTCCAAATTCGAAACGGCAACGCACAAGCCGCGCTTGCCTTTGGGGCCATGATTTATCAGGATGCCAAAGAAATCGGTGCCATGGCTGTGGCACTGCAAGGCCAACTTGATGCCGTAATCATTACCGGCGGGTTGGCGCATTCTCACGATGTCATCCAAACTCTACGGCCGTATATCGAACATCTTGGCCCGATCATCGTTTATCCGGGCGAAGGCGAGCTGGAAGCTCTGGCCGCCGGGGCTTTCCGCGTGCTTGATGGCGTGGAACCGCCCATAATTTACGTCTAAGTCGGTTGAACTTCAACCGTTTCCGGTTAGTCAAGCAATTGTTTGGCTAACCGTTTTTTTATTTACGGAATAAAAAAACCTGTTCCATGAGGAACAGGTTGGTTAAACTACCTTAGGCGCAATAGGCCCCTAATCACATCCTCCTTAAAGCGATGAGGGCTGGTGTGCCTAAAATGAATAACCTGGCGGCGATGCGCCAAGAGAGAAAAAGTGACTTTATGGCTGGTGCAGGCGATAAAGTGAAGAAACAGCGTTTCCTCTCCGGCCTGCTTGCCCAATTCAACGGCGGTCATCAGGTTTTCAAACGGATTAATGAATTTGATGTTGTAAGCACCAAACTCCTTAATGACTGAGGCCAAGGCGGTTTCTTTACCCGAAAGCCCTCCACCGATGACGACAATTTTTAACCGGTTGACCATGGGCCAATAAAGCGTTGGATCAAGATCGGTCGGTGTCAGCTGTTTGGCTGGCAATCGCAGAATTGTGGCAGTGGCTAAAGAATCGCCGGCTAAGATAGCTTGCATGAATCGGCTGTTAGGGCTCAGCAGATTTTTTAGATCTCCCCGTTTTAGCAGATAGCTGATCGTCAGCTTGTCATCCGAGAGAGCCAGTAAAACAAAAGCCAAACGATCCAGATAAGCTGAGGTTAACTTGTCAAGATCAGGGCAATCTTCTTTGGTTAGCATCAATCTAACTCGGCGTTCCGCTTCTTGACGTCGGTTCAGTTCTGCTTGAGCTGGTGCGCTGGCCACTGGTTCGGCAAAAAATGCGATCTGTTTGCCCGTGGCTTCTGACTTAGTGTTTCCTTCTCGCTCAATTTTTTGCCAGGCATCCAGCAGATAGAACAGCTCTCGTTGCCGTTCTAAGAGTGGGGCAATCTTATTAGTTTGTCCAACGGCAATCCGATAGGCAGATTTGAGACGATTCAGTTCATCGCCAACAACCTTGGGCCTTATTTTTTGCCAAAGCAAATCAGCTTGATGGCTGAAGTTTTCCGCCAGTTGAACATCGCGGATTCGTTGGCAGGCCGCCCTGATCTTTAATCTGGCTCGCTGGGTTTTAAGCGGTAACATCAAAAAGCCCAGGTTAGACCAGATCAGCCGGAAAAACATCGGCCAGGTAAGGATGATTCCAGTTGGCCTGATTTCTTCTTGGATCACGGAATACAAGCCAGGTCTAATTAGGCAGAAAAGACAGAAAGCCAGAATAGCCAGAATGGCAATTAGAGTGAGTCTGTAGCCCTGGTTTTTCTGACGAACATATTCTTCATGTTGGTTAATGAAGAAGTGACTGTAGGCCAGAATCCAGTTGGCGTTAATGGCGTCATGCTGAGTTTGCAGGTCTTGTAAATTTTCCTTATTAAGCGTGCTATCCGGTTTATCACTAAACAGGATAATGCCGCTTAAAGTGTAGTAGACCCCGGCAAAGCATTTTAGCATGGCCAACTCCTCGGGTTGATAAGCGACTTTCATTACTTGCCTTTTGTGAATGTCCTCATCAAGGTTATAGTTGCACCATTGGCCAATCTGCTCTTTAAAAGCGGTGGCCAATTTCTCTAAGCTCACTTGGCGTTTGTTAGCAGCTTTTTCCATAAAGGTTCGGCTGAACTTAACGCCTGTGATAGTAAAGCAGTCAGGAGCCGAGTCAAAGTTCTGGTAAAAGATGGTGACCAATGGCGGTGAATTTGGATCAACAGGATCGATTTGGCTCAAGTCAGTCATTTCCTTAACTGGCTTAAGCGCAATCATTGGATTGCTGTTGGGCCAAAGCAGGCCTAGATATCTCACTAGAACATTCAGGTTGAAATCAACCATGGCTCGTGGATTGTCGTGAACGCCAAGAATCTCTCTGTCGGTAATAAAAATGCCAGTACTTGTCAGGCGTGATTTGCCATAGAAATCAGTCGTGTTCTTGGTTAAAGAACCCCACTGAAATCCGGTAAAAACAATGATGGCAACAGCCAGCAGTTTTGCCGACCAAGCCAGCATTTTGATAGAAAACGTCGATCGATTCATTTTCTCTCTCCAATAGGTTGTAAGGAACTATTTTGTCCGCTTCGCCAAAAGAGCGAGGCGAGTTTGACAAGAAAAATTAACATAAAAAGTTGATTCAGTCAAGATTTTAAGACTTGACAGTAATGTTAGAATAATCTAACATTAAGATAGTTAATCATTAACCTATTAATCATGACTCTTAAAAGTTTTACTTTAGTCAGGACAGCCACGGCTTTTGTTTTGGCTATCACCATCTCTTTGTTTATTGTCCGCGGTAATTTTTATCTGCCTTTGGCGGCCATGGCCGCGGCCGTGGTAGTTTTGTTGTTTGCCAAAAGCAAGGTTAAAGATGTTTTGTATGACGAGCGCGATTTGTTGCTGGCAGGTAAGGCGGCCATGTACTCAATTAAAATTTACGGCTTGCTGGCCGCTAGTTTGGTTATGGTTTTGTTGGCCCTTAAAAAAGGCGATCCTGTTTGGGAGCCGGTTGGTTCAGCCCTAGCTTATTCTGTCTGTTTTTTGCTGGTTTTGTACAGTTTGTTTTATAAATTTTTGGCCAGAAAATAATCTATGACCAATAAAGTTAAAGAGTTAAGGCAAAAATTTAATTTAACCCAGGAAGATTTAGCCCGCCAAGTTGGCGTTAGGCGAGAAACCATTGTTTTTTTGGAGCAGAATAAATATATTCCTTCCTTAAAACTAGCCTTTGATCTAGCTGGTATTTTTAAAACCACAGTTGATGATTTATTCAGTTTTAAAGATTGATTTTAGCCGTAAATTTTTTAATAATATGGAAATTAATTTAGAAAATTTTTTGTTTTCACCGTCTGTTTATATTTTAGCCGTTTACTTGGCGATAAATTTATTCGCTTTTTTGGCTATGTGGTGGGATAAGCAAAAATCCATTGATCACAACAGGCGTATTCCCGAAGGCAAGTTGTTATTTTGGGCCATGGCTTTTGGCGCTTTAGGCGTTGGCTTGGGTATGCTGTGTTTTAGGCATAAAATCAGAACCTGGTATTTTTATTTGGGCGTGCCGTTGGCTTTAATGACCAACATTATTGTTTTAAGATTTTTTAGCGTCATTTGATTTAGATATAGATTTCTGCGCTAAGTTGCTAATAAAAAAAGGCGCTCATCCGGTAAAAGACGAGCGCGAAGGTGGGTTTATTTTTTGCACACAATCAGTCGGACTTTTAGGTCTTCATAATTGAGGTAAAATATGCCCCAAGGCGAGGCCACAAAATGGCAGCAACCTTTAGGGGTAGATACCCTAATCGGCGCGATGCCACTTTTTGGCCAAGGCCAGAGTAAGAGTTCGGATTCCTCTTTATAGACAACGCCCCATTCGGTTGTCTCGTAGAAGTAACCAAACCTCGGCGTAGGATTGGATTTGGAGCTTTTATGGCCTTTCACAAAAAGGCGCAGGAAGCGAATTTGGCCAATTTCTGTCGGCCTGATTTTTTGACCTGGTGTAGTGGCTAATGCTTGGCTGACTACGCCATCCCAATTAAGGATCGAGCGGAGACGTATCCCAGAGGATCCTTCTAGGATTTTATGAACATACTTCGCCGGCCGAAGATGCTGTAGCGGAATCTCCAAGGGCAGGGGAGTTTCTACCCCTTGCCAGTTGGTCAGGAAAAATTCCTTCTCACGTTTGTTGATTACTCCTTCCGCGGTACAGAACCAGTCTGCCGACAACTGGATAATTGCCACGTTGCAATCGCGTCTGCTAAGGTCAGACCAGCTTAGGTGCGGCATGTCTGCATCTTCAAATAGGCGGATCAGCTTGTCATCGGGAGTTAGAAACCAACCCCTAGAGAGAATACCTTCTCCCTCTACATCATTCTCAAAACTTCGCCATTGGCGACCCTCCCAGTTCCAGAATTGAACCAGGCCATTGTGATTTTCGGTCGCCACACCCTTGGAGCAGACCTCAAGTTGCGAAATTTTACCCGTTAGGGTAATTGGCAATTCAATAATGCTGCCGTGTTCGGTATTGCCGATGATCTGCGCAATCCTAATGGCTTTGGCCATGTGATACCTTTCAGTTAAACTTTGAACGAACAAGAACAACTTTGGATAATATCATTTTTTAAACAGATTGTCAATTATTTAAATAATTTAAGTAAACAAAAAACCCTCACCGAGACGGTGGGGGTTCTTAGTAAACTACGTTTAGTATTAAACGCGGTTAACGTTGATGGCGTTTAATCCTTTAGGAGATTCTTCGGTTTCAAAGGTAACGTTGTCGCCTTCGTGGAGTTCATTAAAACTTACTCCGACCAAAGAATTGCTGTGGAAGAAAATACCTTTATCTTGACCTTCAGCAGTGATAAAACCAAAGCCTTTGTCGGTCAATTTATTGATTGTTCCATTCATTGATTTAGAATGTTATGAAATTAAAGTGTAAGTTGGTAGATTTTTAAAAGTCGACTATTTTTTGAAAATATATAACTTTACCAAATGAGTATAACATAGATATATTGTTATGTCAAGCCCCAAATAGGTGCTTGCCTCCTGGGTCTGGTAATTTTCATAAATATGTGTTATTCTGTTTCAACTTGCCTTAAATATTCATTATTATATGTCCGAAGAAGTAGTTTTAAGATTTAATGAAGTCAATTTTGAATACCTTCACAAAAAGCCCATTTTACATGAGGCCAGCTTTAGCATCCGCAAAGGAGCTAAGTTTACCTTGATGGGCCAAAACGGAGCAGGTAAAAGCACCATTTTTAAGTTAATTACCGGCGAGCTTAAACCGGCCAAGGGCCGAGTTTCTATTACCGATAACGCCAGCGTGGGTACGGCTCATCAAACAGTTGTCCGAGCGGATTTTGTTTTGTCGGTAGAAGAATATTTTGAGCGGGCGTTTACCGAAGTGCCGGGTAATATTAAAAGTAGGATCAGTAAAGTGATGGACGCGGTTAATTTGGATTTACCCCTAGAGCGAAAAGTGGGCGATTTATCGGGCGGCCAGCAGGCGCGGTTACTACTTGCTTACGCTTTAATACAGGATCCGGATATTTTACTATTGGATGAGCCAACCAATAATTTGGATGCCGAAGGCATTGGCCATTTAATCGCTTTTTTACTGGGTTACCCCAAAACCGTTTTGGTAATTTCGCACGATGCGGATTTTTTAAACTTATTTACCGAAGGTGTTATTTATTTAAATAATTTTACCCACGAAACCGAAATGTATGTTGGCGACTATTATTCGGTGGTGGAAGAAATTGCTGCCCGAGTGGAGCGAGAAGAAAAATTAAACGCCCAGCTGGAAAAAAGCATCCGAGATCGCAAGGAAAAAGTTAACTTTTTTGCCAACAAGGGAGGAAAGATGCGTCAATTGGCCAAAAAATTAAAAGAAGAAACTCAAGAGATGGAAGAGAATAAGGTGGAAGTTCGCAAAGAAGATCGCACCATTAGGGATTTTGAAATACCGGCGCAGGAAATTTACGGCGATATTGCCAAATTAACAAAAGTTAAAGTGATTAAAGATCACGAGCCGGTTTTTAAAGAAATAAATAAAGAAATAAAAAGACGGAGCAGAATTTTAATTATTGGCCCTAACGGCATTGGCAAAAGTACGCTGTTGCGCACTTTGGTGGCGCAAACCGATGAAGGCATGAAAATCATGCCCGAAGTAAAAGTGGGGTATTACAGCCAGGATTTTGCCACTTTGGATTTTAAACAAACTGTTTTTGACTGTTTAAAAAGCGTGATGATTGATGAAGCCGATGAACAAACCATGAGAGCGGTGGCGGCCGGGTTTTTAATTTACGGCGATTTAATGGGTCATGAAGTTGGAGCTTTATCCGAAGGCCAAAAGGGTTTACTTTCTTTTGCCCGATTGGTTTTAATGCGACCCGGTTTGTTGATTTTGGATGAACCAACTAACCATATTAACTTTAGGCATTTGCCGGTGATTATTGAAGCCATAAATAATTACGATGGCGCTTTAATGATGGTTAGCCATATGCCGGAGTTTGTAGAAAAAATTAAGTTTGATGAAGAACTGGATTTAAGTAAGTTGTAAAATCAGAGATTATTAAACAGGTTTTAAGGGCCTGTTTTTTATAATAAAAAAAGACAACCGTTGTTGAGGCGGTTGTTGGGTGAAGCGGGAGTTATACTACCGTAATCTTGAAAGTTTCATTGTATCTTTTTCTTGCCGGCATATCTATGCGGTCGCTACATAAATAACCGCCACAGTTAAAGGTATACTCCAGGTAGCCCCGAACGGTTGTTTGAGAAACAACACTAACTTTAAGCGTTGCGCTGTTTTCAACCGTAAATGCAGCCGTCAGTTTACCGCTGACAGATGGTTCGTTGTTGAGTTGGAATTTAACAGACACATGTATGTTGGTGTCAATTATAATCACAAACGATCTAGCGCCCCGTGGCAGGCGAACTTCTGTCATCTTTCTCCCGTTTTGGTGAATGAAAAGTGCAAGTGATTTTATTTAGATCAAAGGATCAAAATAAAAAAGTATTATAATTTATCAAAGGGTAAAAGTCAAGGTTATTGATATTTCTTAATTAACAATTTTTTGCTATAATTCCTTTATTATCATTAAGCTGCAAATATATGGAAAAACTTTTTAAAAACCAGCCGTCTAAATTGCCAACCATGTTATGGCTAGTGTTAGCCGTGTTATTTATGCTCTCATTTATTTCTTTAGCCGTTAGTTTGTATACTTTAGGCACGGTAACCGGCATAGAACAAGCCACAGTTTACGGGACTAATTATCAAAAATAAACTTGTGAACAAAGGGGAGTAAGGGCGATTTTGGCTAGGGCTTGACAAATTCCCCATAATAGCATACACTATTTTCAAAGCAAGCATATCTTTTTCGTTTCCTAACACAAATAAATGGTATTAACCTAAATAAGTGTAGGGTAGAAAAGTTAAAAGTCGACTTGCGTAATTTATTTGTGAAAGGAATATACTAAAATGGCTAAGAAATTATACGTCGGTGGATTGTCTTACGGCACCTCCGAAGAGTCATTAAAAGATCATTTTGCCCAAGCCGGTACTGTGGAAACAGCCACCGTTATCATGGACAAAATGACCGGCCGTTCCAAGGGCTTTGGCTTTGTGGAAATGGCTACTGACGAAGAAGCCCAAGCGGCTATTGAAATGTTTAACGGTAAAGAATTTGAAGGCAGAAACTTAACCGTAAACGAAGCCAGACCAATGGAACCAAGAGCTCCTCGCACCGGCGGATTTAGCCGCGGCGGCGACAGAGGCGGTTTTGGCGGCGGCAGAAGAGATTTCAATAACGACAGAGGCCCCAGCAGAAAAAGCTGGTAAAAATCTTTATTGATTTTCAAAATCCCTCGGATTTTTTCCGAGGGGTTTTTGTTTTAAAAAAAAATTCCTCCAACAACCGCAATGGTCGTTGGAGGGATGGTTGAGAAAGACGATTCAACAAATCAAATAATGCAGTGATTGGCCAACTGCGAAAATGTGATTGAATGCATGAAGAATGTCTTCCAGATTCATTAAATCGTGAACATTAGCCAACCGACGATTTAGAATTCTCAAATCATTGCTGATTTTTTCGGATTCCGTTTGTAAAACGGCCTGATCATCAAGGTCGAGATTTTCCGATTTTTTGCCAAAAGAAAGGATTTCCTGTTGTATTCTTTCTCCTTCAGTAATCAGAAGTCGGCATTTTTCTTCAATACTGACGTCGCCTTCGTTGGCCAGTTTCATTCGTTCCAGACGGATGACACTTTTCCTATAATCCACGACTTTCATAATTCCTCTATGTTTGAGGTGTTGTTGATTTGTTGAATTGATACAATAATGCCTTATTTTATTTTATCTTGGCTCTTTTGTCAATGGTGCGAAATTTTAAAACTTGACAGAATTTTAATAAAATGGTAGGATGATTTGTTCAATCGTATCAATTTACAATTCACAGTAAACAATCATCCTAAACACAAGGATCAACAATGAAGGAAGAAAGGCCGGAAGTTAGTTCGCTATTACTCATTGATGGCGAAACAACCAACTCTAATGATTGGCCTGAGCGTCAACGGGTCATGTATGAGCAGGCGGATTATCTTGGCTGGGCCAATATCTGCTTTGAGGCTTATAAGAGAGCTGAAAATTTGGTTCTCAAGATTTGGCTTCTGTTGGAATTCGTGAACGGTTATCGGCGCCAGCCTGGAATATGGAGTATTGAGCGCGCTACTCAATGGTTAGACGAGGCGCATCATTTGATCGTAAAGCTTGGCCATCATCCACAAAACAAAAGGCTTCAATCAATCTGGGCATATCAAAGAGGTATGGTTTATCACCTTTCGGGTGAATTTTACCAAGCTGCTGACTGTCATCACTTGGCAGTTGAAATTGCTTCAGACCATGTTGAGCGCACCATCTCGGAATATATGGTGGCTTACGAGAACCTGAACGATGCCATCTTTAATAACGACCAGATCAGTCAAAGGTCGAAAAATTACGAAATAGTGGCGCGGCGATTACTGAAGGCCTTTAAGGGCAATGATTCCCAGAATCAACTTCGTTGGTACGCCAATGTTTTGTGCCACCGCGCAGTTTTTGCCTGGTTGGATCACTCGGTTGACAAGGTTCCGCGTTTTGCTACTAAAGCCTTGGCTTTTTTAAAAACACATCCGCAGATTCCGGCCTCAGCCTTTGCTGATGCTCTGGTTGTTATGCAGGCAATGCAAACCGGCAAATTGGTGGAAACCAAGCGGATTTGGGGCGACGCAGATTGGCTGGCAGCGGCTCGATTGTGGAACGTGTATCATCTACCTCAAGTGGATGACTGGAAGCCGATGCTTCAACAAATCATCAATGATAAAACTTTAATGGGCGGCCGTCTATTCAAAAATCAAGCAGCACGACAGCTGGCTGTAGAATAAGACGATTGGCCAAAAAGTAGATTTCATAGGGGGAACGGACATCAACGTTCCCCTCTTTTTTATCTTGTTTTTTCTTTAAAATCCTAGTATTATTTACTTATGTTTATTAAAAAGTTTTTAGCTATTTTGGCTTTAGCCATCCACTTGCCGATAATTTTTTATTTCTGGCTTTTCGGTTCCGGTGATTTATTAAGAAGCGGGCAATCCGATATGATGTTGATTGCTTTAGGCAGAATTTCCGGTTTACTGGCTGTATTTTTTATTTTGCTTCAGCTGATTTTTATCGGGCGGGTAAAATGGCTGGAAAAATTATTTGGCTTGGATAAGTTATCAATTTGGCACCACTTAAACGGCATTTTTGCCTTGATTTTTATTTTGGCTCATCCTATTTTATTAATGCTGGGTTATGGACAATTAACTGGGCACGGTTTTTTTAACCAGCTTTTTGAGGCGATTTTAAATGGTGATGATTTGTTTGGCGCTTTTGTGGCCGTATTAATTTTTTTAGGTACGGTTATAATTTCGGCAACATTTATCCGAAAATATTTAAATTACGAAAAATGGCATTTTTTGCATTTAGCCACCTACGCCGCAATTTTAATGGCTTTTGGCCACCAGTTGGAATTGGGCGGGGATTTCCATAATCAGCTGTTTGTTTATTATTGGTACGCTTTGTATTTTGGAGTTTTTGGCCAGCTTATTTGGTATCGTTTTTTAACCCCGCTGGTTAATTTTTTTAAGCACGGTTTTTACGTGGATAAATTAGAAGAAGAATTGCCTGGCGTGCTTTCGTGTTATATTAAAGGCAAAGATTTATCCTCTTTTAAAGCTCAGGCCGGTCAATTTATGATTGTCAGATTTTTAAACCAAAAAATCTGGTGGCAGGCACATCCTTTTTCCATTTCTTGTCCGCCTTCGGGCCAATACCTGCGTTTAACCATTAAAGCCCTGGGCGATTTTACCAAAACTTTAAAAAATAATCTTAAAGCCGGCGATAAAGTTTTGTTGGATGGGCCGCACGGCGTGTTTACTTTAAAATCTTCCAAGCAGGATAAATTATTGTTTATTGCCGGCGGAGTTGGTATTACGCCTATCAGAGCGGTATTGGAAGAGGCCTTATTGGCTGGGCGGCAGGCCATTTTACTTTATGGCAATCGCACGGCTACGGATATTATTTTTAAAACGGAACTGGATAAATTAAAACAAGAACATCAATTTGGGCTTCATTATATTATTAGTGATGACCCTTCTTGGGCAGGCGAACAAGGCCGGCTTGATTTGGCAAAAATCAGCCAGTTAGCACCCGATGCTGGCACGCGCGAGGTTTATTTGTGCGGCC
Source organism: Patescibacteria group bacterium (assembly GCA_041662565.1). Lineage (GTDB taxonomy): Bacteria > Patescibacteriota > Patescibacteriia > UBA1558 > UBA10009 > JAUYIT01. The sequence goes on from JBAZSE010000001.1 coordinate 98,380, forward strand.
CTGCCGCTATGATGAAATCGGTTAGGCAATCATTGGCTAAACTTAAGGTGCCAAAAGGTCAAATCCATTTTGAAAAGTTTTCTTTAGGATAACGAGCCAGCAGACGAAAGATTTTATTTTTATTTATTAACACCTTGCATCTTTTCAAATATATAATATAATATAAATAGATTTTAAAAATTAAAAATAAAATACTTGTCCTCCGAAGCTCAAAGAGCGAAGGGGGAAAAATTATTTTTTAACCCATAAATCCTAATTCTTGGATTAGTATGATTCTATCATGAAAGATATTGACGAGGTCGGGGGGATAATGCCTCAGCTAAAGTTAGATCAACAATCAATCATTAAGCTTCCTGCAAAGTCGGTTTTATAGCTGGCTTTTTTCTTTTTAAAAATAACTATGAACTATTCCAATGGCAATGAACCGTTAAACAACCACACGATTTTGGTGGTTAATACCGGTTCGGCCAAAAAAAAATTTATCTTGCAGCGTCTTAAGGCCTTGGGCCTAAAAATCGTTGTTTTAAACAAGGAAAAAAATTGGGCCGAACCGTTTGTTGATCACTGGATTTTAGCCGACACCTTTAATCACGTGGAAGCGGTGGCCGCTGTTAAAGCATTTATGGCCGCCAATTTGGACGTAAAAATAGAAGGCGCTTTAACTTTTTGGGAAGATGATGTGTTGCTGGCTTCTAAAATAGCCGATAAGTTTAATTTTATCGGCATCCCGTTTAATGTGGCCAAAAAAGCCAGGAATAAATTTTTGTTTAGGGAATTTTGCGCACTGCATGGCTTAAAAACACCGGCTCACTCTTTGGTAAAAAATAACGAAGATCTAAATTATATTGTCCAGAATTTTAAATTCCCTTTGGTTATTAAGCCAACCTACGGCTCTTCGAGCGCTTACGTTATTAAGCTGGAAAATCAAGAAGAGTTGTTTAACACTTATCAATATTTAAAAAAGAACATTTCCACGGATGTAGAATCGGCTTTAACCGATGGCGTGGAAATTTTAGTGGAAGAATATATTGATGGCGATGAAGTGGATATTGATATTGTTTTGCAAAATGGCAAAATAAAATTTTTTTCCATTTCCGATAATGATAAAACCAATGAACCGTTTTTTGTGGAAACCGGCCAATCAATTCCTTCCGGTTTGCCCGAACGCACGCAAAGCGAATTGATTGAAATGGCCGAAGAAACATTGGAAAAAATGGGTGTTCAAAACGGCGTAATTCATTTTGAAGCCAAGGCCGGCAAAAACGGCACTGTGCCCATTGAGGCCAACTTGCGTATGGGTGGCGATGAAGTTCATTCTTTTGTTAAAGGTGCCTGGGGCGTGGATTTAATCGAATGCGCCGTAAAAATTGCGTTGGGTGTTCATATTCCCAAAATCCATCGGCCGGTTTCTCCCCGCAAATATTTAACCGGCAAATATTTTTTAAACGATAATTCTGGCATTTTGGTTAAAATGGACGTGGTAGAAGATTTGAAAAAAAATCCCAATGTGGAAGAAATTCATTTTTTTAAGGAAATCGGAGATGCCATTTTGGTGCCGCCGGAGGGTTATGAATTTTTGGGCTGGGTTGTGGTTTCGGGCTATAATCGCCTGGATGCCCAAGATAATTTGCGCGAAATCGCTTCAAAAATTCATTTTGACGTGGTTAAATTTGACAGCGATTCGGCTTTAGGCCGCACTTCCCGCAAAAGCCGTTTTTCTTCGGCCGTACTTAACAAAACTTTGCTAACCAGGGCGGCTCGGCTGGAAAAATTAAGAAGCGTATCCAAAGATAATCAGGGCAAGCTTAAAATCGGCGTTTTGGGAAATTCATCTGATGAAAATCAGGAGAGCTGGGAAAAATCTTTAGCTAAGGTAAGTGAAGAAGTGGTTGCCTCTCTAAAAACCAAGGGCTATCAAGTTACCTTTTTTGATTCATCGGATTTTCCTAAAGTAGTTACTGATTTAAAAAAGAGCGATGTTGATTTGGTTTTTAATTTGGCCGAAAAAATCAACCAGTCGGCTTTGGCCAAATCCGATATCACTTCTGTCTTGGAGGCCTTGCAAATTCCTTACACCGGCTCTTCGCCCTTAACTTTGGCTTTGGCCCAGGATAAAATAAAGTTTAAAAAAATGCTGGCCTTCCATAATATTCCCACAGCCCGTTGGGATTACGCCTATAGCCCCGATGATGATATTGATGAATCATTGCGTTATCCCTTAATCGTTAAGCCGGCAGGGGGTGATCATTCTTTGGGCATTAACAATCAGTCGGTTGTTAATAATAAAGAAGAGCTTAAAACCCAGCTAGTTTTTGTAACCGAGCGTTTAGGTTCGCCGGCTTTGGTGGAAGAATATATAGAAGGCGATGAATATGATGTCTCTATTTTGGGCAGTAATTTTGACGATTTTGAAGTTCTGCCACTCTCGCGGACCATTTTTAAAAATCTGCCAGTTGAGTATAAAAATATTTACACTTTTGAAGCAAAATGGGGGACAAATCCGATTTATAACGATATTATTGTCCAGCAACCGCCTAAAAATATCCCTAAAAAGCTGGAAACTCTGTTGACGGAAATTGCCTTGGATACCTATAATATTCTGGATTGCCAGGATTACGGCCGGGTGGATATCCGCGTAGATCAAAACGACAATCCTTACGTTTTGGAACTTAATGCCAATCCATCGCTCGCGCCCGATGCGCGCATTCCTTCGTCGGCTAAAATTTTAGGCATTGATTACAGCGATTTGCTGGTAGAAATTATCACCTTGGCTATTAAGCGCTATCAGCAAAAACCAAAAAACTTTTAATTTTAAATTAATGAATAAACATATGGCACCAAGATTCGGCGAATCGTTTAACCCCGATCAAGGGAGCAGGGTTAATGTTTTAGATCAAGAAGCCAAAGTTCCGGAATACGTGGAATTTGGCCGCAACATCAGAAGTTTGCTTAAAGGTCAGGATCAAGAAACGGGTGAGATAAAAACCAACTGGCCGGAGTGTCCTAAAAATTTACATAATCTTGAAGATCTGCTAATAGCCAGTCAGGATGCAGTAACTAGTGAGTGGGAAAAAGTGGTCGCTCCTTTATTACAAGAGAAAGCTCAGGAGTGGATTGCTAGTATTCCAGATGATGAAGAGCATCAGGATTTAATTAAGTTGTTGGCTAACCCTCAAGAGTTTGATAATAATATTAAAACCCAACAGTTAGGGGTGTTAGAAGGTTTAAAACAGTTTTCGCCCGAAGCTTGGCGTTCTTTAGTATTAGTTTCTTCGGAAAGGCAACTAGCTTGTCTATCTTTATTAAGACACTGGTTAAAAAACGATTTAAGCGAAGATGATTTGCAAAAGATAGGAATGACCAAAGTGGAATTGGAAATTTTATTGGATGCTGGAGGAATTTTGGGTAAGTATATTGATCATGCTTATGTTAAACAAATAGAATTGGCCGATGAACCAGGAGGAACCTCGGCCACCAAATTAGGACAAAAAAAGGGCGCTGAATTTATCTATGATATTTATCGTTCGGCTGACGGCAATGAAGTTGATCATAAGGCATTTTCAACGGTTTTTGCCGGAGAATGGCCAAAAATTGTCGATGGTCTAAAAATGCTTTCTCATAAAGTTGAAGCCCTGATAACAGAATATAAATTACCAGAAAGTTATAAAAAATTGCCACCTTACCTGGATCACTTAATCAGTATTTATGCCTCTCAAGAAACTTCGCCTAAAAAGATTTTTGATTTGTGGAATGAGTTAGATTTAAAAATGAATGAACTAGCGGCCAACGGTTGTCCGTTAATGATTATTCCAGGGTTTTGCGTGGGGGTGACTAGTGATGCTAATAAGGTGGATGTGGAATTAAGATTGGGTTTCAGGACACCGGAAATTAAAGAACTAGAAGGTTTAATGGATAACTTTAGAGAGATTGCGCAAAATATTTTAGACGGTCATCAGGATAAATTAGCTAAAGCTTATAAAATACCCAGGATGGTTTTAAACGTCCAGCCATTTGGCTTTGGTAGCAGCTTGCAACTTTTTACTTTGGCGGAAACGGGCAATAATAGAATGGTTTCCCATGTTAATCTTAATAATCAAATGGCTTTAAAGGGCCATTGGCCGATTATAGAAAAGGCCTTTTCTATGGATGATCTAAATATGACCCAAGAAGAATATAAAGAGGCGATTAATTTGGAAACTGCTTTGCATGAAATTGGCCATAATGTTATGCCCACTGAAGATGAGGCAGTTTTAAAAAGAGTAGGCGGTGGAGCTGACGGCACCGTTTTAGAAGAGTTAAAAGCCGAAGGAGTTGGTATGCTTATTTTTATGAAGAGTTTAGAAGATAAAACTCCAGAGGAAGCGGAAGAGGCAATTAAAAAAGAATTTTTTGTTAAATTAATAACCGCCTGTGATTATTTGGCTAATAATTCTTCTGATAAAGGATCGGATGGCGAGAGGTATTATTATTCCGGTTTAGCTATGATTGATCGGCTTTTAGTTAGTGGCGCGATTACTATGGAAAATGGGCGTTATCATATTATAGATGCCTCTAAAGGAGTGGAAAGTATAGCTAGGTTAGGTCAAGAAATATTGGACAGATTTTATCTAAGTGAGAATTCTGGTAAAAAAGAGGTTAAAGATTATATAGGTTCTTTAAGGAAGAAAAAAAATGCACCTGAAATTCAAGCTTTCAAAACGGGTCTTAAATGATGAGGCAAAATAAAAAATAGTAATAAATAGCATGAAAAAAATTAAATTTTTATTTGTTTCGGCCGATAATTTAATAGGCAATATTGCTTGGCATGTTTATCAAGAAGGCCATTTGGTTAAATATTGCAATGATCATAAAGGTGAAGAAGATTTATTGGACGGTTTTTTGCCAAAAGTAAAAAATTGGCGCAAATATATTGATTGGGCCGATGTTATTGTTTTTGATGAAGTTTTTGGTTATGGGAAAATCGCCGAAAAATTAAGAGCCCAGGGCAAGCTTGTTTTAGGCGGCACCGCTTACACCGATAGCTTGGAGGAAGATCGTTCCTTTGGCCAGCAGGAACTTAAAAAAGCCGGTGTGCCTATTTTGCCATATTATGAATTTAATAGTTGTTCTTCCGCCAATCGTTATTTAAAAAAACACCCTGGTCAATATGTGGTTAAGGTTTGCGGCAAGATGCAGAATGATAAAAATCTGGTTTATGTTGGCCAGTTAACGGATGGTTCGGATGTTAGACAAATGCTGGAATTGTATCAAGAAAGGCACGGCAAAAAAATAACCAGTTTGATTTTGCAAAAAAAGGTAAATGGCGTAGAAATAGCCCTCGGCGCTTTTTTTAACGGGCAAAAATTTGTTTATCCCATTAACCTTAATTTTGAACATAAAAAATTATTCCCCGGCGACCTTGGCCCCAACACCGGTGAAATAGGTACTCATATGTTTTGGGCCGAGCCGAACGTTGTTTTTGATAGGACTTTAAAAAAAATGGAAGGTAGATTGCGCGAAGTTGGTTATCATGGTTGCATTGATTTGGCCTGCATTGTTAATGGCCAGGGCATTTATCCTTTGGAATTTACCGCCCGTTTTTGTTTTCCAACCATAAATATCCAGTATGAAGGACTAAAGATGCCGGTTAGCGATTTTTTATATAAACTGGCTTTGGGCGAGGATTTTAAAATTAAAACCAAAAAAGGTTTTCAAGTCGGTATTAGGGTTTTAGTGCCCCCTAACCCTTATCGCAATCAGGAAATTTTTAATGCTTATGCAAAAGGCGTTAGGGTAATGTTTAAAGATCCTAAAAAAATGACCGGTGTTCACTTGGAAGACGTTAAAAAAATTAAAGGTAAATGGGTTATTACAGGTAGCTGTGGCAATGTTTTAATAATTGTTGGAACGGGCAAAACCATGCCAGCAGCGCAAAAGCAAGTTTATCAGAGGGTAAAAAATGTTATTATCCCCAATATGTATTACCGTAATGATGTTGGTGATCGTTGGTACAAAGAAAAAGATAAATTAGCCAAATGGGGCTATCTAAAAACAGTAAAATATTAGCCATGAAAAAAAAGTTGGATTTTTCTTACCGTTTATCGGCAAGTGGCTTTAAAGTTAATGTATTTAAGGGCGTTGATTTTGCCGTTCATTTTCCCGGGCGTATTTTTTCTCAGTTGCCACAAGCGACCAAATATTTTTTGGTTGATAATTTTATCTATTCCCGAACCCGCGCTTTAAATTTACTGGATTGGCAGTTGTCGTACCAGTTTGGGCGCCCGGCTTGGCAAAATTTTATTGATTTTGGCTTAAAAAAAATTATTCCTTGTTTGGGCGAAATCAATAATTTTAATATAGATAAAATTTTAAAAAAATTTCCATTGGCCGAATCGGCAAAAAATTTGGTTTTTAATGGTAATCAGAGTGTTGCTCGGCTGGCTGGTTTTAAAAGTTTAAAAGATCGGGCGGTTTTGGCTTTATCTTTTGGCAAAGATAGCATTTTGTCTTATGGCTTAGCTAAAGAGCTGGGCTTAAATTTATTATTGGCTACGGCTAACGAAATGGAAAATTCTTCCGGCAATGAGTGGAAAATAAAAAGCCGGATTATTAAGGATTTTGAATCGGAACAGGGCGAACAGGTTTATCTTTTTAGCGATAATGTGGATGAACTTTATTATCATCCTAAAATAAATTGCCATTTGTCCGAAGTTAATAATACCAACAGTTTATTGGCTTATGCTTTGGAGTTTTTGCCCTTTGTTTACCAACACCGCTCCGCTTATCTGATTTTTGGCAATGAACAAAATTTAAACGACTATTTTGTTAATCAGCAGGGCTTTAAGTTTTATCCTTCGTTTGATCAGTCCTCCGAATACACCGCCAAGGAAAACTCCTTGTGGTCTAAAGCGTCAAAGGGTAAATTCAAAGTTATTAGTTTAGTGGAACCATTATATAATTTGGGAGAGTTTAGGGTTTTATATCATCGTTATCCGCATTTGTTAAAATACGTTATGTCTTGCGAGCCGGATAAGGGTTCTGCCGAACGATGGTGTTATCATTGCCCGATGTGTGCCAAGGCCTTTTTATACAGTTCGGCCGTTGGCGGCGATCCCAAACGCATTGCTTTTAATAAAGATTTTTTTGCCAAAAAATACAGCGAGCATTATCCTTTATTCGCCAAAAAAAAGTTAAGGCATTATGAGCGCCCGCCACAAGTTAGAGAAGAGCAGTTGCTCTCGTTTTTACTCTGTTACCAACAGGGATTAAAAGGAGATTTAATCGATTTATTTAAAAAGCATTACTTAGCCGAAGCCATAACCAAAGAAAAATCCTTAAGAAAAGTTTATTTAGGTGTTCATCCGGCAATTAATTTGCCCGGCGGTTTAAAAACAAAAATTATTAAAATTTTTAAAGAAGAATTAAAAGGTTTGAATTAACTTTCTATGCCCAAGCAGGAAAAAGAAAAAACAGCTATTTTAATCAACAGTCCGGAAGTTTTGTTTTTATCCCATAAGGATTTGGCAAATATTTACGTGGTGGTTTTTAAAAATAGCCCATTGGCGCATTTGGCAAAGAAAAATTTTTCTGCCAGCCGTTTGATTTATATCAAGCAAAAAAGCCAGTCAGAAATAAATGAAGCCCCTTCGGTGGAATTTGGCGATTTGATTTCCAAAACCGATTTAACAGTTAAGCTATTAAAATATCAAATAAAGAATTTTTTAATTCCTTATCGCAGTTCTAAAAAAATTGAACTTTGGGCCAAAAAATACAATTTTTGCTTGTTAGTTACTCCCTTGGCAACTCAGGATAAATTGGAAGATAAAAAATATTTTGATAATTTTTTAAAAAAGAACCAAATAACCTCGCCTTGTACACTAAGCTTAAAAGATTTTAAAAAATTAGCGGCCAATAACTTGCCTTATGTTGTCCAAGAGGCAAAGTTATCGGATTATTTTAGGACAAAGTTTTATTTAACCGGCCGACAGTTATTTGTCGATTGGCAAAAAAACAAACTTAAATTGGATAAAGTTGTGGCGCGCGAGTATTTGGAGGGTTTACCGGTTGGAGTAAGTATTTTTTTGGATCAAACGGGCAATTATTTTTTTTCCGCCTTAAGAACTCAATGTTTTTATTATGGCCGGAACGGTTTTCCTAAAAGCTTTATGGGTTTGCAGTGGTTGCCTAGAAAGTTTTTTAACCCAAAAACTCTTTTGAACATAAACTTTCAACTTAAAAAATTAACTCAGGCCTTAATTAAAGAAAAATTCTTTGGAGTGGCAAACGTCGATTTTATTATAAAAAATAATCGGGCATTTATTTTAGAATGCAACCCCAGATTGTCCGTGGCTACGCCGCAGGTTTTTTCCAGTTTTAAACTAGCTTCTTATTCCAAGTCGTGGTTATTTTTTCTTAATACTTTTACCTATAAGCTTAATGCCAACATTTGCCGGCCATGTTTGCCCCAATCAAGTTTTAGCGGAGCGGTTTTGGCCTTGGAAGCGGAAAAACCCTTGCGACTTGTTAAAATTCCCCCTGTCGGCACTTATCAAATAAAAGAAAATAAGGTAAAATTTATCAGCCATAAGATAGTTGATTTAAGGCAATCGGGCGCATTTTTTTTATATCACGAACTTTTTTTAGGCCAGAGTTTAAAGAAGGGCTATGATTTATGCAAAGTTTTTAGCAACCTTCCTTTATTTGATTTTAAAACAGGGATGTTAAATAAAAACGGTCGAACCATTTTTGATTATTTTAATGATTATTTTTATGCCCACAAAAATTAGGGAATTTTTAACTAGCAAACAAGAGTTGTTGCAATGGCAAACCAAAATTAATCGGGCATTATCTACCAAAGCCAGCGTCTATCTTGGCAATTTAACTCCTGTCGTAGCCAAATTTTATTCGGCCAAAAAGGCATCTCTTTTGGCGTTAGCAAAAAGATATCCCACACCTTTTTACGCTTTTGATAAAATCGAGTTAACAACCAGCGCGGCAGATTTTAAACGCGCCTTTGCCAAGTATTTGCCAAATTGTTCCTATTTTTATGCAGTCAAAACCAATTGGCATCCCAGTATTTTAAAAACCGTAGTGGATTGCGGTTTTGGCTTGGATGTTTCCAGCGGCCGGGAATTATCTCTTGGTTTAAAAGCCAAAGCTAAAAAAATGGTTTTTTCCGGTCCCGGTAAAACAACCGCAGATTTGTTATTGGCTTTAAAACATCGCCATAAAGTTATCGTGCATTTGGATAGTTTTGGCGAGTTGGAGCGTTTGGGTAAATTGTCTTCTTTAAAAAAGCAAACTATTGTGGCTGGAGTAAGAATTTACACTCGTTTTCATGGCAGTTGGAGTAAGTTTGGTATTAAGCTTAATGATCTAAGCTATTTTTGGAAGGAAGCGAAAAAATATCCATATCTTAAGTTATCAGGAATCCAATTCCACATCAGTTGGAATAAAGACGCCAGCACCTATGAAAATGTTATTAAAGAATTGGCCGGTTATTTGAAAAAGAATTTTTCTACTTCCGATTTATCAGACATAAAATTTATTGATTTTGGCGGCGGTTTTTTGCCTTATCGTTTAACCGGCGATTATCCTTGGGGAACGGCGCAGGGCGATCTTATTAAAAAAGCAGCCGATCATTTTGATGGCGAACCTAAATTTAATCGGGGCTATTATTTAACCGAATCCGTTACCTTGCCCGAGTACGCTCGGGGCATTGCCCAAGCCATTAACCGATATCTACGGCCGTTGATTAATTGCCGTTATTTTACCGAGCCGGGTAGGATTATCTGTAATAACTCCATGCATTTGGTAACTCGAGTAGTAGATATTAAAGATAGCAATAAGATAATCATGGATTCCGGAGTTAACGCGGTTGGCTGGGAGGGCTTAAGGTATGATTATACGCCGGTAATTAATTTAAGTTCTTTTGCCAAAAAGGAAATTCCCTGTTATGTTTTTGGTAGTTTGTGCATGGCCGATGATGTTTGGAGTTATTCCATGTACGCCTCAAAAATCAATTCGGGCGATGTTACGGTTATTCCTAATTTTGGCGCCTATACTTTTGCTTTGTCACAAGAATTTATTAAGGGCGTGCCCAAAGTTTATCCGCTTAAAAATTAAAATCGAAAAATATGATCGAGAATGAGTATTTTACAGTTAAACAATCGGCTATTCATCATACCGGAGCTTTTGCCAAACAAGCTATTCCTGCCGGCACTAAAGTTATTGAATATATCGGCGAAAAAATTTCTAAATCGGAAAGCGAAAAAAGATCGGATTTGTCATTAGAAAAATCACGAACTAATCCGGGGGAGTATGGAGGTATTTATATTTTTGAATTAAATGATGAATTTGATTTGGATGGCGATATTCCAGAAAATTTAGCCAGGCACATTAATCATTCTTGTGAACCTAATTGTTTTTACCAATATATCGACGGGCATATTTGGATAGTGGCAAAAAGAGATATTAAGGAAGATGAAGAATTGACTTTTAATTACGGCTTTGATTTTGATCTTGAAGATTATTTTTTATATCCTTGCAAATGCGGTTCTGCCAAATGCGTCGGTTATATACTTAAAGAAGAGGATTGGCCTAAAATTCCCAACCATCAAAAAAATTCCTAGCCATTGACATAAAAAATTTACCATGCTATCATACTTTACATTATTAATAATGCTTGCCAAGGCCTGAAAAGTGTCCAAGGATAAGCAGAGAAAGCCATTATAATATGTCAGACGACATGCAAAATGACGATGTAACCGAAGAAGAGGAAGAAGAAATGGATGATGAAGAAGAAACTGAAGATGATGATGAAGAAGAGGAAGAAGACGAAGACGAAAACTAAATTCAAAAAATCCCCCTAATTTTAGGGGGATTTTTTTATTTGTAGCAATAGTTTAAAACTGCCTTCTGGGGCCTTCTTGCTTTCTGGCCTTGTGGCAATCTCTGCAGTATAAAGGCCTATCGCCATCCGGTTCAAATGGCAACTCGGTAATAGCGGCTTGGCACTGCGAGCACGACCAATTGCCCTGGACTTTTGGCCTTGGGGCAAAATTGTCTTGGTTCATGGAAGTAACTTCCCTGATTTTGCTTTCAAGTTTATTTAAACGTGGAATTTATCGCTAAATTTGGTTTAAATGAGCTTTTGGCAAATATTTAATGATTAATAATATTATTATAGCAAATCATAGGCATTTTGTCAAGCCCTTTTTTGTTATATCTGTGCTATAATTAAATTATAAAAATATTAATTATTAATTTGAAAAAATTATGTTTTTCCCTATTTTAGTTATTGTTTTAGGCCTGGTTTGGTTGTTTAACAACCTGGGTATTATTTCGGCCGATGTTTGGTCGGTTATTTTGCCGGTGGCCCTTATTTTAGCCGGCATTTCCATGCTTAATAAAAAGAAGTGCTCTTGGTGCAGTTGGAACTGGCAGGGGCATAATCACGATAACGACCAGAAATAATTGTTAAAAGGCCCGCCTAATCAGTGGGCCTTTTTTAGTTGCAAGAAATAGCAGTTATGTTATGATAATTCTGTTTTTATGAAGATAAAATTCATCCAATTAAACATGTGGGGTAATGGCCCAATTTTTAACAAAGCCCTTAATTTTTTAGTTATAAAACGACCGGATATTGCCTGTTTGCAGGAAGTTTTTGACGGCCATAATTTAAAAATCAATCCCAGCTACCGGGCCTTGGATCTTTTGCGAAAAAAGCTTGGTTTAAAATATTTTTATTTTTCTCCGGCGGCCGATTTAGTTGTGCCGGACGGCAAATTTTTGCATGGCAATGTTATATTTTCCCGCTGGCCAATTGTGCGGGCGGAAACAACTTTTTATGATAAGCTTTTTGACGCGAATTTTTTAAGCGCTAAGGGAAAGTTTGATTTTTACCCTCGTAATTTGCAGCGAGCAGTAATTTACATAAATAAAAAGAAGGAATTAAATATATTTAACACCCACGGCATTTATGGTTTGCATGGCCAGGATCATGCTCGCAGATTGCACCTTAGCCAAGTAATTAATGAGCAAGTTAAGGGTAAGAAAAAAGTTATTTTATCGGGCGATTTTAACGTTAATGAGGGCACCAAATCAATTGCCAATTTGGAAAAGCATTTGATTAATGTTTTTAAAGATGAAAGAAAAAGCTCATTTAACATGCGCAGAAAGCCGGTCGTTTCCGGTTACGCTACTGCCGTGGTGGATTTTGTTTTTGCCACCCCGGACGTTAAAGTTATTAAGCACAGTATGCCCGATGTTGATGTTTCGGACCACTATCCTTTAGTTTGCACTTTTGAAGTTTAGGAAATTATGTTTAAAAAAAATATTTATTTGGATCACGCCGCAACAACTTATTTGGATCCCAGGGTAGAAAAAGCCATGCGGCCCTTTTGGTCAAAAAAATTTGGCAACCCCTCTTCTTTGTATTATTTGGGTCGAGAAGCCAAAGAGGCGATTAACACCGCCCGCCTTCAGGTTGCTCAAATTTTGGGTTGTGGCCCGGAAGAAATTATTTTTGAGGGTTCGGGCACCGAATCAATCAATCACGCTTTAATCGGCACGGCCTTGGCTAATCAAGCGCGGGGCAAGCACATTATTACCTCGGCCATTGAACACCATGCCGTTTTGCATGCCTGTCAATTTTTAGAAAGCCAAGGTTTTGAAGTAACTTATTTACCCTCTGATCATCAAGGTTTGGTAAATTTGGAAATGTTAACAGAAGCTATTCGTCCGGAAACTATTTTAGTTTCCATTATTTACGCCAACAACGAAATCGGCACAATTCAACCAATTCAAGAAATTTCCAAATCAATCAAATTAGCCAATCCGTTGGTTTTGTTTCATATGGATGCTTGTCAGGCCGCCGGCTATTTAAGTTTGAACGTTCAGGAATTAGGCGTTGATTTAATGAGTTTAAATGGCAGTAAAATTTACGGGCCAAAAGGCACTGGTGTGCTTTATGTTAAAAAAGGCGTGGCCATAATGCCAATTATTCATGGCGGAGAACAAGAAAACAGCCAAAGAGCCGGTACCGAAAATGTGGCAGGTATTGTCGGGTTGGCTTGCGCCTTAAAGTTGGTTCAGCAGAATAAAGAAAAGGAATCAGCCCGTTTATTAAAGTTGAGAGATAGGTTAATTGTCGGTTTGCTAAAAATGCCTAATGTTATTTTAAACGGGCACGCTATTAATCGCTTGCCGGGCAATGTTAACATAACTGTTGCAGGCGTTTCCGGAGAAAAGCTGGTTTTAGAATTGGATAAATTGGGCATTGCTTGTTCTACCGGTTCTGCCTGCACTTCAGGGAGCGTTGACCCATCGCATGTGATTATCGCTCTTGGCCAAAGTTACGAGGCCTCACGCGGATCATTAAGATTAACGCTGGGGCATGGCAATTCGGAAAAAGATATTGATTATGTATTGCGAGTTTTACCTAAGCTGATAAAAAATATTAATTTAAATATTGATCAAAAAAAATATGAGGACAAATAAAATTACTATTTTAGGAGCGGGCAGTGTTGGCTGCAGTACAGCTTTTAGTTTGATGCATCAAAAAGCTATCGGCGAAATTGCTATTATCGATTTAAACCAAAAAACACTAGAAGCCCAAGTGCATGATTTGGCCGATGCCATTCCCGTTTTAGGCAAAGTTAAAGTTAAGGCAGGCACTTACGCAGATATTAAGGATTCACAAATCGTGGTGGTGGCTTGTGGTGCGGCTCAAGTATCCGGGGCGCAGTCGCGCTTGGATTTGGTTAGCATCAATGCCAAGATTATGAAAGAGATTGTGCCGAAAATTTTTAAGCAAAATCCCAAAGTTTTGTTAATCATGGTTACTAATCCGGTGGATGTGTTAACGCAAATTGCTATTAGTTTGTTTCCCGATAAAAAGAAGCAGATTTTTGGCACAGGCACGCTGTTGGATACGATGCGCTTAAAATATTTTTTGGCAAAATTTTTATCGGTTGATTCATCTACTGTTGATGCTTATATGGCCGGCGAGCATGGCGATAGTTCGGTTGCTTTTTGGAGCACGGCAAAAATTAACGGTAAAAAATTGGTTAATTTTTCCAAGCTTAATAATTTACAGCGCCAAAAAATAGATTTGGCTGTTAAAAAATCCGCTGCCGAAATTATTGCCGGCAAAGGCGCCACTTTTTACGGCATTGGCGCGGGCACTGCTTATTTAATTTCATGTTTACTCTCAGGCAAAAAAACCACTTTGCCACTTAGCCACCTAATGAACGGGGAATACGGTTTAACGGATGTTTGTTTAAGTGTGCCAACCGTGATAGATAAATCCGGGATTGTTTCCAAGGTTATTTTGCCGATTTCCCCTGCCGAAAAACAGCTTTTGCACAGTTCGGCCGCAAAATTAAAAGAAGTTTTTAAGCAAGCTTTAAAGGTTTAAATAACCGTCAACTATTTGATTTTGGCTAAGGTTGGGGCGGTTTTTATTTTATCCACAAGCAAAATAGAAAAATACCATATCTTGTGTTATAATTTCTAATGGACTACTAGATGTAGTAGTTATCCACTTCTGCCGTTTAACTAGCTTTTGGCTAATCGAGCGGCCAGGCGGTTTTGCTGGTTTATCGAACTTCTCTTAAAAACCAGCCTTTAAAAGGGTCTATGAGATAGTTGTAAAACTGTTTTTACTGCAATTTTATATTTTTGGCTACGACTTCGTCAGATTTCGTAAAAATATTTTCACCGTAATGCTATTACGGCTCAAATATTTTTACTCATCTTCCTTGTCTCGCCTAAAAATCTGAAATTTCGTTTAAAAAAACAGTTTTACAACTATCTCAAACATAACTAGTTTCTTAGTTATATTTTTTTCTCTCTAAATTCTTTAAAAAATTACCAAATTATAACCCCCAAAAACTATGGCCAACCCCATGCCTGAAGTTGAAAACAACTCCAAAGATCAAGTAACCGATTTTCCTTTTAGCGCTGAGCTAAAAGTTGATGGTGCATTTAATAGCCAAGAAGCCAATAAAGATAATGCTTCTTTTTATTTTAAAAAAACCGATTTAGCGGGCTTGGATTTTAAGCGCCGTTATACCAAGGCAGGGGCTCATCCTTACGAGGAAATAAATTGGCAACAGCGCGATGCGGTAATTACCAGTGATAAAGGGGAAATTGTTTTTTCGCAAAAAGACGTGGAAGTGCCCAAGGGTTGGTCGCAAACCGCTACCAATATCGCCGTTTCTCATTATTTTAGGGGCAGGATCGGTACCAGTGGGCGCGAAATAAGCGCACGTCAAATGATTGATCGGGTGGCTAAAACCATTACCCGCTGGGGCCAAGATCAGGGTTATTTTAAAACCGTAGAAGATGGCCAGATTTTTGAACATGAATTAACTTATATTTTAATCAACCAACACGCGGCTTTTAACAGCCCGGTTTGGTACAATGTGGGCGTGGAAGAACATCCGCAATGCAGTGCTTGTTTTATCAATTCCGTCCAAGATGACATGCGTTCCATTTTAAATTTAGCCGTCACCGAAGGTATGCTGTTTAAATACGGTTCCGGCACCGGCACCAATTTATCCATTTTGCGCTCCAGCAAAGAACAGCTGGCCAATTCCAATGGCAAGGCCTCGGGTCCTGTTTCTTTTATGAAGGGCTTTGACGCTTTTGCCGGTGTGATTAAATCGGGCGGTAAAACCCGCCGGGCGGCCAAAATGGTTATTTTGGATATTGAACACCCGGATATTGAAGAATTTATCAACTGCAAATCCAATGAAGAAAAAAAGGCCTGGGCCTTAATTGAAATGGGCTACGATGGCTCGTTAAACGGCCCGGCTTACGGTTCCATTTTTTTCCAAAACGCCAACAACAGCGTCCGCGTAACAGATGAATTTATGAGAGCGGTGGAAGAAAACGGCCAATGGCAAACCAAGTATGTTAAAACCAAAGAAGCGGCCGATACTTACCAAGCCAGGGATTTAATGAAGCAGATTGCCGAAGCCGCTTGGATTTGCGGCGATCCCGGTATGCAGTACGATACCACCATTAACCGTTGGCATACCTGCCCTAATACCGATAGGATTTACGCTTCTAACCCTTGCTCCGAATACATGTTTTTAAACGATAGCGCTTGCAATTTGGCTTCCATTAATTTAATGAAATATAGGCAGGATAGCGGTGAGTTTGATGTGGAGGGTTTTAAACATACGGTGAGCATTATGTCTACGGCTATGGAAATTTTGGTGCCTAACTCCAGCTATCCCACCCCGGCAATTGAGCAGAATAGTTTGGACTACCGTCCTTTGGGCTTGGGTTACGCCAACTTGGGCGCTTTGTTAATGAGCAACGGCTTGGCTTATGATAGCGATTCCGGTCGCAATTTTACCGGCGCGGTTACCGCTTTACTGAACGGCTGGGCTTATTTGCAATCGGCTAAAATTGCCGGTGTTAAAGGAACCTTTAAAGGTTATGCCCCCAACCGCCAACCCATGTTGAATGTCATGAAAATGCACCGTGATGCTTCTTACAAAATCAAGGAAGATGGAGTTTTTCCGCACTTAATGTCTTCAGCCAGGGATGCTTGGGATCAGGTTTGCGCACTTGGCGAAATTAATGGTTTTAGAAATGCCCAGGCAACGGTTTTGGCGCCAACCGGCACTATTGGCTTTTTAATGGATTGCGATACTACCGGCATTGAACCGGATATTGCTTTGGTTAAGTACAAGTGGCTGGTGGGCGGCGGCATGATGAAGATTGTAAATTCCACCGTGCCCTTGGCCCTTAAAACTTTGGGTTACAGCCCCGAGGATGTGGATAGCATTTTGGATTATATTGATAAAAACGATACCATTGAAGGAGCGCCTAAATTACTGGACGAGCATTTATCGGTTTTTGATTGCGCTTTTAAAGCCAAAAAAGGTAAACGCTATATCCATTACATGGGCCATGTAAAAATGATGGGCGCCGCCCAACCATTTTTATCCGGTGCTATTTCCAAAACCGTTAACATGCCCGAAAACGCCACAGCCGAAGAAATTGCCGGCGTGTATTCGGAGGGTTGGAAGCTGGGGCTTAAGGCCATTGCCATTTACCGCGAAAATTCTAAACGCAGCCAACCCTTAACCACTTCACTAAAAGAAATTTCTACCAAAGAATCTGCCGTCAAGGCCGAGGTCTTGCGCCCCAAGAGGCGCAAACTGCCCGATGAAAGAGCGGCTATTACCCATAAGTTTTCCATTGCCAATCATGAGGGCTTTATCACCGTTGGCTTGTACGAAGACGGTTTGCCGGGTGAACTGTTTATTACTATGTCCAAAGAGGGTAGTGTAATTTCCGGGTTAATGGATTCGTTTGCCACTTCCATTTCCATTGGTTTGCAATATGGCGTGCCATTAAAGAGCTTGGTTAATAAATTCGTTCATACCCGTTTTGAACCGTCGGGCTTTACCAACAATCCCAACATCAGAATTGCCAAATCCATTGTTGATTA
Source organism: Patescibacteria group bacterium (assembly GCA_041662565.1). Taxonomy (GTDB): domain Bacteria; phylum Patescibacteriota; class Patescibacteriia; order UBA1558; family UBA10009; genus JAUYIT01. The sequence continues at coordinate 115,832 of JBAZSE010000001.1, forward strand.
TATTTTCCGCTGGTTGGCCTTAAAGTTTTTATCGGCCGAAGAATTAATGTACGTAGGCATTAACGATATTGAAGTGGCCTTAAACGGCAATGGCAAAAGCCCGCTTGAGAAATTAACCAAAATGGCCGATGAGCAGGCCTTAAAGCATGATAAGCATGCCAATGAAGCTGAAGAGGATGTTGTTTATCAGCAAACAGCTTTGGATTTAAACAAAAATTTGGATGATAAAATGACCTTTGATACCCAATCCGATGCGCCGGTTTGCGGCACTTGCGGTTCAATGATGATTCGTTCAGGCGCATGCTACAAGTGTATGAATTGCGGGGGTTCCAGCGGGTGCAGCTAGAAGAATTTGACAATGTTAAGAAAAGGTTTAAGATAATAAAGCATTTTGAAAATAATTTTTAGTCAGGCAACAAGGTGAGCTATCAATCGATGGCAATTCCTTGGCAGTCGCGCTACTGTAATCCGCCGTAGCTCGTGTTAACGAGCGTAGGCGGAAAGCCAGAAAACTGATTGAAATACATAAGAACCGATTTTCTCTTCGCGTACCAAAGAGAAGCGGGCTTGCCTAAATCAGTTGAATTTGATTTTTAGCCCCTTTCTTTAAAAACGTGCGAAGAAAGGGGTTTTTGTTTTTATCAAGTAAAAAATAATTTCATGAAACAAAAAAAAATGTTCTTGGTAATCGCGCTTATTACCAGTTTAATTATTCCCTCTGGTTTGATCAAAGCCGAAGTTAACCAGGCAACCATAAATTATTTGCAAAACGCCAGCCAAAGCGCTTGGATTACCCAGGCTCTAAAAGCCGCGGGTAGCAATAATTTAAATTTGGATTATTTGGCAGATTTTGAACCGGCTAACGCCAATGATGCGGCCAAGGCAGTTTTGGCGATTATTGCCGGCGGTGGCAATCCTTACAGTTATCATGGCGATAATTACGTTGGTGGGTTGTTAAGCTACGCGCAAAACAATCAGATCGGTTCTACTTCTTTGATTAATGATGATTTTTGGGGCATTTTGGCGCTAAGGGCTGCAGGTGAGCCAGTTGATTCGGCCATTATTGTCGGTAGTAAAAATTTTATCCTAGCCGCGCAAAATAATGATGGCGGTTGGAGCTGGGCGCCTGATTCCGAAAGCGATACCAATGATACCGCCGCCTCTATTATGGCTTTACTGGAGGCAGGGCTTAATAACGATTCCCAAGATATTCAACAAGCCATTAATTATCTGCGAGAAGCGCAAAATGAAGATGGCGGTTTTCCTTTTTCTTCCGGCGAATCGGATTCCGGTTCCGATGCTTGGGTAATTGCCGCTTTAAATAAATTGGGCATTAGCCCCGAAACTTGGAGTGTTGGCAATAACAATCCAATTGCCCATTTGGGGTCATTAATGCTTAATGACGGATCTTTTAAATGGCTTTCTTCGGATAATCAGGGCAACTTAACTATGACGGCTTTTGCGGCCGTAGCTTTAGCGGGTAAATTTTTCCCCGTGGCAACATATCAACCCCCGGCCGATCAGAATCTTCATCATTTAAGAATTGAAGGTGCCACCAGCACTATTTGTAATGCCCAGGTGGAAGGACAAACAGCGCAACAAGTTTTGGAAAACGGCGCCGAAATTTGCAACTACACTTACCATATTCAAACTACCGATTGGGGCCCTTATTTGGATAAAATAAATAATGATCAAGCCGAGGGCCAAAACGGTTGGTTGTATCGGGTTAATTGGTTAAGCGCCCAAGTAGGGATGGCCAATTATAATTTAGCAGCCGGAGATGAGGTGTTGTTCTATTTTGCCTATTGGGAAGATCAGCCCTTGCGCCTTTCTTTAAGTGCCTCGCAAGCTAACCCCGGAGATAATATCACGGCCACGGTGGAATATTTTAATGAACAATCATGGCTGCCGGCAGTTGGCACATTGGTGCTGGTTGCTGATCGCGAATACCAAACCAACAATCAGGGGCAAGCGATTTTTTCTGCACCCCAAGATGGCAGTTATGTTGTTTATGCCCAAGGCGATCATAAAGTTCGTTCACCCAAACAGGTTTTAATTGTGGGACAAGGTAGCGCCAATGGTGTGGTTTTAAACGTGGATGTTGCCAATAACGCGCCTGTAGAGCAAGAAGAAGAAAACGCCGGCGCTTTGGTTTTTAGAGTTAATGTTGATCATTTGGATTTTGGCAGTTTGCGCCCGGGCGGACAGTTAAACCGCAGTTTAACCATTACCAACCAAAGCGCCGATAATATGTATTTGGAAGGTATAGTTTCGGGCGATGCTTTGTTTGAAAATAATGTGATGCTGGATGATCAAATTTGGGAAAATTACAATAAAACCTTAGCCAGAAATGAAGCCGTAAATATTGGAGTTAAATTAATCGTGCCGCAAAATTACAGTAATGGCCATTATAGCGCCAATTTGGTTTTATGGGGTTCGGCCCGTTAAGAAAATATATGCTGACATATAAACTCCTCGGCTCGGAAAGGCAAAAGCAAGAGCTTTCGCCTTTCTCTCGCTCTACGTCGTTTATGAAAAAAATTTTACTACTATTAGTTATTCCCGCTTTTATTTTAGGCATTGCCCAAATTGTTTTAGCGGCCGGTGTGGCTGTTAATCCGGATAAGCTTAATTTTGATTTAGCTGCCGGGCAAGAACAAACCAAAAGCGTGGTGGTGGAAAACATCTCCGATCGGCCGGTGCTGTATAATATTTATGTAGATGAATTAGCTGATCAAATTTATTTGGCGCCGGCAAATTTTAGGTTGGAGGTTGGGCAAAAAAGGCAGGTTAAAGTAAAAGCTAACCCGCGCCATAAAGGTCTGTTTGCCACCAATTTATCCATTGTGGTAACAGATTTGGACAGGCGAACTTTTAATGTTTCAACCGGTGTTAAGGTGCCGATTACTTTACAAGTTGGCCCTGCCGTAGGATTTGTTTTGCCTCAAGTTATCGGTAAAATTTCTTTTTTACTAATCCCTTTGTTAAGCGCGGTTATTATTATTTTGGGCATAATGTTAAAAAAGAAAAAACATTGGTGGCAAGCAATAATCAGTAAATTTAAAAAACATGGTTAACAATTCAGTAAAACCAGCTCAAGTATCTAGCGAACTTAGTCGAGGCAGAATCCAGGTGTATACCGGGCATGGCAAGGGTAAAACAACTGCTTCCTTGGGTTTGGCAATAAGGGCTTTGGGTCGGAATAAAAAAGTTGCCATTATTTATTTTGATAAAGGCGGTGATCATTACGGCGAAAGAAAAATTTTGGATAAGCTTTCGGGCGATTTTCTTCAATATCATGTTACCGGTGCCGAGCGGTTTGATCCTGTTGCTAAAACTTTCCGTTTTGGCGTAGAAGAGACAGATAAGCAGGAAGCCAATAGGGGTTTGCAGCTGGTTGAGGATTTTTTTAAGCAAGATAACTTGGATTTGCTTATTTTGGATGAAATTAATTCCACAATCGCCTTGGGTATGCTAAAATTGGATGATGTTTTGCCGGTTTTAGCAAACAAACCAACCACTTTAGAATTAATTTTAACCGGCCGTGATGCGCCCCAAGCCATTTTGGATGTAGCCGATCTGGTTACGGAAATGAAATTGGTTAAACATTATTTTTACGATGGCCAGGAAGCCAGAGAGGGAATTGAGTATTAATTTTTTAATTATTAATTTATAATGTTAATATAAAGTGTATGAAAAATATTAAATTTATTGTTATAGCCGTTATTTTTTTCGCCGCAGGTTTTTTATTGGGCCAAAGTTATCAATTGCCCGAAAATTTTAAGCTGGTTTCCGATCAAACCCAAAATCAGGAAACGACGCTTAAGCCCCAAGTTACTTATCTGTTAAAATTTTCTCCTGTTGAAGCAACAGAATTTCAGCAAGTGGATATTGCAGCCCCTCAAACCGTTTTGGCTGTTCTTGAAAAATTAACAACCGCCAATACTCTGGAATTGATTACCAAAGATTATCCATCAATGGGAGTTTTGGTGGAAAAAATCGGCGATAAAACCAATGGCCAGGATAATAAATATTGGCAGTATTATGTTAATGGCGAAAAGCCACAAATAGGCGCTGATCGTTTTAATTTAAGCGGCGGGGAACTGGTGGAGTGGAAATTTGAAGAATTTATCAGTGAATAAGCTATAAACAAGTAATTTAGAATCATTATGAAAAAAATCCATGTTATCATCTTAATTGTAGTTCTGGCAGCTCTGGGAATTTATCTGCGCCTTTCTCCGCATCCGGCTAATTTTGCCCCTATTGGCGCCATTGCCTTGTTTGCCGGGGTTTATTTGCCCAAAAAGTGGGCAATTATTTTGCCCTTAGGCATAATGCTGTTAACTGATTTGTTTTTGGGTTTTTACGAATGGCAAACCATGTTAACGGTGTATGGTTGTTTAGCCCTGACTTTTTGGGTAGGTGTTAAAATAAAAAACCATAAGAATTTTTTAACCGTAGCTTCAGCCACAATGGCTACGTCCATTATTTTTTTTATGGCCACCAATTTTGCCGTTTGGGCTTTTTCCGATTGGTATCCTCATAACGCAACCGGCCTGGTTTTAAATTATTATCTGGCTATTCCTTTTTTTAGGAACAGCTTGCTTTCGGATTTGTTTTTTACCGGATTTTTATTTGGCAGTTTTGAGATGGCTCGTTATTTAGCGGTATCTATTCGGCAAAAAAGCAAGTTTATGGTATAATTTATAGATAATAATAAATTGTTTTTAAGCATATGACTATCAATGAACTTTTTGAAATCGCCGTTAAAAAAGGCGCTTCGGATATCCATTTGGTGGTGGGCAAATTTCCTTTATTAAGGATTGATGGCGCGCTTTCGCCCATACCCAAGGCCGACCAATTTTCGCGCACCACTTTGGAAAAAATGATCTATTCCATTTTAACCCCGGCGCAAAAAGAAAAATTTATTAAGGAGCGGGATTTGGATTTATCCTATGAAATAGGCGACGGTTCCAGATTTAGGGTCAATGTTTTTTGGGAAAAAGACAATATCAGTTTGGTGGCTAGAATTATTTCTTCCAAGGTTCCGGATATGGAAGATTTAGCCATGCCTCAAGTGGTTTACGAAATGACCAGGGCCAGGCAGGGGCTTATTTTGGTAACCGGTCCAACCGGCAGCGGTAAATCAACCACCTTGGCTGCCATGGTTAATTTGATTAATAAGGAAAGAACGGTCAATATTGTGACCTTGGAAGATCCTATAGAATTTTTATTTAATTCCGAAAAAAGCATTGTTGTTCAGCGCCAGCTGGGTACGGATATGACTTCTTTTCAAGGTGCTTTAAAACATGTTTTGCGCCAGGATCCGGATGTTATCATGGTGGGTGAAATGCGCGATTTGGAAACCATAGCCGCCACCATTACTATTGCCGAAACCGGCCATTTGGTTTTAGCCACCTTGCATACCCATAATGCCGGCCAAACGATTGATAGGATTGTGGATGTTTTTCCGCCTTACCAGCAAAATCAAATCCGCTTACAGCTTTCTATGTCTTTAAACGGAGTTATTTCTCAGCAATTATTGCCTAAAGTGGGCGGTGGTCGGATAGCCGCCAGGGAAGTGTTAATCAATACTCCGGCTATTGCCAATATCATCAGGGAAAATAAAATCCCCCAAATTAAAACCGCCATCCAAACCAGCAAGGAAGACGGGATGATAACTTTAGAGCAGGATCTAGCCAGATTGGTGGATAGCAAGCTGGTTGATGAAGAAACAGCGGAATATTATTTGCAGACCTTGCCGAAGATTTAATATTTAATCATGATAAATTTTATTAACCGTCGATGCTTATGCTCGGCGGTTTTAGTTGCTTGATTATTTTAGGTATTTATATTAGAATGCAAAAAGTTTGAATAAATCCGCCCCTGTGGTGAAATGGATATCACACTTGGCTTCGGACCAAGCGTTTTAGGTTCGAATCCTGACAGGGGCACCATCGAGCTCAACTCGACCAATATTAATCCCGCGCCATTAGCTCAGTCGGTAGAGCAGTTGCCTCTTAAGCAAACGGTCGCAGGTTCGAATCCTGCATGGCGCACCAATAATATAAACTAAAAGACCCTTAAATAATTTAAGGGTCTTTTTGGTTAAAAATTTTTATCTAATGTAGCCCAGCGGGTTAACGCGTCTGTTATTGATTCTGACTTCAAAATGCAAGTGCGGTCCGGTGGATCTGCCAGTGGAGCCATTTAAGCCAATAACCTCGCCTCGACCAACTCTTTGACCGACATGAACGTTAATTTTTGATAAATGGCCGTATAAAGTTTTAAGGCCGTTGCCATGATTGATAATAATGTAATTGCCGTAACCGCCCCTATTCCAACCGGCTGTTTCTATAACCCCTGCTTCGGCGGCATAAATGGGTTGCCCCATTTTATTGCCAATATCAATGCCGGTGTGGCGCAAGCTAAAGTATTGAGTCATTCTAAATGAATTGGTAGGCCATTGCATTTTGGCTCCGGATATTTTAGCTGCCGCTAGCGTAGTATTGCTTGCGGCGTAAGTTGGTTTAGCGGCCACCGCTTCTTTAACCGCGCCAGGAATTATTAAAACCTGGCTGATTTGCATTTCATCGGCTGTTGTTAATTTATTAAAGTCCAAAATTTCCGAGGCGCTGACTTTGTATTTTTTGGCAATGGCCGCCAATTGGTCACCTTTTTTAACTTTATAGGTAATGCCCGAAACCGGCAAAATTTTTAAGGTTTGCCCGGGACGGATGGTCGAATAAGCGGTTAAATTATTTTCCCATAAAACAGTATTGGTGGAAATATTAAATTTGCCGGCCACGCCGCTTAAAGTGTCGCCTGGTTGCACCACGTAATCAATAATTTTATCGCGACGCTTTACCACCACGTTGGGGTCTGTTATATCCGGAGAAATTAAAGCCGATTGGTCTTGGGTGGTGGAAATCAAACTATCAATGCCTTCATTTTTGGTTGGCCGGCCGATTTCATCGGGTCCAATAGCTCCACCTTCCAGGTAATAATTCGGGGTGGTAGTAGAAAGGGGCCCTTCGGTAATTTCTTCAACGCCAAAATCGCTTTCCGAAAAAGCGCCTAAATCTTGTAAGGCCTTAAACAGCAAGCTATTGCGGCCGTAGTTTTCGGGTTTTAAGCCGCGGGCAGATAAGCTGGCGCCAATTAAGGCCACAGCTATAAATGCCATAATTATCAGCGGTCGGTATTCGGCTAAAGGATTTTTGGCAATTTCTTCATCAGCGCCAACGTTTGGCTTAAAGGGCTTGATAATTTTTCTTAATAAAGAATAAGTCAGCAAAAATGGATAGCGGAAGAAAAATTTATACAGCCAAACAATGGGGGTTTTTAGAAAAGTGAAAAAAATGGCCATTAATCCTCCAAAGGCCTTAATGGATTGGATGATCTTAAGTAAGCCGGAAAGGAGAAATTTTTTAAATTGATCAGAAATAAGGCGTTTTGGTTACTTTTCTAATAAATTTAATCACTTATACCCTTGAATAAATACCATAAAACTGCCTTTTAGTCAAAAAAATTTTACTTGTCTAAAGCCCAAGTTTCAGATAGAATAAAGAGTAAATAAAGCTATGACAACATTTTACAATCATCGTGAAATAGAAAAAAAATGGCAGGCCAAATGGGTGGCTGATTCTTTGTATTCTGCCCAAGATAATTGTAACCCCTCGGCAAGCTCGGGGTACGCTTCGCGTAAAAAGTATATTTTGGATATGTTTCCTTATCCTTCGGGTGATGGCTTGCATGTTGGCCATCCCGAATCCTATACCGCTACCGACATTATGGCTCGTTACTACCGTTTGCTCGGGTTTAATGTTATGCACCCCATGGGTTGGGATTCATTTGGTTTGCCGGCAGAAAATTTTGCCATCAAATCCGGGGTTCATCCGCAAACCACTACCGCCAAAGCCATTGCTAATTTTAGAAAGCAAATTCAAAATTTGGGTTTTTCTTATGATTGGGAAAGGGAAGTTAATACTTCTGCGCCGGATTATTACCGTTGGACCCAATGGTTGTTTTTAAAGCTTTACGAAAAAGGGTTGGCTTACAAAAAGAAAGCACCGGTTAACTGGTGCGATTCGTGTAAAACCGTGCTGGCTAATGAACAGGTGGTAGATGGGGCTTGCGAAAGGTGCTCAAATGCAGTAATGCAAAAGGATTTAGAGCAATGGTTTTTTAAAGTCACTCAATATGCCGAAGAATTATTAAGCGAGATTGATAAGATGGATTGGTCCGATGCTTTAAAGGCAGCGCAACGTAATTGGATCGGTAAAAGCGAGGGAGCCCTGCTCAAGTTCCAAATAACAAGTGGCAATCCACAAAAAAGTTCCAAGTTCCAAGTTCCAAGTTCCAATTCTGAAATTGAAGTGTTTACTACTCGGCCAGACACTTTGTTTGGGGCGACTTATTTGGTATTGGCACCAGAAAATACCCTGGTAGAAAAGTTAAAAGTTAAAAGTCAAAACTTAAAAGAAATTGATGCGTATATTAAGCAATCGTCTTTAAAAAGCAATTTGGAAAGAACGGGTTTGGCAAAAGAAAAAACCGGTGTAGAGCTTAAGGGTGTTATGGCTGTTAATCCGGGCAATAATCAAGAAATGCCTGTTTGGATTGCCGATTATGTTTTAGGCAGTTACGGCACGGGAGCTATCATGGCGGTACCGGCCCATGATGAACGCGATTTTGAATTTGCCAAGAAATTTAAGCTGCCGATTGTTAAAGTTATTGAGAACGCTGATTTCCCGGAATGTTTTTCTGGCAATGGCAAATTGATTAATTCTAAGGATTTTACGGGATTAAATTCCGAAGAAGCCAAGGATAAAATTATCAAATCAGTCGGCGGGCAAAAAAAGATTCAATACAAAATCCGCGATTGGCTTATTTCGCGCCAGCGCTATTGGGGCGCGCCGATTCCTATTATTTATTGTGAATCTTGCGGCCTGCAAGCAGTATTGGAAAAAGATTTACCAGTGTTATTGCCAGAAGATGTTGATTTTAGGCCAACAGGCGAATCGCCTTTAGCCAGATCTCAATCATTTCATAATGTTCTATGCCCAAAGTGCGGCCAAGCGGCCAGGCGCGAATCCGATACCATGGATACTTTTGTTTGCTCATCTTGGTATTTTTTAAGGTATTGCGATCCTAAAAATACCACAGAGGCCTTTGGTAAAGATAAAGTTAAATATTGGCTGCCGGTTGATTTGTATATTGGCGGCATGGAGCACGCGGTTGGCCATTTGATTTATTCGCGTTTTATAGTTAAAGCCCTGCGGGATATGGGTTACGTAAATTTTGACGAACCGTTTTTAAAAATCCGCAATCAGGGAATTATTTTAGCCGAAGACGGCCGAAAAATGAGCAAACGCTGGCATAATGTGATTAATCCCGATGAAGTGGTGGAAGAATACGGCGCCGATAGCATGCGCTTGTACGAAATGTTTATGGGTCCGCTGGAAGATATGAAGCCGTGGAGCAGTAAGGGGATTATTGGGGTGCGTAGGTTTTTAGAGAAAGTATATAAATTTGTTGTTGCTTCGAAAAATTTTGCGCCTAATAATAATCAGGCAATAGAAAAATCACTCCATAAAACCATAAAAAAGGTTTCCGAAGATATTGAAGCAATTCATTTTAACACAGCCATCAGCGCCATGATGATTTTTATTAATGACGCCACTGCTAATCCCAATGGTGTTAGCAAAGAAGCCATAGATAAATTTTTAATTATCTTATCGCCGTTCGCTCCTCATTTGGCGGAAGAATTATGGTCTGTTTTAGGGCATAATGATTCTGTTACCCGGCAAAAATGGCCAAGCTATGATGCCAAGGCGGTTGTTGATGATGAAGTAACCATAGCCATACAGATCAATGGAAAATTGCGCGACACTTTGTTAATTGCCAGAGGCATATCGGAAAAAGAACTTAGAACTCAGGTGGAAAATTTGCCGAATATTAAAAAACATCTGGCCGGTCAGGAAATTAAAAAATTTATCTATATCCAGGATAAGTTGGTTAATATCGTTATTTAATGGAAATCATCAAATTAACTGGTAAAAATCAAGCTTCGATAATCAAACAGGCGGTGGCTGTTTTAAAACAAGGTGGAACAATTATTTATCCTACCGAAACCGCCTATGGTTTGGGTGCTGATTTTTTAAACCCCTTGGCAGTTAAAAAAGTTTATCAAATTAAAGGCCGGGATTTTAAAAAACCTTTATCGGTCATTGTAGGTTCATTGCCAATGGCTAAAAAATTGGTTGTTTTTGATAAATTGTCGCTAATTTTAGCTAAAAAACATTGGCCAGGGCCGTTAACTTTAGTTCAAAGCTCAAAACTAAAAACCAATAACTTAAAGCCTCAAACTTTGGCACTTAGAGTGTCGTCTAACAAATTAGCAACGGCGATTGTTAAAAAATTAAAAAGTCCGTTAACTGCTACCTCGGCCAATCTTGCCGGCAAAGGCGAAATATATTCAATTAAAGAAATCGTTAAGCAATTTGGCAAAAAAAAATACCAGCCCGATTTGATTATTGACGGAGGAATTTTGCCTAAAGTTAAGCCCTCCACTATTGCCAAAGTCAGCAATGGGAAAATTGAAATATTAAGAAAAGGGAAAATTGAGATTTTTTCTTCTCAGAAGTTATGAATCTATTGGAACAAACCCAGTATTTAATCAAAAAAACCGGACTTAAGCCCGATAAGTTAAAAGGCCAGAACTTTTGCATTGATCAGAAAGTTTTAACGGATATGATTAAGGCCTCGGGTTTAACCAACAAGGATAATGTTTTGGAAGTTGGGCCGGGTTTTGGATTTTTAACCGCGGAGCTGGTCAAAAAAGCCGCTCATGTTACGGCCGTGGAATTGGAACCTGCTTTATTTAAGATAATAAAAAATATGCAGGCGGTTCATAATAATTTGCAAGCAATAGAAGGGGATATTTTAAAAATAAACGATAATCGTTTGCCAAGCGAGCCATATAAAATAATCGCCAATTTGCCTTATGGCATAACTTCGGCTTTTTTAAAAAAGTTTTTAACTTCTTCCCAAAAACCGCAAAGCATAACCTTGTTAATCCAAAAAGAAGTGGCCGAAAGGATCTGCGCACCAGCCGGGCAGTTAAGTTTGCTAGGGATTTCTGTTCAGCTTTACGCTCAGCCAAAAATTATGGGCATTGTTTTGCCTAAATCATTTTGGCCCATGCCGGCGGTTAATTCGGCCATTATCAATATTTCCTCTATCCGGCCATTTCCTTATGATGATGTGGCAGAAGAAGTTTTTTGGCGCACTGTTAGAGCCGGTTTTTGCGCCAAACGCAAGACCTTGCAGAATAATTTGGCCAACAGTTTTCATATTTCTAAAGAACAGGCCTTAAAACTGCTTAATTCGGCAAATTTAGCGCCATTAATTAGGGCGCAAGAATTATCTGTAAAAGATTGGCATACTTTATCATTACTTGTTGATTGACGTTAACTCGCTTTTTCTGCTATAATTTACCCATCAGCAAGCCACTTTATGATTGATCAACTATCAGGAAAATTTGAGTTTGACGAAGAAAATAATGAGCTTCAAAGCCCCTTAACCGATGATATTTATCAAGAGCCGGTTGGGTCAAAAAGCCAAAAAACCGAAATAAAACCCGGTTTTATCGTTGGCGCGCTGGCTTTGTTGACAATCACCGGTTTATTCTTTACAATTACCAGTTGGTTTAATGCCTTAAAAATCCCTTTTATCGCTCGTAATAACACGGCACTTGAAAATGTAAATAATGATCTAAATTTAACTAATAGTGATGTAGCAAATTTGCTGGAAGCCAAGCAAAAAGATACGGATTCAGACGGTTTAAACGATTATGATGAGCTGTATGTTTACAAAACTTCGCCTTACATACCGGATAGTGATTCGGATGGCAACACGGATGGGGCAGAGGTAAAAAACGGCACTAATCCCAATTGCCCGATCGGCCAAGATTGTGCCCAAAATTCACTGGTTACAACACCGGCTTTATCCAATCTGCCTACTTCCATGGATAATTTAACGCCCGATCAGATTCGTTCTATTTTACTTTCAGCGGGCGTGGCAGAGGCGGATTTAAAAAATGTGGATGATACTGCTTTACAGCAAATGTATCAGGAAGTATTGCAAGAAAGCGCCAAGCAAAATACCAATTCAGATACTACCGGTTTAACCGAACTGCAACCGGCTGATTATGAGGCCATAACACCTGATCAGTTGCGCGCGTTATTAATTGATCAAGGGGCCAGCGCCGAAGATGTTAAGGATTTATCGGATACTGATTTGCAAGCCCTGTGGAATCAGGTTTTAACAGAGGCACAGAGTAACAGTAACTAGTTACTACTACCTAAATTATGATAAATAAAAAGAAAATCAGCATTTTTTTTCTAACGGCTGTTTTTCTTTTTGTTTTAGCTAATTTTTTGTTTGTATTTAATCAGGCCTTAGCTCAAGCCGCTGATCCTTTAAGCCCGGCAATCCTTTTACAGCAAAAGTTGCAGAATTTAACTTTAGAGCGCATGGCCGCTGTTGATCAAAAGGATAGTATTAGCTTGCAAGTCATTGATGCTCAAATTAAGGCAACAAAGTATCAGCAAAAAATTCAGTGGTTAAAGGATACCGCAAGAACGATTTGGAAAGAAGGGGTTTTGAGGGCCGGTAAAATCGCTTATAAAAATGCTTTAAGAACCTTTTTATCCCGTATTGCTTATGATACAGCCACTCGTTTAGCCGAAGGCGGTATTGGTAAATCACCCTTGTTTGATATTAAGGGCCTAAGCGCTTTGGTGGATGATGTTTATCAAACAACTTTGGCCGATACCTTAAGCGTTTTAGCCAGCACCAATGGCTTTTTTAATTTTGATGTTTGTCAACCATCGGATATTAATTTGAGTTTGGCCATTCAGTATTCGCTGTTCGGCAATTTTAACGGTCGCGGACCAAGAGGCGCGCCTAAGTGTACTTTTAGACAAATCAGCGAACGCTGGGATGAATGGTGGGGTTCAAATGTTAAAGATAACACCCAGAATTTTTTGCAGAATTTTAAGGCCGCTTTTGATCCGGCTCAAACCGATGCGGGAATTTATTTAACTTTGGATTCTTCCATTAGATCCCGTTTGCAAGATGAAAAAACCAAAAAGTTATTTGATTCTATTAACCGCGATGGCATTCAACCAATTACCGAACCAATTAGCGGATTTATTAAAACTCCGGTTGCCATTACCAAATCCGGTGCCGCCGAGTTAGCTAAAAGCGGGCCTGTTGCCGAAACCGTTAGTACCGGAGATATTGTAGCCGATTCTATTGGTATTTTTACCAATACCTTGGCTTCCAAATTATTAAAACAATTATTTGATAAGGGCTTAACCAGCGGCAAACGTGCCCAAAGCACCCTAACCTTTAACTGGGTTAACACTCAAGTTGCCCGAACCCAAGCCACTTCGGTTTTTGCCAATTTAGCCGAGGTTAGTTATTCTTCGGGCCAAGAACGGTTGTTGGAGCCGTTAAGCACTTGCCAAAATCCTTATAACCCCGGCCCTACCGAGTGTGTTTTTAGCCCAAAGCTGGTTGGTGCTATTGAACAGGGTTTAACGGTTAAGGAGGCCTTAGCCAAGGGCCAACTTAGAGCAGCAGGTTTGGTTGGCTACAAAAGCAACGGCAATTTAAGTTGGTTGGATGATTACCCCTACCGTTCGTTGTTAATTATGAGAATCCAGCGGATTTTGCCGGTTGGCTGGGAGCAGGCCGCATTGTATAACCAAAAAGTTTTTAAAGAAGTAACGTTGGGTCAAATTGTAGATTGTTTTGAAGATCCTGCTGATCCGGAAAATCCTAAAAAACCAACCGGTTGTAGGCAGGATATAAATGGCGATAGCTTTATAAATGAAGAGGATTTTAATCCCTATTTTCATTTAATTGATCCTAATTGGGTTTTAAAGGCGCCGGAAAGTTATTGCGTTAAAAAGAGTTTTGGGCCAAACATTGTTAGCAGTGCCAGTGAATGTTTGGAAGATAACGTGGCTGAAACCAGAGATCCTAATAACAATAATGAGCTTGTTGAAGGACCGGCTTGCGAAACAACTTTGAGCAACCCCGATAAGCCGGTGCAAACCGTAGTCAGGGGTGATGAATACTGTGCTGACCGTAAAACTTGTTTGGAAGATGATGCTTCCGGCAACTGTACTTCCGGCGAATACGGCTACTGTGTTAAAGAAAAAGAGGTATGGCGTTTCCCCGGCGGAGAAAGTTGTCAGCCCTACTATAATACCTGCGAAACCTTAAGCAGAAATGCGGACAGTAAAAGTTTTTCTTACTTAAGAAATACGCTTAAAGAATGTTCTGCTGGCGCTGCCGGCTGTTTATGGTATTCCACTAATCAAACCAAGGCCTCGGGCTCTTGGCAATGGCAAGATGAGGCCAGGGTTTATTTAAATGAAAAGGCCTTAAATTGCGGAGCCAATGAAGTTGGCTGTACCCAATTAACCGTTCTTAAGCCCGGCGTTAATACTATATTTAACGGCGATTTTGGTTCTAGCGAAAATAATTTAACCCCCGATGGCTGGCAAGGAACTAATGGTTGCGCTATTGTTTTGGATTCCGAAGGGAAAAATAATAATGGCTTAAAAATTACGGCTGCTGGCAATTCTTGTTCGGCTTCAACCATCGGTTTTATCCCGCTTAATTCCAGATTTGGTTATACTTTTGTAGTTTCTTTTAAATCCCCTGATCAAGCAACAGCGGGGGCCAGTTTGAATTTTTATGAACGCGCCGCAGACAATTCTTTAATCAATAACGCCACTCAAGCCATGAATTTGCCGGACGTAACCGGCCAATGGCAAACATACAGTGGAGTTGTTAGTAATATTCCCAGCAACGCCAATTTTGTTAAAGTTAATTTAACAGCCACTGGCAATGGCGATTTGTTTTATGATGAGGCGCAATTGATCATTAGCCAATCGCCGATTGTTAAGGATCAAGAAATTAATTTTAGCGTTGACCCATCAAGATACCAAATTGATTACAGCCATGATGATTCGTATGCCAGAACATTTTTAAAAACCCCGCCCGATTATTTGGCCTGCGAGGGCTATAACCAAGTAGAAAGGCGTTTTGCCACTCAAGAGGCCTGTGAAACAAATAGAAAAGTTTGGCGCCAAGATATTAAATTATGCGTTAGCAGCGGCAGCACAAACTGTAATAATTACGCGGCAGTTTGCCAAGCTCAAGAAATCGGCTGCCAAGGTTATAAGCCCTTAAGTGGCGATCCGGAGGTTTCGGCCGTAGCCGGTGAGGGCGATGTTTGCCCGGCGGTCTGTGTTGGTTTTGAAAGTTTTTTGCAACAACCCAACTATTTTGATGTGGCCGAAAATGCCAATGTTCAAGCCAGCTACCAAAACTTTATTCCCAATACGGCTGCTGTTTGTTCGGCTAACAATAACGGCTGTGAACAGTTTACCAATTTGGACGAAGTAGCCAAAGGCGGCGAGGGCATTGAATACTTTAAGCAGTTTAGACAATGTGTTTCTCCTAATAACGCTAACATTAAAACCTATTATACTTGGGAGGGTTCCGATACCACGGGTTATCAGTTAAAGAAATGGGAATTTTTAGGTAGCAGTGTTGATGAGGGCCCTTGTACCAATATTGGCATGAACAGCGAAGAATGTACGGATACGCAGGATAATATGTTTAGATGCACCCAGGCCGATATTGATAATGGTATTTCGGATTGCCGGCATTTCTTTAATAAAGATAATGAACCATTCTTTGTTTTGGAAAGCAAGGCCATTACCGCTTCGGTTTCGTGCAGGCCATACCGCCGAACCTCAACCGGCCAGGTTTATAATGCCGATCCTCGGCCGGGTGATACTTGCCCCGCGGCCGCTAACAACTGCCGTGAGTACAGCGGTAATAGAGGCAACAATGTTAAAACCATTTTAACCGATACTTTTGAAAAGAAAACTTTGGGCGATTGGGAAAATATTGTTGGTTCTACTTATGGTTTAATTCCTTCCAACGAAGCGATTTATCAAGGCGGACATTCTATGCTGGTGGCCACGCCAAACGCCGCTGTTTACTATCCATTAAATAATAAATTGGTTTCTGGACATGAATATTTATTAAGCTTTTGGGCTAAAAAAGCCAATGGTTCCAAGGTATCGCCAAAAAATAATAATCCGCAGGGCCAAACTGTTGATCTTTTAAATTTCTCTTTAACTAATGATAATTTAACCAATGATTGGACATTATATACTGTTGGCCCGATTTTGTTTACCTCAAATGGCGCCAATCTTGCCAAATTAAAATTCTCCATTGAAGGATTAGGTAATGATGAAGTTTATTATTTGGATAATGTTGTCTTAAAAGAATTTACCAACAGCTTTTACGTTATTAAGGATTCTTGGGAAACCGAGCAGGTTTGTAATGATCCATACCCGGGCGCTTACCTTGGGTGCCAGGCCTACACCGATAGGCAAGGCCAGAGCAATAACTACTTTAAGGGCTTTGCCAACTTATGTTCTCCGGCCGCCATTGGCTGTGAGGCCTTTATAGATACTCAAAACAATAGCAATTACCAAGCCAGCCATTTATACAGAGTAAACGACCAAGATATTGTTACAGTGGCTAACGATCGATTGGTTTACTTGGTTAATGATGTTACCAAGCAATGCAGCGCCGAAAAACAGGGCTGTTCGCTATTAGGTAAACCAACGTTGGATAGGCAAGAAAGTGAAGCAGGAACAGTTGTTGGTTATAATGATATTTACAAAATTAATAATCCCGATTCATATAGTGCGCATCTTTGCAGTGAGAGCGGATTATTCTGTACAACCTTTAAAGGTGAAACCGGCGCTAGCAACCGGTACTATTATGATCCCGAGGCCTTAAGTGGCAATGGCGCCAATATGGTGCAAAGTTGTTACTACGCCAATGGCCATTGGTATAAGAGCGGCAGTACCGGAGGCAATGCCGAGCCCTGCCCTGGTTCTTATAACTTCCATATGCTGGCTTCAAACCAAGAGGGCTATAGCAACTGGGTCGGGGTTTGCCCGGCCAATCAATCAACTTGTACCGAATTTAGGGATCCCAGCGCATCAATCAACGAAGAAGTTAAACAGTGTGACGCGCAAATTTCACCTACCATGTTGGGCACTTGTGTTGTTGGCCAAAATGGAGCGGAAGAACAAAACAATGATGACTATTGCAGTTTGAGCATTAATGGAGTGCGCCATAAAGTTTGTAAATTAAATGGTGCTGATCGATGCGCCTACACGGCCAGCGATTGGACGTGTTTGAGCGAGCCAGCCCAGTATAATGATCAGGGTCAGCTTGAAGCTGGTACTGGCAATTGCCAGGTTAACAACCAAAAAGTTTGTTTTATTCCTTCGGGCAATACCACATCCTGTACCTATTCATTATTATGCAGTTCGGATTCTTATTATTATCTGCATAATTCTTTGGATACCACGGCCACCTGCAATACAGTGGATAGGGAAGCGGGTTGTTTACTATTTAACGATACCTTAAACGGCAATTTAAGTTATAGCAATAAGGGCTCTAATGATGGCGCCGAAGCGAGCGGTTGCGATGCTTGGGAAAATTTTGGTTCAAACAGATATTGCGATGCCAATAAAATTATTAAAGTTAAAAAAGATAGGCAGTGCGGCGAGTGGCTGGAATGCAAAACCGGTTTTGAACAGCCCAAAGTGGGCAAGAGCGGAGAAAAAGAATTTGTTTGTTTGGATTTATACCGCTGTTCGCAAAAAGGAACCGGTGATAGGGATTGCGTTAAAATTATTTCCCAAGCAGGCGCTGATACATCTATATATACCTTACCGGCCGATATTGATAAAATCCGCAACTTATCCGGCTATAGCCATCCGGGCTTAAAATGGAACGATAACATTCAAACAGTTGGCTATGCTTCACCCGAGGCCATGACCCAAAAAGGCCAGCCCTTGGAAGTGGTTAATGGCGGTTTTGAAACCTACCTTGGCGGTGATCTTTCTAAGCCGGAAGGTTGGAAAACATCTCATAGGAATGAGGATGAAATTAATTCCAGCTATATTAGTAATGCCTGTTCGGCAAGTTTGGATCAAGATTCTGGCAATGTCCATTCGGGACGATATAGTTTGCGCTTAAGTTTAATCAGTTTACAGCATCCTGACGGCAATGACGGCAATGTTTATTGCGATTTTAGATCCGATGCCGGTGAAGATAAGTATTATCAGATAATAGACAGTAGCAATTATAATTTGTCTTTTTGGGCAAAGAGTGAAAATAATGCCCAAGCAGCGGCTGTAACTTTGGCGTTTTACAATAATAGCAGGTATCTTGGAGGTGATGATTTGCGTTTGGATATTATGCCTTCTACCAAATGGCAAAAGTATGTTATCAGTTACGGTAATCTTACTCGTCCGATTCCCAATAGCGCTAATCAGGCCAGGATCTTCTTTTACAATTATGCCGGCCCGAATTTTAGTGGTGTTTCTAACGGCTCAATTTGGTTTGATGATTTTGCCATAGAACCGGTGTTGGTTTTGGATGAACGCAATAACATTTCCGTTGCCAAAGATTGCCGCTTGTATCCAACCGAAGAAGCCCCCGCTTGTTCGTATCAAGGTTTATCCAGCAAATACGAGGGCTGGCAAGGTTATTGCTTAGAGCCGGATCCGGCCAATGCCGAACAATGTTTGCAATGGTATCCTGTTGATTCTTTAATGGGTGATCGCTTAAGCGTTTTTAGCACCCAAAGCACCATTAGTTACACCGATAGGTCGCCTTTATATTATTGCGCCCAAACAGCGGGGATGTATAATTTTGCTCCTGATTTACAGGGGAATTATTTAGGTACCGTGGGTTATAAATATCAGCCAATAGTAAATATACAACAAGGCGGTCCTCATGACCAATGTAATGATAATCATGCACTAGATGGCGGTATGGGGAGTAATTTGAGAATTTGTGTAGATAATGATGCTGATCCAGCTAATAGTAATTTTCCTGTATGGTCGAATTCATGTGGTAGTAAAGATTCCTCTTTTTGTAACGTAAATCAGCAAGTTTGTGAAGATCAAAATCATATTAATTATTGTAAAGTGAAGGAATCGCAAGGTTGTAAAGATGTTTGTCCCACGTTAACTCAGGAGGCATGTAGTGCGCATAGGGGATGTGTTTGGAATTATAGTTGTATACGAGTGGAAGACGCAAATCATCATGCATGTATTAATGCGCAAAATCAAAACACCTGCGATTATAATTGGCAATACGATGGTTGTGGTTGGGATCAGCCATGTGAATCAAAAACAACAAACGCGATTTGTAGTTCTTTGAGTCCTAGTCAATGTTTGGCTCCTTGTGTATTTACTAAAACTATAGATAATGGCAACAGCTCTTATTTGTATACTATTCATGATTGGTTAACTTTGGACGAAATAGGTGCCATTAAATTAGAAATAACTGGAAATTCGGGTAGTGATTTTGGCACAGGCGTTTATTTTAGCGATGTTACGGATCAATTAGATTCAGTGACCGCATGGGGCGGTTTTAAGCCGGAAGACCTAAGTAAATATAAAAAAGTTTTTAATGCTTATGATAATTCAACGGGTCAAGGTGGCTATTCAATATTTTTCTCTTTTGATGAGGACCCTGGAACAAATAATTTGCGTTTACAAAGAGTAGATGTTACGGCGGGTGATTCAGACCAATTCGGAGGTTTTAGTGGCAAATTATATTTTTATTTAAAAGAACAATGCTCCTTAATCGCCCAAGTAGTTAAAACTGAAGGCAATGTGGTAAAAGAAAAAACCTGGCTCGGGCGTTTTAGCGCTTGGACGGATATGGCCAGCAACGTTTTGGGCTTAAATAAAAAAATCGATCAATCTCCTTACGGCAGTTTTTACGCGCCCAAAAACACCACGCCCGATTATTGGAGCGAGTTAGGGGCAAATGGTCGTAAAGATGCTCCGGTGTATATTTATAATGGTGGAAGCTTTGATTTTGGCCCTGGCACCCCGCTGGCTTGGTCGGTGCCCGAAAGATCGGCTTTTATAGCCGGAACGCCTGGTAGAATCTGTGCCTCTTCGGAAAATAAAAGCTTAATTGGCAAAGAATGTAGAACCTCCAGTGATTGCGGAACCAATGGCGTTTGTAGCGGTATTGGCAAGTATTGCTATAGTGCTCAAGGTATTACCAATGGCAAGGCCTGTAATGGTGATAATGATTGTTCCGTAACACAAGGATTTAGATGTGAGAATCCGGAAAATTTGGTCGCTGCGCCGACGCAGAATATGAGCTCGGAAGCTGTAGCTATAAGCCGACTGCAACAATTATTTGCCAAGGTTTATGGCGTGTGGCAATGGGATCAAAATGAAGGAATCTATAAAACGTTGGAGATGGATAATTTGGATATTAGCCCCAATAAGCCTGGCGGCTGGGCTGGTTCTGATTGGCCAAAAGTTGATTCAGCTATTATTACCGATAATATTCTTAATGCCCCGGGCGGCAAAGTAGAACTTAATTTTACCGCCAATGGCAGTGTTGATCAGTTGCCTATTGATGGCATTTGGATAAACTGGAATGATGGCAATGTAGATTACTTTAAAGGGCCTTTGGGATATAAGCCCAGCGTTAGTTCGCCTTATAAGGCCTACCATGTTTATACTTGCCAAACCAATGATCGGGGCGATAGGTGTGTTGCTTGTCTTGGTGCAGGTACTTTAGATGACGGTAGTTGTTCTTACCCGGCACCAGTGATAACTTTCAAAGATCATTGGGGTTGGTGTTCTTATAATAGTTTTCGAGGCCAGGCCTATGTTGATCAAGGGGTCTGTAATTCGTTGTTCGGCAAGCAAGCGGATAAAAGCGTTACTATTCAACGTATTCAATAAAAATGCCTAATCGTTTTTACAACTTAATTAAAAAAAGTAAAAAATGGCCATATATTACGGGCGTGGCGCTATTTTTGCTGATCATTTTGTTATTACCCAATTCAGCAGGCGCGGAAAGTAATGTTATCATGGGTACCTTAATTTCGTGGGTTGGTTCGGCCATGCTGTTGTTGATTAATTTTTTGGGCACTTGGTTATTGTTGCCATTAATCAATTTGGTTATTTGGATATTCAGTTATAACAGCTTTTTAACTTCCAATGCCGTGGTGGTTGGCTGGCCCTTGGTTAGGGATTTATCCAATATGTTTTTTGTGGTGATTTTACTATTTATCGCATTTGCCACCATTTTAAACATTTCCAATTACAGCTACAAAAATACTTTTTTTAAACTGATCTTAATGGCCATTTTGGTTAATTTTTCCAAAACCATCATGGGCTTTTTTATCGATTTTTCGCAAGTGATAATGCTCACATTTGTGAGTGCTTTTAGGGATGCGGCTGCTGTTAATTTGATCCACGCTTTTGGCATTAGGGATATTTTAAAACTAAACGTTAATGGCGGGGATTTTAGCAATACTCACGCTATTGGCGTGGTAATTTTGGCGGTTATTTTACTAGTGGTAGCCATTGGCTTAATGTTGGCTTTTGCCGTTATCCTGTTGTGGCGCATTTTAACTTTATGGGTTTTAATTATTTTATCGCCCTTGGCCTTTTTACTTTCTTCCATTCCGGCTGGGCAAAAATACGCTTCCGAAATCTGGAGCAAGTTTACCGAACAGCTCGTAACTGGTATTGCTTTGGCATTTTTTACCTGGCTGTTTTTTACCGTTTTAGCCGCCGGATACAGCACGGATCAGCAAAAAATTGATAATAACAGCGTTTTAACCGGCAGTAATCCGGGTGCTGGCCTTACTTCTGACAAAACAGCTTCAATTGCCGGTACTGCTCCGATTTCCAATGATGTTGATTGGGAACGCCTGTATACTTTTATCGTAGCTATTGCGTTGTTGTTTTTGGCTTTAGAATACGCCCAAAAAGCCGGTGGGCATGCGGGCAGTATGGCGGGGAAGATTTCTGGGCACATGTCAAAGATTGGAGCAAAGACGGCTGGCGGTTTTGGTTTGGTTGGGTTAGGAGCGAGATCTTTGCCGAAAAAATTTGATCAAGGATTAGTAAGATTTCAAAAAAGCGGAGTTTTGAAAAGATTTGGAATGAAAGGGTTGGGCACCAAGCTTCAAGAAAGACCTATTTCTTTAAGACCAACTGTTATTAAAGAAGCGATTGCTAGATATACCAAAGAAAGGGAAAGCCAATATTACACAGGTGTTGCCGAAGGCATGACCGATAATTTGCTCAAACAATTTGCCGGCAGAAAATCTGATTACGCCGGCATAGCTTATGATTCCAGAGTTAAAGAAAAGGCCCATGAAATAGGTTTGGGAGGTGAAACTCAGGAGCAGATGAGGGCTTATTTAAAAGAAGATCATTTAGAAAAATATGAAGGAACAGATCAGGACGGCAATAGGGTAACAAAGTATAAGGTTAAACAAGGTCATGAGGTTGAGGCAGAAGCCATCTTAGAAATTATGACCAAAAATCATGATCTTAATGAAATTTTTAAGGATCAAGATATAGGAGCTGCTTACAACAATGAATATTCAGCCATTAATGTTAGAGATTTGATTATGGATTTATTTCATGATCAAGGGCATGAGTTTGCCGGCAGGGTAGCAAAAGATGTTGGTATAGTTGGTTTTGAAAATAAAGATGCTCATTTGTATGGCATGGGTTCAAAAAATGTTAAAACTGGAGAATTTGAAGTTTTTCAGGAAACAACTAGAAATGAAGAGGGTGATGAGAGTATTGTAAAAAAAGTTTTTGGCATTAATAAAAAAGAGAATCCGGAGGAATTTAGGAAGAAAATGGATTATGTAAAAGATTTGCGGCAGCGAGGTGCTCAAGGTGATAAATCGGCTGAAAAGGAATACAGAGGTTTGGTTAGGGATGAATGGAGTGTTTCTCAGGGTGCATTGGCTACCGCTTTTATGCTTAAAAAAGGTGGCCGCGCCGGATTGGGCAAAATTACTGCTCAGAATATCGTTGATGAAGGAGTTGTTCATGATGAACAGGGTAATGTTCAGGTTGGCGAAGACGGTGAAACCAGCCGTAGTTTCTTAACTTATAATTTGAATGAAACCG
Source organism: Patescibacteria group bacterium (assembly GCA_041662565.1). GTDB lineage: Bacteria > Patescibacteriota > Patescibacteriia > UBA1558 > UBA10009 > JAUYIT01. The sequence goes on from JBAZSE010000001.1 coordinate 138,940, forward strand.
GCAGAGGAATAATTGAAAAAATGGCCGGTGTTATGACTAAAGAATTTTCTCATATTATTGATGAAACCAAAATCTATGGTATAAACCCTGCTCTTGATACAATTTTAAAATTTGCCGAAGCCCAAACTTTAGCTTCTGAAAGAGCTAAGATTATGGATTTTGTGGCCAAAGTCGCTGGTATGGGAGAAAAGGTGCCTAGTGACATTAACGGTGTTAAAATTGATTCATCTCTAATTAAAAAACAAAGTAATGATTATCTTCAAGATGAGGGCTATAAAAAATTTAAGGAGCAGATTGTTAGGGTTTCCCAGGAATCAAGGTTAATTTCTCAGGGTGATGCGCGGCATGCAAGAATTGATGAACAAGACGGCAAATGGAAAAGAGATAGGTATTCAGTATTTGCAGAATATGAAAATGAAGATTTAACGCATAAGGCAAATGGTTCTAATCAGGAGCAATCGAGTTCCAATGCACCATCTACAAATCAGCCAACTATTCAGGCCGCCGTCTTTCAGCCACAATTAGCGAGATTAGATCAGATTAATCAAAGATTAGCCACAATAGCTGATAAAATCGGTCAGCCGCCAATTGACGCAGAACGAGCAATTTTGCTTAATGAAAAGAACGGTTTAGAAAAACAAACTTCTATTTCCGTAACTTCAAATTTGATTAATAATATTATCAGCGGTAATCCTTCCACTTACGGGCCCAATTGGATGAAAGATCGGGCGACCAGGGATTTATTTATCAGGACTTTAGACGAACATTTGCAGCCGATTAAAGATGAGGATGTAAGATTGCATGAAATTACCATGCGCCATCTCCAGGAGAGTTTTAGCACGCTTGATGACAGGTTTAAGAATTTGATTAATAATGAGGATGCTATGGTTAAATTTATCACTGAGCATAAAAGTGAAAAAAAATAAATTATGGATTTTCAGGAATTCAATAAAGCATACGAAAAGATACTATTAACCGCTGATTCGCAGAAGGCCATGCAGTTATTAACTTTGCTTAATAAAGGCGGATTTAATGTTTCGGCGGATAAAGTAGTTATTTTAAAATGGATTGCTTTAGACCGTTTATCTGATCGGGAAATTTTAGAATTATTCCAAAATTATTTTAAAGAAGGTTTAGAGTTGGAATTTTATGATTTAAAAGATCAGGTTAGAAATAAATTTCTTACTAGCGTGCCTGAATCCAAGCGTGATGATTATAAAAAAGAAATACTAAAAGCCATTAGCAATAATCAGCAAAAAATCAGCAGCCAAAATTATTTAACTGGCAATAATCAGTCTGTTGCAAATTCCATTGGCGTTTGGCTTAAAGATTATCTTGTTTTTGGTGGAGCGGAACCGTTGACCAATATTAAGGAATTAGAGTTTTATAAGTCAAACAAAAATTGGGGCTTATTAAATAATCAACAAAGGGAACAGTTGCGTTTGATGTTTAACTTAGTTGAATGGCTTAAGCATTCCAATTTTTCTTTACGAGGCGATTCTGAACCGGCATTTTTAAATTATGACGGAGAATATTACGGCATTATTGACGGCAGGGTTTATAAGGCAAAAGATTTAATTGATGATTTGTCTTTAAGTTATTTTGCTCAAATTTCTGGAAACCAAAGTAATGCTTTACCAAAAACATCGTTTTCCATAAATCCTCAAATTTTACGTTCTCGTTACCAAGAAATTTTAAAGCAATTATTGCCTGCTAACGGCGTTGCAAAAAAACCTGCCAGCCATGAACCGGAGGTTTTATTAAACCAGCTTAATAATGATTTGGCCTTACGCGATGCCGGTGCTGTGGTTGCTGATCTGGAAAATTTAATCCAGTTAAAAGGTTTGTTAAAATTGTTAAAGAGCAAAAACTTTTCCAGTGATTTTATAATTTATTTAGAAGCCCATTTGGGCATGGGGCTTGAAGATCAAGCTACCCGCTTATCTCCAGAATCTTTATCTTTATTTTTGCAGTTTTTACTGATTAATAAACTTCAACTTAGTTTGGAGCAGTCGGCAGTTATCGGATTATATTTGGCTAATGTTTTAGCCAAGCAAAATCAGCGGGAGTTTTTACCCATTGCCTACTGTGATTTATCTTCAAACACCTTTAAATGGCGGGAAGTGATAGGGGAGAATGGGAAGTTGAAGTTTAAGTAGTTTGGTTTAATAGATTTTAAAAAACGGATTGCACTGATATTTATCAAGGCAATCCGTTTTTAATATAAATTGATTTAATTTAAACCCTTTCTACGTATTCTTCCGTTTCGGTATTAACTCTGATCATTGTGCCTTGGTTTACAAACAAGGGCACTCGAATTTCCTTACCGGTTTCCAAAACAGCGGTTTTCATGGCTGCTCCGGCCGTATCGCCCTTAATACCGGGAGGAGCATCAACTACCATTAATTCAACTTTAACCGGCAGTTTAACGCTAACCGGGCGGCCTTCAAAAATCAGCACATCCACGGTTAAGCCGTCTTTTAAAAACTCCGCGGGAGCGCCGATAACTTCCTTATCCAGTTCAAACTGCTCAAAGGATTCGTTATCCATAAAAAAGCACTTATCGCCTTCTTTGTACAAAAAGTTGGCTTTGGCTCTTTCTAAATCAGCTTCTTCGGCTTTATCGCCACCGGCGTAGGTGATTTCCAAATTTTGCCCGGTAATTAAGTTACGCAGTTTGGTTTTTAAGGTTGCTCCGCCCCTTCCTTGCTTGGCATGCAAAGCCGAAATAACCACATACGGCTGTCCGTTGTGATTAATAGCGGTTCCCAGTTTAATGTCACTGATACTTAACATATTATTTGGTAGTAAAAGGCAAAAGGGCCATAAAACGGCATCTTTTAATGGCTTCGGCCAATGATCTTTGGTGCTTGGAGCAAACGCCGGATCTTCTTCTGGGCACTATTTTGCCGTAAGAAGAAGTAAAGCGCAAAAGTTGTTGGGAATTTTTGTAATCAATTTCATCCTGGCCGTTAACGCAAAAATGGCAGTATTTGTCTTTATTGGCCGGGACTTTGGTTTTATTGTTATTGAGCATAGAGTATTAATTTATAATTTAAGTATTGTCATTTCGAGCGAGGCGTAAGCCGAGTCGAGAAATCTATGTTGTAGAACGAGAGGGATTTCTCCGTTCCGCTATCGCTTCAGTCGAAATGACAGAGAACATTTGAATTTAGAAAGGAATATCTTCCACGTTAATTTCTTCTTCGCTTGAGGCGACCGGCCTGCTGGGAGAAGAATTTTGGGCATAATCATCAACCGGTGAAGGTTGCGAAGTCGGCGAACCAGCTGGTTCATAATTGCTTCTGCCGCCGCCGGCATTACCGGCCCTATCTAACATAATAATGTTATCGGCAATAATTTCACTGCGGTATTTTTTAACGCCTGTTGCCTGATCATCCCAGGATCTGGTTTGCATTCGGCCTTCAACGTAAATTTTAGCGCCTTTTTTAAGGTATTGGCCGGCAATTTCGGCTAGCTTGCGCCAGGCCACAATGTTATGAAATTCGGCTTTTTCCTGTTTGTTGCCCGCTTGGTCTTTCCAAACCAAATTGGTTGCCACGGCAAAGCTGGCCACAGTTTGGCCGCCTGGGGTGGTGCGAACTTCCGGATCGCGGGTAATGTTTCCGATAATCATGGCTTTATTGAGATCCATATTATTAAATCGGTTAATTGTTTAATAGGATAATTGAACTTTATTAAATAACTTTTTCGTCCAAAAGTTCATCAAGTTTTTTATCCAAATCCTCCAAACTAATTTTGGGCTTGGCGGTTTTAACCGGCTGGGCCTGTCTGATTTCTTCTTTTTCAGCTTCTTTTTTAACCACTTCTTCTCTGATTTTGCCGGATTTGATTTTTTCCTGGCGGGCAATTTCGGCCGCAGTTTTAACTTTCTTTTTAATAACCAAATGCCTTAACACATTTTTATTCAGCTTTAAGGCGTTATCAATCGCGGTTAAAGAAGCCGGGATCAAATCAAATTCGTAAGAAAAATAAAAGCCATGCTTTAAGTTTTTAATAGCATAGGCCAATTTTTTCCTGCCCAAATCCAAAACTCTGATGTTTTGGGCGCTGTTTTTTTCCAACAAATTTTTAACTTCCGCTAAAATAGCGGGATGTTCGTTTTCCGAGGCAGTGGCGTTGATAATCAACGTTAGCTCGTAATGGGTGGCGTTTTCTTGCATTTTTATAATGCTCGGCTGAGAAAAATATGGTTAATTTCTCGTCAGCTTGGCTTGATTACCCCGATTTTATAGAAAATTGGGGGTTTCGATAGATTTCTCTTCCGAAACTCGGTTAATTAAGCAGCAGCTTGCAGGGGTATTGTGGCAGATTGTCGGTCGATTGTCAAGAATCAGCCGTTCTATTGCCAATCACCCTAAAAATCAGTAAGATATATCTATTATGCTAAATTCAAATTCCAACAAATACGCCTTTATTTTAGGCCATGTGCCGGAACTTTCTGGGGCCGAAATTATTAAAGTGTTAGGGAGTCAAAATATCATTTTTGAAACAGTTTTGTCGTCTAAAGATTTTTTATTGGTTGAAGTAGGTGGGGAATTGGATGTTAAGGCGTTGCAGGAAAGGTTAGGGGGAACGATAAAGATATCACGTATCATGTATCATGTATCACAGGAAGAATTAGGTGATAAGGTTGAAGAAATAATAGCAGCGAAAAGGCCAAATAACCAAGAACAAAAATTTCAGTTCGGTTTCAGTTTGTATGGAAAAATGGATTTAAAGGAATTTCAGAATATGGGTTTAGCTCTTAAGAGGAAATTAAAAAACAGCGGAGTTGTTTGTAGGTTTGTTGTTTCTAAAGAAAAAAGTTTATCTTCCGTAATTATTATTAAAGAACATCTTATTGGTCAGGGTTTGGATGTGGTAATTATAGAAGACGGTCAAAAGTACTATTTAGGTTACACGGTCGCTGTTCAGGATTTTAGGGACTATTCGGATCGGGATTTTGGCCGGCCCATGCGGGATAGTAAAAGCGGGATGATACCGCCAAAATTGGCTAAGATAATGCTTAATTTGTCCGGTGTTAATCCGCTGGCGGTAATTTTGGATCCTTTCTGCGGTTCCGGAACAATTTTGCAAGAGGCCTTGTTGATGGGTTATAAAAATCTGATCGGTTCTGATCTTTCGATAAAAGCCGTAGATGATACTAAAAATAATTTAAACTGGTTAAAAGCCAAATATAACTTGGATATATCTGGTATTAAAGTTTTAGAATTGGATGTTAGGAATTTGTCTAAAAAAGTTGTTGCCGAGTCAATTAATGCTATTGTCACGGAGCCGTATTTAGGAGAGGCCAAAAGTTCAAAGCTCAAAACTCAAAACTTTCTGGCACTAGCCGAGCTTTACATCCAAAGTTTTAAGGAATTTTATAAAGTTTTAAAGCCAAATGGAAAGGTTGTGATGATTTTGCCGATTATTGAAGGCCAAAAAATGGAGATTTTGGATCAAGTTACAAAAATCGGTTTTACCATGGAAAATTTAAGCGATAATCCCAGAAGTTCCATTGTTTATGGCAGGGAAGGAACAAGGGTAGAGCGGGAAATCTTCGTTTTTAAGAAAAAATAATATGCCGACTTCTTTTAAAAAGGTTATTCATAAGGTTAGAACGGAAAAATGGTGGCTCGAAGAATGTCCGACCTCTTTTTTTCTTTTTGATTATATTATGAAAACTTTTGTTTCCGCTGGTCGTTTATTGGGCCGGCCCACGCTTAAACAATCAGTTTTTATTAATAAAAATAATTTGGGCATGGAGCTGAACCCTTACGATGAAAGGAAAAATAATTTTATAGATATTTATCAGCATGAGCTCAAAACTCAGGGGTATTTTAAAAAATTATTTTTACCTTGGTTTAAAATTCGTCAAAATTTGGCAAAACTTAATGATTTAGCTATTAATAAAATTAATGGCTATTCTTCAGTTGAACTATTAAGGTTTGCTAAAGAATTTCTTCAATTAGGTTTTGATTCGGTTGTTTATGGAGCGCTATTGGAGTGCGTTGATCCTTTTACCGAAAGTTTACCAAGAGATTTAAAATTAAGATACAATTTAACCAACGAGCAGGCACGCGATTATTCATCAATTTTATCGATCCCATTAGAAAGAAGTTTTTTAACCCAAGAAAAATTGGATTTTTATTCACTTTGTTTGCATAAGCTAACGATCGTACAGTATATAGCAAAATATTATTGGATTAATTCCAACTATCGCCAATCTGGAGAACTAGAATTAGCTGATTTAAAAAAAAGAATTAAAAATGAATTGAAAATTTTTGGTGGCTCTGCTGGCATTAAAAAAGAAATCAAAAAAACCTTAAGGAACGAAAAAAAACTATTTTCTGATAAAAAAGCTATTTCTCAAAAACTTAAATTAATTAAGGCAGATAAAAAACTTTTTAAATTACTGGAGATTTTTGGCCATTATATTGATTTAAGAAAAGAAAGCATGCTTCGACATACTTATGCCAGAGATAAGTTTTTATTAGAAATTAGCCGTCGAACTAATTATAAGATGGATGATTTAAGTGATTTGGATGACCAGGAAATTATTAAAGTTATACAAAAAAAACCTGTTAATTGGCGTCAAATCCGTTTAAGGCATAAGCTGTGCGTGGCTTATTATACCCCCTTTGAACGAAAAATATTTTATGGAAGTGAAGCAAAAAAAATTTATCAAACTTTCATTTTAAGTTTAAAAAGTGATCAATTAAAAGGCATGGTTGCTCAGCTCTCATCTCGGCTTATTAGAGGCAAAGTTTCTTTAGTTTTAGACATTTTTAAGGATAAATTTAAGCCGGGCAATATTTTAATTACTACTATGACTCGTCCGGAGTTTATGCCTCTAATGAGGCGAGCTAAAGCGGTGATTACCGATGAGGGAGGTTTAACCTGTCATGCTGCTATTATTTCTCGTGAATTAAAAATCCCCTGTATTATTGGAGTAAAAAACGCTACTAAAGTTTTAAAAAATAATGATTTTGTGGAGATGGATTTAAAAACAGGAGTAATTAAAAAAATAATCAATGAAAATAAACATTGATTTAAAGCATGAACTATTTCAGTGGGGTCCGATTGACGCTAAATTGATTTATCCCGATTATTTTAGCTGGTCTTTTGTTAATTACGCCAAAAAATTTATTAGTTGGTCCGACCTTGTTGGTATTTTTAGTCAGGGCAAGGTAGTTTATTTCGGCGATAATCCTAATTTGAGAGAAAGAGGCAGAAAAAACTTTTATCGTTATATTCTACCCAATGAACAATTTAAAAAATATTATCAAGAATGGCAAAAATACCTTAAACATTTGATTAAGCTTCAACACAGTATTACTCCAAAATATTTGCAGGCGCTGGATAACCATAACCTTAATCAATTATACCAGAAGTGGGTCAGGGCCTATCTTAATTTTTGGACAGTCGGCCTGTTGCCGGAATTATCTAACTGGGGCACTGAAGAGATTTTAAGTGAACGTTTGCGTCTAATCGTGCCTCAACAATATTTTAGCAAAGTTTTTGAAAAATTATCAGCTCCGTTAAGTTTGTCATTTTATCAGAGATCAGATTTGGAGTTATTGGCTTTAAGAAAATATTTTAAAAATAAAAAAGAATTTGATAAAAAATTATTCAAGTTTCAACAAAACCATTTTTGGCAATTAAATAGTTACGGCCATAGCCGTGTTTTACCAGTTGCATATTTTAAACAAGAGTTTTTGAAATATTCATCATCATCAGCAGCTCAAAAAGTTAGAGGATTAAAATTGTATAGCCAAAGAGTTAAATTGGTCAAGAAAAAAATAATAAAGCAATATCAGCTTGATGGCCAAACTGCTAAAATTGCCGATCGTTTAAGTTTTTGTGTTTGGTGGCAGGATCTAAGGAAATTTTACATTTTTTGGGCCAATCATTGTATTGATGTTTTTCTTAAAGAATTTTCCAAAAGATATAAAGTTAGTTTTTTAGACCTTCATTTTTACAATGCAGAAGAATTATCAAAGTTGTCAGTCCAAGGCTTAAAAATCAATAGTCAGATTATTTGGGCAAGAAAAAAATTAGTTGTTTGTCATTATGCAGAAAAAAATAATAAGCTTGATTATATCATTGGTGCTCGAGCAAAAACAATTAAGAAAAAATTTACCAATTCAAAAGAAAAGCCTAATAATCTTCAAGAAATAAACGGTTTAACTGTCAGTTTGGGCAAAACAATCAGGGGCAAAGTTAAAATAATTACTTCGCCAAAAAATATAGGTAAAATGCAGCCAGGCGATATTTTAGTCGCTTCCATGACCAGTCCGGATTATATTGTGGCCATGAAAAAGGCCTTGGCGATTATAACTGATGCTGGAGGCATGACGGCTCACGCGGCCATTGTTAGCCGTGAATTAAAAATTCCCTGCATTGTTAACACTAAAATCGCTACTAAAGTATTGCGCGACGGTGATTTAGTGGAAGTTGATAGTAAACATGGTGTTATTAAAAAATTGTAAGGATACATGAATCAGGCCAAATTAATAAAAAAAGTTAAATCAACCAATTGGTACCGTCAGGGCGGAGGCATTAACATGCTGTATTGTTCTGTACCTTATCGTTCGGGCGCTAAAACTTTTGATTGTCAGATTTTTTTCAAGGGTCATAATAATTACGGTTATTTTAATAAAGATAATGAAAGGCGCTTATTAAATTATTTTATTAGACGTCACCTTAAAGATAAGAATTATTTGACTAGTAAAATTAATCGTTGGCGGGTTTTGGTAAAACATCAACAGTCATTTTTAAGCCAATTGAATGCAATTTACCTCAAAAAGTTAAGTAATGCCGATTTTTTTAATGTTTATCGCAAATTTTGTTTGTTCCAACTGGCCTATTGGCAACCGACTTTAATGATTGAATACTCTGATCCTTGGAGCGATAAAATTATTAGTGATTACCTAACTAAATATCGACTTAAATTATCGGCTCAAAATTTATCGATTTTGACCGCTCCCAAGCTTTTAACTTTTGCTCAACAGGAAGAGCTAGATCTTTTATCAATTGTGAAAAATTATCTGGCTCACAGGAATATCAACAGACAATTAGCAAATCACGCAAAAAAATATTCCTGGCAGAGTATTACCTGGCTCAAGGCAAAAATGTTGTCGCAAGTATATTTTTTAAAGCGCCTAAAAGAGATGGCCAAACTTTCACATCAACAGATTAATGAAAGAATTAGGAATTTAAGCGGTTATTCATTAAAAATCAATAGATCTAAATCTACGATTGTTTCCAAAAATCATTTAAACAGCAGTCAGGTTGCCTTATTTGATTTTTTTGCATGTTTGTGCGATTGGCGTGAGGAAAGAAAAAAGTATGGCATGCTTAATAATAAACTGACTGAGAATTTTGCCGAAGAACTGGCTAAGCGGAGCGGCGTGGATAAGCATTTATTGTATTTTTTGGATGGTTTTGAGATTACTAGTTTACCTAAGATTGTTAAAATGACGGTGGAACTTAAAAAGCGGCAGAGAGCAGTTTTTTACAATTATACTTCCATGGGAATTTGGCGCTTGGTAGGCCAAGAAGCGGAAAAAATGAATAAGATTTTTGAAAACCGGATTAATTTGAAAAATGAGGAATTACAGGGTTTTATTGCCTGTCGGGGGATGGCATTTGGCCGGGTTAAAGTTATTATGTCCCACTCTGAATTTAAGAAATTTAAGCCAGGCGATGTTTTAGTTACCCAAATGACCAGGCCAGAGTTTGTGCCATTGATGAAAAAAGCGGCCGCAATTATTACCGATGAAGGCGGTATTACCTCACATGCCGCGGTAATTTCCAGAGAACTTAATAAGCCCTGCATTATCGGCACTCAAGTGGCTACCAGTTTATTAAAAGATGGTGATAGGGTAGAAGTGGATGCTAATAAGGGGATTGTAAAATTGTTAGAAAAAGCATTCCAATGATATGAAGAAAATAAAAGAAATTTATTGGGAGCAACTTTATACCAGGCGTTTTAGTATTCATAAACTTGATGTTTTTTTATCGCATATAGGCAAAGAGCTGAAAAAAAATTTTTCCGCCGATCTGACCAATATTTTAATTATCGGCCAAGGCTTGGAAGCTAAATGGTATTTTGACAAAAATCAATTTAAACGGTTTGGCGAAAAGGTATTGCGCAAAACAATAAATGATGCAAGAAAAGACGGCAATCACATAAGGGCAATGGTTAACCGAGCTAAGGACGCTCTTAAATCTATTTTGAGTTTTAAGCAAATTGATTTTAAAAGTTTAAGCCCAGCTGAATTACTTAGGCATTACCATCATTTTTTACAGGCCGCGGATAGCGCCATTCCGATTATTTACGCTCCATTGACGCTTGACAATCAATTATTTGTTTACCTGAAAAAAATATTGGATGGAGTTTATCAAAAGGATCAATCAGAAGCGGTTTTTCATTTTATAACCCAACCGATTAAGCGTATTCCGATAATTCAACTAGAGATTGATCTTTTAAAATTTTTAAATAAAAATCAGCGATCTAAATTTAGCCATAATAGTTTGGAGCGATTACGTAAAAAATATCTCTGGTATGGCATGAGTTTTGTTGATAGCCGACCAGCGAAGATCGAGGATTTTATTAAGCTTTTAAAAAAGTATAAAAAAAGTCAGTCGCAAGGTAAATTGGCGTTATATCTAAAAGAATCCCAAAAAGTAAGGGTAAAATTCCATAAGATTGTATCTGCTTTTTCGCAGCCGGATCGCCGTTTTTTGCGTCTGATAAACCAATATTGTTATTTAATGCAATATCGTGATGTCTGCCGTAGCCTTGTTTTCTATTATGGCCACTTTCTTTATCAGGAAATTTCCAGAAGATTTGGAATCATTATTAATGATTTAATGTTCTATACCATTGATGAGATGGCCAAGCTTATCGGAACAGGCAAAAGACAGGATAAGCCGGAAATTCAAAGAAGAAAGAGGCGTTTTATTTATCTAATGATTGATAATCGGGTTAAACTCATTAGTCAGCCTCAAAAGATAAAAAACATCATGACGATAATTAATCGGCAGTCTGATAAACCAAGTATTAATAAACACCATAAGTTATTTGGCCACAGTGCCTATCTGGGTAGGGTCCAGGGAAAGGTTAGGATTATTAGGATTAACCGCCTGTATCAAGATTTGCTTAGAATCAAAAATGGTGAAATTTTAGTGGCTCATAGCACAAAACCTGATTTTGTGCCGGCAATGAAAAAAGCGGCGGCAGTTATTACCGATGAAGGCGGAATTACCTGCCACGCGGCGGTTATCAGTCGGGAGCTAAAAATTCCCTGTGTTGTAGGCACTAAAATCGCTACTAGGGTTTTTATAACCGGCGATATGGTGGAAGTGGATGCCGACAAAGGCATAGTCAGGAAATTATAACACTTATGTCTAAAATTTTATATCTTTGGGATTTGGCCGACACATGATTTTTGGAAAAATGGAATGCCCAGTTAACTGGTTATGCCACTTTTGATGACTATGCCAAAGCTAAGATAAAAAATCCAACTGACCCCAGGCAATATGAAAATGCCTTTAAGGAGCCATATATAAATGGAGAAATGTATAATTTGACTTTGGCTGAAGGTTTTAAAGAAGTTTTAACTTGGACCAAAAACAACGAGGCCTTTACTACCGGCGTTAAAGAGCAAATGGATTGGCGGGCGAGTTATTTAAATCCCAAGGAAGGTTTAGATGTTAGGAGTTTTTTTAAAAATATAAATACCACTTTTGATTATGCAAAAACCAATATTAAAACCAAGAAAATGTTGATTCAATATTTAAAAAGCAAAATTGACGAAGGTTATAAAACAGTAGTTTATACCGACGATAAGCTGAAAAATTGCCAGTTATTTAAAGAAGCCATTGATGCGGTTAAGCAACAAGGTTTAAATTTAAATTGCCGGATTTATCACATTTTAAATAGTGCCAGTCGTGTTGATAATCAGGGGTGGTATACAGTAATAGGGAACTTGAAAGATTTATTAAAAAGTGAGAAGCTATATTTGTAACAATTAACCATAAGTATATGTCTGGAGCAGTTACACATTCGGGAAAATGGCGGATTAAGCCCTCTGGCCAACTGCCAATTTTCTTAAGATTTATCATCAATTCTTCATTTACTAAGGCCAATGCCAATAAAGCAGGGATTAAAACTGCCATGCCTAACCGTACATATTTAAACCACATGATGTATTGGCGAGCCGAGGAATATAATGCTTTTGAAGATGAAATTCTCGGTTATATGAAATCAAATAACGGATGGTTTGAAAAATTTTGTAGTCAACAGTTAAAAATTTGTGAGCAAACATACCAAACGGGCTTGGAGTTGAAAAAAATTGATTGGTCCATTAAAACCAATCAGCAAATAGCCGATATTTTAGAAAAGCTTCTTCAAGAATATCGTGAGCTGACTTGCCCGTGGTATACCCAGTATCCTCTGGATGAATATTTTGAAACAATCATTGAGCAGAAATTATCGGAATATATCAAGGCCGATGAACCGGATTTTAGAAAATGCGTTTTAATTTTTAGCGATCCCAAAGAAATGACCGAGGTGGCGGAAGAACGTTGGCGCCTGATGCAAATGGCAAAGGATTTTTTTGCCGCTAAAGAAGATCTGGATCATTTATCGGCTTCATCTCAAGCCAAGATTAATAACCATTTAGATAAATTTGCCTATATCAATCGAGGTCTGGCAACAAGCAAACCATATTCTTACGATGATATAATTAATCGTTTAAAAGAGGTTAAACATCAATTGGCAAATGGTAAAAAAATTAATGATTTGATTTATGAAGTTTCCGCAGAAAAAATAGCGGAAGATTATGCTTGGGCGTTGAAAAAAATCAAGCCCAAGAAGGATTTTAAGAGAATCATTGATTTGGCCAGGTTAAATTCCTATTTCCGAAATCGTAGGGTTGAGGCCTTTTTTAATGCCGATTACGGCGCTAGTTTTGCTTATGCCGAAGTGGCTAAAAGAAATAATTTTAATCCTGATTGGATTATGGAAATTTCCGTTCCGGAAATGATGGCGGCTTTAAAAGAAGGCAAGCCATTGCCCAATGATAAAGAGATGAAAATGCGATTAAAAAACTACGCTATGTTGGTTAGAAATTCGGAAACAGAATTAATTACCGATCCGCAAAGGATCAAAGACCTGGAAAAGGAGTACTCGGTTGAGGTGGAAGAAGCGGAAGAAATCCAGGGTCGCATGGCCTGTTTGGGCGGAATTATCAGGGGCCATGCTAAAATTTGTTTGGATAAATCGGAAATCAGCAAAGTTTTAAGAGGGGATATTTTGGTAGCACAATTTACCACGCCGGATTTTGTGCCAGCCATGGAAAAAGCCGCGGCCATTGTAGCTGATCAAGGCGGCCTTTCTTCGCACGCGGCCATTGTTTCTCGAGAATTAGGGGTGCCTTGCGTGATTGCCACTAAAAATGGTACTCGGGTTATTAAGGAAAATGATTTATTGGAAATTAACGGTCAAACTGGATTGGTAAAAATTATTAAAAGAGCTGATAAGTAATAATATGGAAAAAGAACAAAATTTAGGCCAAGTAGAACTAGCTAATGAAGCTTCCATTGAGTCCGAAGCAAAGCCACGCTATCAGATTTATATTACCAGGCATGCCGAACGCCTGCCGTCCGGCGAACTTACTCCGGAAGGCATTGCACACGCCAAGGCCAAAGGCGAGGCCTTTAAAGATGTGGAAGTGTTAAAGCAATACGCCAGCGATCATCCCAGTGGTCGGGCTTATGAAACTGCCGAAAATATTGGCGGTCAGGCTAATGTAACTTCATTGCAGACCGACGAGCGTTATAAAACCAGAAAGGTTAAGGGTATTCAGTACGATCAGCTCCCGCCTAACGTTCTTAAAGACGCTAAATTGTTGATTGAGGGAGCGACTTTGGCTGAAATTTACCAAGAACACGTTGAATTGGCCGCTTTAATCGACGAGGCAATTGCCAATGACACAACGGGCGCGATGATAAAAAAAGACGTCAGCGGTCAGCCGATGGTGGATATAGAAAAGCTGCCTAAGGATATTCAGTTAAAAATCGGACCAATCAGGCAAAAACATCAAAAAGAGGGTTTTCAACAGGTAATTGAAAATCCAGAAGCAGTTAATAATTTGGCCAGTGATTTATCGCATCAGCTTATTGAAAAACAAGAAATTTTAGCCAGGTATGCTTCCGGAAGAGAGAAAAAGAAAGTTACTACTAAAAAAGATGTAGTGATTAATATCAACACTCATGGTTTATTTGCCGAATCATTACTTAAAACAGCGGGTATTTTTGTGCGTGCCGACGGTACGGAAATTCACGGAATTGCTGACCTGGATACACCGGAGTTTGGCGGCTATATTCAGCCGGCCGAGTCGATTATTTTGGATTTAGGCATTGATCCTAATAACACGCCCGAACGCATTCCAGTTATTTTTGAAGGCAGGCAAATAAAAGGGCGTGTTTATCTTGATAAATCAAAATTACAAGCGCTCGATCAAGTCTATCGTTTAGCGCATCAGAGTGATAGAGAATAAAAAATCAATAAATTTTTATTAATTTTTGACCGGTTAGAGGAAGAACTCTGGCCGGTTTTAAAATATTGTAAGAAAACCCATTTTTGTGTTATAATTAGTCATGAAATATGGTTTTTAAAAGTTATGAACACCTTTGTTTTACCCTTTTCCAAAATAAATAAAAAAAGCGTGGCAATAGCCGGAGGCAAAGGCGCTTCGCTCGGAGAAATGACAACCGCAAAACTGCCTGTTCCGCCAGGATTTGTGGTTTTAGCCAGCACTTTTGATCAGTTTTTAAATAATACCCCTCCGCCAGTTGGGTGTGGGCAGGATTTAAACGTTTATATCGAAGCGGAGTTAAAAAAAGTTAATCATCAGGATGTTAGTTCGGTTGATAAGGCATCGCATGTTATTCAGGATATGATTCATAAGGCAACGATGCCTGTTTCAATGGCAGAGGCCATTGTTAAAGAGTATAAAAAATTAAAAACCAAGTGGGTGGCAGTCCGTTCATCGGCTACTGCGGAGGATTCTTCAATTGCCTCCTGGGCAGGCGAGTTGGACACTTTTTTGTTCATTGACGATAAACATTTGGTAGAAGCGGTAAAAAAATGCTGGGCCAGTTTATTTACTCCACGCGCCATTTTTTACAGGTTTGAAAAAAAATTGCATAAAACAGCGGTGAGTGTGGCTGTAGTGGTTCAACAAATGGTTGATTCTCAAATTTCCGGCGTGGCTTTTTCGGTCCACCCGGTTACTAAAGACAAAAATCAGCTGATTATTGAAGCCGGCTACGGTTTGGGTGAAGCTATAGTTTCGGGCACCATTACGCCCGATAGCTATGTAGTCCATAAAAAAGAAGGTACAATTTTGGATATTAATATTTCCAAGCAGGAAAAACAGATTATTTTAAAAGCAGGGGGGGGTTCGGTTTTAAAACCTGTAGCCAAGTCAATTCAGGAAAAACAAAAATTAACTGGCAAACAAATTATTGAATTGGCCGAAATTGTTAAAAAGATAGAAAAACATTACGGCAAACCCCAGGATATAGAATGGGCCTTATTTAAAAATAAATTTTATATATTGCAGTCCAGACCAATTACTACTCTATGACAGCAAATAGTTTACAATCTACTAATGATGAAATCCTGGTTATGGATGAAACCGGCCAGTTTCAGGTTTTATCTAATGGCGAGCTAAAACCTTTTAATGGCGCTTCTTATCAAACAATTGGTAATGAAGTTGAGGCGACCGAAGAGAAATTACAGCCGATTTTGCCAATGGATACAGGTTATGAAGAAAAAATGATCCAGCCCCCGCCTCCTGCTTTATATAAACAAACTTCCAGTTTTTATTTTCATCCCGAAGATGAAGAAGAAGCTGCCAAACATAAAGCCAATATACCGGCATCTGGTCCGCAAAAAAAATATTCTTTGGATAAAATCGTTGCCAAAATAGTTGAAAATTATAAATTAACCTTAACGCCCGAATTAAACAACAGATTAAGGTCATTGGTTTACAGTTTTTTGCGCGATCGTCGGAGCGAAGCCGATGCCAAGGGTTTGCTGGAGCGGCCGGTTACCGAAGCCGGTTTGGATTTTGAAAACGGCTTGGCGGAAAATTTATTGGAATTTTTAAAGGAAATTAAAGGTAAGATTTTAACAGCCGGCGGAATAGTGGTTGACGAAAACCAGGAGGCGCCTCAAGTTGCTGTTGGTAATATTTCTTCGGTTTCATTGCCCGAAGTTAAAAAGGCCATGCCTGTTGAACTGCCTAAAGATAAGCCGGTGGCACCAATCCAGCCGGAAGTAAAAATTGAACTGCCAACAAGCCGGCCAACTCCGATTATTAAAACCGTTTCGGATGCTGTTTCTTTAAATCAAGTTGAAAGTCGTGTGCCCTATGTAACAGAGCCCTTGGTACAGCGCCAGCCCTTGCCTGATTTGCCAGTTGGGGCTTTTAAGCCGTCTATGCCCATTTACACCAAAATGGCTCGGCCCGAAAAGCAAGGCGCCAGCCGGATTAACGATATTAAAAAGGATTATAAGCTGGTTGGGCCGGTAGAAGAGTTATCCATATTAACCTTGGAAACTTTTAGAAGATTGGGCGCTACTACCCAGGAAAGAGTTCAAAAAATCATGAGCAAAATAGATTTGCTAAGCAAAGATTCTTTGGCTAAAAAATCTTTAGGAATTTCGGCTTGGCGCACCAGTTCGTTATACAAAATGTATGTTTCTTTGGGGCATGCTAGCATGGAGCATAATTTGGATTTAGCAGGCGTAATTAAAGAATATTCCGCCCAAGGCCAAGAAATTTTAACCA
Organism: Patescibacteria group bacterium; assembly: GCA_041662565.1. Lineage (GTDB taxonomy): Bacteria > Patescibacteriota > Patescibacteriia > UBA1558 > UBA10009 > JAUYIT01. The sequence goes on from JBAZSE010000001.1 coordinate 155,817, forward strand.
TGGAAGAGTTTAATGCCATTACCGATTTAAATAAGCAATTAAGATTCTAATGCGCCAATTTACCGTTCCTCAATTTATTGATGTGGAAGATAAAATCATCGGCCCGATTACCGTTAGGCAGTTTGTGATTTTAATTGTCGGCGGGTTGTTTATATTTTTGGAATACAAGCTTTCCGATATCACCTTTTTTTTATTCATCGGCATCCCAACAGCTTTGCTGTTTGTGATTTTTGCTTTTGTTAAAATTAACGGAGTGCCTTTTCATTATTTTTTATTAAATGTCGGCCAAACCTTTAAAAAACCGGCTTTGCGGGTTTGGCAAAGAACCAGTGCTTCATTTCACCGCCAAGAAAAAGCTGATACAAGTGTTCAAGCGGCCATAGCACCTTATGTTGCCCGCTCTATGGATAAATCCCATCTTTCCGAACTGGCTTTATTAATTGATACCGGTGGTGTTTATCAGGGCGAAGGCAGGGGCCAGGATGCTAATTTTAAATTGGAAATTTAAACAAATCGTTATGTCAGAAAATAAAAATATCGGCAGTAAAATAAAAACCCCTACTCAAAAATATTTGGATATCGCCGAAATTAAAGACGATACGGTTATTTTGCGCGATGGCGGTTTGCGTTCGGTTTTATTGGTTTCTTCCATTAACTTTGCCTTAAAAGGTGAAGATGAGCAAAATGCCATTATTCAGGCCTATGTTGGCTTTTTAAATTCTTTATCATTTCCCTTGCAGATCGTGATTCAATCCAGGAATTTAAATATTGACGGTTATTTAACCAAACTGGAAACCTTGGAAAAAGAGCAAACCAATCAATTGTTGCGCATGCAAATTGCCGATTATCGGACATTTTTAAAAGAACTTTTGGATCTGGGAGAAATTATGACTAAAAAGTTTTACGTGGTGGTGCCTTACAGCGGTTCCAGTAGGGAAAAAAAGAAATTTTGGGAAATGTTTTTGGATTTATTCGCTCCGGCTAGAACCATCAGCTTAAGCCAAAAAAAATTCAACCGCTCTCGCGAGGAATTATTCAAGCGTTTGGATTTTGTTATTTCGGGGCTATCCAGCATTGGTTTACACGCTGTACCTCTTGATACCCAAAGTTTGATTGAGCTTTTTTACAATACTTATAATCCCGAAGTAGCCGATGCTCAGAAAATGACCAATATCAATAAATTAAGAGTAGAAGAGAATTAATGCAGTAATCCCTTGAATTATGATGTAGGCCTTGAGCGCAGTCGAAAGGCCGATGCTCAAAAGATGGCTAATATTACCAAACTACGGGTAGAAGAAAATTAGAAATTAAAAATTATGGCATTTAAACCAACACAACTTACTTCCAACTCTTCGGCCAATCTTGGTCCGGCCAAACTTAAAGCCCAAGAACAGAGGGAGATTTTAGAAGCGGAAAAAATTTACCGCCAGGGAGTAACTTCGGTTAAAGATTTAATCGCCCCGGCCAGTTTAAAAGTGGAACCCCGGTTGGTAGAACTTAACGGCAAATATCTTACTACCTTGTTTGCCATTAATTATCCTCGTTACATTAATGTTGGCTGGTTTTCGCCGATTATTAATTACAGTTCGCCTTTGGATATTTCCATGTTTTTTTACCAGGTAAAAACGGAAATTATTTTAAAGCAATTAAAAAATAAAGTTGGCGGTTTACAGGCCCAGTTAATGGCTGATTCCGAAAAAGGTGCTCCTAGGGATCCCTTGCGGGAAACCGCTTTAAGGGATATTGAAACTTTGCGGGATGATTTAACCCAGGGCACCGAAAGGTTTTTTCAATTTGCATTGTACGTTACCATTTACGCCGATACCAAAGAACAGTTGGAATTGTTGGTGGAAAAAATGGAATCGTTATTCGGTTCCAAACTGGTTTATTCCAAGCGGGCACTGTATCAGGCCGAACAGGGTTTTAATTCCTGCTTGCCTTTGGCAAACGATGAATTGCAAATTTCTTTTAACATGAATTCTTCGCCAGTGGCTTCTTCTTTTCCGTTTATTTCTTCGGAATTAACTTCCAATGACGGTATTTTATATGGCATTAATCGGCATAACAACAGTTTGATAATTTTTGACCGATTTAGTTTGCAAAACCCCAATTCTGTGGTGTTTGCCACGGCAGGTGCCGGCAAAAGCTACGCTATTAAGTTGGAAGTGTTGCGCAGCATGATGATGGGCACCGATGTGATTATTATTGATCCCGAAAGCGAATACAAATATTTGTGCGATGCTGTTGGCGGGGCCTACATTAATATTTCCCTTAATTCCGAAACCAAGCTTAATCCGTTTGATTTGCCTAAAAATGTTTTGGGCGACGATGCCAAGCCGGCCGATATTATTCGGAGCGCGGTTATAACCTTAAAAGGTTTGATTCGGCTGATGCTGGGGGATTTAAGCCACGAAGAGGATTCTTTGGTTGATCGAGCGCTTTTGGAAACTTATGCCAAAAAAGATATTACCCCTCAAAGCGATTTAACCAATGTGGAACCGCCGTTAATGAAGGATTTTGAAGAAGTTTTATCGGGCTTGGCCGGTGGCGAATCATTGGTTATGCGTTTGCGCAAGTATACTACGGGTACTTTTGCCGGCTTGTTTAATAGCCCGACCAATATTGATGTTAAAAACCAGTTGATTTGTTTTTCGGTTAGAGATTTAGAAGACGAGTTAAAACCCATTGCCATTTATTCCATTGTTAATTACATCTGGACGGTCGTAAGGTCGGAACTTAAAAAAAGGATTTTGGTTATTGATGAGGCCTGGTGGCTGATGCAACGGGAAGATAGCGCCAAATTTATTTTTGCGCTGGTTAAAAGGTGTCGTAAATATTATTTGGGGGTAACTACCATTACCCAGGATGTTAATGACTTTTTAAGTTCACCCTATGGCAAGGCCATCATTACCAACTCCTCGCTGCAATTATTGTTAAAACAATCTCCGGCAGGCATAGAAATGATTAAAAACACTTTTATGCTAACGGAAGGCGAAAAATACCTGTTATTGGAAGGCAATGTGGGAGAGGGCATCTTTTTTGCCGGCGATAAACATGTGGCCATTTTGGTTAAGGCCAGCTATACCGAAGATCAGATAATAACTTCCGATCCCAAGCAGTTATTGGAAATTGAAGCTGCTAAAAAAGAGTTTGATGCCAGTTTAACTAATCAACAATAATATGTCCCGTAAAAAAATTATTATCATTGCCATTTCCGTTTTGGTTTTAGCCGGCTTAGCTGTTGCTTTATTATTAATGGACGGTTCTTGGTTTGCGCCAAAAGTTGCTCCTGTTAACAATAATAATAACGCTACCACTACCTTGCCTCAGGTAAATAAAGGCGCAATACCTTTGGTGCCAAAAATTACCTTAAAACCGCAAGAGCAGGCAGTTAGCACGGTGGCGCGCAATTTTGCCGAACGTTTTGGTAGTTATTCTACCGATAGCCAAATGGTTAATTTGGATGAGCTGGGCTTGATTTCCACCGCTAAAATGCAAACAACGCTTGTTTTGTTAAAAACGGAATTAAAAAAACAATATGATCCGGCAAAGGGTTTTTACGGCGTTTCTTCCAGGGCTTTAAAAATAGCTATTAATGATTTGGATGAAAATCAAGGTACGGCACAAGTAACTGTTAGTTTACAGAGGTCGGAACGCAAGGATGGCGCCGTTGATTATGTTTATTATCAAGATGTTGTGTTATCGTTAGTTAAATCAGGCGATGTTTGGCTGGTTGATAGCGCTAAATGGCAAGAATAATAATATGGCCGTTGCCCGTAAATTAGATCCGAAAGAAGAACAAGAATTAGCCCGTTTGTTGGCAGTGGTAAAAAAGGCAGACAGGAACAAACCTGCCAAAAGATTGGGTTCATCATCTGGCAATTCCACCAAACCGTTAACTCCCATGAATCCATTGGCTCAATCATCCGGATTTGATTCAGAGAACGACCAAGAAGAAATGGGTGATCAAGAAAACACGGATCAATCCCCAGTGGGTGAATCTGAACAAGCAGGGAATCGTCCACAAGGCAGACAAGCAGCAGTTAGATTTGTTAATAATGCTCGGAACCTAATTGAAAATAACGATTTGCCTGCTTTTGGTGATAAGAAGTTTAGGGAGGACTATGATAATTTTAAAAAAACCTCATTTGGACTAAAAACGCCTGCTGGCGCCATTAAAGAAGGTATAAAGCTGGGTTTAAGTTTAAGGCGGGGTTTGGCCGAAGGAGCATTTAGCTCATTTTTACTTATCTTATTGTTGGCCGTGATTAAGGACTTATGGGATGTTTTGGATGTATCCACTTTAACAGGCGATATAGTTGGTTTGTTTATCACTACCACTGTGCTGGTGGCTTTATCTTTCCAGGGCACCTGGTTTAAGCGCTGGCTGATTAAAAAGTATTTAAAAAAATATATTTTGGCGATTTTGGCGGAACTGATTCCCGGGGTGGCTATTTTTCCTACTTTTACCATTATGGTGTTAATAATTAAATTCCAAAATGATAAAAGAATGGGTCAGCAAAAATTAATGGTAGAAGATTACGAAGAAGAGCTGGCTAAGTTGAAAGTTTAAGGGGGATGAAGAATAATGAATAAGGAATAATGAATTTTCAAATTATTCCTTATTCCTAATTCCTTATTCTATTCATATGAACGAACGTTTTAAAAAAATTATCATAGTTATCCTTTTTGCCGCCGCGGTTTTTACCATGGCTTATCTTATTTATTATTATTTTTTTAAGCCGGTCCAACCGGATGTTTTGCCTTTAAATAATAATCAAAACCAAAATTTCCCAGGGGGCCAGCTTCCGTTGATTAATTCAGGAGATGTGAATCGCATTGGCAATACCAATGTTAACGGGGCGCTTCCTAGCATCAGCCAATTGCCCGAAGGCGTAATTATTTCCGAAACAGCCACCGGCGGTTATACCCGGGTTAACTCGATTGGTAGTTCAAAACTTATTTCGCCCCAGCTTAACAGCAGTGGAGGTTTTAATTATTTTAATTCTGCTGAAGGCCGGTTTTATAAAATAGGCGCCGATGGCACAGCTACCCAGCTTACTGCCGAACGTTTTTACGCTGTGCAAAAAGTAACTTGGTCTCCGGGCGGGGCCAGCGCTGTTTTGGAATATCCCGATGGCTCCAACATTGTTTACGATTTTGCCAAAAATCAGCAATATAGTTTGCCTAAAGAATTGGAAAATTTTTCTTTTTCTTCCAGCGGAGGCGAACTGGCCGCCTCGGCCATTGGGCAGGGCGAAGAAAACAATTGGATAGTAACCGCTAATCCGGATGGCTCCAATATTCAATTTGTGGAACGCTTGGGCGCTAACGCCGATAAGGTGGATATTAATTGGTCTCCCAACGGCCAAATGGTGGCTATGTACAAAAAAAATGTTGGCACAGACGCGCAAGAATTATTTTTATCGGCCGGAACGAAGAAAATTTTCAATCATTAACCGTTAATGGCGGGGGATTTACGGGCAAATGGGCGCCTACAGGCAATAGATTGTTGTACAGCGTTTATCGCCATGATAATGATTTAAAGCCCATTTTACAATCGGTTGTTGCCGGGGGTGATAATACCGGTTCGAATAATATTGATCTAGGGTTAAACACTTGGCCCAATAAATGTGCTATTGCCAATGATGGTGTTACGGCTTACTGCGGGGTGCCGGATTATTTGCCAAAAGGCAGCGGCTTGTATCCTGTTTTAGCCAATGATTCCAGTGATATGTTTTATAAAGTTAATTTAGCCACAGGCGAAAAGTTTTTATTAGCCCAGCCAGTTGGCGAAGCCAGTAGTTATTCGGCTGATAAGGTATTTTTATCTGCCGATGAAAAAACTTTGTATTGGCAGGATGCCAAATCCGGGCGGATGTATAATATAAAGTTATAGTATAATTGTTTATGTCCGATTTAAATCCAAAACAGCTTAATTTATTCATCAAACTGGCTTTGTTAGTTTTGGTAATTTTTACGATCCTTATTATTGTTCGTTCTTTTTACGGTTCCAAGGCCTTAAAAGATAGCGAAGAATATTTAGCTTCTTTAACTAATGTGGCTGTGCAAACAAGTGAACCATCCTTAACGGAGCCAATAACCCGGGCCACTGATCCAACTTTAGGCAATGCGGATGCTAAAAATAAAATAGTTGTTTACAGCGATTTTCAGTGCCCTTATTGCGCTACCGCCATGCAAGTTTTAGCCCAGCTGTTAAAACAACATCCGATTGATTTATTGATTACTTGGAAGGATTTTCCCAATCCCGATCATCCCCAAGCTCAAGGTGCAGCTGTAGTCGCCAGGTGCGCTGCTGCACAAAATAAGTTTTGGGATTTTCATGATTATCTTTATGCCAACCAGGATCAACTCGGCCCTTCTTTGTATCCGCAAATCGTCGCTAGTTTAAAAATGGATCTTAATACCTTTAACCAATGCAATGACAATCAAATAGGCCTGCCTTTGGTTGAAGAAAACTTTACTGAAGCCATGGGCTTGCGTTTAGACGGCACGCCATATTTGTTTGTTAATAACCAAAAATATGTAGGAGCCATTAATGTGGCCGAATTGGAAAAAATGCTGAAGTGAGATATAATAGGCATATAACCTAAAGGGTAGATAGTGTATCAATTTTACTCGTTTTACGGCTAAAAACAGCAACTATGAAATCCACTAAAATCTTATTATTAACTTTTTACTTTCTTGGATTAGGATTCTTAGCTTTGCCTCAAAATGCTATAGCGCAAGACTTAACAGGTCAATGCTGTGTTTGCATAACTGCCACTGGGGATGTTGTTAATGATACATCCTGCACATTTTATTTAACAGCTGATCAATGTCATGCCAAGAGTACCACTCCTCCCGATGTAGGCGAGCAAACAGGAGACATACAAAGGGAGTATACAGCAACAACTTGCAGTTTAGCTGCTTGCTCAAACCCATCATGTCCTGCTTTACCTCAAAATCCGCAAGATAGTCAAAGGATTAAACAATCCAATCTAAAATTTATTCCTAATATTTCTATTCCGGGAGCTTCAAAATTTCAACAAGGCGTGGGCACTGATGTTACTCAAAGCTTATTGCCCGAGTATATTCAATCTTTGTATAAATTTTTTGTGGGCATTGCGGGAATTTTGGCAGTAGTAATGATTGCCATTGGTGGGTTAATATGGTTGTTTTCCGGCGGTGATTCCGGAAAAATTACAAAGGCCAAAGAAATAATAGTTGGCGCCATTGTTGGTTTAATTTTGGTTTTAACTTCATATTTAATTTTAAATACGATTAATCCCAAGCTGGTCAGTTTTGCACCTTTAGGAGTGTATAAATTTAGTGAATTGCATGTGGGTACTTTTTGCGAGCCAAACGAAAGAGTTTTGGTAGATGGCAAGCCAACAGTAGGCAATACTTTAAGATGCGGTCAAAAAGCCACGGTTGAAGGTAGTAATGAATCGTGCTTAGGTTATGGCTGTCCTAATTATCAAAATGGCGAAGTGTGTTATTTTAATCCAGGTATGCAGGAGGCAAAATGCTTAAGCTGTAATACTACAGATGATGATTTAATGTCTTTGTATAATATATCTCAAAATGACGCTGGTTGTTCGGCCTTAACGCCGCCTAAAGAGTATCAACCAATTGATCATAAGCAGTTATGTGTTTTTACCGAGGCTAGTCATGTTGACCCTAATGATGACACTTGTGCCTTAATTGATGTTGATTGTGGTAATGTTAATTCTTGTAGCAGTTATGATGATGCAAAGATAGGGGATTTATATTTTGGTCATGGTGTTGGAATAGATTGGGCTGAAAGAAGCCATTTAGAAAGAATTTGTACTAATGACATTAATAATAATCCCAGTAGAACCGGTATTTGTGAGGCGGAGAATCCTTCTACCGGACAATTTTGGCTGAACGCCAATAAGACCTGTTACATACAAAATGATAGCGATTGCCGAGAAAGAATTGTTAATCAAGGCGAGCAACAAGTTGTTTCTGGCTGGACATATGATCCTGGTATTCAAGATCAAATGGTTGATGCTTCTGATGATTTAAAACAACTATTAAATTGTTTAAGGCCTAAATTGGATGAATTTGAAAAACAGCTTAGTCAGCCAGGCAGACCTCTTAAGATCGGTCGGATTTCTTCCATTAGTGACGCTGATTACATTGGTAATGTAGGAGCTTGTAAAGTTACACCTAAGCCGGCTAAGTGCGATCATAGTGGAGCTTCATGCCATTATGGAGGAGATCAAAATGACGGTAAATCATATGGAGTGGATATTGGCGATGAAGCTAATGGTCAGTATATTGAGCAAGCAGCTTCCGAATGCCAACATGGCTATATGGCTTTAGAGGGTACTCCTGGCCAACCGGGAGCGCATTATCATATTTCTACAGCTAGTTGTCGCATCCAAGGAGAATAAATTTTATTTTTAAAAATCCTCAATTACTTTATTTTTTGGGGATTTTTGATTTGCGGAAAAAGCCAAAATCTGTTAATTTTACCCTATGAATTCAACAATCTTTACTTGTTCAAAGTGCGATGGGCAAGCCCTAAAATGGGCTGGCCGTTGTTTGGAATGCGGTGCCTGGGGTACTCTGACGGAAGGGACAAATAACAAGATACAATCAACAAGGAAAACTCAAAAATCAAATACTAAACCATCAAACGAGGTGGTGGACTTAACTCAAAACTCAAAACTCAAAACTGGCAATTATCATAAGTTGGTTACCGGTTTTACCGAATTTGATAAGGTGTTGGGAGGCGGTATTACTCCAGGCAGCTTGATTTTATTGGGTGGAGATCCGGGGGTTGGTAAATCCACCATGGCTTTACAGCTTGCCAGTGGTTTTAAGGAAGAAGTTTTGTATGTTTCCGCCGAAGAATCAGCCGATCAAGTGTCGGGCCGACTCTCTCGTTTAGTTAAAGGCCAAGGCAGTTTAAAATTTTTAAAAGAAGATGATTTGGAAACTATTTTAGCCACTATTGAAGATAATCAACCGCAATTGGTAATTATTGATTCCATTCAAACCATTTACTTGGATGAGGTTAAATCTTTAGCCGGCAGTATTAACCAGCTTAAGGCCTGTACGGTCCGGCTTTTGGAATGCGCCAAAAATAACAATATCAGCATTATTTTAATCGGCCATGTTACTAAAGAAGGCGAACTGGCCGGACCTAAAACCACCGAACATTTGGTGGACGTAGTATTATATTTAGAAGGCGATAAATACAAGCAGTATAGATTACTTAGGGCGGCTAAAAATCGTTTTGGTTCAACCGATGAAGTGGCTATTTTAGAAATGACTAAAGAGGGCTTAACGGCAGTGGCTAACCCTTCCAAAATATTTTTAGCCGAAAGCCATCAACAGCCGGGCGCGGTTATTTGCGCCGTCGCCGAGGGCTCGCAGATTTTTTTGGTGGAAGTTCAGGCCTTGGTAAGTAAAACAACTTTTAATTATCCCAAGCGTTCCAGTTCGGGGTTTGACCAAAAGAGATTGGAATTATTAACCACTATTTTAAGCAAACGAGCTAACATTAATTTGGCTAACTTTGATGTTTATTTAAATATTGCCGGTGGCTTAACTTTAAAAGAGCCCGCCTTGGATTTGGCTGTTTGCGCCGCGATTAACAGCGCGTATCATGATAAGGTCTGGCCGGCAAAAACCGTTATTTTTGGCGAGGTTGGTTTGGCGGGCGAAGTGCGAACTGTGGCCAAAACCAAAGAACGCTTAAAAGAATCTTTAAAGCTTGGGTTTACTAAAATTGTTTTACCCTCTTTTGAGGGAGAAATTAAAGGCGTAACGGCAATTAAGGTAAAAGAGGTTAAAGAGATTGCTAAATTATTCTAAATGAATACCGTGATTTGTTTTAAATTCAAGCAGTAATTCCGGAAAGTCGCTGGCAATAATTTGAGCGGCTTTTTTTGTTTCTTCAATCAATTGCCAATCATTCCAGGAAGCGATTTTAAAGGGGTTTAACCAGCCGGATTGCTCTTGGCCGCTAATGTTGCCCATGCCTCTTTGTTTTAAATCTTCTTCAGCCAATTTAAAGCCGTCATAACAGCCAATTAGCGCGCCTAAACGGTTTAATGATTTTTCGTTATTACTGTTGGAAAATAACAAGCAATAGGATTGATGGGCGCTGCGGTTAACCCGTCCTCTAAATTGATGCAATTGAGCCAAGCCAAATCGTTCAGCCGATTCAATAATAATCACGCTGGCATTGGGCACATTAACTCCGACTTCCACTACCGAAGTTGCCACCAAAATATCAATTTTGCCGTTAGCAAATTCGGCCATAACTTTGTCTTTTTCTTTGGCTTTAAGTTTGCCATGCAACAAACCGATTTTAAGCTGGGGAAAAATTTCATCAGCTAAACGTTGGTATTCTTCGGTGGCCGCCTTAACGCCAAGTTTATCGGATTCTTCAATCAGCGGGCAAATGATAAAGGCCTGTCTGCCTTCTTTAACTTTTTCCAAAATAAATTCGTAAGCCTTATTCCTACCTGCTTGGTTAATCATTTTGGTAATGGGTTTTTTACGGTCCGGAGGCAATTCATTTAGCACGCTTAAATCAAGGTCGCCGTATAAAGTTAAAGATAAGGTTCTGGGAATCGGAGTAGCTGTCATGGATAGCAAATGGGGGGTATATTGGGAATTAATGGATTTTTCTTTAAGCCCTTTTCTTTGTTTAACACCAAAACGATGCTGTTCATCTATAATTACCAAACCAAGATTGGCAAACATCACAGCTTCTTGGAGCAGGGCTTGGGTGCCGATAACCAAATGAATTTCGCCCGATTGAATTGTTTTTAACAACTTGCTTTTGGTTAAATTAGAGATAGTTTCATCCTTGGTGTTATAAACCTGGGCTTTGCTCCGGCTTAACAGAGCCACATTGCCGTTAATGGGTTTTAACAGTTCTTTCATGGTTAAAAAATGCTGATAAGCCAAAATTTCCGTAGGTGCCAGCATGGCGGTTTGTAAATTGTTTAGAGCAACATTGGCAATGGCCAAAGCCGCTACCACTGTTTTACCGCTGCCCACATCACCTTCCAGCAACCTGTTCATGGGTTTATCTTTGCTCATATCGATTAAAATCTGCCAAGCGCCCTTTTTTTGAGCAGTTGTTAATTGGAAATTCAAATTAGCCACCATGGCCTTGGTTTGATCTTCATTAAATTGAATTGGCAAGGCGCTGCTTTGCTGCCTTTCTTGCTTCATTAAAATATTTTGCAGTTGCAGTTGTAAAAGTTCATCAAATTTTAACCGTTTGGTTGCTTGTTGCAAATCATTTTGATTATTGGGAAAGTGAATGGCTTTTAAAGCGGGCGATAAATCCATTAAACCATAATTTGATTTGATGGTTTTGGGCAGCCAATCGGCAACTTCATCAACAGCCATTAGGGCCTGTTTAATTAAAAACCGCAATTGTTTTGATGTTAACCCTTCGGTTAAAGAATAAATCGGCACCAGCCGGCCGGTGTGCGTTTGTTCGCTTTGGGATTTTTCAAAAGCCGGGTTGATAAAATAGGTATTAAATAAATCGCCTTCAACTTTTCCGGCAAAAGTAACTTCATCCCCGTTTTTTAAGGTCTTGCCAATGTAGGGTTGCCTAAACCAAACTGCTTTAATGGAACCGGTATTATCGCTTAAAAAACATTCCGTAATCATCATCTTTTTTCGGGGCGATCTTTTGGTGGCTAAAAGTTCAATCTTTCCCTGGACCGTAGCTACCTCTCCTGCCGCCAGCTCATTAATTTTTTTTAGCCGGGAAAAATCATCATATCGAAAGGGAAAATAATTAAGCAAATCAAAAACGTTAAAAATCCCCAAGGTTTTTAAGCGTGAGGCCACGGTTTTGCCCACCTTGGTCAGTTCGGCTACCGGAGTATTAAGGTTAATCATGGTTTGATTTTATCAGATTTTACTTATAAAAAATAGATGTTCACCCGATGCTTAGTTGATATTGACAAATAGGCCAAACTGTAATAAAATTCAAACCATCTTCCAGTATAAATGGGCCGAAGTGGCGGAATTGGTAGACGCGCACGACTCAAAATCGTGTGGGCTTACGCTCATGAGAGTTCGATTCTCTCCTTCGGCACCACGGGTCATCATTTGCTTCAGGTTCCGTTTTTTGAATGAAATTCAAAAACTTCACCTTCCGCAAATGTGCCCCTTTCAAAAATCCCTTTCGCTAAAGCTCAAGGGATTTTTGTTTTGGTTATCTGTGATTGAAAGTTTTTCAAAATTTCAGTATAATAAGAGCATTAATATGGCAAGAATAATTTCTATTATCAATCAAAAGGGCGGAGTAGGTAAAACAACCACGGCTATTAATTTAGCCGCCTATTTGGCCGCTTACGGCAAAAAGGTTATGTTGATTGATATTGATCCTCAAGGCAATGCTTCTTCGGGTTTGGGAGTTGATTACCAAAATTTGGAAAAAGGCATTTATGAAGTAATGATGCATGATCCAATAACTTTTGAAGATGTTTTGGTTAAAACCAGAATTGATAATTTGCATTTGGCTCCCGCGAATTTGAATTTAGCCGGCGCTAACGTGGAACTGGTAAATACCAGTCGGCGGGAATTTCGTTTAAGCGATAATTTACGATCCATTGCCGGCGATTATGATTTTATTTTAATCGATAATCCGCCCAGCTTGGGCCTACTAACCTTAAACGGCATGGTAGCGGCTGATGAGCTGTTAATCCCTGTCCAGTGCGAATATTTTGCCTTGGAAGGGCTTTCCCAGCTTTTGTACACCATTAATTTGATTCAAAACAATTTAAAGCCCAATTTAAATATTTTAGGGGCGGTTTTAACCATGTATGATGGCCGAAATGGCTTATCGGAAGCGGTCTTTAACGAACTTTATCAGCATTTTCCCAGGCGCATTTTTAGGTCCATTATTCCACGCAATGTTAGGTTGGCCGAAGCACCTTCTTACGGGCAAACAATTTTGGAATATGATCCCGCCGGCAAGGGAGCTCGTGCTTATGAAAGATTAGCCAGGGAAGTGATTTTATCAAAAGGTAATTTATAATTTTATGCAAAAAGGCGGACTGGGAAGGGGGCTTAATTCCCTTATTCCCAATAAATTAATCGCAGAAAATGTTTCAGCCCAAACTTTAGAGCAAGCTTTTGATTTGGACGAAAGAGTTAGGCAAGTAAAGCTTGCAGATATTACAGCCAATCCTTGGCAGCCACGCAAGCATTTTGATTACGGCGAGCTGGAAGATTTGGTTAATTCCATAAAAAAACACGGCATTCTTCAGCCATTGATTGTGATTGGTGCTGGCGAGGGAAAGTATCAACTAATTGCCGGAGAACGCCGTTTTAGAGCCGCTCAAATTTTGGAATTAGCCACTGTGCCTTGTTTAGTGCGCGAAGCTGAAAAGCTGGAGCAGTTAGAACTGGCCTTGGTGGAAAATTTACAACGAGCCGATCTTAACCCAATAGAAGAAGCCAGGGCGTACCAGCAACTGATTGATGAATTTAATTTGACTCAAGAAGAAGTTGGCCAAAAGGTGGCCAAAAAAAGAGCCACGATTGCCAATAGTTTGCGCTTGTTGGAACTGCCTGCCGAAATTCAAGATGCTTTAAGTGAAAAAAAGTTTTCACCCGGACATGCTAAAATTATTTTGTCGGCTGCAAGTGCTCCGGAACGCCTAAGATTATTCAAGAAAATTTTAGAATTTAATTTAACCGTCAGGCAAGCCGAGGGCGAAGTAAAAAAAATATCTGTTAGGTCGCACAATCGTGTGAGCGGTAAATCATTGGATATCCAGGATAAAGAAGATGCCTTAAGAAAGGCCTTGGGCACCAAAGTGGCCATTAATCAAAAAGGCAACGGCGGAACCGTTACCTTGGAATATTATTCGGCTGAAGAATTAAATGCCTTAGTGGCCAAGTTGAGCGGGGATTAAACCTGTACTTTTGCCATTAATTATTTTTGGAATTAAGCAGCTTACTGATTTTACCTTGTTGTTTTTGCCTTAAAGATTGCCGGATTTTATCTTTAGCCAAGTTGGTTTTAACAAAATTAAGCCAATCTTCATTGGGCGTTACCCGGCTTTTATTAATGATAATTTCCACCACATCGCCGCTTTTTAGCTTGGTGTGCAAAGGGGCAATTTGTTCGTTAACAATGGCGCCCGAACACTTGTCGCCGATATCGGTGTGGATATGGTAAGCAAAATCAACAGCCGTGGCGTTTTCGGGCAAATCAATAACATCGCCTTTAGGGGTAAAAACAAAAATCCTGTTTTGGAAAATATCCACTTTAACTTCGGCTAAATAAGAATCGTTATCAGCGATTTTTTTTTGAACCTCCAACAGTTTTTTAAGCCATTCGGTTTTTTCTTTGGTTAGCTTTTTATTATCCAGTTCTTTATAGTGCCAATGAGCGGCCACACCGTATTCTGCCAATTCATGCATTTCTTGATCTCTAATTTGAAATTCAATGATTTTGCCTTTTTCGGCAAAAACCGTGGTATGTAAAGATTGGTAGCCGTTGGGCTTGGGTTGGGCAATGTAATCTTTAATCCGGCCTTTTAAGGGCACCCATTGCTTATGGATGATGCCCAAAACGCGATAGCAATCGGCAACGCTTTTGGTAATTACTCTGACGGCGATTAGATCGTAAATTTTATTGATATCCTGATCTTTTTCCAGAAGTTTTTTATAAAGGGAAAAAAGGTGTTTAACCCGGCCATGAAGGGAATTAATGGCAATATTATTTTCCAGCAGTTTTTTTTGCAAAATCCTTTTGATTTTTTCAATGTATTTTTTTTCAATTTTAAGGCGGTTTTGTGAGGCATTAATGACCCAGGCGTATTCTTTGGGCATAGCATAGGGAAAAGCCAAATCTTCCAGCGTGCCGCGCATTTCACCCATACCCAAACGATTGGCAATGGGCGCGTAAATTTCTAGGGTTTCCAAAGCCACTCTTTTTCTTTTATCCGGCCTTAATGAACTTAATGTTTGCAAATTATTTAAACGGTCGCAAAATTTAATGATGATAATCCTGATATCTTCGGCCATGGCAATAAACATCCGGCGCAAATTTTCGGCATATCTTTCCAAGCCGCGGTATTTTAAAGTGCCCAACTTGGTAATGCCTTCAACCAATTTAGCCACTTCTTTGCCGAATTTTTTTTTGATATCTTCCAAAGTAAAACTGGTATCTTCGGGCACATCATGAAGCATGCCGGCAATAAGCGTCGGCATATCCATTTTAAATGATGCCAGGTTATAAGCGGTAGCCAAACAATGCTGGATATAATCCTCGCCGGAAAGCCGTTTTTGGCCGGCATGGGCAATGGCGGCGAATTCGTGGGCTTCCCGCAGAGCTTTTTCGTCCAGCAAGGGATTATATTCCCTAACTTTATTGATAATGTCTTCTATGGTTATCATATGTTAAATAATACAGTTATTGTAATTATAAAAGCGATTCTAGTCAAACCAAGAAAACAAAAAAATCAAGAAACAAATTTATCATCAATCGTTTTCTTGATTTATTGATTTTTTGGTATTAAACGCTATTTCGTTTTTTAAGAATTTGTTCTTCGCTGATCCAATGGGTTCTAAGTTCTCCGGCCAAAAAAAAGGAGCCGGTAATAATCAAGCAATCGGTCGGCTTGATTTTTTTGAGTGCGGTATTTAAAGCTTGCCAAGGATCGGTATGGGTAGAAATTTTAATTTGTTTGCTAGAATCCAATTGCTTGGCTGTATCCTGTAAAATTTTTAGATCAGTTGATTTGCGGCTGGGCAATAAAAATCTGGTGAAGAGTAAATTTTTAGCCAAAGGGATAATTTCTTTAAGGGAATTTTTACAAGCTTTATCCTGGGCCAGGCCAAAAATTACCCAGCATTTTTTTGGGTAAAGCGCTTGAATTTTTTCCCGCAAAAATTTTAACTTGGCCGGATTGTGCGATCCATCAACAATAACTAAGGGTTTGGTTTGCAAAATTTCCACTCTGGCCGGCAATCTAAGTTGAGCCAATCCTTGTTTAATAAATTTCTCTTGAATTTTTAAATAATTGGCAATGCTGATGGCCAAATTTTCATCAGGCAGTTTTTGGGGCAAAACGGCCTTAAAGGGCACGTTTAATTTTTGGCATTTTTGGGCCAAAAGGCCGTTTATTTTTTTATTATTTTCGGTTGTAAAAAATACCGCGCCCTTTTTAATAATACCCGCTTTATCCAAGGCAATTTTGGTTAAAGTTCTGCCTAAAATTTCCTGATGATCGTAACCGATGTTGGTAATGGCGCAAACCAATGGGTGTTTAACAATATTGGTAGCATCGTGCTTGCCGCCCAAACCGGCCTCTAAAATAACATAACGGCAACGTTGTTTTTTAAAATATAAAAAAGCCATGGCCAGCAAGGTTTCAAAATATGAGGGTTGGCCGTAGGGCGAAACCAAAGCCGCTTGGTTTAAATAAGGTTTAATTTGATCGGTTAAATCAACCAGTTCAGCGGGCGCGATGTATTTTTGATTCACTTTGATTCTTTCAATAGTGGTAGTGGTATGCGGCGAATAGTAAGAACCCACTTTAAATCCGGCGGCCAATAACATTTGGTGCAACAAATGAGTGGTAGTGCCTTTGCCGGCTGTTCCGGCTATGTGAATGATCTTGTAAGATTTTTCGGGATGGTTAAGTTTTTCCAACAGCCAGTTTAATCTTTTTAAATAAAAAGAGCGGCCTTTGGTTTGGCCTAAATAATCCCTGATTGGCAAATTAAAAAGCGATTCTAAAAATTTAACCGCTTGCTGGTATTTAGTAAAATCCATCGTTGTTAAATATTTTTAAGAAGCGATTTTTTCCTTGCCCCTTAATAATTTAATGCCTAAGTAACTTAATGGGGTATAAAGCACGCCCATACCGAATTTAAACAACCACCAGGGAATAACCATTAAGATAATGGTTTTAACAGGGTAAACTCCGGCAAAAGCAATGGTAAACCAAATGGCGCTATCCAACAGCTGGCCCCATAAATTAGACAAGTTGGATCTAAGCCAAAAATATTTTCCGCCAAGTTTGGCTTTTAAGAAAAAGAAAGAAAATACATCTTGGTATTCGCCAATAATAAATGCCACCAACGAAGCCAGAGCAAACCTAAACGATAAGCTGAAAATTTGGTTATAAGCCTCTGCTTGGTAAAAATCCGGCGAGGCCGGCATAACATTGCCGATTAAATTAAAGAACAAATAAACTATCAAGCTAAATAGCCCCATGGACACGAATTTTTTAGCCATAATTTTGCCGTAAACTTCACCAATCACATCGGTCATTAAAAAAACAATGGGAAAGGCAAAAATGGCCGCCGAAAGGTGCGTGCCAAAAATAAAGGGCATGAGCTTGATGCCTATGGTATTGGAGGCAAAAAGGGCGGTTAAGTAAAGAGTTAAAGCAATAAAGATTTTTTTATCCGTCAGCATGATTTTTTATGTTAATATTGATTTATTGGGTAATTTCAGGTAAAAAATTATTTTTACTTGCTCATATAACTCGCTTGCCCGATTGCGCCTACGGCTTATCGGGCTGCACTCAAACAGATATTCGCTTCGTTAAAATATTTTTTTACCTGAAATTGTGATGATTTATATTTTGATGTAAATTTGGCCACCAAGGTTTTTTATTAGGCCTTTAATCTCCAGTTGGATTAGCAAACCATTAACTAAAGATGTCTCTAGATTACAGTTTTCTATGATTTTGTCAATGTGGATAGGGCTAAAGCTTAAAAGTTGATAAATTATTTTTTCCTCTTGATTAAGGCCAATTACGGTTTTTTCTAAGATTGGATTTTGTTCTAAGCAAGGAGCGGTTAAATTAAAAAGTTCCAAAATATCATTAGCGCCAGTAACCACTTTGGCACCGTTTTTAATTAAATTATTAACGCCAACCGAATTTGGGGTATTGATGTTTTGAGGCACCACCAAAACCTCCCTATTTTGCTCCAAAGACGAGCTGGCTGTTATTAAAGCGCCGGATTTTTGGGCCGCTTCAATAATTAACGATGCTTTAGCAAGGCCTGAAATAATCCTATTGCGTCGGGGAAAACTATAAGGCATTGCAACAGAGGCGGGCGGGTTTTCGGAAATTAATAAACCTCCTTGTTCCAAAATTTTTTTTGCTAAATTAACATTAGCTTGGGGATACAAATATTCCCAAGACAGACCAGAGCCAACTACGGCAATGGTTTGTCCTCCATTAGCTAAAGCCAACTGATGAGCCAACTGATCAACCCCAAATGCCAGGCCGGAAATAATAACCACGCCCTGGGTTATGGCTGGTGCTAAAATATTCGGCATAATGGCCGTGGCATAGTTAGAAATTTTTCTAGAACCCACAACCGCCAAGGTTAAAGGATTATTGGTCAGTTTAAGATTGCCTCTGTAATAAAAAAGCACCGGAGGATCAAAAATCTCTTTTAGCAATGGCGGATAATCAGCTTCAAAAACAGAACAAACGGCAATTCCTTGATCAACTATTTTTTTAACCTCTAAATCCGGATCAAGATTTTTTTTGGCGTTAAGTAGTAGGGTAATAATTTTATCAGGCACGCTTTTATTTTTTAAATCTAAAAAAGAGGCCGAATACAAAATTTCCGACGAGCCAAAAAGATCAATTAGTTTTTTAAGAGTAGCAGGGCCAAGGCCGTCTACCTGGCTTAACGCCAAAAGATATTTGTCCATAAATCGCTTTTCAGTTGATTATGCGACAATCTTAATTTATTTATTTCTTGCAGTCAAGGTCTTGACAGCTGGCTAATTTTTGTTAAGATGGAGTATCGTAATTTGCCTATTTGTGGGGCTAAATCGAGCAAATTAAGCTTAAGCTTCTATTTGCCAGCGGCCAAACCCCGGGTTGCCCTCCTAGCCCTGGGGCTGTAGCCACCAAGTTAAGTTCTAAGCCCTTGTGGCTTTAGTGCTTACGCTGGCAGGTAGTATCTTGCGCTAAATTAAAATAAAAGAAACCGAGCTCGCTCGGTTTCTTTTATTGTTGCAATCAAGCGCCTTAATCTACAAATTAATTATATTTATTCATCACCTTATCCATGGGTTCGGCCAGTAACATGGCAGCGGCATTAGTAGTATCGGCTAAGGATTGTTTGATTTTATTTTTTTCCAAAAAGCCAAATTTTTGCAAAACAAATTTTTCCAGCTCAATTTTACCGGGATGATTTTCGGCAATGCCGATCCTAAATCTGATAAAGTTTTTAACACCCAAACATTCAATAATTGATTTAAGGCCGTTATGTCCGCCGGCGCTTTCAAATTGGCCAATCCTGATTTTTCCCAAAGGCAAATCCACATCATCGTAAATAACCCAAATATCTTCGGGCTTAATTTTAAAATAAGCCACAATAGCTTGAATCGCTTCTCCCGAAGCATTCATAAAAGTTTGCGGTTTAGCTAAAATTATTTTTTGGCCGTTCGTTTCCAATTCCGAAATTTCCGCTTTAAATTTTTTATTTAAGCTAAAATTAGGCGCGTGCCAATTTGCCTGCAGTGCATCTAACGCCATAAAGCCGGTGTTATGGCGGGTTTTAAGGTAATCTTTGCCGGGGTTGCCCAGGCCGATAATCAATTTCATAGTTTTTACAGCTTTATTCTTCTTACCCTAAGTATAACAGGCGTACCTAAAAAGCCAAATTTTTCCCGTAACTGATTTTCCATAAATCTGAAATAAGAAAAATGAATATCAGAGGCAAAATCTTTGATGATTTCAAATTCTGGCGGATTTATTCTGGTTTGCTTAAGCCCTAAAATGCGAGGATGATTAGTGCCCTTGCCCCGCGAGGGAGCGTGTTTTTTAATAATGTTTTTTAAGAATTTATCCAAGGCGTTCTCTGTAATTTCGCGTGAGCGTTCCTGATAAATTTCTTTAGTTAATTCCAGAATCTTTTTAACTCTTTGGCTTTCTTTGGCCGAGGTAAATAAAATAGGGGCGTAAGCCAAGTAGGGGAAAAACCGGCGGTAGTAATCGGTAAATTTATTTATGGTGGCGACGTTTTTATCATCAACGGTATCCCATTTGTTGGCAATGATAATTAGGCTTTTTTTGGCATCCAAAATAATTTCCGACAAATGCTGATCTTGCTTGCCCAAGGGCTTATCCACTTCGGTAACCAGCAAAACCACATCGGCTCTATGAATGGTATCCACGGCTTTATCTACGCTGTATTTTTCCAAACGATCGTTGATATGGCTTTTTTTTCTAATGCCGGCCGTGTCTATTAATAGGTAGTTGTTGCCTTGATAAGTAAATTCCATATCCTGGGGATCGCGCGTGGTGTAGGGAATGGGCGAAACAATAACACGTTCGCTGTCGGTAATGGCATTTAATAAAGATGATTTGCCAACATTGGGCTTACCGATTATGGCAATTTTGATTATTTTTTCATCCAGCATCGGGGCTTTAGCTTTTTTATTTAATTTGGTTTGAATCACATCCAGCAAGTCGCCCGTGCCGCTGCCATTGGTTGCGCTAACCGGCTGAGGAACGCCCAAGCCCAAACGATAATAGTCGGCTAGGTTTTTTCTGGTTGCTGGATTGTCTGCTTTATTTATCACCACCAAAACAGGTTTTTTGCTTTTTCTTAAAATTTTAGCCACTTCGTTATCTTGGGGCATTAAGCCGTCTTTAGCTGAAAGCATAAACAGCACTAAATCCGCTTCAGCTAAGGCAAACTTGCTTTGTTTAATAACATCTTCGGTAAAATGTTTTTCGTGAACAATATCCAATCCTCCCGTATCAATCAAAGTAAAATTTAAACCGCGCCAAGAAACCAAACCATAATTGCGGTCTCGCGTTGTTCCGGCTACGGTGGAAATAATGGCTTTTTTTTGTTCGGTTAAGCGATTAAACAAAGTTGATTTGCCAACGTTGGCTCGGCCGATTAAAGCGATTTTAGGCAGTTTGTCCATGAAAATGATTTGTTAAAAATTATTGAGCCAAGGGTGCGGTTGAAGTTGCTAGTTGGGGAGTGGAAGTGGTAGTGATAACGGGTTTTTCTTCCGGCAGTTTAAAAGAATCGGCATAGTCGGTGCCTAAAATAATTAAAAAGTCAGGTGTTTTGCCGTCATCTATTGCAGCAGTATTGGTATTATTAGCGTTAATTTCGGCTTGCGTTGAGGCAGGCAAATCTTGAGGCAAGGATTTGGCAACATAGGCGTTAAGTTCCGCCTTAAGCCATTTAAGGGAATTATTTTTTTGGCCGTTGGTTAAATCATAAATAACGGTCCGTTCATAATCCTGGGTGGCGGCGTTGCCGTATTTAACTATTTTATAGCCAAGTTTTTCTAAAGCCACCGTTGTCCAATAGGCCAAACCATCCTGGGGCGTGCCGTTTTGAATGGCAATTTTAGCCGCTTCTTCTTTAATTTTGCCGGTATTAAAAATATTTTTAAATTGCCTGGACAAAGAATCAAAGTTGCCGTCTTTGGGCTGTAAAATCCAGGCGCCATCCGAACTAAAACCCGGTTCCAATATGCTATCGGGCGCATCATCCAAAGTTAAACGGTAAATTTTACTTTCATCGGTATTTTTTAGCATTTGGGAAATTTTTAAGGCCTGCCAAACCGACAGATTGGTTTCCAACGAACTGCCCAACAATTCTTTGATAGCCGAAAGCTTGGTAGGTGAGAGCAAAGTGGAAAATTTAAACAGCTTATCTTTAACGGCTTGCAGGATTAATTGCTGTCGCCTGCTTCTGGCAAAGTCCGAACCTTCAAAGTTATTGCCATGCCGGCTGCGGGCAAAAATTAAAGCTGTTTTGCCGTCCATTGTTTGCTCGCCGGCTGTAAAACTTACCGTGTGGGTTTTATAATCATCGGTCGGATAAAGATTATCGGTAAAAGCAACCGGCACATTAACGTTAATCCCGCCGATTTCATCGATAAATTTTTCAAAGCCGTCAAAGGTTACCAGGCCAAAGTAATGGATGGGCAAATCAAAATTGTTTTCCAAAGTTTGGATAAAATAACGCGCCGCCTGATCTTTATTTTGGCTTCGGCCCAAAGCGTAAATGGAATTTATTTTTGGCCATTGGCCGTCTTTAAGCTTAATAACCATATCGCGGGGGATCGAAAGCAGGCCAACTTCGCCGGTAGAGGGTTTTAAGCTGATGATAATAATGGTATCCGTTAAGTATGGGCCATCGTGGCCTTCGCCGCCAACACCCAAAGCCAATAAATTAATTCTGTCTTGCAGCTCGCCATCCACTCTTTTATCGCTCGAGGTAATCAAGTAGGCCAATTGGGCAAAAGGATTAAATTTAGCCAAGCCCGCTATATTGCCACCGCTCGGAGAAAAAAGCTTTTCGGATAAATACATGACTCCGGAAATTATAATAATCAAAGAAGTGATCAAAATTATTTTAGCAATCGTGTATTTTTTTTCGCTGTAATTTGAATTTTTGTCAAAACGGAATTTAGGCCTGGTTAAAATTCCTGGTTTTTCTTCAATAGTATTTTGTTGTTCTATTGGGTCCGAAGCAACAGGAGGTTGGTTAATTAAAAAATTAATCCGGCTGGATGGTCGGTAAACTTTATTGTTTTTGGGCAGAATTCTTTTTAAGCCGTCAAGCGGAGACATGTGAATTTTATAGGGAATAAATAATAAGTAATTTTGAATTAAGATGGGTCTATTATAATGGGAATTAGGTGTTTAGTCAATCAATGGTGCACTACCCTTGATTTTAATGATTTTGGCTGTTATAATAGCTGTAATTTACTTTAAATATAAGGTATTTTAAGAATAAGGATGCGTAGCTCAGCTGGTTAGAGCGCTGCATTCACATTGCAGAGGTCAGAGGTTCGATCCCTCTCGCGTCCACCACGCTTAGCGTGGTGGAAGTCGCGCTAAGCGCGACACCATCGAGCTTAGCTCGACACCACACGTCTTTGCTTTATATAGCGTTTTCTGTTACATTGTTAGATAGTTTATCTTCATAATTCAATATTTTTTTCATGAACATTCTTGATTTAAGGCAGCCAGAAGAACAAGAGCCAACAGAGCCCGTTGAGCCAACTGGTTATAATCAAATTGCCCCTCGCCATGGCTTTAAAGAATATTTTTTTGAAATAGTAAAAATCATCATTTTTTCCTTGGCCATCATCGTACCGGTTAGAATGTTCGTTGTTCAGCCGTTTATTGTGGAAGGCGATTCCATGTTGCCTAATTTCCATGACGGCGAATACTTGATTGTTGATGAAATAAGCTATCGCTTTACCGCACCGGTTAGGGGAGAGGTAGTGATTTTCCATCCACCGCTTTCGCCAAAAACCTATTACATCAAAAGAATCATGGGTTTGCCCAATGAAACGGTGGAATTAAAAGACGGCAATATTTATATTTATAATGCCCAGTTTCCCCAAGGCCAATTGGTTGATGAATCCGCCTACTTAACCAATGATAAGGTTAATGAAACCAGCCGGGTGGAATTAAAAGACGGTCAATATTTTGTGATGGGGGATAACCGTAATAATAGCTTGGATTCCAGGCGCATCGGCCCCATTACCATGAAAAATATCAAAGGCCGGGCTTTAATTAGGGCTTTTCCTTTTAACAAATTTACTTTATTTAAAGCACCCCAAAATATTTTACCTTAATGAATACACCTAAAAAAGAATTCAAAAAAAAGAAATCCTTACAACTCGTTCGTGGCATGAAAGATATTTTGCCCGAAGAACAGCGTTATTGGGATTTTTGTCGCGATTTGGTTGATAAATTGGCCCGGGCTCATGGTTTTGAAAGAATCGATACGCCGGTGTTGGAATTTACCGAACTTTTTGTGCGGGCGGTTGGCCAAGTAACCGATATTGTGGAAAAAGAAATGTATTCCTTTGTTGATCAAGGGGATGATCATTTGGCTTTGCGCCCCGAAGGCACGGCCGGTGTGGTTAGATCATACATTGAACACGGCATGTTAAATTTGCCCCAGCCGGTAAAGCTGTATTATTTTGCTCCCATGTTTAGGCGTGATAAGCCCCAGGCCGGCAGATACCGCCAGCATTTTCAATTCGGTTTTGAAATAATCGGCGAAGCCGAGGCCGTGGTTGATGCCCAGGTTATTTTAATCGCTTACAAAATTTATCAAGCCATAAATTTGCCGGTTAATATTCAAATCAACAGTATTGGCTGCCCTTCTTGTAGGCCGGAATACGAAAACGAACTTAAAGATTATTTAAAAAAGCAAAAAAACAAGTTAAGTGAAATTTCCCAGGCGCGTTTGATTAAAAATCCTATGCGGGTTTTGGATTCCAAAGAAAAAGAAGATGCCGAAATTATCGCCGAAGCTCCCCAACAGATTGATTTTTTGTGCGAAAATTGCCGCAACCACTTTACTCAAGTTTTGGAATATTTGGATGAATTGGAAGTTCCTTATTCTTTAAATCCCACTATCGTGCGGGGTTTGGATTATTATACCCGCACTGCTTTTGAAATTTGGGCCGGCACCGAAGAAGGCGGCAGACAAAGCGCTCTTGGAGGCGGTGGCCGTTATGATGGCTTAGTGGAACAGTTGGGCGGTAACCCCACGCCGGCTGTTGGTTTTGCTTGCGGAGTAGAGCGTTTTGTTTCGCAAATCAAAGAAACCGATTTTAAAGTTCCTGATCGTTTGCGCCCGGAGATTTTTTTGGCGCAATTAGGCATTGAGGCCCGAAAAAAGGTCTTGGCTTTGTTTGAAGATTTGCAGGCCGCCGGTATTAAAGTGGTGGAAAATTTTTCCAAAAGCGGGCTTAAGCCCCAATTGGAAATGGCCAATAAACTGGGGGTAAAATTCACCATGATTTTAGGGCAAAAGGAAATTATAGACGATACCATCATGATTCGGGATATGGAAAACGGTATACAGGAAGTGGTTGATTTCCATAAAGCCGTGGCGGAAATTAAAAAGCGCTTGGAAAAATCAGTGGTGAGTGATAAATAATATAATTATTTAAGTAGCTTTTAAACTGAGCGGTGCCCCTCGGCAAGCTCGGGACAAATAGTTTTCAGCAAAGCTGAAAACTATTTGACTATTATTTTTAAATATGTTATTACTATATAAGAATATAGTAATAATTTTTTGTAAAGATTACTATATAAATCTTAAAGAAAGGAAGGTGAGTTATCATGTTGGAAGTAAAAAAGAAAGATAATGAAAATTTTGAATCGCTAATCAGGCGTTTTACCAGAAAAACCATTCAGAGCGGCAAGTTGATTCAAGCCAAAAAAATCAGGTTTCACCAAAAACCCATTAGCAAAGTGGCCACAAAAGCCAAGGCTATTAGGCGTGGCGAACTTAGAAAAGAGCGCGAATACTTAAGAAAAATCGGCAAACTTGATGATTTATTGGAAAAAAACAGCCGCCGGGGCTTTAAAGGTAGAAAATAACGCCTTGTTCAGTATTCAACTTCTAAAGAAATATTATGTCTAATTTATCGGCTCGTTTGGAAGAGGATTTTACCATTGCCCTTAAAAGTAAAGATGCGATTAAAGTTGGCGCTTTGCGTTTATTGAAAGCGGCCTTAAAAAACGAGCAAATTCAAAAAAAAGCCGAATTGCTTGATGAAGATATAGTCAAGGTTTTGCGGCGCGAACTTAAAGCCAGGCAGGATTCTATAACCAGCTATTTGGCTGCCAACAGGCAGGATTTAGTTGCTCAAGAACAACTGGAAGCCGATTTAATAAGCGCTTATTTGCCGGCAGAAATGCCTGAAGAAGAGTTGAGTAAAATAATTGATAAGATATTGTCTGAAAACAGTTTTACGGCCAAAGATTTTGGTCAAGTCATGAAATTGGTTATGGCTCAAACCAAAGGCAATGCCTCGGGTAATGCCATTAGCGCTTTGGTTAAAAAAGCGCTTAAATAAGTTAATTTGATTTAAGTTAAAAAGCGAAAACAGCAACCCCATGCTATTTAGAGCTTTTAATCGGAATATTAAAACAGCTACTTTACTAACAAGTATGGTTATTTTAGTAGCTGTTTTTGTTTTGCCAATACTGGCTTTAGCCCAAACTTCTTTAGGATTTGAACCCGTTGGATCAACAGGTTTGGGAACCCGTGATCTTAAAGATATCATCATCCTGATTATTAAAATCTTTTTGGGCTTTTTAGGCATTATTGCCGTTGGCTTAATTATCTGGGGCGGTTATACCTGGATGACTTCCGGCGGAGAAGAAGACAAAATTTCCGAAGGCAAAAAGATCATTACCAACGCCGTTATTGGCTTGGTTATTATTTTATCTTCTTACGCGATTGTGCTATTTGTTGTGAGCAAATTTGATGTTGCCAATCAGCCGGGAGGAAATGTGCCTAACAGAGATCGGCGTGAATTTGATGTTAATATCGGAGCTTTTGGCGGCGGAATTTTAAGGAGCGTTTACCCGGAGCCGGGCGATCGGGATGTGCCCAGAAACGCCATGATCATGGTTAGCTTTAAAGAAAGAATGGATATCTCTTCCATTATTGAAAGCAATAATCAGCCGGTTGCTTGCGCCAACTTGCCCGAAAATATAACTTGCGGTTATTTAAAAGAATTTACTTTGCCCGATGAATCAGTTGTGCCGGCAGTTAAAATCATCAATCAAAATGATGATTCAAATTGGCTTTTGGCTAATCAAGTGGTGGTAACTACCGTTGACCGCCAAAATTTTGTTTTTAATCCCGCTCCGCTTTTGGGTTCGGCGGATGGAGAGACCGCTTATTCGGTTAATCTTTCGGAGAGGATATTAAAAGATAATGGCCAGGCGGCTTTTTATTCCGGCGGCTATACTTGGTCGTTTGAAGTCAGTAATGTTTCGGATGTAACCGGGCCTCGAGTGGAAAGCGTATTGCCTAAGGCCGGTTCCACGGTAGCCAAAAATGCGGTTATTCAAATAAATTTTAATGAGGCCTTAAGCTTAATTTCCGCCACCGGGCATTCAACCGGTAATCCGGGTGAGGCATTTAATAACTTGTTAATTAGCTATATCAATGATCAAGAAGCTCCGCAATATTTAAGTGGAGAATTTACCATCAGCAACAGGTTTAGAACAATAGAATTTTTACCCGATCAGGCCTGCACGGTTGATGGCCAAGAAGTTAGGGCAAATTCTTGTGGGGTTGCGCCAAAGTGTTTGCCAGCCAGCCAAATTATCACTATTTTAGCCAAAGCCGCCACGGTTAATGAAGCAGGCGAAACCGTAGATTTATTTTCCGGTTTAACCGATGCTTCCGGCAATTCATTGGATGGCAATGCCAATGGTGATTCTCAAGGCCAGCCAACTGATAATTTTACTTCAAGTTTTAATACTAATAACGAATTGGATTTAACTCCGCCGGTTATTGAAAACATTACTCCGGATCAGGGTTCGGCTAACTCCCCTAAAAACAGCAGGATTAATGCCGGTTTTAGTGAACAATTAAGAAGCAGTACCGTTAACAGCGATAATTTTAAGGTTTACAAATTTGCTTGCGACGGACCTGCTTTCCCCGAGCAGTTAAGCTGTTATCCCGAAGGCGGTTTTAATGTTTATAAGGAAAATAGGGAAAATAAAACCAAAGCGATTTTAAGAACTTACTATCCGTATCTGGATCCTTTAACCGTTTATAATCCCAGGTTAACAGCCGGCATCCAAGATTTGTATCAAAACTGTTTTAATCCGGCAACCGGCCCATGCGCAGAGGGGCAAGTGAGTCCAGGTTGCAGATAATATTTTTAAACAATGTTTTTAAAACAAAAATCAGCAATCATTTTAGCGGGGCTCTTCCTAATCATACTGGGCGTTTTGGTTATTCCTCAATTATCCTTAGCCCAAACCTCTTTAGGGTTTGAACCTGTTGGATCAACCGGTTTGGGAACTCGCGATCTTAAGGATATTATCATCCTGATTATTAAAATCTTTTTGGGCTTTTTAGGCATAATTGCCGTTGGCTTAATTATCTGGGGCGGTTACACTTGGATGACTTCCGGCGGAGAAGAAGACAAAATTTCCGAAGGCAAAAAGATCATTACCAACGCTGTTATCGGCTTGATTATTATCTTATCTTCCTACGCGATTGTGTTATTTGTTGTTAGTAGATTTAGTCCTGCCACTCTTAATTCCGGTAATATTAATGTTAATGAAGATAATGGCAATGGAGGCAATGGTGATGGCGGAAATAATGCTATTTTTAGAGTTACTAACCTTCGGCCGCGCGGTAATTTAAGAATCCGCAATGTGGTTGTTCAGGCCTCATTTAATAAGGTTATCAATCCGGTTTTAATCGGCGAGAATAATGTTTTAACCAATCAACAGGCCATTAAGTTAGAAAGAGCCAATGCCAATGGCGGTTTTGAAAGGGTTGAAGGCAGTTTAACCATTGATCCTAATAACCATCAACGGGTTTTATTTACTCCCAACTCTACTTGCCCCGAACCAAACCAGAATTTATTCTGTTTAAATTATGACGAAAATAATCCAGATTTAAACAGGTATAAAATTACGGTGGAAAATGATCCGGCAATTTCTTTGCGGAGTGTCGGGGGATTAGCCGTTAGCTGTGTTGCCAATAGTTGTAGTGCGGAATTTACTGTAGGCGGTATTGTTGATACGCAAAACCCGGAAGTGAATTTTACCGAAGCCATTAACAGGGCTAATAATCATTTGGCTTTAAATAATAATGTAATTTTATCTCTTGATGAAGCGTATCAATTATTAGCTCGGGCTACTGATGATGGCGGTTTAAGTGGAGTTGATTTTTATATTGTCAATGAATTTTTATCTTTTAGCGAACCTGCCGAAGAAGAAATTTTGGATTTTGTTGCCCAGGCCCAATGGGCCACCAACGGCTTGGAGTCAGGTACATTACAATTGGGCGCCAGGGCCTATGATTTAGCCGGCCAACAATCTGGTTTGGAGCAAGTAACTGTTCGCCTAAGGCCGGCTTATTGCTTTAATAACCAATTGGACGAACAACAAGGAGAAACCGCGGTTGATTGTGGCGGTTCTTGCGGGGCTTGCGATGGCGGAAGTTGTGGCGCCATAGTAGAAAATCAATGCACCCAACCGGATAACAGTTCTTGCGCTTCCAATGTTTGCAATGTTGAATCCTGTTTGTGCCAAGGGGGCCCAAGAATTATAGCTGTTAATCCTGGTAATGGGGCTATTGGTAATTGGATTACCATAACTGGCAGAAATTTTGGTGATCAAGTCGGGCGGATTTATCTTGGAGAAACGGAAGCCCATTTGCCACCGAGGAATTTTTGCCCCACTACCTGGTCCAATGAGCAAATTATTATTGAATTGCCGGTTGGGATATCCGTCGGCAATGGCCAAATCAGAGTTGTTACCAGTGATGGCTTAATGAGCAACCAAACCGATTTTTTGGTTAACAATGTTGAGCGCCCCGGTTTATGCGCTCTTAGCCAACAGTCAGGTAGATTTGGCGATCGTTTGAATTTAGTTGGTTATCAGTTTGGTAATTTAGCGGACCAAAATATTTCTAAAGATGTTTATTTTGGACAGGTTGAACAAAATTTTTCTTTAAGCAATCAGAGCTGGCGAACGGTTATTGGCCGAGGAATTATTTCCGGTAATTTACCTAATTTAAGCGCTGGGCAAACTTCGGTTAAAATCAGGGTTAATGGCCAAGATAGCAATGCTTTGCCATTTACAATTTTGGGCGAACAAAATGTTCCGCGGATTACAGATTTTGAGCCCAAATTTGGCAATGCCGGAGAATATATAAATATTTACGGTTCGGGTTTTGGCGAATATAGAGAAGGGCAATCTTTAGTTACTTTTGCCCAAAACGTTTCCGGCAGTTTTGATTTTCCTGACGAATGCCGGGCTGGTAATTCTTTTTGGCAAGACGGTCATATTATTGTTAAAGTGCCCGAAGGGGCATCAGACGGCATTTTTAAGGTGATAACCTTTGATCAGCAGCAAGTTGAGGCGCCAGCCAGTTTTGATTTTCAAGCCGAAGCCGAACTGACTCCGGGCATCTGTAGTTTGTATCCCCGGGAAGGTTTGGTAGGTTCGGTTTTTGATGTGGCGGGAGAATATTTTAATAACGGAATTTTAAAACTAGGTGAACTTGATTTAAATGTTGAACCCGATAACGCCCAGAGGCATTTTAATAATGTAAGAGTTCCGGTGGGAGCGCAGTCGGGTCAAGTTAAAGTTGTCAGAGGGGATTTGGTCAGTAATGCTCTTGATTTTATAGTGACTCCTGCTGTTGGTCAGGAACCGCAAGAACCCAATGGTTATTATCAATGGCAATTTACCACTTGTGATAATTGCTTGGTGCCCGAAGTGGTAGAAAGCCAAAGCTGTCAGCTTGGCTTGGCTTCGCCTACGCCCAGAAAAAACAGCCAGGGTAATTTTGTTGATACTTTAATTTCCGCCGCTTTTAATACGGATATGAACAATGATTCATTTGATCTTGGTGCAACCGTAGTTATTAGTTATTGTGGTAACGGGCAAGAACCGGCTAATTGTTCGCAGTTGGATAATTTAAACGGTAATTTTAATTTCGCCGAAACCAATACTGGCGAAAATTTCACTTTGGCTTTAACCAATCCGCTTAATACTTCAAGTTGGTATCGGGTAGTTTTGCAGAATTTAACAAGCCAAGCGGAAAATTTGCCTTTGGCAGAATCTTATATTTGGAATTTTAAAACCAAAGATGATAACAGTTCTTGCCAAATTACCAATGTGGGCGTTAATCCCAGACAACGTTTGATTAGCAATAATTCGCCTGTTTATGTAAATGACAATATTAAATATCAAGCCAATGCTTATAATTTGGAAAACTGCAATATTTGCCCGGATCGTTTTACTTGGTCTTGGGATTCTTCCAATCAAGATAAAGCCCAAATAGATAAAGCTTCCCATATTAACCAAAGCATGTTGCAAGCTAAAGCGGTAACGGAAATTTCGGCTGTGATAACCGCTACGGCCCAAGATAACCAAGAACATAGCGCCACCGGCCAAGCCAGTTTGGATATTGTGCCCAAGGATTTTAGCATTTTATCGGATGCTTCCTGCCTTAATAAACCGCAAAGCCCAAGCCCGGCGCCATCATTTACCAAGACCTGTTTAAACGCTAAAATTTCCGTGCAGTTTGATTCTTTAATGCCGGATAGCTTGCTTGGCGGCGCTCCCTTAACTTTAACGCAAACAGCCGCTAACGTTACCGTGCCTTTGGTTTTGGAAAGCGGTCTTTATTATGAAGTAGGCGGACGCCATGGCTTAAGAGGTTTAGTGGCTTCGCCCGAACAAAATTTGTTGCCAAACACTTGGTATGAGGTTGCTGTTAATCCTAATTTAAAAAATCTTGCCGGCGGCTGGCTGGTGGGCAAAACCAGCTGGCAATTTAAAACCAAAGCCAGTAATGAACTTTGCCAGTTTGATAAAATTTTGGTTAATCCTGCTTCGGCCGTTTTGCAAATAAATGCCAATCAAAATTATACTGCCCAAACATTGGATGGCGCTTCTTGCCAATTGTTAAAAAATCCAGAAGATTTGCGTTTTTCGTGGCGAGTGGAAAATGAGGCCATTGCCAGTATTGCTCCCGGCAATCAAAATCAAGCTGTAGTTAATGCCAAAGAAATTGGTGAAACTTATATCCGCGCCACAGCCGCTGGCAAAGAAAATAGCGGAGAAAACGGCCGTTTAAGAGTTAATAATAATGAAGTAGAAGGCCCTGTTGATTTAACCATTACCAGGCATCAGCCAATAGGCGAACTGGTTTGCCCCAATGCTTTGGTACAAGTGCGGTTTAATTTAGAGCTTAATTCGGCAACATTAACCGAGGCTAATTTTACGGTTTTAGCCACCAGCCAGGCCTGCCCCAATGGCTGCCCTGTCCGCACTCAAATTACCGCCAATCAAAATAAAACAGTAGTTAATTTATTGCCAGCTTTAAATGCCAATTGGGATCAAGGTACGGTTTATACGGTTAAGGTTCATGGGGGCGAAGCCGGAATTAAGGCCAAAACAGGAGAATCGTTAAATAATACCGGCTGTTCTCAAGGAATGGCTTGGGAAGATGGCCAAAGTTGCAATTGGTCGTTTACCACTAAAAATGATATTTGCCAGCCAAAACAGGTGGTTGTAGAACCGGCAACGGCAACAATAAATGCCGGCAGTACCCAGGATTGGTTGGGTTCAGTTTTAGCTCAAGATGGCACTTTATTGATGGATAAAATCGACAGTTGGGTTTCAGGCGATGATCGTTTTGCCGATGTTACCCAGTCGGTAGACGATAAATCACTGGCAGTTTCTACCGGCAAAGCTGAAGGCCAGGCAATTATAACCGCTTCCATTGGACAAATTAAAGGCCTTGCCATTTTAACCGTGAATGATTTATTAAACGGCCCTCATATTTTAAGTAACATCCCCATTGATGGGGCAACCCAAGTTTGCCGCAATGCTTTAGTTAAAGTTGAGTTTGATAAATTGCTAGATGTTAAAACAGTTAATGCAAATACTTTTAAAATAGAATATCAATCGCCTCAACAATTTAACGGTTGCAGCCAGGTAGCGGTAAATAAAAAATTGCCAACTTTGTGGCCTACTCAAGGGTTTATTGGTAGATTATTTAACAACCTGGTTGCCGATGCCTTTAATTGGTTGAAAGATAAATTGTTTAGCAGGGTCAGCGCTGCTGTTTATTGGTGCCCGGTATCGGGCCAGTGGTTAAGTGAAAATTATCAAGGCCAAACAGCGGTCCATTTTTCCTTAAGCAAAGAAATGGAAAAAAACACCTTGGTTCGGGTAACGGTGAGGGGAGGAGTAGCCGGTGTTAAAGCCACCAATGGTTTGCCTTTGTCTGGAGAACTTAATGAGCAGGGAAATTACAGTTATCAGTTTACTGCCGGAGAAGATGTTTGTAATTTGGCTTTTGTAACTGTGTCGGCAAACCAAGTTTCGGGTGCTTCAGATTGGACTTTTATCACCAGTTTTGATAATCAAACTGATAATAATTTAAATGATGGCGCAACTTTTGATACGATTTCTGATCGGGATAAAAAATATCAGGCCGCCGGTTTTAGTTCGGCCGGCGAATTGTTAGTGCCAATTGCCGGCTTGGCTGGCCATGATTGGAGTTGGGAATGGCAAACTTCGGATAACAGCGTGGCTTCATTATTGGCTACCCAAGATGACTTTTTAGTGGTGGGAGCTAATAATAAAAATGGCGAAGCCAACATTACGGCCATTGCCAAGTATCCCGAAAATTATCCTAAAAAATCTTTATCTGCTGTTGGACGGGCTGTTGTTGATTTATGCGTTAATCCTTGGAATCCTGCCGGTCAACAAGGAACAGACGTCAAATTTACCGATCAGACCTATAATTTTTCCATAAAGTATTGCCGGGATAATGGAGCGGTGGGTCTTGAAGATGATTTGCCGACACTTGGTTTGCCGCAGGCCATTGAACATAATGCCAACGATCCGGCTAAAGATGATTTAAAGAGAGAATATTTAATTCCGGTGCCTACAACCGGCGATGTGGTTGGTTTAAGGATTTATACCAATGACTCCCATTTATCGCCCTTGGCCTGGTATCAAAAAAACATTACCGTTAAGGGTAGGCCTAATGCCGGCACGGTTGATGGTTATCAATCCATTACCGATGGCCGAACTGTTTATGTGGCCGCGGCTAACGCTCATATTGGTCAAAATTTATTGGGCTTTAATTCTCAAATTAACCGCAGTTTGGCTAATTTGCCTGTTAAAACCTATAAAGCAGATAATTTTTGGAGCCATGCCGCTGGCCTGGTTGCCAGTTTGTTTACGCCTGCCAAAGCTGCAGTTGCTCCAGGGAATAATAATGGTAATGCTTTAAATGCCTTAAATTTTGCGCAAAATCTAAAGCAATTGGAGAATTTAAACAATCAGCTTTATCAGGGCTCATTAACAGCTCAAGAGCAAGCGGATTTTCGCCAAAATTTAAATGATTTCAACCAAAATTATAACAGGCAAGAACTGCTTAATGCTGGGGTTGATCAAAATCAGCTTAACGCTTTTGAGGCCAATTTAAATAATTTAAATCAAGGTTTTAATCAGCAGAATAACAATCAAAACAACTTTGATGATAATTATTTAAATGATCAAATTAATAATATTGATTGGGCCTTTACCAATATTTATCTGCTTTCTTATAACCAAAACGCCAATCCGGCAACTTTGGAAATAGTTAAGCGTTTGCTAGACAATTGGAATTTTAATACCAACATCAATAATCCCGTACTTAAAGATAAGCTCATTAGGGATACGATTCGTTTAGCCGATCTAACAGCTGTTGCGGGCAGTTTGGATAGTTATCAATCTTCCCACGGAGCCAAGTATCCGACTCTTTCGGCTGGCACTTTTTTAAGCGGCCGAACCAATAGCAAGTGGCCTTCTTGGAATCAAGGTTTGGCTTCCGAATTAAAATCAGGCGGACTGCCGGTTGATCCGATTAATAAATTCAACCAATGTATTGTTTGTACCGAACCGCAATTATTAAATTCCGGTTTTGAAGAAAATGAGAATTTTAATGACCAATCGGCTTGGAGAAAAGTTGGCGAAGAAAGAGTAGGAGATCAAATTGCGGTAACGCAAAATCAAAATCAATCATATATTAAAGAAGGCAATTCTTCATTATCAATTTTAGCCCCCAGTGCGCGAGGAGGCGTAGCCCAATCAGTCAATTTACTGCCTAACACCACTTATGAACTAAGTGCCTGGGTTTATCTTGTTTCTGGCCGGGCACACCTAACCTTTAATGGGGCGGATTACGGCAATGAATGGTTAAGCCCGCCGGATAAAACCGGCTGGGTCATGCTTAAAAATCGGTTGGTAACCAATGCTTTTGCCGGCAACGGCCAAAACGGCACTGATAACTTTATTTTTATCCGCTCGCACGAAGGCGGAGCCCAATTTTATGTTGATCAAGTAAATATTCAAACTCAAGGCGGTAATTGCGGTTATGACAGAGAAACATGTTGGAATCCTAATGCCAACCAAAGCCAGGGCGCTTTTGCTTGCGATGCCGAATCCTATTTTTATTCCTATCAAAGCTTGGGTCAAAGCAACTACCTCTTGGCCGCCAAAATGGAAACAACCGCTGATTGGCGTGGCGGACAGTTAAACAATCATTTTCGTTTGGATATTGAAAAAGTTTTAGGTTGCACTACCCAAGCCGTTGGCGGCTACTGCGGGGATGCCCAAATTAATGATCAAGAACAATGCGAACCGGGTATGAGTTACAATTATTGCCCAGGTGGGCATAATTGGAATAGTCCGCTGGTGCTGGGTTGTTATGAAATGGGAACGCCCAAACAGTGTACTTGGGTAAATCCCGATGATGATGTTAATTTTTCGTGTTATGGCTTAAGCCCAGAAGAATGTTGCGGCGGTTATTGCGGGGATGGCATTTTAAATACCCAAGAGGCCGGTTACGCCAATTTGGCTCTTGATGAAGAATGTGATATTTCCGCCAGAGGCAATGAAGGTTTTGCCAAGGGCGCGCGTGTAGGTAGTGCTGATGATAATCAATATGCTTGTAGCCAAAATTGTAAGGATGTTGGCGGTTGGTGCGGTGATGGCCGGGTACAAAGCGTTTATGGAGAAAACTGTGATGGTTCGGCTGCTGGCTGGGCCTGTACTGGCGGAGGCGTGCCAAGCTGTTCAGCCCAGAGTTGCCAAATATCTTGTAATAGAGGTGATCCTTACCAAGGCCAATGCAATGATGGCATTAAACAGCCCCAGGAATTTTGCGACGGCCAGATTGGAGTTGGTGCTAATGAAATTTGCAATAATACTTGTAGCGATTCCATTTGCGTTGATGGATATAGAAAATGCGGCGATACTTGTGTAGCGATAGATGTTAATAATTGTGCCAGTTGCGGTAATCAATGCGCTGACCCTGCAAGCGGCAATGGCCGAGCACAGTGCCGAGAATTTGATCATGAATAT
Source organism: Patescibacteria group bacterium (assembly GCA_041662565.1). GTDB lineage: Bacteria > Patescibacteriota > Patescibacteriia > UBA1558 > UBA10009 > JAUYIT01. The sequence continues at coordinate 191,750 of JBAZSE010000001.1, forward strand.
CCTTCTTGCGGCGTAGTTTGCTATAATGGTTTTCATCTGGATGGCGGCAGGTGCTTGCCCGATGCGGTTTGTGGTAATGATATTATTGAAGAAAACGAGGCCTGCGATGACGGCAATCATAATGGCAGTAATAATTATTGCAAGAGGGATTGTTCCGGTTTTGATTTGGGTAACAGGATTTTCTTGGATAATTTTGATGATGGCGGTGTTTGGGCTGTGCCGGGCGGGCAAACTTGGGTAGCCAGAGAACATGGAGCTTTTGAAGAGGCCATTTGGTCGGTTGTTGATTTGGCAAATGACAGCAATCCATATACTTTGCAAGGAACCAACCAAACCGACGGTGATCCTGCTTGTGGAAATTCCGAAAGATGGTATTTAAAATCTTTAGTGCCGGCTAGTTTTAATAACCAAAATGTGACAATTGTTTCCAGAATTAAAATTAAACCCGGCAACCCCAATACTTTGATTTTAGGCAATTATACTTATAATCAAAACAATCCCGGTCAAGAATCCGCTTATGCATTGTGGGCTAATTACCGAGGCACTCATCGGTTAAGTTTGATTAAAGTTAACCGCATGGATAGGCCGTTAAATGATGAAGGGCTGGTAACTCTTTTGGATAATTTTGGCGCCGGCCAAGCAATCCCAACCGATGAATGGTACTGGCTGGCCTTAAAAATAACCCATAACGGCAATAACGCAACCATTAACTATATTGATTGGCAGGATGGCCAAGCCATGCCAGATGTGGCAGATTGGCATGAAGCCGGTGATAATAATAACAATGCTTTAACCGGCGGAACTTTTGGCTTAGCCGTTTGGGGTGACTGCTCAACCAGCTGGTATGATGATTTTCAAGTTTATCAGAATCAATAATTGTGGTATAATAAACAGAGAATTTCGAATACTGAATTCTGAATTTCGATTAAATTTTGAAATTAGAAATTTTGAATTCTTAATTCATTCCAAATACAAAATTAAACATTAAACCCTTATGTTTGATCCTAAAACAATTTCCAAAGCCCCTAATTTGGTGGATGGTATAGGCGTGGAGCCAATGGCGCCTGTTCTTCCTTCAATGCCTTCAACTCAAGCTGCGGCAGGAACCGAAGATATTTTTGCCGAGGCCGATCCAACAGCAAATATGTCCGCCTTAAAGCCAAAAATCAATCCAATCAACGCTTCTGCTCCGGTGTATTCTGCTGCCCCGCCTGAACCTTTAATGCAATTGCCCGATGACGCAGAAGAAGAAGGCGAGGGACATAAAAAGTTTTTCTTTATCGGATTAATTATCTTATTGGCCATACTCGCGGCCGGAGGTTATTTTGTCTATGCCAAATTTTTTGCTGCCAGCTCTCTTAACTTGCCTGCATTTAACGTTAACAGCATAAATCCGGCGGATTTAAATAAACAATATCAAGAAGATGTTCTTAATCCTTTAAATGACAATCAACCATCGGATAACAATGCCAATGCTAATGCAGATAACGGCAATGTTAATGATCAGGCGATTTTACCCGAAGTTCCTGGGCAAGTTGAAACTGATTTAAACAACAATGTTAATGCGCCGGCTATTTTGGATTCCGATAAGGATGGTTTAGATGATGAAGAAGAGGCAACTTTAAGCACTAATCCTAATGAACCGGATTCCGATGGCGACGGTTTATTTGACCGTGAAGAAGTTAAAGTGTACTTAACCGATCCGTTAAATCCTGATTCCGATGGCGATGGCTATTTGGACGGTGCCGAAGTCAAGGGCGGTTATAATCCCAAGGGAGCTGGTAAACTTTTAGATACTAATTTTTAATTTATTTCATGTTTACTCCCACCAATAACCAAGAACAATTTTCCGCCAATTCGGGCCAAGGTAAAGAACCTGTGCAGGATAATGCCGACGAACAATTGGATGTTCATACCATGCCCGAAAAGTTTTTCCAGTCAACTATGACCCCTCCCGAGCATAAGCAGTTGAACTGGGTAATTTTAGGCGTAATTGTTTTTTTGGTTTTAGGCGGAATTATTGCCGGAGTTTTGTATTTTATCAATCAACAGGCAGTACCTACGGTGACAGAATTGCCTCAACAGCCGGCAAATAATAATGCCAATCAACTTTTGGAAAATGAAAACGCCAATCTTAATGCCAATGATAACCAAAATCAAAATGTTAATTCGGGCGATATTTTGGCTACGCCCTCAGCTAGAGATGCACAGCGTTTAACGGATATTAGCGCCTTAAGGAGCGCCTTGGCTTTATCTGCCGGTACCCTGCAAATTTACCCTAATTCTTTAGCTAGTTTGGTAGGTCCAATTTTAAAGGAGCTACCTTTAAATCCCAGTGCTGTTGGCGAAAGCGTGCCTTATATTTATCTGGTGAGCGAGGATAAAGCAGATTATGAAATAAGTTTTTCTTTAGAACAAGGCGGCGAGTGGGGTATTGTTAAATTGCCTCAAGGCGATTATTTAGCCACTGCTTCAGGTATTATTCCGGCAAGTTCTGGCAATAATTCCGAGCAAGGCAATGGCAATGAAAATACCAATTCCGGTTTGCCGGAAGTTCCTTCAACTCCGGTGGTGCCCAGCAAGGGCTTGGATAGCGATGGCGATCAGTTAACCGATATTGAAGAAAATCTTTATCAAACAAATCCTGCCTTGGCCGATACGGATGCCGATGACTTTACCGATGCGGCGGAAATTTTAAGTTTATATGATCCCATTAAATCCAAAGCCCGATTGGTTGATTCCGGCTTAGTTGGTATTTACCAAAATCCCACTTATGGTTCCTCGGTTTTTTATCCCAAGTCGTGGTCTGTTCGGTCTTTAAACCCTACTAATAGCGAGGTTATTTTTACTTCCAATACCGGAGAATTTATTGAAACCATTGTTCAACCCAACGCCTTGGGAGTTTCGGCCCGCAATTGGTATTTGGATAAAAATAAAACTGCGGATCCGGCATCGCTAAAAAATGTGGTAGTGGGCGGTTTGCCGGCAATTCAAACTGCCGACGGTTTAACAACCTATTTGGCCGTTGGCTCCAATGTTTACATTTTGTCTTATGATATCGGCAACCAACAACAGATGAATTTTTACGCCACCTATGAATTATTTTTAAAGAGCTTTATTTTTCTCCAAGGTGTTTAGCCTACATTAATAATTTATGTTCAGTTTGGAATTTAACAATCTTATTAAAGCGCCTCAAAATTACGGGGCTCTTTTTAATAAGTTAGGACAGCAAACAATCAAGAATTTGGGCATTAAAAACCTGGCTGTTTCGGCCGCTTTAATCAGCCCTCAGGAAATTCAGGAATTTAATAAAATTTATCGCCATAAAAACAAGGTCACCGATGTTTTATCTTTTGAGGAAGTTAATGAAGTGGTGATTTGTTACGCCAAAGCCAAAGAGCAAGCCAAAGAACATGGTCATTCTCTTAAAAAAGAGCTAGCGATTTTATTTGTCCACGGTCTTTTGCATGTTTTGGGCTACGAAGATAAAACCCTACGGGGAGCTAGAGAAATGGATGAGTTGGGAGCCCGAATAATCAGCAAGTATCGTTTATAAGGAGTGAACATCTTTTTTGTTCAAATGTGGAAAAGTTTTTTAGTTGCCTTAATTGCCTTTTTTTATTATAATTAGTAGTGAGGAAGAAATGTTGTAGTGACAATTCATGAATTGTCACTACAACATTTCGACCGAACGCCCTAATTACACACAGTATAATTAGTACTGATAGACAGAAAAAGTTATATCGCTTTTATTCAATTTTACTAACATAAATCATCAGTCATGACTCAAGCTCAAATTATTACCGGTTTGGATATTGGTTCCAGCAACATTAGGGCCGTTGTTTTGCAGCAAACCCACGAAGGCGGTTGGCAAATTATTGGTGCCAGCGAACGCTTGGCCGAAGGCGTGGCCAAAGGCATGGTTACCAATATTGAAGATCTGGTTTCATCCATTTCCGAATGTTTGGAGCAGGCCGAAAGAATGACCGGATTACCAATCGAAAGAGCGGTCGTGGGCATGAATGGCACGCATATTAAAACTTTGGAATCAACCGGCGTAGTGGCGGTGGCTAAAGCGGATAAAGAAATAACCGAAGAAGATGTCGAACGGGCGATTGAAGCGGCTCAAGCCGTGGCCACGCCGGCCAATTACGAAATTCTCCACGTTATTCCCAAGGACTTTACCATAGATGGCCAATCGGGCGTTAAAGATCCGGTAGGCATGACCGGCATTCGGCTGGAAGTGGCAACCCAAATTATTATGGGTTTATCTTCGCAGGTTAAAAATTTAACCAAATGTATCTACCGCACAGGGGTAGATATCAATGATGTGGTTTTTGGCGTATTGGCGGCAAGTGAAAGTACTTTGGTTAAAAAACAAAAAGAATTGGGCGTGGCTTTAGTTAATTTAGGCGCCCAAACAACAAGCTTGATTGTTTATGAAGAAGGAGATGTTTTACATACTGCCGTACTGCCCATTGGCAGTAACCATATTACTGCCGATATTGCCATCGGTTTAAGGATTTCTATGGAAACCGCCGAGGCCTTAAAACTAGAAATTGCCCAGGCCGATAGCTCCAAGGTTAATAAAAGAGATGAAATTGATTTGGCCAGATTTTCGGTCAACGAAAAAGAAAGAACAATGGTTTACGTTAAACAGATTGCCGAAATCGTTCAGGCCAGGGTAGAAGAAATTTTCAGTTTGATTGATAAGGAATTAAAAAAAATCAACCGTTCCGGTTTATTGCCCTCGGGCGTTGTTTTAACCGGGGGCGGGGCCAAGCTTCCCGGAATTTTAGAGCTAGGCAAAGAAAAATTAAAGTTGCCGGTGTTTGCCGGTTTTCCCTTGGGTTTGGAAAATAATGCCATTGATAAAGTTAATGATCCCAGTTATGCCACGGCTTTGGGCTTGGCTATTTGGGGAACTCAAGGGGCAGCTGCCAAACACGGTCTGCATTTGCCCTCTTTTTCTTCGGTTGATCAGGTTGTAGGAAAAATGAAAGATTGGTTTAAATCATTATTGCCTTAACTCATTAAATTTACCAAATTTTAATATCACAATATCATGTCTATAAATGTCAAAGTCAAACCGATGGAAGTTAAGCCGGAAATGGAAACTTTCGCCAAAATTAAAGTTTTTGGCGTAGGTGGGTCCGGCGGTTCGGCCATTAATCGAATGATAAAATCCAAAATCAGAGGTGTGGATTTTATTGCGGTTAATACCGATGCCCAGGCCTTAAACAGTAATGCGGCGCCAAAAAAAGTCCATATCGGCAAAGGCACAACACGGGGTTTGGGCGCAGGCATGGATCCGGAAACCGGGGCTCAAGCGGCCGAAGAAGATGAAGATGAAATCAGATCGGCCATTCAGGGCGCTGATATGGTTTTTATCACTTGCGGTCTTGGTGGAGGCACTGGCACCGGTGCGGCGCCGATTATTGCGGCCGCGGCCAGAGAGCTTGGTGCTTTAACCATTGCGGTAGTTACCAGGCCTTTTAGTTTTGAAGGCGCCCAGCGCCGGAGCATTGCCGAAAGGGGTTTGGATAAGTTAATTGATAAAGTTGATACCATTATTACCATTCCCAATGACCGTTTATTGCAAGTGATTGATAAAAAAACTTCCTTATTGGATGCGTTTGCCATTGTGGATGAGGTTTTAAAACAGGGCGTGCAGGGCATTTCGGAAATTATCACCATTCCGGGTTTAGTTAATGTGGATTTTGCCGATGTTAAAGCAATTATGAAAGATGCCGGCAGCGCTTTAATGGGCATTGGTCGCTCCAGCGGTGAAAATCGGGCAGTAGAAGCGGCCAGAGCCGCTATTGAAAGTCCGCTTTTGGAACTTTCCATCAAAGGCGCTAAAGGAGTATTGTTTACCATTACCGGCGGAACGGATCTAACCATGCATGAAGTAAACGAAGCGGCCGAAGTTATAACATCTTCCATCGATTCCAATGCCAAAGTAATTTTTGGCGCCGTGATTGATGAATCTTTGAATTCGGAAGTGAAAATTACGGTTATTGCCACCGGCTTTAGTCCAAGCAACAGGGGAGAATCCGAAGTGGAAAGAATGCAAAAAGAAGATCGGCCTTTTACCGTTGTCCAGCCCGTTAACCAGCAATTGGAAGAAAGGCAGAATTTAGCGGCCAAAAATATTTTTTCCAAAAAGGGCAAAACCATAGAGCATAAACTGGAAGTGCCGGTTAAATCCAAAGAAGAAGAAGAATTGGAAGTTCCGGCTTTTATCAGAAGAAAGATGGGTAAATAATTTAACCTATGCGTTGCCCGGTTTGTTTAACTCAAGATACTAAGGTAACCGATTCCCGGTTGGCGGAAGAAGCTTTTGTTATTAAAAGGCGTCGGGAATGTTATAGATGTGGCTTTAGATTTTCCACCTATGAACAGATGGAAATCCTTAACTTAACGGTAGTTAAAAGAACGGGCAACAAAGAGCCCTACTTGCGTGAAAAATTGGAATCAGGTTTAAAAAAATCTTTGGAAAAAAGGCCCTACACCCAGGATAATTTTAAAAAATTAGTTAGCACCATTGAGCGCGATATCCAAAAAAGAAAGCAAGATGAAATTACCACTTCGGAAATCGGCGAAATAGTCATGAAACGGCTGAAACTTTTCGATAAAGTGGCTTACATCAGGTTTGCTTCCGTTTACCGAGCCTTTGAGGATGTAAAAACTTTTCAAAAGGAATTAAACAGCTTACTAAAATCTCCAGCGGCTTTAAAAAGCAAGAAAAGATAATTTGCCATGTTAGAACGTTTTAATACAACTACCAGATTGATTATTGCCGTTTCTTTGGCAGTGGTTATTTGGATTGCCGGCGTTTTAGTTGGCCAGGAACAAACCGTGACCATTTTAAATCCGCAAGGCGGTTTGAACCAGATTATTAACCGCCAAGTAAATATTAAAGTCAGTTTAATGTTGGATTTTGGCGAAGGTAAAATAATTGTTTATCCCGAAACTCAAGTTAAGTATGGCCAAACAGTTTTAAACTTATTGCAAAAAATCAGCCAAGAAGATAAAAGCGGGCTAAAGCTGGTATATGATTTGGATGCTAAAACAGGTGAATTGAAAAAGTTTTCTTTGCAGGGTATATCCGGCAATTTAACCGGCCGACAATGGTTGGTTTGGCTTAATAACCAATTGCAAACCCAGCCCATAAATTCCATTAAACTCAAGAGCAAGGATATTATTGAGTTAAAATACGTAAAATTAATTTCCAACCCATGACCAACTTTAACGCTGCTCCCATCGAAGAACAGGTTAAAAATTTATTGGAACAGAATCTGGCTTATTCCAAGCAGATTTATTTAATCTCCAAAAAACTCAAGGCCTATATGCTTTTGGGTAGGATTATGAGCACCATCAGCATTTTGTTTGTGGTCGGACCTTTAATTTTAGGCCTGGTTTATTGGCAGGATATCATGGGTTATGTTACCAGCGCCGTAATGCCGGTGGGTTTAGGGCAGGAGCAGGGGGCCTTGAATAATTTATTACCTGGCGGTAAAATTAATCAGCAGGATCTTTTAAAAGCCATTAATGATCAGGGAGGAATTTTTAACGCTTATAAAAATATCTTGGATTTAAACAATCAGCAGTAAATAATTAACGACTAAACCAAACGGAGCCTAAAAAACTTTGTTTTTTAGTCAGCAAAATTATGCCAATATTAGAACCAAAAAACAAAAAGTTCTCTTTTTGGCCGAAATTTTGGCCAGAACATTTAATGCCGGTAATTTTAACCAGCTTGATCGTGGGAATTTTATCCGGCGGAGCGGCGGGGTTTTTTACCGCCACCCTTTTTTCCGGGTCTTTCAGCCAATGGTTGAGTAATCCTTTGGGTTTTAAAATCAATAATTCCAAACCCACAGGTGTTAATGAAAATAAACCGCTTGATTTTAAAATTGCCCAAAGCGAAGATAAAAGCGAAAATGAAGAATCATCCAGCACCCAGGCCGTAGCCAAGGTTTCTCCGGCTGTGGTCAGTATTGTTATCAGTAAAGAACTTCGGCAGTATAACAATAATTTTGGCTCGGGCCTACCTTTTCCCGATATATTTAATTTTCCGTTTGATCAGTTTTTTAACATGCCTAATATTCAGCCAGCGCCGCAGGCGCCAACTCAACCGTCTTCCCCTTCACAAAAACAAAAAATTGGCGGAGGCACGGGTTTTATTATTACAACTAACGGTTTGATTGCAACTAACAAACACGTGGTAGAAGATGCCGAGGCTGATTATTCGGTAGTTATGTCGGACGGTAAAACCTATGATGCCAAGGTTGTGGCCAGGGATCCGCTAAATGATGTGGCTTTTATTAAGATTGAAGCAGATAATTTGCCGATTGTTACCTTGGGTGATTCTGCTAAATTAAAAATCGGTCAAACTGTTTTGGCTATCGGTTTTTCTTTGGGAGAATACTCTAACTCAGTTACCAAAGGTATTATTTCGGGTATTAATCGGGATATAGTGGCAGGCGGTATGGGTACCAGTGAAAATTTGCAGGGCGTTATTCAAACCGATGCCGCTATTAATCCCGGCAATTCTGGCGGCCCGCTGATTAATTTGGCGGGCGAGGTAATTGGTATTAATACGGCCATTAATCAATCAGGTCAGTTGGTGGGTTTTGCTTTGCCCATAAATAATGTTAAGCAGGTAATAGAAACGGTTAAAGCCAAGGGTAAAATTGTTAGGCCTTATTTGGGCGTAAGATATGTGCCTATTACCGCGGACTTGGCAACAAAAAATAAATTGCCATATAAAACCGGTGTTTTAATTGTTCGCGGTCAAAATAATACCGAATTGGCAGTTGTTCCGGGTTCCCCGGCCAATAAAGCGGGTTTAGTGGAGAATGATATAATTTTGGAGATCAACGGCATTATTTTGGATCAAAACCATTTGCTGGCCGAAGAAATTACCAAACATCAACCAGGCGATTTAATTAATCTCAAGGTGTTTCATCAAGGCAGTGAAAAAACCATTAATCTGGAATTGGCCCAATATCCCGAATAAGCTATTTACAGATATTTGGCAATTTCCCAGGGTGTAACTTCCAATCGCGCTTCTTGGATGTCCTGTTTTGATGCGGTTATAATGGCTTTAAGGGCATGTTCTCCTAAAAGTTTGGTTAACACTTCATCACGCTCCAACTCTGCCAGGGCCTCGGTTAAAGAGCCGGGCATGGTAGTTACGCCTTTGGTTTGCCTGGCTTGATCCGTTAATAAGTAAACATTTTCTTCAATTGGTTCCGGTACGGTTAAATTATTTTTAATGCCATCCAAACCGGCTGCCAGCATGGCCGCAAAAGCCAAATACGGATTGGTTAAAGCATCCGGGCATCTAAGCTCAATTCTAGTTGATTGCGGCCTATTGGGGCTGATTTGTGGAATTCTGATTAAGGCCGAACGGTTAATAGTGCCCCAGCAAATATTAACAGGCGCTTCATAGCCTGGCACTAAGCGTTTGTAGGAATTAACCGTAGGATTAACAATGGCTGCCAAGGCGCGGGCATGCTTAAGTTGGCCCGCTAAAAAGTTATAAGCCAAAGGCGAAAGATGATAACGGTCAGTTGGGCTGTAAAACGCGTTAGTTGAACCATTAAACAAACTTTGATGAATATGCATGCCCGAACCGTTAATGCCCATAATGGGTTTGGGCATAAAAGTAACTTTTAAAGTTTCTTCATTGGCATAGGCCTTAAGTGCCGCTTTAACGGTTAAAACATTATCGGCGCTTTTTAAGGCGTTATCATACATCACGTCAATTTCGTGCTGGCCCTCAGCTACTTCATGATGATATGTTTCACCTCTAATGCCGAAATTTTTTAAGGAATCCATAACCCGTCGGCAAATGCGCGAGGCCCTGCTGGTGGGCGTGTAATCAAAGTAACCTTTATGGTCATGGGGCACTAATTCGGGCAATTTATTTTTTTCAAATAAAAAGAATTCCAATTCGGCGGCCGTATAATAATCAAAGCCCAGAGTTGTTTTGGCTTCATTTAAGATTTTTTTTAATATATACCTGGGGTCTCCGGTAAAGGGCTGGCCATCGGGCAGATAAATATCGCAAATTACCCTGGCCGCTTTAAATTCGGTATTGGTCCAAGGCAAAATGGCAAAGGTGGAAAGATCCGGCTTTAACAGCATATCGCTTTCAAAAATACGGGCGTGGCCTGTTACCGAAGATCCATCGTACCAAGCGCCGTGAGCGCAGATATCCGCAAAGCGGTAGGCCTCGGTTTCCACTACTTTAATTTTACCCATCAAATCCGAAAATTGCAGCAAAATGGTTTTAACTTCTTGGTTTTTTATCAAGTCCTGAATTTCTTCAAGATTCATATATTTGGCCTGTTGTAATTTATTAAATCCAACGGGCGATTAATGGTTAATTGATATTTTTTTATAGTGAAAAGCTCCTCTTGTGGAGGGGCTTGAATTTTTGAGGTTTTTTATTTTTTAGACAGTAAAAAAACTCAAGCCCCTCTTGAGTTTATTATTATTTTGATTACGGAAAATTTCTTGTTTCATAAATCAATAGTATAATTTTAATCCAACTGTTTTTATCTGGCAAGCACGTGAGTTGGGGATAAATCCTTTCTAATTGCTAAAGATAGGGGTTTTTGCTACAATTTCAATATTATGAATGAAATTTTATCAAAAGTTAATGATCTTAAATTAAAGATTGAAGCTCTTAAAGCCAGGGTTGATTTGGCTTCCAAACAAGGGAATATTGATAGTTTAGCAGGAGAAATGAATGAACCGTCTTTTTGGCAAAATCCAGAGAGAGCCCGGTTGGTTTCCCAGCAAGTTGCCAATCTAAAAGCCGAAATAGAATCCTGGCAACAGTTGGAACAGCAGATTAATGATTTATTAATTTTATCACAAGAAGATGAAAGCGATGATTCAGTTAGTTTAGATAAAGAAATTTCCGACCAGTTTTATATCTTGGAAAAACAATTCAAGCAATTGGAAGTTAAAACGGTTTTAAATGGTAAATACGATGTTGATAATGCCGTCTTAACAATTTATGCCGGCGCTGGCGGAACAGAGGCGCAGGATTGGGCGGAAATGCTTAAACGGATGTACTTAAGATTTTGTGAAGGCAAAAAGTGGCCAATTAAAATTATTGATGAATCGCGGGGCAATGAAGCGGGCATTAAAAGTGTTATGATGGAAATTTCCGGCAACTTTGCTTACGGATTTTTACGGGCAGAATCAGGCGTGCATCGCTTGGTGCGCCTCTCGCCATTTGATGCCGATCATGCGCGGCACACCTCTTTTGCTATGGTGGAAGTAACGCCGGAAATTGAGCAAGAGGATTTTTTGCTTAAAGATGAAGATTTAAAAATTGAAGCCAACACGGCTACGGGTCATGGCGGCCAATCGGTTAATACCACTTATTCCGCTATACGCTTAACTCATTTACCAACGGGCATTAAGGTCTCGTGCCAAAATGAAAGAAGCCAACTGCAAAACAGAGAAACTGCCTTAAAGATTTTAAAAGGCAAGTTGGCTAAATATTACGAGGCGCAAGCGGAAGAAGAGCGGATGCGGATTAGGGGTGAACTAACCGAAGCGGCTTGGGGCAACCAAATTCGCTCTTATGTGCTGCATCCTTATAAAATGGTTAAAGATCACCGCACCGATTATGAAGAGCATGAACCGGATAAGGTATTGGATGGCGAGTTGGATGGTTTTATAGAACAGTATTTGAGGAGCCAGATAAAGTAAATTTGACTAAATTTTCCTCATCATTTAAGATATAAATAGGGTCACCTAAGAACTAAGAAGCTTAGGTATAATTAATAAGAAAAGCGAAAATATATGCAAGATAGTGAATTAAGGGGTTATTTTACCTCAATTAAGCAAGATGCTAACCGTGTCGAAGAACGGTTAGATAAGCAAGACCAGATCCTTGAGCAAATCGCCAGAACCGTCGCTTTGATTTTGGATATGCTATCCGCTCATGAGACAACTATGAATTATCACGGCAATATGTTGGGTAATCACGAAAGAAGAATTGGCAAGTTGGAGCGCCAAATATCCTAATTTGACAAGTTGTAAAACATCAGTTAAGTTTAAATTAATATGAATTATATCTTAAAGAGCCAAGTTTGTTGTTCTACTTGTTCCTCCCAAACCATGGGTGGCTTCTTTGGATATACAAACTTTGCTTAAACTTTTGTAAATTATATCTCTTAAGAATCCTCTCAAATGGTTTGAGGGGATTTTTTTGTACCTTATAAAAAGGAGGTTGCATGAAGATTCATTTACCTAATGGTTGGCCACAGAAGACCATTCGGCTACAAGTGAATGTGTTGGCTTTGCAGGAAAAGGATATTCAGGAGGTTTATCCTTGTCCTACGGATTCTCAGCAGATTGGGCTGGAAATCAAAGGTGTCTTTCATCGGTTCGGCTTACAGCCGGAATGGGCGGAGCAGCTACAGGCGCTAGATGAAAAACCATTTGGGAATGCCGTGTTTCATGGACACCCAGGGGTTTTAATCCTTAAAGCTCAATCAACAGGCGAACTGGTGTTGGAACTTAAACCAGCTCACTACGATGTAGTGTTTATCGGTTGCTGATAAGCCAATGAGGGGAGGAGGCACCAGCTTCTTTCCCTCAATTTTTTTGCCAAAACCCCATTAAAAGAGTAAAATATCATTATGGATAAATTATTTTTGTACAACACATTAACCCGCCAAAAGCAGGAATTTATCCCTTTAAAAAAGGGTAAAGTTGGTTTATACACTTGCGGGCCCACAGTTTATAATTTTGCCCATATCGGCAATTTGCGTACTTATATTTTTGAAGATATTTTGCGTCGGGTTTTGGAATACAATAAATACAAAGTTAAGCAGGTTATGAACATTACCGATGTTGGCCATTTAACTTCCGATTCCGATACCGGTGAGGATAAACTGGAAAAAGGTTCTGCCAGAGAAGGAAAATCCGTTTGGGAAATTGCCGAGTTTTATACCAAGGCCTTTCGTCAGGATTTGAAAAATTTGAATATCCAGGAACCTGATAAATGGATTAAGGCAACCGAGACGATTAAAGAGCAAATTGATTTTGTTAAAAAGTTGGAGAAAAAAGGTTTAACTTATAAAACTTCCGACGGAATTTATTTTGATACTGCCAGGTATATTGATTACCCTCATCTTGCCAAACTTAATTTAGCCGGACAACAAGAAGGCAGTCGGGTGGAAATAAATAATGAAAAAAAGAATCCGACCGATTTTGCGCTGTGGAAATTTTCGCCAAAAGATTCTACAAGACAGATGGAATGGAAATCGCCGTGGGGCGTTGGTTGGCCGGGCTGGCATTTGGAATGTTCGGCTATTAGCATTAAAGCACTGGGCAAGGAATTTGATATTCATACAGGAGGCATTGATCATATTCCCGTGCATCATACCAATGAGCGCGCGCAAAATTGGGGTTTGTTGGGCCAAGAAGCTGTTAGATATTGGTTGCATGGCGAATTTTTGGTAATCAACCAAGAAAAAATGGCAAAATCAGAAGGTAATTTTATTACTATCCAGTCCCTTAAAGATAAAGGCATTAATCCTTTGGCTTACAGATACTTTTGTTTGCAAGCGCATTACCGATCCAAACTGAATTTTAACTGGGAAGCGTTGCAGGCCGCGCAAAATGGTTATAATAATTTAATTAAAGAAATTTCAACTTTGGAAAAACCAAAAGGGGATTGTTTTGAATTTGAAGCCAAATTTACTCAAGCTATTAATGATGATTTAAATATGCCCGAGGCCCTGGCGATTGTTCAAAAATTATTAAAGTCGGATAATCCTTCATCGGCTAAAAGGGCTTCAATTATCAAATTTGACAAAGTTTTGGGCTTGGGGTTAAATACTTATAAAGTTGCCACTAAGATCAGTCCGGAAATTCAGCTATTAATAAATGCCAGACAAGAGGCCAGAAAAAATCAAGATTGGCACAAGTCGGATGAGTTAAGAAAAAAAATTGAAGATCAGGGGATTAAAATTCAGGATTTGTCTGATGGCGGGTATGAAATAGAGTAGATTTAATAAAATTTAGCAAACAGGGTCAAAGATTTTTGACCTTGTTTTTATTTGTTATGAAATTCAGAAAATCACAATTTGTTTTTTATGCTTGCATGAGCTTTATTATCGGAGTTGGTTTAGCTTCATTTTTTACCATTTCATGGACTGTTATTTATTTTGCCGGACTAGTCAGCATTATTATGATAATTTTTAGTAAAGCCAAATCATCGTGGCAACTGGCTTTTCTTTGTTTTTTGTTTTTTGTTCTGGGTTATGGGCGTTACCAATTATCAATTCCTATCATAAATGAAAACCAGATAGCATTTTATAATAATCAAAAAGTCGTTTTTCAAGGTGTGATAGCAGATGAGCCCGATGCAAGATTGGATCAGGTTAAATTAACAATTAAAAGTTGGAAGCTTAAAGCAAAAACCGGTTGGCAAGATATCCAAGGTAATGTTTTGGTTAATACCAATTTATATCCTCAATATAATTATAATGATATTGTGGAAATTTCCTGTAAGCTGGCCGCGCCGGAGCCAATAGAAGATTTTCAGTACGATAAATATCTGGCCAAATCCGATATTTATTCTGTTTGCTACCGTGGTCAGATTAAATTAATCGGCCATTTTCAAGGCAACTTTGTTAAATCTTTCATTTTAAAAATTAAAAACAAAGTGGTTTGGCTTGCAGGCCAGATTTTACCCGAACCCCAGGCCTCGTTTTTGGGGGGATTGTTGTGGGGCGCTAAAAAGGGTCTACCGCCCGAAATTTTAAATGATTTTACCGCTGCCGGTGTAACTCATATTATTGCTGTTTCCGGCTATAATATTACGATTATTGCTGTGGCGTTAACCAGCATATTTGTAGCTTTAGGTTTTGGCAAAAAAACCGTTTTTTGGCTGATTGTTTTATGTATTGCTTTTTTTGTGGCAATTACCGGTTTTCCCGCTTCTATTATCAGGGCGGGTATTATGGGCATTATTGTTTTAATGTCACAAACTTTGGGCCGGGTTTCTAACATAAAAAATACTTTAGCCCTAACGGCTTTGGTTATGCTGCTAGTTAATCCTAAAATCTTAATCTGGGATGCTGGTTTTCAATTATCTTTTTTATCTACCATCGGTTTGGTTTATTTGTCGCCACTTATGGTCAAATGGTTAAAGTGGCTGCCGAATTTTTTAGGCATTCAGGATTCATTAAGTACAACTCTTTCGGCAATTGTTTTTACCACCCCGTTAATATTATGGCAATTCGGCAGATTTTCTGTTGTGGCGCCGCTGGCAAATTTGCTTATTTTACCGGCCATTCCTTTGATGATGTTGTTGGGTTTTATAGCCATTGCTCTGGGTTTAATTTGGTTGCCAGCGGGCAGTGTGGCTGCCTGGCCCTTGTGGCTGGGCTTAACTTATATTTTAAACACGGCACATTGGTTAGCCGCTCTGTCGTGGTCAAATATTAATTTATGAAAAAAAAATTTAAAATTCTGATTTGGTTTTTTTCGGCAGTTTTATCATTATCAGTAATTGCCTGGCAAGCAAGTAGCGATAATGATTTAAAGGTCTATTTTTTTAATATTGGCCAAGGTGATGGTATATTAATCAGAACTCCCGATAGGCAAAATATCGTTATTGACGGCGGACCTGATAATTCGTTTATTACTAAACTCGGGGCAACTTTGCCTTTTTACGACCGTACGATTGATTTAATGATTTTAACTCATCCCCATGCCGATCATGTCACC
This sequence comes from Patescibacteria group bacterium, assembly GCA_041662565.1. Classification (GTDB taxonomy): domain Bacteria; phylum Patescibacteriota; class Patescibacteriia; order UBA1558; family UBA10009; genus JAUYIT01. The sequence goes on from JBAZSE010000001.1 coordinate 207,527, forward strand.
GGTTTAATTACGGTTTTGGAAAGGTATCAAGTTAAACAGGTTTTATCTGCTGGCGTAATTTATCAAAGCGCTCCGTATTATGGATGGTTAAAACTAATTCAAGAAAAAAATATTCCGATTGTGTTTGCTCAAGCAGGCCAAGAGTTTATTTTTGGTGAAGTAGATTTAAAAGTAATTTATCCTTGGCAAAATTTTGCTAACAAGGAAATCGTGGAAAAAGGCGATGAAGCCGCAACAAGCGGGTCAATTGATAATTTAAATAACACCTCGGTGGTTTTAAAAATGGTTTACCGGCAAAATTGCGTTATTTTTACCGGTGATTTGGAAATACCCGGCGAAGAGTTGATTTTAAAAAGTAAACAAAATATTACGGCCGACATATTAAAAGTGGGCCATCATGGCAGTGATACGGCCACAAGTGAAAAATTTTTAGCCCAAGTTAACCCTAAATACGCCGTCATCCAGGTTGGCCAGGATAATAAGTTCGGTTTGCCGGATTTGCGGGTTATCAAAAGATTAGCCAAAAAACAGATAAAAATCTACCGGACAGACCAAAACAATGATGTGCTTTTCCGTTTAACCGGGCAAAGCATTACAGTTGATTATCCACCGCCCAAACCTTGATTTTCTTTAAAATGTTGGTATAATAGGTATAGTTTTAACTAATATTTGACCATAATAAAAAATATGCCCGATAAGCAATACAACGTCCTTTTAATTGAAGATGAAGAAATGCTGGCCAGCATGTACGAAACCAAGTTTAAAAATGAGGGTTATAACATCCGCAAGGCCTTGGATGGTGAAACCGGCCTTAAGTTAGCCCAAGAAGAAAAGCCAGATATTATTTTGTTGGATATTATTATGCCTAAACTGGATGGCTTTTCGGTTTTAAAAAAAATCAGGGAAATTGAAAAATTCAGTAAAGTGCCGGTTATTTTATTAACCAATTTGGGCCAGGATGAAGATGTTAAAAAGGGCACGGCTTTAGGCGCTAACGGCTATTTGGTTAAGGCCAACATGACGCCGACCGAGGTAGTGGATAAAGTTAAAGAGTATTTAAAGTAAGTAATTAGGAAAATTATTAAATAAATATATATGGAAAGAACATTAATTATCATGAAGCCCGATGCTTTGCAAAGAAGCTTGGTGGGCGAGATAGTGGGGCGGTTTGAAAAAAAAGGCCTTAAAATCGTGGGCATGAAAATGATGGAACTGGATGATCTTAAGTTGGATGATCATTATGCTCATCATAAGGATAAGCCATTTTTTGGCAACTTAAAAAAATTCATGAAAAGTTCGCCGGTTTTACTGATGGTTTTGGAAGGCATAGAAGTGGTTAAAGCCGTGCGTATTATTGTGGGTTCAACCAAACCGATTGAAGCCGATAGCGGAACAATTAGAGGCGATTTGGCCATGACCAATTGGAATTTGGTCCACGCTTCCGATTCATTGGAAACCGCCGAAACCGAAATCAAGCGTTTCTTTAATCAGGATGAATTATTTAATTACAATAAGGTTGGTTCCGAGATGGTTTACGAATCAGAATTCATCGCTAATTAGTTGAATTTGACAGATTTTTCGTCTTTGCTATACTTATATTAACCATTATGTCCAAGCAAGAAACCATTAGAAATTCCAGTATTTTCAGCCAAACAGTAAATTTTGGTTTCTTTTTTACTTTTATCTAGCTTGCCTGATGGGTTAGTTGATTTAACATAAATCATCGAGCTGAGCTCGACAAAACTAGTCCATCGGTGGCTAGTTTTTTGTTATAACCGGATTTGTTGTTCTAAAATTCCAGTTTTCAATCATTGATTGGCAATTAGAATTTTTGAACAATAAACAAAGCAAATTGGACTATTTGTCCACATCAAGGAGAATGCAGAATGAAGTGTTCGTGCCAGCGGAAAATAACCCGCATCATTGCCAGGCAATACTATAACACTGCTTTAATCGGCGGTGGCATTGCTACAGATGTCGTGGGTTGGGAATTGACCCTCCAGGGCCATTGCTCAAACGGCTGCGGGCCTGTTAACTTGGGCTCCGCCCGATCAATTCAGGAAGTGCAAACAAGGTACCCCAACATAAGCATTGAGGAGAAGGCCAATGCCGCTTATTAATGACAAGAGCTGTGTCTGCGGCCGACCAATCAGCGTGATTACCATCAGGGCTGGCGATCAGCCAGATGCTGATGCAGTTTCGCTCAACGTCCAGCATGGCTTTCACGCTTATGGCAGCTGTCATAACAACAACTGCAATAAGGTCTATCTGGGCTTTGGCCTTGATGAGCGTAAGTTGGCCGATGACATGCAGCTTACATTTGTGGCCACCTGGCGCTGCACAAACTTTACTTGAATCCGATCAACGATTCAGCCAAGGGGGTTTATTGCCAAAACCCCCTCTTTTTTTCCACAAATTTTATTTGACAAATATTTTTGATTTGCTATGATATCCATAAGTTATGAAAAATTCACTTAAAAACCAGAATTTGTTAAATATTATTATTACGCTGATTAAGGTAGTCAGGTAATTTTTTAGTAAATTTAAAAAATAACGCTGACTGCCAAGGTCAGCGTTTTTTGTTAAGCAGAAAATTTCTTCTCAAAAGTATTAAAGCCTTGGGCAGAAGATTTTTGCTGAACATTTCACAATCAAATATTTTGGAGTTCCAAAATGCTGACCGCAGAAGAAAAGGCGAAATTCGCCGAAGGGTTTTATCATGATTTATTTGGGCGCTACGCAGTGCCCGGTGTTCATGTCAATCCCGATGTTGTTTCAATTTCGGCCTTAAATAACGGAGGCGTGCCTCATAACCATGCAGGTTGCGCCGCCAAATTGGAGTGGGAAATTCTTTCCCACGATCCAATAACAGGCAATATTCCTGTTCTGGTTTGCCCGGTTTGCAAGCAAAGCGGGCAAGAATCCAAGATCGCCAAAATCGATAGTTTGTGGCAATTAGCTTGACTAATAGCTGTAAGGATTGCTACAATCTAACTCCGGTATTTTCCGGAAAACAATTCCAAGGGGGCCAAAGTTGACCCACGATAGAGATAACTCTTCTAATGTCAGCGGTTTACCGCCTGAAGAAGAGCAGTTCGATCCACCTAAACCAATTCTGGAGGATCACGATGTCTGAGTCCGATCATTCGGACGCTGATTTTGCTACCATCACTGCAACCCAATCGTCAACGAATACAGATACAGAAGTTCAGCCATTGTTTCTGCTGCCGCCTAATCTAACTGGAATTGCTCGTGATAAGCAGATCCAGAGAGATGCTATCAGAGCAGCTAGGACCAAAAATTCAAGTCGTCATTAGGACGATGTTATGGAGGATAGCATATGTCCCTTGCCAGCCTAGAGCAGATGGGGCTCGTGGATAACGAAGTGATTTATGATGTCTGGTCTCGTCGAGGATCCTTTGAAGGGGTAGTTACTTCCAAGATACAAGAGGTAACTAATCCAACAAACCAGTCTTCATCTGCCAGTCAGGCAGAGCCCTCTCATAGAGGGGCGAGGAAATGATCTTCGTTTCTAAGAGCGTCTCAATGACGTTTCTAACCGCTTACCACATCAATGGTCAGCGGTCTTTTTTTACCCATTAATCAATGGGTAAATCAATCGGAGTTTTATCTTCCGTTTTATTTTTAACAAGCGGCTGATAAATTTCGTAATTGTTATTTTGATCTGGAGTTGCGCCAAAGGGATTAAGCAAAGCATCGGGCCCCTTATCATGTTCATGATTTACAGGCAGAGGTGTTTCGGCAAAAGCCGGACGAATATATGTTGGTGTGGCTGCTTTAATTGTTGGTTCCGTAACTGGTTTTTTATTGTCGGCCATAATTTCATCCATTCTTCTTTGGGCTTTAATTCTTTTGGTTTTGGCCTCCTCTCCGATTTTTAATTTGTCTTTTTCTTGGGCTTGGTTTTTAACAAAACTATTAACCTTGCCCAAAACATTTTTTGGAGTATGCTTAAAAATTCCGGCCTTGCCCCAAGCTTTAACAGCGGCTACGGCTTCTTTTTTTGAAAGTGCTTTAGGATCATAGCCGCCCTTTAATCCTTTGGCGATTTTTTTTGCCCTAACAGAATCAAAGCCGGCATCAATCAGGGCTTTTTCATTCAAGGCCTTAAGCTTTAATGATTTGGGGGTTAGGCCTAAAGCCAAGTTACCCATTTTTTTCATTAATGGATTGTAGGCAATTTTCATACTTGTATTTTATCATATGCCGGCGTATTTGCCCATTTTTAACCAAAGAGCTATACTTAAAGTGCCCTATTTGATGAAGGCAGATTGGAACTTTACAAAAACATGACTTGGGAGTTTTATATTAGGCCTGGCCGTGGCTAGTCCTTGCAAACACCCTGCAGCCGTAACTGTCTTTCCACCGGTTATTGAGGTTCACTTTAATGACTTGCGGATGATAAGTGGCTCGCTTGGTATTATCGTAACTTCCAATCATGCTCTTTTACAGATAGGGCTTTTAGTTTTGCCTTATTTTGTAACAAAAGCCCGGCTTTTCCGTCTTATTAAGTATAGGCCCGATGCTTGAAGGGCCTGTTTTTTCATCCAGTATGCATAATAACTACACAAAACAGACATTTAAGATTTTTTGGCAACATGTTGTGCCTCACCGCGGCCTTGGTTTAATAATGATGGCCGGGGTGGTTTTGGCGTCGGTGGCGCATCTTATCGTGCCTCTTTTTTATAAAGATTTTTTTGATATTATCGCTACCGCTCCCAATCCCGGCGTAGTTGTTCCCAATTTGATTGCCATTTTGGTTAAAGTGTTTATTTTTTACCTCATCATGTGGGCGTTTTGGCGCGTGGCCACTTTTTCTTTAAGCTACTTTCAAAACATGATTATGGTGGATTTGGCCAACACTTGTTTTGCCTATATCCATAAACATTCCATTTCTTTTTTTAACAACACTTTTGTCGGTTCGCTGGTTAAAAAGATTAATCGTTTTTCGCGTTCTTTTGAAATGATTGTGGATACCATTGTTTTTGAATTTTTGCCGATTTTGGTTGATGTGGTATTTGTTACGGTTGTTTTATACAGCAGGAACCGTTGGTTAGGTTTAATAGTTTTGGCCTGGGTAATTGTTTACATAGTAGTTAATTATTTTTTCAGCTTGTATAAATTAAAGTTTGATTTTAAAAAAAGCGAAGCTGATTCCCGAGTTACGGGGGTGCTGGCCGATTCCATTACCAACCACCAAAACATTAAATTTTTTAACGGTTATGAACGGGAAAAAAGTTTTTTTACCAACGTTAATAATGAGTTAAAAAAGATCCGCCAGTATTGCTGGGATTTGGCCAATATTTTTGAAGCTGTTCAGGGCTTACTAATGTTTTGTTTGGAAGTGGGAATTTTTTATCTGGCCGTTAAATTGTGGCAAAAAGGTTTGGCCACCATCGGCGATTTTGTGCTCATTCAGGCCTATTTGATTACCATCTTTAACAGGATGTGGACCTTTGGCCGGATTATCAGGCACTATTACGAGCATTTGGCCGATGCCAATGAAATGACTGAGATTTTGGAAACCTCTCATGAAATTCAAGATATTAAAGGCGCTGCTGATCTTAAGGTAACTAAGGGCGAAATTGAATTTAAGGAAGTCAGCTTTAGTTATCATCAAACCAGGCGGGTAATTACCGACTTTAATTTGGCTATTAAATCCAAAGAAAGGGTGGCTTTAATCGGTCCATCCGGCGGAGGCAAATCAACTTTGGTTAATTTGCTACTCAGGAATTACGATTTGGAAAAAGGCAAGATTTTAATTGATAATCAAAAAATCTCCGCTATAACTCAAGCAAGTTTGTGGCAAAACATTAGCGTTGTTTCGCAGGATCCGATTTTATTTCACCGGACAATTTTGGAAAATATCCGCTATGGCCGGCCAAATTCCAGCGAAGCAGAGGTGATTAAGGCGGCCAAACTGGCTAACGCCCATGATTTTATTTCAAATTTTTCCGCAAATTACCAAACCATGACGGGCGAGCGCGGTGTTAAACTTTCGGGGGGAGAAAGGCAACGCGTGGCTATTGCTAGGGCGATATTAAAAAACGCGCCGATTTTAATTTTGGATGAAGCAACTAGCAGTTTGGATAGCGAATCCGAACGGCTGATTCAAGAGGCCTTGCAAACTTTGATGAAAAATAAAACGGTTATTGTTATTGCCCACCGGCTATCCACCATTATGAAAATGGATAGAATTATTGTTTTAAAGGATGGCCAATTGTTTGAACAAGGCACACATCAAACCTTGATAAACAAAAAAACCGGCCTTTACAAAATGCTGTGGGAACGGCAAGTGGGTGGATTCATTCAATAAAAATAGGCCTTGCCTTTACTGGTCAAGGCCTATTTTATTTTTTCGCGTATTCACAAAATAAACCAGCCAAGCCCAAATTAAAGCAACTAAAAAAATAGTTGAACCGATAAAACAAGGGGTTGTAAAAGGATTGGTGGTAATTTGGCCGGAACAACCAATTGTTGGCTGGCCGTTATTTTTTAAAAATTTAAATAGAACAAAGCTAAAGTTGCTCCAGGCAAAAATTGTGCCGGCAATTAAAAAAATGCCCAAATGTTTTAATGATTTAAGCTTAGTTAAAATTTCCTTTTTATTTAGGTTGAGCGACCAAATTAAAGCGATTAAAAAAGCCCAAGATCCCCAAAAACAAGGGGTGGTAACGGGGTTGGGAATCTGGCAATCTTGGATTTTAAAAAACGTCCATTCTATGGCGTAAAATTTGTTAAAATCCTGGGCTACCGTGTAAAAAGCAAAAACCGTTCCACCAAATAAAATAAGATTTAAAATATAGTAAAGTTTTTTCATGAGTTTAATGTATTTGGCCTCTCGACCTTGCTCGAGGCCATTCGACTCATTTTTATGGTTGAAGCTACGACTTTATGTCGTAGCGAAAACCATGAGCGACTCCGCTTCGGCGGAGGAGTCGAATGGTCGGGGTGACCCGATTTGAACGGGCGACCTTCCGCCTTCGCGTTCCGCTACGGCGGACAGGCATGCACCTAAAAATAAATTGGTCGGGGTAGCGGGATTTGAACCCACGACCTCACGCACCCCATGCGTGCGCGCTAGCCAACTGCGCTATACCCCGTTGTGAATATTAAATTTAAGCACCTTTACCCGCCATAGCCGAAGGCGTCGGCGGGCCATGCGTGCGCGGCACAGCCAACTGCGCCACACCCCGATTACTGGCATTATAGTTGAAAATTTATATTTTACAAGCCCTAGCTGGCTAATGCGATTTTTTCCATTTTGATATATACTTATAATAGATTAAACTTATGCCCAAAAAATATTGGATTATTATTTGCTTTGTTTTGGCCGTTGGTATTTATTTAAACCGGTCTTATGCTTATATTTATCAAAGAATAGATAAAGCCGGCTTAAATCCGCCTGTTCAAAATCAGCTTTATTCATTTGGCTACACCAATGATGTTCCAAGTTACGAAGATTACGCGCTCTATGTGGCTTTAGGCGATAGCTTAACCGCCGGAGTTGGGGTTGATCAATATGAACAATCTTTTCCTTATCTGCTAGCAAAAAAAATAGCCGATGCCAAACAACCAAAAGTAATAACCTTAAAAACCTTGGCTGTGCCCGGAGCCAAAACCGCGGATGTTTTAACTCTTCTTCCCACGGTTATTGCCAACAAACCACAGGCAGTAATTTTATTGATAGGCGTTAACGATATTCATGGTAACGTTTCTAAAGATGATTTTAAAAAAAATTATGAACAAATTGTAAGCGAGTTAACTAAAAAAACGTCAGCTAAAGTTTATTTAATCAATCTGCCGGCTATTGGCGCTAATAATTTATTGTTATTGCCCTATAATTATTACTTCAGGGCATTAACTAAAAATTTTAATAAAGTTATTAAAGAGTTGGCCGAGCAATACAATCTTACTTATATTGATTTGCATACGCCCACGGCCGATGTTTTAAAACATAACGGCAATTATTATTCAGTTGATTTTTTTCACCCCTCGGCTATTGGTTATCAGCATTGGGCCGAAATAATTTATGCAGATTTACATAAATAATCCCACTTCAGCAACTTGGATTTTTGGTCTGATTTTAATAATCGGTTTGATCGTATCCTCTCGTTGGAAAAAAAATCAAGATCTGTTTCCGGTTTCATTAACCCAGGAATTAAAAGGCCTGGCTATTTTAGCGGTTATTTTTTCACATATCGGCTATATTTTGGCTACTGATAATCGTTTTTTGTTTCCTTTATCGATTTTTGCCGGCATTGGGGTAAATTTATTTTTGTTTTTATCCGGCTATGGCCTGACTGCCAGCGCTTTAAAAAAAAATTCCTCAATAATTAAATTTTATAAATCAGGATTGATTAAATTATTTACGCCGCTTTGGGCCAGCTTGATTTTATTTTTTTTGTTGGATTTTTTTATTCTTAAATTAAATTACAGTTGGCAAACTATTTGGCAATCGTTTGTAGGATTTTTTCCAAACGCCGATGTTAACAGCCAATTAAATTCTCCTCTCTGGTATTTTACATTGATTCTTTTTTACTACTTAATTTTTCCCATTGTATGGTTTAAAAAGTATCCTTGGGTTTCCGCCCTTATTTTATATGGCTTGGGTTATTGGTTTATCCGGTTTAATCCCTTTTGGCTGGTGAATGTTAAACATTTATATGAAGTTCATGTTGTTGCTTTTCCTTTGGGAGTGGCAGTGGCCTGGTTATTTTCTTGGCCGGTTTTTTTGGCAAAATTAAACTTATTAAAAATCGATAAAATTTGGCTTAAAAAAATCGGGCATTATATTTTATTGGCAACATTAATCATTATTATTTGTTATACCGCTTATTATTCGGGTGTGGGCAAGGGGCCCGTTTTAGAACAAAGGTTAAGTTTAATTACCATGTCGGCAATCGTGCTGCTTTTTTTGGTTAAAAAAATCGAATTTAAATTGCTGTATTGGCTGGGTTTTTATTCTTTCGAAATATATTTATTACATTGGCCTATTTTATTCCGTTATGATTTTTTATATCGCTATTTGCCCACCTACCCTTGGCTGGCAACCGCTTTTTATGTAATTGTTTTTTTGTTTTTAGGCATAGGTTTAAGAAAACTTTCCAATGTTGTAAGTAAAAAAATTAATTGCTAAGTCGGTTTTATTCAGTTATAATATCTTCATGATTTTAAATTTATTGTTTCAAGATCCGTTAATGTTTGTGGCCTGGCTCATGGCTATTGTTTACGGCATTACGGTTCATGAATTTTCGCATGCTTGGGCGGCAACCTGGCAAGGGGATGATACGGCTCGTTTATCCGGCCGGTTAACTTTAAATCCTTTGGCTCATTTGGATATGGTGGGCATGCTAATGCTGGTGTTGGCTGGTTTTGGCTGGGGCAAACCGGTGCCGGTTAATCCTTATAATTTAAAGCGCGGCAAACTAAGCGATAATTTGGTTTCTTTGGCAGGCATTATTGTTAACTTGGTTAGCGTTTTTATTTTTGGTTTTTTATTGAAGTTTTTTCTAACTCAAACCAATTTGGGAGGAGATAATCTACTGATCAATTTTTTATACATGTTGGTGATGGTTAATTTGATTTTGGCGGTTTTTAACCTTATTCCTATTCCGCCGCTTGATGGCTCACATATATTAATGAATGTTTTACCGGAAAGGTTTGATAATTTTAAAGCCAGATTAACCGCCCAAGGCCCCTTTGTTTTATTGATTTTTATCTTAGCCGATAATTTTTTAAACTTGGGTATTTTTTCTTCTTTATTCCAGTTTTTCTTTAATTTGGTAGGCAGATTGTTTTAAGTGTTGACTTTTAATTAGGGGGGGGTAATATTAATTTATCAAAGGGTTAATAATAAAAATATGGAAACTATATATATTATATTAGGCGCACTCCTTATTTTTGTTTGGGTTATACAAATAGATAAAATGAGTTCCGAGGTAATCCCTGAACAACATCCAAGAAGGTTTTTGTTTTATTCAATTACTTTGGCTACTGTTTTTTTCTTTTTTGTTGTACCATTTTTTACTACTTTTCCTTTCATAGGGCCGCTTGTTCCTACAATTTTGAGTTTTCGATTTTTTGAAGTTTGGATGGAAAAACATTCAATCTTTTCAATTTTAGGCGTTTTTGTTTTTATTTTTATTGGCGGATATGAACTTAGCTGGTATTTATCTAAAAATTACAATATCAAAAAAATGCTTTTTGGCTGGTTGCCATTGTTAATGGTTATTTTGGTAACGCCTCTTTGGCTTTATTATCAGTATGACCGTTTAGCTGACCTCGGCATTTATCAATATAGACAAACGGAGCATAGCATCTCTTCGGCTTTAAGAGAAAAAAAAGCTGAAAAAATAAAAGAAGAACTTATTCAAAAGGCTATTCAGCAAAAAAATTTAAATATTTGTAAAACAGATGCCATTGATCCAAACAGGCAAGATCAATGCTATGTTGAAGTAGTTAAGCATTTAACCAATCCTAGCCCCGATTTATGTAACGCCATAAGTGAAGATAGTTACAACGGGACGGATAAAGATGGATCTCTAATTTATCTTAGAAAAACATGCTACTATAATGTAGCTATTGCTACTGGATATATAGAGTTATGTAATAACGGCGCTCTAGCTAGTACCTCTCTTTCACAAGATGAAAAAAATCAATTTTGTTTTAATCAATTTTTGACAAATTTAGCTCTCACTACTCGGGATATCACATTATGTAATTATGCCGATCAGCCAGCTAATAGAATGTTTCGTTATGAAAAAAAACACCCATCTTGTTTGAGTGAATTTATATCAAAATATAAAAATAAAAGTTTATGTTACCAATATAGTAGTTACGAGGACTGCCTTGTCTTATACGCGGGGATCACAGGCGATATTTCTGCCTGTAAAGAATTTCCAGATGGTAATAGTGGTAATAGATTTTGGTGCTATACAAATATTGCTATTTTTCATAGGGATAGTAATATTTGTGAACAAAATCTTGGTGGAACTGATTTGGAGGCATGTCTTTCGGGTGTTAAGGATAGAATAAGTTGCGACAATAAAGATTCGGAAGTAAATTACGATGGGTGCTATTAGGTAAGTTTAATATTTAAAATTTTAATTATGGAGTATAAAGTAACAAAAACAATTGAATATTTTACCGTTGTTAATTTTTGTTTGACTATATTTTTTTTAGTTCAAATGTTTAGGCGTCCATTTTCTAGTTCCGGAAGCGGTACGCTTTCTCTGTATATGAGTTATACAGTATATTATTCTTTCTTTTTAGTTATTTTTTTGATATTTTCAATCCATCTGAAAAATAAAAAGGCATTCCTTATAAATTTTATTTTTTCAGTCGCATTACTGTTGATAGTTGGATATGTAGCTCTTCCTTTAACAAAGTATTATGCCCGAAAACAATGGCAAAAAATAATGTTTAACGCTATTAAACAAGGAGATGTTGGCGCTTGTGATGGTATACAAAAGGGTTTATCGGGATTTTATATGGGCGGTAATATATCGGAATGTCAACGTCGCGTATTACATGAAAACGACTATAACACATCTGAATAAAACCTCATATTGACTTATTTTAATCACTCTGATATAATCGTTTTAAGTGTAAAAGTGAATATCATCAGTAGGGGAATAATAGTACTCTATATGACTACGGCCGGTAATTGGTCAAATTTCACTTTGTGTTATCCGAAATCTTGACTAGTTACCTTTTTTATTAAATTAAGAAAGCAAATAATCAAATTATTAATTAATTTTCGAAATTCTGAATTCAATCGAAATTCAAAATTCGAAATTCATAATTCAACATATGCCTACAATTAATCAGTTGGTTAGACATTCCAGGAGCAAAAGCAAAAAAAAGTCCAAGACACCGGCTTTATTGCTTAGACAGAATACTTTAAGGAGAAACAAAAAAGAAGAAGCCAAGGGCTCGCCTTTTAAACGCGGTGTTTGCGTTAAAGTAACCACCACCACTCCTAAAAAACCAAACTCGGCTTTGCGTAAAATTGCCCGTGTCCGCCTTTCAAACGGCATGGAAGTTACCGCTTATATTCCGGGTATTGGGCACAATTTGCAGGAACACTCTATCGTGATGATCCGCGGCGGTAGGGTAAAAGATTTACCTGGTGTTCGTTATCATATTGTTAGAGGCCGTTATGATTCCCGCGGTGTTGAAGGTAGAAAACAAGGTCGTTCATTATACGGAGCTAAGAAAGAAAAAGCTAAGAAATAATCTATATAATATATGAGAGGAAAACAAGCACCAAAAAGAAAAATCGCCCCGGAATCAAGATTCAGGAGCGTTAAGATAGCCAAGTTTATTAATTACATCATGCGTGACGGCAAAAAATCCACCGCCCAAAGGGTTGTTTATCAGGCCTTTGATATTGTGGCCGAAGTAACCAAAACGGATCCTTTGCAAATTTTTGAAGAGGCCTTAAAGCATGTTTCGCCATCCGTGGAAGTAAAAGGTAAAAGAATCGGTGGCGCTAACTATCAGATTCCTATGGTGGTAGCCGGCGATCGCAAACTTTCTTTGGCTTTCCGTTGGCTGATTACTGCCGCCCAAAAGAGAAAAGGCAAACCAATGTCCGAAAAGTTAGCCGGTGAACTTATGTCTGCTGCTAAAGGTGAAGGTGAAGCAGTTAAAAAGAGAGAAGACACCTATCGCATGGCCGAAGCCAACAAGGCCTTTGCCCATTTTGCATAAGATTGCTCCCGAGGCTAAAAAAATTTTTCGTCCTCGGCTCCCTCCTTCGTCTCGCCGCACTCTCGCTTCGGCCAGTTAAACTGGCCTTCGCTCGGTACGGCTCGCTCGGGGGACCCGCCTCGGACAGAGAAAAATTTTACTTACCCTCGCTCGCTTGATTATAAATAAAACTCATTAAAAATAAACTTACTATGGCTCGTAAATATCCATTGGAAAAATATCGCAACATTGGCATTATTGCCCACATTGACGCCGGCAAAACCACCGTTTCCGAACGTATTTTGTTTTACACCGGCAAAAAACATAAAATTGGCGAGGTGCACGAAGGCGCCGCCGAAATGGACTGGATGGAACAAGAAAAAGAGCGCGGCATTACTATTACTTCAGCCGCTACTACCTGTTTTTGGCAGGATTGCCAAATTAACATTATTGATACTCCGGGCCATATTGATTTTACCGTTGAAGTCCAACGCTCTTTAAGGGTGTTGGACGGCGGTGTGGTGGTATTTGACGGCGTGGCCGGCGTGGAACCACAATCCGAAACAGTTTGGCATCAGGCCGAAAAATTTAAAGTTCCTCGTATTTGTTTTATCAATAAAATGGACCGCATGGGCGCGGATTTTTATAAAGATGTGGCCTCCATTCACAATCGCTTAACCAAAGCGGCTTATCCCGTGCAATTGCCAATCGGCGCTGCCGAAACATTTAAAGGCATTGTGGATTTACTTGGACGTAAGGCCTATTATTACCGCGATGATTTAGGTAAGGATGTGGAAGAAACCGAAGTGCCGGAAGATATGAAAGAGTTGGTGGAAAAATACCGCGAACAGTTGTTTGAGGCCGTGGCTTCAACCGACGAGGTTTTGATGAATAAATTTTTGGAAGGCCAGGAAATTTCCATTGCCGAATTTAAAAAGGCCGCCAGGCAAGCGGTTATTACCAATCAATTAGTTTTGATTTTTTGCGGCAGTGCTTTAAAAAACAAAGGCGTTCAGTTTTTGTTGGACGCGGTTTGTGATTATCTGCCTTCACCCTTGGATATTCCACCCTTGGAATGTTACGAGCCGGGCGATAAAGAGCATAAAATTATTCGCAAGCCCGAAGATACCGAACCGTTTACGGCCTTGGCTTTTAAAATTGCCACCGACCCTTACGTGGGTAAATTATGCTTTTTTAGGGTATACGCCGGAACATTAAAAGCCGGTTCCTATATATACAATACTTCAACCGGTGAAAAAGAAAGAGTTGGCCGTATTTTAATCATGCACGCCAATCACCGCGAAGAAGTGGACGAAGTTAACTCGGGCGATATTGCCGCCTTGATCGGCTTAAAGGCCACCTATACCGGCAATACTTTATGTGATGAAGATCATCAGGTTGTTTTGGAATCCATTACTTTCCCCGAGCCGGTTATTTCCATTGCCATTGAGCCCAAAACCAAACAAGACCAGGAAAAAATGGGCAATGCCATGCAGAAACTTATGGAAGAAGATCCAACTTTCCGCGTTAAAACCGATGAAGAAACTTTGCAAACCATTATTTCCGGCATGGGTGAACTTCATTTGGATATTATTGTTGATAGAATGAAGCGTGAATTTAAAGTTGAATGCAATGTGGGTAAGCCCCAGGTTGCTTATCGCGAAACAATTAGAGGCGAAGCCGAAGCCGAAGGTAAATACATTAGGCAGTCGGGCGGACGCGGACAATACGGCCATTGTTGGATTAAGATTGAACCTCAAGAAAGAGGCAAGGGCTTTGAATTCGTGGATCAGATTAAAGGCGGTAGCATTCCCAAGGAATTTATCGCTCCGATCCAAAAAGGTATTAAAGAGGCCTCTGATAACGGCGTGTTGGCCGGTTACCCATTTGTTGATTTTAGAGCCACGGTGTTTGATGGTTCTTACCACGATGTTGACTCTTCCGAAGCGGCCTTTAAAATTGCCGGTTCTATGGCTTTTCAATCAGCCGCCCGTAAAGCCGGTTTGGTTTTGCTGGAGCCGATGATGAAAATTGAAATTGTGACTCCGGAAGAATTTATGGGCGATGTGATTGGCGATCTTAGCTCCAAGCGAGGCCAAATCAATGAAATGACCGAGCGCTCTCAAATGAAAGTCATTGACGGTTCCGTACCGTTGGCTTCAATGTTTGGCTATGCCACTTCGCTTAGATCCTTAACTCAAGGTAGGGCTTCGTACTCCATGGAATTTGACCATTACGCCGAAGTGCCTAAAAACGTGGAAGCGGAAATCGTGGAAGCCAGAGGCAAAAAATAATAGATAAAGATAACAAATTGAATTTTAGCAGGCCGATGCCTTAAGGCATCGGCCTGTTTGTTTTTTATAATGTTTGTGTTATAATATCATTCTATGATAATCCAAAAACATCTGTACTTGATCTCTTTGTTGTTTTTGTTTTCGGTTATTTTAATGCCTTTGTCATTATCCAACTGTGGCCTTCAGGGTTTTTATATTGCTTTGGGTTGCCCCACACTGCACGCCAATTCGTGCGGAGGTATGAATTTGGATCATTTCGGTTTTATGCTGGGCATGCTGACTTTTGGGCTGGCGGCCATTTTTTACTTTTTTTGCCCGCAAATTTTAAGGAAAAAACTTTTTTCTTTAATAGATTTGATTAAAAAACAATTTTTTATTCAAGCTAAATTTTTTGCCAATCAAGGTAATTTAATCGGCAATCTTAAGCCGTTTGATAATTTATTATTAGCTTATTCAAGCGGCATAATTCAACCAAAAACTTTTTAAATAAAATTTTCAGGTTTCTTTATCCGCCAAAGCCCTAAGCAAAGGCGGAAATCATTAATCTTTAATTTTGAACCATTATGTTTGATGAAAAAAAAGACGGCATTTTTGCCAATCAGAATCCCAAAACAACCTTTATCTTTGGTTTAATCGGCGGATTGTTGGTTGTTTGCACCATTGGTTTTTTTATTTTATTGGCTAATGTTTTAGCCAATAATGATGATAGTGAAAAAGCTCCGGTGGCAAAAGGCAATGCGGTAGTTAACGATCCCTCTAACAACGCGCCGGTGGCTCCAACCGTAGGCGGAAAAGTGGAAATTAAACTTTCGGGCACCGAATATATCAGAGGCAATAAAAATGCCAAAGTTAAAATCGTAGAATTTTCCGATTATCAATGTCCTTTCTGTTCCAGATTCCATCCTACTATGCAACAGGTTATGGCCGATTACGGCGATAAAGTTGCTTGGATTTACAAGCATTTTCCTTTGGATTCTCTCCATCCTAATGCCCGTCCGGCTGCCGAAGCCAGTGAATGCGTTGGCGAACAAAAAGGCAATGACGGTTTTTGGCAGTTTACCGATGGCCTTTACGGCGAACAAGATAAAATAGGGCCCGATTTTTTTAAAGAATTGGCTCAAAAGATCGGGGTTAATATGTCTGAATTCAACAATTGCGTTTCTTCCCGTAAATATCAGCAAAAGGTAGAAGCCGATTATCAAGAGGGCTTATCTTACGGTGTAGATGGTACTCCCGGAAGTTTTGTTAACGGCGTGCCGGTTAAAGGCGCTTTGCCTTACGCTTCCGTTAAACAGATTATCGATTCTGAACTTAATTAAACAACCAAACAAATATAAATTGGATTAATTTTCGAGCTATGTCGAGCTATTTTGAGCTAAGTCGAGCTAAGCTCGATAAGCTCGATAAGCTCGATAAGCTCGATAAACTCGATTTGGTTCAGTTATTTTTGTTGTGGTTAAACGATCATTATGCTTAATCAAGAAAATAATCTTTATCAATGTAAAATTTCCGGCATGCACTGCGAGGCCTGTGAAATTTTATTGGAACGAAAATTAAAAGAAGCATCGGGCGTTATTTCGGTTAAGGTAAACCATGCCAATGGCAAAGCCAAATTAATTTGCACTTCTGAGCCCGATTGGAAAAATCTACAAGCCATTGTGAAGCATGAGGGCTACGATTTAACTTATTCGACTGATGGTCAGGCAAAGCAGGCAAATAATCTTGAAAAAGTTAATCATTGGCAGATTGCCGGATTTTTTCTGGTGGTAATTGTTGGGCTTTGGCTGTTAAATAAACTGCAATTATTGCCGGAAGGTTTTGGGGTAAGTAATAACATGAGTTACGGGTTAATTTTTGGCATTGGTTTGGTAGCGGCCGTTTCCAGTTGTTTGGCAGTCACCGGCGGTTTACTATTGGCATTAGCTGCCAAAGAACAAACGCTTAGGCCAAACTTAACCGGCTGGCGCAAATTTAGGCCCTATTGGCATTTTAATTTAGGTCGGCTGGTTGGCTATACTGTTTTTGGTGGTTTAATTGGCGCGTTAGGTTCGGGCTTAAGTTTATCGGTCAGTGTTAGCAATTTAGTTACAATTATCGCCAGCATAGTGATGATTTTATTGGGCTTTAATTTGCTACAGCTTTTTCCACAATTAAGGGTTTTGCATCCCAGGATGCCAAAATTTTTAGGCCATAAAATCCATGACTTGGTTCAGCAAGAAAATTCGGTTGGACCGTTTATTTTAGGCGGTTTGACTTTTTTCCTGCCCTGCGGTTTTACCGTTGCTTTGCAGTTGTATGTTTTATCCCAAGGCGGAATTTTAACCGGTGCCTTAACCATGCTGGTTTTTGCGCTTGGAACTTTGCCGGCTTTGCTTTTTATCAGCATTTTATCCAGTTTTATCAAAACTTCTTGGCGAAATTATTTTATAAAGTTTGCAGGAGTTTTGGTGGTGGTTATCGGTTTGCTGGGTTTAAAAAGCGGTTTGGCTTTTTTAAGGGGCACTCAAACGGGATCTGTTAAACAAGGGGTTTCAAGCCAAAATTCCAGTAGTGTTTATTTGCCTTTGGTTGATGGTAAGCAAATTGCTCAAATGGAAATTAACGGTTTGGGTTATTATCCTTCAATCTTTAAAGTTAAAGCGGGTATTCCGGTGGAATGGCAGATTGATGGCACCAAGGCCTCGGGTTGCGCCCAAGTAGTTGTTTCGCGCGGGCTTGGTATTCAGGAAATCATTCCACGAACAGGTATTAAAACCATTACTTTTACCCCAACTCAAACAGGCAAGATAGCTTTTAGTTGCCCCATGGGTATGACAACTCCGGGCTCGGCTTTTATTGTTGAATAATATTGAACATTAGGGGCAGGCAGAATTAAATTATTTTTTCGCTCGCATAACTCGCTTGCCCGACTACGCCTTCGGCTTGTCGGTCTTAGCTCAAACAGATCCTCGCTTCAAAAATAATTTAATTCTGCCTGCCCCCACACTGATATTAATAATTTATTATATGAAAGAAATAAATTTTAACATAGCCGGCATGCATTGTGCTTCGTGTTCTACTCGCAATGAAACCAGCTTAAAAAAATTGAGGGGCGTTAAAGAGGCCGTTGTTAATTATGCTTTGGGTACGGCTAGGGTAAACTACGATGAACAGTCGGTTTCGGTTAAGGCCATGCATCAGGCAGTAGAAGCCAACGGTTACAAAGTGGTTGATCAAACAGGCGAGGGCCATATGCATCATGATAATTCCGTTCAAGAATTACAGCAGGCAAAAAATAAAGCCCTACTTGCTTTAGGCTTGGCTTTACCGGCTTTAATTATGGCCATGTTTAAAATTAATTTTCCTCTGGAATTTTGGGGATTTAATTTAAGCGTTTGGCTGCAAGCCGGCTTAAGTTTAGCGATTATTTTGGGCTTGGGTTTTGAATTTCATGTTGGCATGCTTAAGCAACTTAGGCATTTTACCGCTAACATGGATAGTTTGATTTCTATTGGCACGCTTGCTGCCTTGGTTTACAGTTTTTGGGCTATGACAAACGGTTTAGAGGATTTTTACTTTGAAACCGGCGCGGTGATTACGGCTTTAATTTTGCTAGGTAAATATTTTGAAGCCCGCAGTCGTGGCCAAGCCAGCCAAGCCATTAGTAAATTAATGCAATTGGGCGCCAAAGAAGCCACAATTTTAATCAACAATCAGCAAAAGCTTGTGCCTATTGATCAGGTTAAAACAGGGGATCGTTTACTGGTTAAACCGGGTGAAAAAATTCCGGTTGACGGCAGGGTGGTTAAAGGCAAAAGTAATGTTGATGAAGCCATGTTAACCGGAGAAAGTTTGCCGGTTGGTAAAAAAATCGATGATGAAGTTTTTGGCGCGACCGTAAATATTGACGGTTCATTAGAAATTATCGCCACTAAAGTTGGGGCCGAAACCGTTTTGGCACAAATTGTTAAATTAGTGGCCGACGCGCAAAATACCAAAGCCCCAATTCAAAAATTAGCCGATAAAATTTCGGGAATTTTTGTGCCGATTGTTATGTTGCTGGCCACTATTACGGCGCTGGCTTGGTATTTTTTTACCGGCGATTTAACCAGTGGGTTGATTTCGGCTGTGGCGGTTTTAGTTATTGCTTGCCCTTGCGCGCTGGGCTTGGCCACGCCAACAGCCATTATGGTGGGTACTGGTTTAGGCGCCAAAAGGGGAATACTTATTAAAAACGGCCAATCATTGGAAAGGGCGGAAAAAATAGATGTGATGATCTTTGATAAAACCGGCACGTTAACCCAAGGCAAGCCAAAAGTTACTGATATTATTAATTTGTCCGAAAAATTATCTTTGGATGAAGTGTTGGCTTTAGCTGCCGGAGCAGAAATTTTATCCGAACATCCTTTGGCCAGGGCCGTGGTTCAAGCGGCTTTGGATAAAAAATTGGTTTTGCCGGAAGTTGATGATTTTGAAAATTTAGCCGGCCAAGGAGTTAAGGCCAAAATTAAAAACAGTTTGTTGCTGGTGGGCAGTTTGCGCTTGCTGGAGCAGTTAAATATTCCCACTAAGCAATTAGAACAAAAATTAAATCAATTAGCCAATGAAGCCAAAACGGTAATTGTTGTAGCTTACGAAAATCAAGCTGTTGGCTTATTGGCAATTGCCGATACAATTAAAGCGGAAGCCGTTCAAGCCATTATTCAATTAAAACAATTGGGCGTTAAAACCATCATGATTACCGGTGATAATAGGCAAACCGCCCAAGCTATTGCCAGCCAATTAAATATAACCGAGGTGTTGGCGGAAATTTTGCCTCAAGGCAAAGCCAGCGAGGTTAAAAAATTACAAAGCCAGGGTTTTAAAGTGGCTTTTGTAGGCGATGGCATTAATGACGCGCCTGCCTTGGCCCAAGCGGATTTGGGTTTGGCTATGGGAACGGGAACAGATATTGCTATGGAAGCCGGCAACATTGTTTTGGTTAAAGGCAATCCGGTTAAAGCAGTGGAGTCGCTTAAACTGGCTCAAGCCACTTTGCGGGCGATTAAGCAAAATTTATTTTGGGCTTTCTTTTATAATGTTGTGGCTTTGCCTTTAGCGGCTTTTGGCTTACTTAATCCTATGATAGCCGCCGCAGCCATGTCATTCAGTTCCGTTTCGGTAGTTCTTAATTCTTTACGTCTCAAAAAGATTAAATTATAAACATATGGATATATTTATCTATTACTTTAAGGAATTTCTTAATTATTTAACGTTAATTGGAACGGGGATTGCGGTGATATTATTACTGAATATAATTTATCTAAAAGCGACATCCAAAAGTTCTAATTGGCTGGCTCAATTGATTCAAAATAAGGCGCTGTTATGGGTATTTATTGTTTCTTTAATTGCCACTTTGGGTAGTTTGTTTTATTCCGAAATTGCCGGTTATCAGCCCTGCAAATTATGCTGGTTTCAGCGGATCTTTATGTATCCCTTGCCTTTATTAATCTTAATGGCTCTGATTAGAAAAGAAATTTGGATTAAGCCCTATGCTTTAGCAATGTCGGTAATTGGGCAGGTAATCTCTTTGTACCATTATTTTTTGCAAGTTGGAACATTATACAATATTCCGGTTAATAGTTTGGCTCCTTGTTCGGATGTTGGTGTTAGTATTTCCTGCACTTCTTTTTCTTTTATCCGCTTTGGCTATATTACGATTCCCATGATGTCGTTTATCGCGTTTTCTTTAATAACCATTATTTTGCTGACAAAAACAGATAAGAGAAATTAACAAAAGTTTGTACTTGAGTAATTGCGGATTCCGCGGATTTAAGGTCTGTGGAATCCGTTTTGAATTCGTGATATCATAAATACATGCTTATCACCAAGGCCTCGGGCGAGCAGGTTCAATTCAGCCGCCCAAAATACGAAGAATCTTTGCGTAAGGTTGGCTTAACCGTGGCCGAAGCCAAAGAAATTTCCGCCCAAATTTATCAGGATTTGTATCCTTCTATTAATTCAGCAGAAATTTATTCTAAAACCCAAATTGTTTTAAAGCAAAAAAACCGTATGTTTGCCGCCAAGTATTCTCTTAAAAGAGCTATTATGAGCTTGGGGCCAACAGGTTTCTTTTTTGAACGCTATATGGCGGCGGTGTTAAGCGCTTACGGTTATCAAACCAAGTACAATCAATTTTTGCGAGGCAAATGCGTGGAGCACGAAGTTGATATTGTGGCCGAACGATCAGGCAAAAAATACATGATTGAATGCAAGTATCATAACCAGCCCGGCGTTAAATCGGATGTTAAAGTGGCTTTATATATTTACGCGCGTTTTTTGGATTTGCGTGAGGCGCAAAAATTTGATGAGCCGGTGTTGATTACCAATACATTATGCACTACCGAGGCCATTAAGTACGCCCGTTGTTCGGGCTTAAAAATTATTGGTTGGCATTATCCTTTGGGCAACCAAAGTTTGGAGCATTATATTGAAGCCAAAAAACTTTATCCCGTTACCGTTTTAACTTCTTTAACCGCTTATTTAAACGCCGCTTTTAGAGAAGCCAACATAGTTTTAGCGAGCGACTTGTTAAAATTTAGCGTTACGGCTTTAGCCAAGAGGTTTAAAATCAAAGAAACCTTGGCGCAAAAATTAATTTCTGAAGCAAAAGAACTAACGGAAGTTTAAAGTATTGACATAAAAATCAAAAAGTTATAAGCTGGAAAAAATAATAAAACAGGGTCAAATGCCTTTATCAGGCCGGCCCTGTTTTATTTTGATTGAAATTTCTATTTTTCAACAATCTTGCAATTAACCAAATCATTTGTCATTTAAAGATAAATAATGATTAATTAACATGTCAACTCTATGGAAAATTTAAAGAATAATTATGCCTTTATTGACAGTCAGAATTTAAATTTGGGCATAAGAAGCCAGGGATGGCTTTTGGATTTTAGTCGCTTTAGAGTTTATTTAAAAGATAAATATCATATTAGTAAGGCGTTTTTATTTATCGGCTATGTTGCCGGTAATGAAGTCAGATATGCTGATTTACAACAAGCCGGATATATTATTATTTTTAAACCCACCTTGGAACAAAAAATTGGTAACAAGGTGGTGGTTAAGGGTAATGTTGACGCTGATTTGGTTTTACATACCATGATTCAATATGGTAATTACAGCCAAGCCGTTATTGTTTCTGGCGATGGGGACTTTTATTGTTTAGTTGAATATTTAACAGAAAAAGAAAAATTATTGAAAATTATTGTACCTAATAAAAAATACTCCTCTTTATTAAGAAGATTTAGTTATTTTATTGTTAATATTAGTTTATTCCGGAGTAAACTTGAGAGAAAATAAAAGAGAGGCATTCCCTCGGGACAAAACCCTTTGGTAGTCCTCTCATCGTGATAAAGTTATTTTACCAAATTGGTTTTATTTGTAAATATTGACATAATTCATAAAAGATGGTATCTTAATATATTAAGCTATTGTTCATTAAATTTTACCTAATATTAGCCACGGTTTTTAGCTTGTTTAAAAAATAGGTTGAAAACCGCGGCTAATGGCAGCTAGCGGCATAAACCAGGCATATCCTATAGAGGGTGCGCCACAAATTTAGGAGTACACCATGCAGGTGAATTCTAAAACGTCCGAATTAGATGAAGTATTCGGAAAAGAACTCGGATTGGTCCACAAGGCCATTGTTAGAGGCCGCAATTTAGGCGCTAACAAGGCATTTTGGACAGCACTCGCCGATGACTCAATTTTTTTCGGCGAAGTTATGGATCTTTATAAGAACAGGTCATATTTTGATAACGACCAAAGGAAGTTTGGTTGGAAGCTATTGAAAGACAATAGCGATCTTGCTGAATTTTCGATTGATCTTTTTAAGGAGGTTGTACTTCTCCAACAGGGGGAAAGTTCAATCAATGGCCTCGAGATGATTCAGCGAGCTGTAAAACTTAAGGCCAATCTTGGCCAGCGGCAGGCTGAATGGTTGTTGAAAAACGGAGACAAGATCCCGATCGGGTTGCGCAACAAAATTTTGGTTTTTCCCGAAACCATTTGGCAGGACATCGATGGTTTCTTCTGGGTAAGTATCATCTACCATAACGGGATGATCTGGAAAATGAATGGTAGATGTCTAAATCAAAATTTCGATGACATCTTTTATCTGGTTCGTTTGCGCGATCTACCCTTGGCCGCCTAGGCACCCTGTCCTTTATCTAGGATATCTGATCCTTGGATTCTTGACACTTCGACCGACTGGACTAAATATGTGTTCAACAACACCTCTATTTAGTCCAGCGGTCGGTTTTTTATTTTGCCTAAATTGTGGTATAATTTTGGGGAAAAGAGGGCGAGGAAGCCCTTTGGTTTTTTATTAATTTCAAGCTTTATGGCTAAAAATAGAAAAATTTACATTGGCTCGGATCATGCCGGCTTTAAGCTTAAGGAAGAATTAAAGAAATATTTAAAAACCCTTGGTTTTGCATGCCAGGATCTGGGCAATACCAAGTTTGAGCCCCTGGACGATTATCCCGATTACGCTACCAAAGTGGCTCGCCAGGTGGTTAAAAATAAAGGCGCCAACGGCATTTTAATTTGTGGCAGCGGGGTGGGCATGTGCATGGCCGCTAATAAGGTTAGGGGAGCCAGAGCCGTAAACGCCTCTGATGAAAAAATTGCCCAGGCCTCGCGTGAACACAATCAGGCCAATATTTTATGTTTTGGCCAAAGCTATATTAAACCGGCCTTAGCTAAAAAAATTACCAAAGTTTGGCTAAATACTCCTTACAGTACCGAAGATAGGCATGTGAGGCGAGTAATAAAAATGAATAAATTATGAAAAAAATCATTCCCGCCATTTTAACCAACGATGTAGAAGATTTAAAAACCAAACTGGTTCAGCTTAAAGGTTTGGTTGACTGGGTGCAAATAGATATTATGGATAATATTTTTGTGCCCAACCAATCTATAGGCGTGGCTGAATTAAAAAGCATCAGCCATGCTTTTAATTTAGAAGCCCATTTAATGGTAGAACAGCCGGAAAAATATTTTCATGATTGTTTGGAAGCCGGTTTTAAAAGGGTGATTTTCCACGTGGAATGTTGCCACGATTTGGCCATGGTTTTTAACGAAGCCAAAAATTACGGTTTTGAAATAGGCATAGCTTTAAACCCCGAAACTCCTATTGAACACGTTTTGCCTTTTTTGGATAAAGTCAAATTAGTTTTGTTTTTAACCGTGCATCCCGGTTTTCAGGGGCAAGAATTTATTCCGGAAGTTATGCTTAAAATTAAAAAACTCAAAGAAATGCATCCAGAAATTTTATTGGCCATTGATGGGGGCTTAAAATTGGAAAATATTCAACTGGCCGCCAGTTCGGGGGCTGATTATTTGTGCGTGGGTAGCGGGGTTTTTAAAAACGGCGATCCTATTCAAAATCTTAAACAATTAAATGAAGCGGTAAGTTAAAAAATATGTCCGATCAACAACTGGATAATTTGTGCGTTAATACTTTAAGAATTTTATCCGCTGAAATGGTAGAAAAAGCCAAAAGCGGGCATCCTGGTTTGCCTTTGGGCGCCTCTCCTATGGCTTATGTTTTATGGACCAAGTTTTTACGCCATAATCCGGGTAATCCAAAATGGCAAAATCGCGACAGGTTTATTTTATCAGCTGGGCATGGTAGCGCACTCTTATACAGTTTATTGCATTTAACGGGCTACAATTTACCACTGGAAGAATTAAAAAATTTCCGCCAATGGGAAAGTAAGTGCCCGGGCCATCCGGAATACGGTTTAACGCCCGGCGTAGAAACCACCACCGGCCCGCTAGGCCAAGGGTTTGCCAATGGCATTGGCATGGCTTTAGGGCAAAGTATTTTAGCCGCCAGATATAATAAAGAGGGATATAAGCTTTTTGATTACACTATTTACGGTTTGGTTTCGGATGGCGATTTAATGGAAGGCATAAGTTCCGAAGCCGCTTCATTTGCCGGCAGTACTTTTTTGGGCAAATTGATCTATTTTTACGACAGCAATAAAATTTCCATTGAAGGTTCTACCGATTTAAGCTTTAAAGAAAACGTTAGTGAGCGTTTTAAGGCCTATAATTGGCAGGTGCTAGAAGTAGCTGATGGAAATAATTTGGCAGAAATAGCCAAAGCCGTTAATGAAGCTAAAACTGATGTTCGCCCGACCTTAATTAATGTTAAAACCCATATTGGTTTTGGCAGCCCTAAACAGGATAGCGCCGAAGCCCATGGCGAACCATTGGGGAGCGAGGCCTTAAAACAAACAAAAATTAATTTGAACTGGCCGCTAGAGCAGGAATTTTATCTGCCTCAAGAAGCAGTTGATTATTTTAGGCAGGCAATAACGGAAGGAGAAAAACAAGAAAATTCTTGGCAAGAACTTTTTAAAAATTACCAAAATGCTTTTCCGGATTTAGCCAAAGAATTAACCAATGAAAATTTACCTGTTGGTTGGGATGCTGATTTGCCTGTTTTTGATCCTGCTAAGGATGCCAGTATGGCCACTCGAGCTGCTTCGGGCAAGGCCTTAAACGCTTTGGCTAAAAAATTACCATTGCTCTTGGGCGGTTCAGCCGATTTAGCGCCTTCGAATAAAACCTATTTAACGGGTTTTGCCGATTTTACCGATCAAAAGGCAACCACCGAAGCACGCAATATTCATTTTGGGGTACGCGAACATGCCATGGGCGCAATTTTAAACGGTTTAGCTTTAACCAGCCCCATTATTCCTTATGGCGGAACCTTTTTTATTTTTACAGATTACTTTAAGCCGGCCATCCGTTTGGCCGCATTAATGAATTTGCGGGTGATATATGTTTTAACTCATGATTCCATTGGCGTAGGCGAAGACGGACCAACGCATCAACCCATAGAACATTTAATGGCCTTGCGAGCTGTGCCAAATTTATTAGTCATTAGGCCAGCGGATGCCAATGAAACGGCCATAGCTTGGCAAACGGCCATAAACAATACCACAGGCCCTACCGCGTTGGTTTTAACCAGGCAGAATTTAGCCACTATTGACCGAACAAAATTCGCTTCAGCCCAAAATTTAACTAAGGGCGCTTATGTTTTAAATCCGCAAGTTGCCAATCCTGATTTGATTATCATAGCTACCGGATCGGAAGTGGAATTAGCCCTGGCTTCAGCCGTTGTTTTGCAAGAAAAAAATATCCAAACCAGAGTAGTTAGCATGCCTTCTTGGAGATTATTTGAAGCACAATCGGCAGAATATAAAGAACAGGTTTTACCGGCCAATATCACGGCTCGTTTAAGTATTGAGGCAGGGTCTACACAGGGCTGGCAAAAATATATTGGTTTAAACGGCATGGCCATTGGCCTGGATCGTTTTGGCGCTTCCGCTCCGGCAAAAGTTAATTTTGAAAAATTCGGTTTTACGGTAGAAAATGTTGTGGCACGCGCCCTTAAACTTTTAAATAAATAATCAATTATTGTTATACTCAAATAATTAAATAATTTTATGGCTACCAAAAACAAACAAAAAGGCAAAAAAGTTGTGGAGTACCAGGGCTATAGGCCCGATACGGCTTTAAAGGTCAGTGATAATGAAATAGAAACCTGGCGGATTTTTAAAATCATGGCCGAATTTATTTCCGGCTTTGAATTTATTAGCAAGTATGAAAAAGAAGTCACTTTTTTTGGTTCAGCCAGAGCCGGTTTTGATAAAGGTATTTATCAAGAAGCCACCAAACTGGCTTACCGCCTTTCCAAAGAAGGTTACGCCATTATGACGGGCGGCGGGCCCGGCATTATGGAAGCGGCTAATAAAGGCGCATACGAAGCCGGCGGACCATCATTGGGCGCCAACATTAAATTGCCGGATACTTCCATGGGCACCGAAAGGCGCAACGCTTACGTTAAAGAATCCTGCGTGTTTGATTATTTTTTCGTGCGTAAAGTTATATTATCCATTACTTCGCAGGCCTACATTTTCTTTCCCGGAGGTTACGGCACTTTGGATGAATTATTCGATATGATCACTTCCATTCAAACCAAAAAAATAAAAAGAGTGCCGATTATTTTGGTTAACACCGAATTTTGGACACCGCTTTTGGCTTGGATAGATGAATATGTTTGCACGCGCAATAACGCCATTAATAAAGAAGATATGCAAATTTATCAACTTGTAAATAATGCCGACGACGCCTTTAAATTAATCAAAAAGCTTTTAAAGAATTAAAATAATGAAAACCAAAATATTTTTGGATAGCGGAGATCCGGCGGAAACAAAAATTGCGCATGAGTTGTTGGGTTATTTGGATGGGCAAACCACCAATCCCAGTTTGATTGTTAAACATCCGGAGGCGCAAGCCAGGGCGCAAGCAGGAAAAAAATTCTCTCAAGAAGAAATTTTTGATTTTTACCAAAAAGTTATTACCGAAATTTCAGCTTTAATTCCTGTTGGTTCAGTTTCGGTAGAAGTTTATGCGGATAAAGATACGAAGGCCGAAACAATGATCGAGCAGGGCTTAAAAATGAACAGTTGGATACCTAACGCTTGGATTAAGTTGCCAATTACCCCCGAGGGTTTAAAAGCGGCCACGGAATTGGTTAAGCAAAAAGTCCGCTTAAATTTAACTTTATGTTTTTCGCAATCCCAAGCGGCCGCAGTTTATGCCGCAACTTTGGGTGCCGGTAAAGGCGAAGTTTTTGTTTCACCTTTTGTGGGTCGGTTGGATGATAGGGGAGAAAACGGTATGGATTTAATTGCCAATATCGTTAAAATGTATTCATCGGGCGATGGGCATGTGGAGGTTTTATCAGCCAGTGTGCGTAATCAAGAACATTTTAATGAATCCTTGCGTTTGCAGGCCGATATTATTACTGCTCCCTTAAAAGCGATTCAACCTTGGGCCCAAGCCGGGCAAATAGTTCCGGGTGATGAATACGTTTATCCTAAGGGCAATTTAACGGCTATACCGTATCAAGAAATTTCTTTAACTAAACCTTGGCAAGAATACAACATCCAGCACGATTTAACCGATAAAGGTTTGGAAAAGTTTGCTACCGATTGGAATGCGTTGATTGGTTGATAATTGACAAATTTTAAGGGTTTTGTAAAATAGAATAAATACAAACAGGGTCAAACAGCTATTATTAATGGCTTTGGCCTTTTTTTATTAACGACGTAGAGCGAGAGAAGCGAAAAGGTAATCTTTTCGCTTCCGAGCCGAGGAGTTAATATGTAATCATATGAAAATACAGATTTTGCCAGCAGTCAATCAATTTGTATTTTCTTTAGACGAATCAATTATAGCCAAAGTTTTAAGAACTATTGATTTATTGGAAAGATTCGGCAATCAATTACAATTACCTCACAGTAAATCAGTTGGCCACCGCCTGTTTGAGTTAAGAATTCACGGCCGTCAAGAAATCCGTATTTTTTATGGTTATTATGAAAACAGAGCAATTTTGCTTCATGGTTTAATTAAAAAATCCAATAAAATTCCAAAACATGAATTAAGTACAGCTTATAGTCGTTTTAAAGATTTGACATAGTATAACATATACGTTATAATTGGCAATGAGTGAGGAGAGAAAATTTATTTTCTCTCCAAACGAATGAACCAATTATATAAAATATACTTATTTTATATGGAATCCTATAAAAATTTTAAAAACAAGCTGTTAAAGAATCCAAATATTAAAAAGGCCTATGATGAATTAGGGCCTGAATTTGCCGTTATTCGGATGATTATAGCTAAAAGGCTCGCCGCTGGGCTTACCCAAACTCAGTTGGCTAAAAAATTGGGCACCAAGCAATCGGCTATTTCACGTCTGGAACAGGGATCGGCTAATCCATCCCTGGCTTTATTGGTTAAACTTTCCAAAGCCCTTAATGCCAAGCTGGAAATTTCCATTTCTTAAAAGTATTAAGTTAAGGTGTGAAATTAAATTATGATAAAAAATTTAAAAAATAAGAAAAATATTTGTAAACACGATTATAAAAATGCAGTACAGGTTGGCAATATTGATTATCAATGTCGTTTGTGTGGAAAATTACTCGATCCATGCGAGTGGTTTTTGATGAATAGTTTTGAATTTATTGATGTTGATGTAGTGAATAAAAAAATAACAAAAAAACGCCCTAGTTAAAGGGCCTTTTCAACCACGTTCCTATGCCGGTTGTCCCAGCCACGCCACCATCCGGTGACAGTTCGGAATACAGGTTTTTGTTTTTTTACGATATAATAACTTATTAACAGTGTCAAACCGCCCTCTCTGGGCGGTTTTTTGCACCCCAATCCACCACCGCCTGGTCCGCCTAGACGTAGTGCTGGCGGATTGCCAAACCAATATGAAAGTGGTACATTTTATAAATGAATAATGATCAAAATACCAAACTCATTGAGCTTAAGGATTTCATTGATCAGTTTAGACAAGTCAGGGATTGGCAAAAATTCCATAACCCCAAGGATTTAGCCGAGGCCATAAGTGTGGAAGCGTCTGAGCTAATGGAATTGTTTTTATGGGGCGATAAACAGGAGTTTACCGATAAGGTTAATAACGATCCTGAATTTAAAACCAAGGTCAGTGATGAACTAGCTGATGTTTTAATCTACTGTATTGAATTTTCGCTTACCACGGGCATTGATCTATCAACTGCCATTATGGAAAAAATGACCAAAAATGCTATTAAGTATCCGGTGGAGAAGGGTAAAAGGGAAGTTGGATAAGTATAATGGGTTATGAAATTATGGCAAATTTAACCACGCTTGAAAAACAGGTACTTGAAAAATTATTCCAAATGAATGGTGGTTATGTTTTGAATTTTTCAGATCGGACAATGAGAGAGTTTTTTAGAGACGATATAGGAATTGATATTTACAATCAAAAATATAACTATTTAAGCGGTTCAAAAGCTAATCGTATGCGTGGTTTGTGGTTAGAGGCAGATGAGAAAACTGTAGGTAAAAGTTTGTTGAAACTTATTGAATACATTGAAAATGAAATTTTGCTTGATAATTTAAAGCGAGTAGATTTTCCGAACGATAGAATGACCACTGTAAAAAATATTGGGGAAAAACTTCTTGGAACAAAAATAAAAATGGAAAATAAATCGCAAGCTACTTTTAAAAATGGCAACATAAATATAACCTTACAAAAAGAAGTTTTTGATCATGTGCAAAAATTGTTGAATAGCGGGCATTATTTTAATGCCGTAGAAGAAGCTTATAAAATTGTTAGAAAAAAATTAAAAGACATTTCAGGAAAAGAGAAAGCTACAGATGCTTTTAGTTATGAAAATTGCGAAAAGATTTTTGGACATCCGCCTGTCGATGATGCAGAAAATGATTTTTTTGAAGGTATAAAATTTTTGCATATGGCAATCCAGTTTTTAAGAAACGAAAAGGCGCACACGCCAGCTCGTGATCTCGATAAAAATTTAGCCATTCACTACATTTCGCTTGCTAGTTTGGCGTATGATCTAATAACCAGAAAATAATCATGACGAATAAATCATCAAATAAAAACTTGCGTAAGGCAAGCCAAGCAAAGAAAGACGAGTTTTATACCCAACTTTCTGATATTGAAAATGAGCTTAAGCATTATAAAGATCAATTTCGTGGCAAAGTGGTATTTTGTAATTGTGATGACCCCAAAGAAAGCAATTTTGTCAAATATTTCAGCATGAATTTTGAGCATTTAGGATTGAAGAAATTAATCGCCACGCACTATAAAGATGCGAATTTGTTTACTAAAGAAGCGCCATATAAATTGGAATACACCGGCGATAAAAACGGTAATCGCACACCCGATCCGAGTGAATTCATGAAAAAGATGATTGGTACGGGCGACTTCCGTAGCGAAGAATGTATCAAACTGCTTAAAGAAGCCGATATAGTGGTGACCAACCCGCCATTTTCTCTATTCCGTGAATACGTTGCGCAGCTTATCGAATACAGGAAGAAATTTTTGATTATGGGTAATCAAAATGCGATTACTTATAAAGAAATTTTTAAATTAATTAAAGAGAATAAGATGTGGCTCGGGCAAAGTCTAAATGGTAAAAATATCTTATTTGAAATTCCAGATTATTATGAAAGTTACTACAAAATTATAGGCGGTAAAAAATATGCATTTCCAAAAGGTGTAGTATGGTTTACTAACCTTGATGTGCCAAAACGAAGTGAAGAAATGGTATTGTACAAGAAGTATATTAAAAAAGATTATCCTACATATGATAATTATGATGCGATAAATATCGACAGGACAGAACAGATTCCTCTAGATTATGCTGGAGGCATGGGCGTGCCGATTACTTTTTTACATAAATACAATCCTAAGCAATTTGAGATTTTAGATGGGCTTAATCGTTATAGTATTTTATTTGGACCCACTAAGGAAACTAGAGGTAAATATTTAGCACAAATAAATGGTAAGCCTATTTATGTTCGAATTGTAATTAAAAACAAGAAAGTAAAAAAATAATATGAAAATTGAATTACATAAAATTCCAGTATATAAGGTGATTGCCGGTTACAGGGATAGCGCCGAGGAGGGCGTGGTGGCTTATAGCGGTAAACTTGATATTCGTCCGAAGTATCAGCGTGAGTTTGTCTACAAGGGTCACCAGCGTGACGCCGTTATAAAGACAATCAAAAACGGTTTTCCTCTTAACGTGATGTATTGGGTTAAAACTGACGAGGGTAACTTTGAGGTTTTAGACGGCCAACAGCGTACTATTAGCGTAGGCCAATATGTAAACGGAGATTTTTCACTTAATGATCGTTTTTTTCATAACTTGACTAATGAGGAACAAAGGCAGATTTTGGATTATGAACTCATGATTTATTTTTGCGAGGGCACGGACAAAGAACGGCTAGACTGGTTCAGGATAATTAATATTGCTGGAGAAAAATTGACTGACCAGGAATTGCGCAATGCAGTGTACACCGGCTCATGGTTGAGTGATGCTAAATTGAAATTTAGCAAATCAAACTGTGCGGCATATCATCTAGCAAATGATGGCGGACAATTAGTAAGTGGATCACCAATACGACAAGAGTATTTGGAAACGGCACTTTCGTGGATTAACGATGGCAAGATAGAGGACTACATGGCTAAGCATCAGCATAATAAGAACGCTGACGAGCTGTGGGAATATTTTCAGAGTGTAATTGCATGGGTACGAAAGACTTTTACAAATTATCGTCGAGAAATGAGCGGTGTACAATGGGGCGAACTGCATAACAAATTCAAAGACAAGAAACTGAACGCTGGCAAATTAGAAGCCGAAATCAAAGATTTAATGCAAGATGAAGATGTAACGAAAAAATCCGGTATTTATCCGTATGTTTTAACTCAAAATGAAAAATTTCTAAACATCCGTGCTTTTACCGATAAACAAAAGAGAGAGGCCTACGAAAGACGGAAAGGCGTTTGTGCAAAGTGTAAAAAATCTTTTGAAATTGGAGAAATGGAAGCTGATCATATAAAACCTTGGCATGAGGGCGGTAAAACTGTTTCAGAAAATTGCCAGATGTTATGTAAGCAAGATAACAGAACTAAGTCTGGAAAATAAAAACGGCAGTATTAAGATTTAATAGATTGTATGTATTTATTGCAAAATTTTAAGAAAAGTGATAAAGTCATGGTGAATTATCTATAAAAATATGGACAAAAAAGCATTTATTCAACAAATTGAAAAATTAAGGAATTCTAAGGTTATTACCTATTTAACTAGTGATAGGCAGGGTCCTGTTAACGCTAGAATTGCCATGGATATAGTGCCTATTATAAGCAAGCAGTTAATGGCTATTGGTAAAACTGAAAATATCGATCTATTTTTGTATAGTTCGGGTGGCGACACCATGGTGCCATGGAGATTGGTTTCCATGATCCGCGAATACTGCGAAAAATTTTCAGTTATCATTCCATATAAAGCTCATAGTTCCGCAACTATGATTTCTTTAGGCGCTGATGAAATTGTTATGAGTAATCTTTCAGAGCTTTCGCCAATTGATCCATCAACAGCTAATGTTTTTAATCCTAGTGATCCACAGAATCCTCAAAATAAAATTCCTATCTCTGTAGAAGATGTGATGGCTTATTTTGATCTAGCAAAGAATAAGTTTGGCATTAAAAATGACGAAGATCTGGCTAAGATTTTTAATAAATTTGTGGAAGCCAATCCTCAAATTCATCCTTTGGCCCTAGGTAATATTAATAGGACTCATAATTTAATACGTAACCTCGCTAAGCGTTTACTAAAAAGTCATAAAACGCCAATGAGGGAAGAAGAAATTGGTAAAATTGTTGATGATTTTACGGAAAAACTATATTCCCACCAATATTTTATTGGTCGTAAAGAAGCTAAGGAGGATTTAGGTTTAAAAAATGTTGTTTTTGCTGATGAAAGTTTAGCTAAAGCAATGACCGATTTATACGAAGAATATGCTAGGGAAATGGAATTTGGGATTATGTGGAGTCCGGAAAATGAACTTGGTCTTAATGTTATGCAAAACACGAAAGATTATAAGATTGCTTTTATTGAGAGTGATAGTATTATTAATTGTTTTGAGTTAAAAATTGAATATAGGAAACAACAGATTAATATTATTCAACAAACTCCTCAGGGTCCAATCCAGGTGCCTCAAGAGCAGGTTGGATTTAAGATCGTTGAGCAGGGTTGGAAATAAACTTTAATTAACATAAAAAATTTAACTATGTCAAAACCAGTATTAAATTATATTATAATTTGTGAATCAGTGATAGTATCAGAGGATGGAAAATTTTCTATATTAAATATTTTTAGTGAAATTAATGCTAAACAATTTCCCGCAGCCCATCCAAAATTTGTTATTGTTAGTAATACCAAGGGGGAGCCTGGTAATTATAAACAAAAAATAGAAATCGTTAATTTACAAGATAATTCAGTAGCGGCTAAGGTTGAGTCAAGTTTTGGAATTAAAGAGGGCGGTATTAATGTTTTTTTTGGCAATTTTGTTAACACCATTTTTAATAATTCTGGCAAATATTGGATAAAAGTTACTTATGATGATAAAGATGTGGTCACTAATGAAAATGATAACTTTTTCTTTGTTAAGCAGTTATAGTTGTGTATATGAAAAATTTTGAGTTTAAAACAAATGATGATACTTCTACTACGACCAAGTCTGATACATTAATCAGCGAAAGCGAGATAGGGGGAACTTTAAAATTTTTAAATGATCAAATTGTCAAGTTACAAGATAAGGCTAATGAGACAGCTGAAGATTTTAATCGTTTGGAAGGGCGTACTAACGTATTTAGTAATTTTATAATGGGATTAACATCTTTAGTAGCCGGAGTATTTTTTATTAGTGGAATATTTATTTTTTTAGATTATTGGAAATATAACCCGGAAAGGTTTGAAAAATTTATGGATAAAACAGAAGAAATTAAAGATAATTTTTATACAAAACAAGAAATGGATAAAAATATCAATAATCATTATTTAACTATTAAAGATCAGTTAAATAAGGCTTTTGGCTTTGAAGTGGATTTAGATAATCAAAGTCAAGAGCTTGGGGAATTACGCAAGAGCAATGAATATTTATTAAAAGTAATTAATTGCCAAAAGGATAAGAGATATTGGCAATTTGAACAATGTTATAAATAATAAATATTTTTTATTTTATAAAATTTTTCCCTTTCTGTGGGATTTTTTATTTTCTTGATCCCCCTCTAAAATCATGCTATAATTCCTAAACAATTTAAATAAATTTGGCCTAAACTCTAGCTATTGCTGGGGCATGGTATAAAATCGTTGAACACATCCAACCCGTCATTCAGGGCGTGTTCAACGTTGCGTAGGGAAACTTACGTAAGGCCCGCAAGGGCCTCCTGGTGGCGGGTTTTGTGTTTCCGACATTTTAAGTCAGTCATTATTAACTAACTTTTTGTTTTATGCAAACAACAAAAAATAAGGAAGAAATAATCAACAAAATTTTAAATATTATTGAAACAGCCAAGCGTGAACAAATAGCTTATGATGTGCCAGATTGCGAGGGAGCGTTATGCTTTGATCTGGATTTTAGTGATATTACCCAGGCGGAAAAGTATAAAATTGGAGGTATTGCCCTGCATGTTTTTGGCGATTACGTAAAAAAGAGGGTCACTAAAGTGGAACAATCAGCTATGTTAAAAATCGGCCAAGATGTGATGCTTGGTTCTTTTTTGGCGGCTAGGTTAGGGCATAAGGAGCTCTCGGACGAAATAACCAGGCGTTTGCTGGAAGCCCGATTGGGTTTACTAAAAGAAAACAAGGAGTTTAATTTTTATGAGCTTTTAGATCAGCAGTTTACGGAATATTTGGAGTTTTGCCAGCAGTATGACAGTCAAATTGCTTTGGAAAGAGGGGTTGTTTAAGATATCTAAGTTGAGCAAAACTTTTTAAAATGGTAGTATTTATATGATGATAAAAAATCAAATAAAGCTACATCAAAAGAATATTAAATATACTCTTCGAGTTAGCGCACGGGCACGGCAAATGAGGTTGGCGATATACTGTGACGGTAATTTTGTAGTTACGGTTCCGCAAAATGTGAGTGCTAATATTATAGAACAATTTATTATTACCAAGGCGCAGTGGATACTTAATAAATTGGAATATTTTAAAAGTATTGCTGGGCGGGTATTTCCGGGCGGAAATAAAAAAGAGTATTTACAATATAAAGATAAGGCGCAGGTGCTGGCGCAAGAAAGGATAGGGTATTTTAATCAAACCTATAATTTTAAATTCCATAAAATCAATATTAAAAATCAAAAGTCCCGCTGGGGCAGTTGTTCTAAAAAAGGCAATTTAAATTTTAATTATAAAATAGCTTTGCTTTCAGCGCGTTTGGCTGATTATATTATTGTCCACGAATTGTGTCATTTAGGGGAATTTAATCATTCCCGCAAGTTTTGGAATTTGGTGGCCTGCGTGATACCTGATTATTTGGCCAGAAGAAATGAATTAAAGAAAAATAGAATTAAAAAATAAAATATGAAAATAAATAATTATCTCAAATTAGTTATCACCGTTTTAGTTTCTTTATCAGCCGGTTATCTTGGTTCATTTTTTACTACCCCGGCTATTCCCACTTGGTATGCCAATCTTGTTAAACCGGCTTTAAATCCGCCCTCATGGGTGTTTGCGCCCGTGTGGACCATTTTGTTTATTTTAATGGGTATTGCCGCGTATTTAGTGTGGCAAAAAGGTTTTAAACGGCAAGAAGTTAAATACGCTTTGGTTATTTTTGCGGGCCAACTGATTTTAAATATTGTTTGGTCGGGTATTTTTTTTGGCTGGCAAAACCCGGGTGTTGCCTTTTTGGAATTAATTGTTTTATGGCTGGCGATTTTATCAACCATCAAGGTTTTTGCCAAAGTTTCTAAAACCGCGGCTTGGCTGTTAGTGCCATATATTTTATGGGTCAGTTTTGCCGGCTATTTAAATTTTTCCATCTGGCAGCTTAATAATTCGCCTGCGGTGGTAAAAAACAATTCTATTTTTGATCCCCAAAATTGTGCTTATGTTATAGAAGATCAGCCCGTTGTTTTAACTAATGGCTTAAGCGTGCAGGATGTTGTTGATGCCAACGCCAAAATTACCACCAAATATTTTGGCAATCAAGTTAATGCCGATTTTAATGCTGATGGTTTGGTTGATGTTGCTTTTTTGGCAACGCAAACTTCGGGCGGAAGTGGAACATTTTATTATACGCTGGTGGCTTTAAATACTTCTACTGGTTGCCAGGGTTTGGCAGCAGATTTTATCGGGGATAGAATTGCTCCGCAAACTACCGAATTTAAAGATGAGATGATTATCGTAAATTACGCCGATCGTAAAGCTACTGAAAGTTTTGATGTGGCGCCATCAATTGGTTTAAGTAAATACTACAAAATTATTGATGGGCAGTTAAGAGCGGTTGTGCCGCCAATGTTGGATTACCGTAACGATCCAACCGTATTGGCTATTCAAAAAATGCTGATTGCCAAATATCCCAAGTATGCCAAAACCTTAGCCGTTAACCTTAGGCAGCAAACCGATATTTACGCTGTGGGTGCCATTAGTTTTGAGCCCGGTGAAGCCGGTGGCCAGTATTTAGCCGTAAAAGAAGGGGATAGCTGGCAATTGGTTTACGAAGGCAATGGCAGTGTTGATTGCGTTGCCATTAAGCAAAATTATCAATTTCCAACCGAAATGCTAGCCGGCTTTTGTGATTAAAAATAATGTATCAAATTTGACAAAGGTAGTTATTTTTCTTAAGATATTAATATAATAAACAGGGTCAAGTAGCTATTATTAATGGCTTTGGCCTTTTTTATTTCCATGGATAAAGAATTTCAAAAATGGCATTCTAAAAAAGAAAAATTACATAATGAAGCGTTAAGGTTGTTTTTTCATGAAAGAGAAGTTTGGTGGTGTTCTTTGGGGGTGAATATAGGTTTTGAACAAGATGGTAAGGGGGTTATTTTTTCTAGACCTATCCTGGTCCTAAAAAAATTTAACAACGAGGTATTTTGGGCATTATCCTTAACTACTAAGATAAAACAGGGCAAGTTTTATGCCCCAGTTATTCTAAATGATAATGTACCCAGGTGTGTGATTGTTTCTCAGCTTCGTTTGATTGATGCTAAGCGGCTCATTGATAAAATCGGCACAATCGGCAAAGAAAATTATAATCAAATTAAAAAAACAACCATAAATCTTTTTGATTCATAGTCGTTCATTTCTGGGTAGCTTTTTTAGAGCCAACCCGAGGCCGAAGCCATTTATAAATATACTTTAACATATCAATAAAGCTTGTCAAGACGGTTATTTGACAAAACCCTTTATTTTCAATAAGATAAGCCGACAAAACACTATATGGAACGTCTTAAAGAAATTATTGAATTAATAGAAATAACCGGCGATAAATGCATTATTTTACAGCCGGATAAAGGGGCTTATGTTGTCATGAAAATGTCGGATTATAGAGTTTTGGTGGAAAATGGCTTAAAAATAAGGCCAACTCCACAAATCAGCTCTTTTGCCAGGCCCGAAACAGATATAAAACTGTACGAAATTCCCCAAATTGGCCAAAAAAACGCTGAAGCAGATATTTATTATCCCGAACCTGCTTAAGCACACAAAAGGGCCTGCCCCGACTTCGCTTTAGCGAACTTCGTGGCTAATGTTAGTAAAGTGGGGATAGAGCAATTTTATTTAAGATATAAAATGGCTTGTCTTAAATCTTACAAAGTTCAATTTTATGGCTAATATTAGCCATAAATTAGTTTAAAAAGCAAAATTAAATCAATAGTGGTCAGGGGTACTTGCATTTTTTTTTACAACTTGCTATAATCAACCCTGACTTTTAAATAATTAATTTAGACGGCTGGGTAAAACTGCTCTACTATCAGGGCAGGCCGTTATCAAAAAAGGAGTATTTCATATGGCTGAAGCATTTGATCGCTCAAAGCCCCACGTCAATATCGGAACCATTGGTCACGTTGACCACGGCAAAACCACCTTAACCGCCTGTATTTTAAATTACATCGCGGCTACCGGCGGTAAAGCCCAAAAGAAAAACGTTGATCAGATTGATAACGCTCCGGAAGAAAAAGAGCGCGGTATTACTATTGCCACTGCTCACGTGGAATATGAAACAGCCAAAAGGCATTATGCCCACGTTGACTGTCCAGGACACGCCGACTACGTTAAAAACATGATTACCGGCGCAGCTCAGATGGACGGCGCAATTTTAGTCGTTAGCGCTGCTGACGGCCCTATGCCTCAAACCCGCGAGCACATTTTGTTGGCTCGTCAGGTTGGTGTACCTTATATTGTAGTTTTCTTAAACAAAGTAGATCAAGTTACCGATCCTGAATTAATTGATTTGGTTGAAGAAGAAGTTAGGGATTTATTGAAGAAATATGAATTCCCTGGCGATGAAACCCCAATTATCAGAGGTTCGGCTTTAAAGGCCTTGGAAGATCCAAAAGGTGAATACGGCGCCGCTATTCAAAAACTGTTGGATGCCGTTGATAGCTACATTCCGGAACCTGTTAGAGATATTGCCAAACCTTTCTTAATGCCTGTTGAAGATATCTTTTCCATTGAAGGCCGCGGCACCGTTGTTACCGGTAGAATCGAAAGAGGCGTGGTTAAAATCAATGAAGAATTGGAA
Organism: Patescibacteria group bacterium; assembly: GCA_041662565.1. Classification (GTDB taxonomy): domain Bacteria; phylum Patescibacteriota; class Patescibacteriia; order UBA1558; family UBA10009; genus JAUYIT01. The sequence goes on from JBAZSE010000001.1 coordinate 246,703, forward strand.
ATTATCGGTTTGGGTGATACTAAAAAAACCGTTATTACCGGTATTGAAATGTTTAACAAGTCCTTGGACGAAGGCCGAGCTGGCGATAATGCCGGATTGCTTTTAAGAGGCACTAAAAAAGAAGAAATTCAAAGAGGTCAGGTTTTGGCTAAACCGGGTAGTGTTACCCCTCATGCCGAATTTGAATCCGAAGTTTATATCTTAAGCAAGGATGAAGGCGGTAGACACACTCCTTTCTTTAAGGGCTATAAACCTCAATTCTACATTAGAACCACCGATGTTACCGGAGAAGTGGAATTGCCGGAAGGCGTGGAAATGGTTATGCCTGGGGATACCATTACCTTCAAAATTAAGTTAATTCAACCGGTTGCTTTGGAAGAAAAGCAGAGATTTGCCATTCGAGAAGGCGGTCATACTGTTGGCGCCGGCGTTGTAACCAAGTTTATTAAATAATTTTCAAATTCCCTCCCTCGCTTTTTTAAGCGGGGGAGGGTTTATAAAACATTAAACAGTTCTTTCAACAATGACTACCACTAAAACAGCAGCTAAAACAGAAACAGGAGTAATCGCCGCTAAAACCGAAAGCCAGCCGATTCCCAAGGTCAGAATAAAGATCAGGGCTTATGATCATAAAATTATTGATCAATCAGCCAAGACCATTATTGAAACCGCCAAAAGGACCGGCGCTGAAGTGTTGGGCCCGATTCCTTTACCGACCGAAAAGAGCAAGTACACTGTTTTAAAATCAACTTTTGTCCACAAAGATGCCCGTGACCAGTATGAATTGCGCATCCACAAAAGATTGATCGATATTGTTAATTTAACGCCTAAAACCATTGATTCATTGATGAACTTAAGCTTACCGGCAGGCGTTGATGTGGAAATTAAGATGAGTTAAATTATTTCCCTAAGTTTGATTCAAGTAACCCCTATTTAAGGGAAGTGCTTAAAAAGAATTTCTGGGGAAGTGAAAGTTTGAAAATCAGAGAAATTTACAATTGGCTTGTGCAACATCTAGCAAATTGATGTTAACAAAGGCCGCGATGTTACCTGGAATCACTCGGGTTTGCTACAAAGCAACTTTCGAAGAAATGGGGTAGTATCACGGTTTTTGGTTTAAACACAGATGTATATCGTTTATGAGATTTATCTTAGGAAAAAAAGTAGAAATGACCCAGATTTTTAAAGCAGACGGCAATGTTGTGCCTGTGACTGTTGTTCAGGCCGGCCCTTGCCAGATTACCCAGGTTAAAAATTTGGACACAGACGGTTACGTTGCCGCCCAAATTGGTTATGGCGAAAAAAACAAATTGTTAAAACCGCTTTTGGGGCATTTAAAAAACTTTCCTAAATACAGATATTTGCGCGAATTTCGTTTAGAGGATGGTCAAGAAGTTAAACAGGGCCAAACAATTACCGTTTTAGCATTTACCGAAGGTGAAAAAGTTAAATTAACCGGCATTTCCAAAGGTAAGGGTTTTCAGGGTGTTGTTAGAAGGCACGGTTTTAAAGGTAGCCCCGCTTCGCATGGTCATAAAGACCAATTAAGAATGCCTGGTTCCATCGGTTCCACCGGACCGGCCCACATTTACAAAGGCACCCGCATGGGCGGCCGCATGGGCAACGATTCTACTACTTACAATTTGGAAATAGTTAAAATTGATGAGGAAAAAAATTTATTATACATTAAAGGCGCTTTGCCCGGAGCCCGTAACGGTTTGATTTTAATCCAGGCCAAGGGCGATTTAAAAGAAATTATTAAACAAGAAGCCAAAGTTGAAGAACCGATTGTTGAACAGGTTGCTCCTGTTGTAGAGGCACCGGTTATTGAAGAAGCAAAGATTTCTGCCGAAGGCGAAGTTGTTTCCAACACAGAAGAAACTGCAGCAGTTTCGGAAACAGAAGTTAAAAGTTAATTTATGAAAGCAAAAGTTTACAATTTAGCAGGAGAAGTTTTAAGGGAACAGGAACTGGATGCCAAGTTTTTTGGCATTAAAGTCAAAGCCGAAGTTATCCAGCAATCCGTTACCGCTCAAGCTGCCAATGCCCGCGAAGTTTTGGCTCACGCCAAAGGCCGGGCCGAGGTAAGAGGCGGTGGTAAAAAACCTTGGAAACAAAAAGGTACCGGCCGAGCCAGACACGGTTCTACCCGTTCTCCTATTTGGGTTGGTGGCGGTGTAACTTTTGGCCCAACCAAAGAACGTAATTTTTCCGTTTCGATCAATAAAAAAGCCAAAAAAAGAGCTTTGCAAATGGTTTTGGCCGATAAAGCCAATCATGAACATTTGATTTTAATCGATGAATTAACGGTTGACGCCCCTAAAACCAAAAAGATGGCGCAAATTTTAAAGAAATTGCCGTTAAACAACAAATCCACTTTGATTGTTTTGGACAAAAAAAATGATGCGGTTGTTAGAAGCTCCAGAAATATTGCTAAAGTTATTACCGCTTCAGCCGATAGTATAAATATTATAGATTTATTAAAGTGCGAGTATTTATTGATGCCTGTTAAGGCCTTGCCCAAAGTTGTTAAGCACTATTCGTTTTAAAAAATATGGGATTATTTGATAAATTAAAAACCAAATCAGCTGCTTCCAGCCACAATGTTTCTCCCCGCAGCACCAAACAGCCGGTTAAGGCCGATTTAACCTTGGCCGAATTAAAGCAGGAAAAAGGTTTAGAGAGCGCCCCAACTTTAGCACAAGCGCAAAAAGCAACCAATAAGATTTCTAAAGATGATACCAAGGGCGCTTATAAAATTTTAATCAAACCGCTAGTAACCGAAAAAGGCAGTTACTTTGCCGCCAGCGGAAAATATTTATTCGAAGTTTATCCCGGAGCCAATAAAGGGCAGATTAAAAAAGCCATCGAAGCGGTTTACGGAGTTAAGCCGGTTAAAGTCAATATCGTGCGGTTGCCCGGTAAAAGCGTTCGGTACGGAAAAGTTACCGGTACTACTAAAGATCAAAAAAAAGCAATTGTAACTTTAAGAAAAGGTGAAACCATTGAGGTTTACGAAGGCGTTTAAAATAATATGGCAATAAGAATTTACAGACCAACAACCCCCGGCCGCCGTAAAACATCAGTGATGATTACGAGGCATTTGGATAAGGTAAAGCCCTTAAAGAGTTTGGTTGTTTACAAAAAAAGATTTGCCGGCAGAGGTAATACCGGTAGAATTAACGTTAGACATCAGGGCGGCGGAGCCCGAAAAATCGTTCGCCAAATTGATTTTTTTAGAAACAAATGGGATATCCCCGGCAAAGTTGCTACACTGGAATACGATCCTAACCGCAACGCCAGCATTGCTTTAGTTAATTTTGTAGACGGTGAAAAAAGATATATTTTATGCCCCGAAGGTTTGGTTAAAGGTATGACGGTTGTTTCTTCGCAAAAAACCTTTACCCAACAAGTTGGTAATGCTTTTCCTTTGGATTTAATTCCGCCAGGAACTTTTATTCACAATGTAGAGCTGGAACCCGGTAAAGGCGGAAAAATGGCCAGAGCGGCCGGCAGCGGCATTATTTTACAGGTTATCGAAGGCCAGCACGCTCAGTTAAAAATGCCTTCAGGCGAAATAAGATTATTGCCAAAATCATGTTTGGCCACAGTTGGTACCGTTTCCAATGCCGATTTTAGACACATTAGATGGGGCAAAGCCGGCAGAATGAGACACAGAGGCATTAGGCCAACCGTTAGAGGTAAAGTTATGAACCCGGTTGATCATCCTCATGGCGGTGGTGAGGGCTCCAACTCCATTGGTTTAAAGAAAGGCCCGATGAACGTTTACGGTAAAAAAGCCATGGGTATTAAAACCCGCAAGCATCACTTAATTTCAGCCAAATTGATTTTAACCAGAAGAAAGAAAAAGAGCGCTTAATTAAGAAATTACTATGTCCAGAAGTTTAAAGAAAAATCCTTGGATTGATCCCAAGTTATTAAAAAAACTTTCCCGTTTAAAGCCCGGCGATAAAACCGTTATCAAAACCTGGGCCAGGGCCTCAACCATTACTCCCGAAATGGTGGGTTTGACCATTGGCGTGCACAATGGCAAACAGCACTTACCGGTTTTTGTGGTAGAAAATATGGTAGGCCATAAACTGGGCGAGTTTTCACCCACCCGCAAGTTTATTTCCCACGGTGGTAAAATGGCCAAGGAGCAATCAAAAGACGCTGGTTCCAAATAAAGATTAAAGCCAAGGAATTTTAAATCAATTTATTATGAGCAAGTTAGCCAACAAAAAAACCAACCAACCAACCTCCAAAGAACAGGAGATTAAGGTTTTGGCGGCCGAATCCGTTAAAGAAACCCCTAAAGCCAAAGAAGGCGGCCAAGAAAAAAAAGCCGTTACTTCGGCCCGGGCTTTGTTGCGCTATTACAAAGTTTCCCCCCGCAAGGTTCGTTTGGTAATTAATGAAATCAAGGGTTTGCCGGTTATGGAGGCCTTAGCCAGATTACAGTTAATGCAAAAAATTTCCGCCCGCGATATTGCCAAGTTGTTAAAATCGGCTATTGCCAACGCGGAAAATAATTTTAAATTAAAAAAAGAAGATTTATTCGTTAAAAGCATAGTAGCCAATCAGGGCCCTTCACTTCACCGTTTTATGCCTGCCGCCTTTGGTTCGGCCCATGATATTTTAAAACGCAGTTCACACGTGGATTTAACGATTGCCTTAAAAGAAGAAAATAAAAAAAAGAAAGAACAACCGGTTAAGAGCAAAAAAACGATTAAGCCGGAAATTAAGAAAGTAAAAAAACCAGTAACCAAAAAATCCTAATTCCTAGTAACTAGCACCTAATCTATGGGACACAAAGTAAATCCAAAAGTTTTCCGCCTCGGTCAAACCCTAGCTTGGTCTTCCAAGTGGTTTGCCAGAGATAAAGATTATGCTGATTTGTTAAAGCAGGATGTTTTGATTAGGAAATTTTTAAAAACGAAGTTAAAAGAAGCTATTTTGGAAAAAGTGGAAATCGAAAGATCCAATGCCCAGTTAACCCTTAATTTAACGGCATCTAGGCCCGGAACCATTATCGGCCGTGGGGGAGAAGGCATTGAAGGTCTTAAAAAAGAGTTGATGAAAAAGTTTTTTGCCAACAGCAGGCAAAATATTAAAATCAATATCCAAGAAGTGGCCAATCCCAATTTGTCACCCGAAGTTATGCTGCATTTCATGATTGCGGATATTGAAAAGCGTATGCCTTTTAGGCGCATTATGAAACAATCCATAGATCGGATTATGAAAGCCGGAGCGTTGGGAGTTAAGGTTATCATGGGCGGCCGCTTAAACGGAGCCGAAATCGCCAGAACCGAAAATTTATCCCAAGGCAAAATTCCTTTACATACCTTAAGAGCCAACATTGATTACGCCCGCGGCGTGGCCCGCACCACTTTTGGAGCCATCGGCATTAAGGTTTGGATTTATAAAGGCGATGTTTTTGAAAAATCAGCCGAAGAAAAAAACGAAGCCGCAGCTGCAAGCGCGGCCAAAGTCGAAAAACCTTTTAGTTTGATTAATAAATAAAGTATACGGATCAAGCGATCAACTACCAGTAAAGAATCAATAACATTATGTTAGCGCCAAAAAAAGTAAAACACAGGAAGTGGCAAAAAACCGATCAGATTAAGGGTAAAGCCACCAGAATGAATAACATTGCTTTCGGACAGTTTGCCCTTAAGGCGATTTCGGCTGGCTGGGTTAGTTCCAGGCAGATCGAATCCGCCAGAAGGGTTATGACCCGTTACGTAGCTAAAGGCGGCAAGATTTGGATTAGGATTTTCCCCGATAAGCCAATAACCGCCCACGGTTCCGAAATGCCTATGGGTAAAGGTAAAGGCGCGGTTGATCATTTTGTGGCCGTAGTTAAAGCCGGAACGATTTTGTTTGAAATTTCGGGCATTAGCCGAGATCAGGCACACGAAGCCATGACTTCCGCCAATTACAAATTACCGATCAGATCAAAATTTATTGAAAAGACATCGATCAGCCATTAGGTTTTAATGAATTATCATATGGATTTTAAAGAATTAAAAAAAGTATCCGTTGCCGAATTGGTAAAGCTGTTGGCCAAATACCGCGAGCAATTGCGCGATTTGCGTTTTTCCATTAGCGCCAAACAGCAAAAAAACATTAGGCAGATCAGAGAGCCCAAACAGATGATTGCCCGCATTTTAACTTTATTGAATAATCACAAAGCCGATGAATCTACCGATCAAACCGTAGCCGGCGACAATTTAAATAAATAATCATCAATATGACCGAAGTTCAAAAAAAAGTTTTAAGAAAATTCGAAGGCCTGGTGGTTTCCGATAAAATGGCTAAAACCGTTGTGGTTAAGGTTGAGCGCAAAGTGGCGCATAAAAAGTACGGTAAAAAATTCGCCATCAGCCGCAATTTTAAATGTCATGATGAAAAGAACGAATATAAAACAGGCGATAAGGTGTTATTTGCCGCTTGCCGCCCGATTTCCAAAGATAAAAAATGGCGGGTTATTAAAAAGCTTTCATAATATTATAGTTTAGATTCTGGAAACATATGATCCAATCACAAACAATTTTAAATTCAGCCGACAACAGCGGCGCCAAAAAATTATACTGCATTAAGGTTAATGGCGGTTACAAAAGGCGCTATGCCGGCATTGGCGATATTATTACGGTTAGCATTAGAGAGGCCCAGCCCCACAGCGGAGTTAAAAAGGGTCAGGTTGCCAAAGCGGTTATTGTTAGGCAAAGAAAAGAAATCAGACGCGCTGATGGCACTTATATCAGATTTGACGATAATGCCGCGGTGTTGGTTGATCCCAAGAGTTATGATCCCAAAGGCACCAGAATTTTTGGGCCGGTGGCCAGAGAATTAAGGGCCAAGGGTTTTAATAAGATTATTTCTTTAGCCGTTGAAGTTTTATAAAATCAGATATATGAAAATCAAAAAAGGCGACAACGTTATCATTATAGCCGGCAAAGATAAGGGCAAAACCGGTAAAATTACCCAGGTTTTTCCCGAGCTTTTAAAAGTGGTTGTAGAAGGCCTAAATACCCATTTTAAAAATATGCGCCCTAAGCGCCAAGGTGAAAAAGGCCAAAAGATTGAATTTTCTGCGCCTTTGGATGTTTCTAACGTTATGCTGGTAGATCCTAAAACCGGACGCGCTACCAGAATCGGTACCAAAACCCTAGCATCAGGTGAAAAAGTCAGAATTGCTAAAAAATCCAACGAAGTAGTTTAAATTATGCGGTTTACGGCATTTGCCTCCAAGTTAGCTAAATGAATAATATGAATTTAAAAGAACAATATCAAAAAGAAGTGGTTAATAAAATGAAAGCGGCTTTTGGCTTTAAAAATAATTTGGCTGTGCCAAAGATTTTAAAAGTGGTTTTAAACGTGGGCATTGGTCGCAGCAAGGATGATCCTAAACTGGCCGAAATAGCCGAGAGCAATTTAAAAAGAATTACCGCTCAAGCGCCCATTTACACTATTTCCAAAAAATCAATTTCCGCTTTTAAGGTTAGAGAAGGTATGAAAGTAGGTTTAAAGGTTACCTTAAGAGGCCAAAGAATGTGGGATTTTTTGGAGAAATTGGTTAAAATCACTTTGCCTCGCGTGAGAGATTTTAGAGGTTTGGATCCTAAATTGTTGATAAAACCGGCAATTTGAGCATTGGCTTTAAAGAGCATTTGGTTTTTCCCGAGATTAAATCCGATGAGGTTGATAAAATACACGGTTTGGAATTAGCCGTTAGCACCACTGCCAAAAATCACGCCGAAGGCCTGGCCTTATTTAAGAATCTGGGTTTTCCGTTTAAAGAAGAAGAAGGCAAAAAAGCCGCTAAATAAATAAAGAAAATATTTTAATAACACAGTAAAATGGCAATTCAATCACAAATAGAAAAATCCAAAAGAGTTCCTAAATTTTCCAGCAGAATAGTCAGGCGCTGTTGGCGTTGTGGCCGCAATCACGGCTATATGCGCAAATTTAAAATCTGCCGGATTTGTTTTAGGGAGCTAGCCAACCAAGGCGCCATTCCTGGCATGAAAAAAGCCAGTTGGTAAACCAAGCATGACCGCCTTTAAGGCAAGTTTAAATAATTAACAAACTATTCAATTATCAAACAATCTGTATGATGACCGATCCCATAGCCGACATGTTAACCAGAGTAAGGAACTCACTGGCTGTCCATAAGTCAGAGGTTATTTTGCCGTATTCCAAAATTAAATTTGAAATTGCCAAAATTTTAAAAAATGCCGGTTATTTGGTTGAAGCGGAAAAAGTGGAAGAAGATTTTACCAAAATAAAACTGGTCTTGGCTTACAAAGAAAACAATCAGCCGGCCATTACCCATATAAAAAGAATCAGCAAGCCGGGTTTGCGGGTTTATGTTTCCCGCGATAAAATTCCCTATGTTTTAAATAATTTGGGTATAGCCATTTTGTCTACTTCCAGGGGCTTAATGACCAATAAGCAGGCCAGAAGGGCCAGAATCGGCGGAGAATTAATCTGTGAAGTTTGGTAATTAAATTGAAAATTTTGCTTTTGAAATTTAAAATTCAGCATATATGTCAAGAATAGGAAAAAAACCAATCCCCATTACTGCAGGCGTCGAAGTCAAACTTGACGGCGGTTTAGTCGTGGTTAAAGGCTCCAAGGGCCAGCTGGAACAGCGTTTACATCCTTTAGTTAAGGCCGAAATCAAAGATAACGAAATCATTATCAGCATTCCGGATGAAAATGACAGAAGCCAGAAGGCGTTGTGGGGCTTATCCAGAACTTTGGTCAGCAATTTGGTGGAAGGTGTAACCAAAGGTTTTTCTAAAGAATTGGAAATCAACGGCATTGGTTTTAAAGCAGCCGTGAGCGGAGAAGTTTTGCTTTTAAACGTCGGTTTTTCGCACCAGGTTGAATTTAAATTTTCCAAAGATATCAAGATTACGGTGGAAAAAAATTTAATTACCGTTTCCGGCATTGATAAGCAAAAAGTCGGTCAGATTGCCGCCGAAATCAGGGCCATTAAAAAACCAGAGCCCTACAAAGGCAAAGGTATTAAGTATAAAGAAGAAGTTATCAGACGCAAGGCCGGCAAGGTGGTTAAGGGTTCGGCCGGTTAAATTTAAATTAATTTTCAGCTTGCCCTCTTAAAACATGTTTTGGGCAAGAGGCGAACAAGCAAGAATCATATGAAAGATTTAAATAAAATTAAAAAAGATTTAAGGCAAAGAAGGGTTAATCGGACCAGATCCAAAGTGTCTGGCAACGCATTAAAGCCCCGCTTAGCCGTGTTTAAGGGTTTAAGGCAGCTTTCTATCCAAGCGATTGATGATGTGGCAGGTAAAACCGTAGCCAGCGCTTATGATAAGGAAGTAACGGCCAAAACCAATATGGAAAAAGCCAAAGGCGTTGGTTTATTGATTGCCAAAAAATTGCAGGAGAAAAAAATTTCCCAAGCCGTTTTTGATAAAAGGCACTATAAATACCATGGTTTGGTTAAGGAAGTAGCCGATGGCGCCCGTGAAGGCGGTTTACAATTTTAAATTTTTATTTAGGAATTCAATCAAGTATGTCTAAACCAGTTAAAAATAACAGCCGTGGCGGTTTTAAAGAAAGGCCGCAAATGGAATACGAACAGAAGATTGTTGACTTAGCCAGAGTTACTAGGGTTATGGCTGGCGGCAAAAGGATGCGTTTTAGAGCAGCCGTTGTTTTGGGTGATAAGCGCGGTAAAGTCGGCTGGGGTTTGGCTAAAGGAGCTGATGTGGCTATTGCCGTTGGCAAAGCCGTGGCTCAGGCCCAAAAAAGCATGATTAAAATCCGTTTTGTTGAAGGAACAATTCCTCATCAGATCGAGGTTAAGTTTAAAGCGGCCAGAATCATGTTAAAACCGGCTGTTAAAGGCACGGGTATTATTGCCGGCGGAGCTGTTAGGAGCGTTTTGGAATTAGTCGGTATACCCAATATTTACAGTAAAATTTTAAGCAAGAGTAGTAATAAAATTAGCAATATTCAAGCAACTTTTAAGGCCTTACAATCATTGCAGTATCAAGCGGAAGATAAAGGCACCGAAATTGCTGTGGGCGAAGCTGTTGAACCGATAGTGATTGAACGGGATTTGGATAAAGAAGAAGAATTGGATAAAGAACAAAAAAGATTGCTTAAAAAAGCCGGCCTAGATGCTGATTTGTCAAAATCGGCTTTAGCCAATTTAAAAACCGGCTCCAAGGGCAAAATCAGCTAGGTATTAATATTTTAGAATTTCAATAATATGACCATGATCGGTTTACATAATTTACAGGCCTCCAAGGGCAGTAATAAAAGAAAAATTCGCCGTGGCCGAGGTAATGCTTCGGGCAAGGGTAACTATTCCGGCTGAGGCGGTAACGGTCAAAGAGCCCGTAGCGGCGGTAAAGCCGGCCTTAATTTAATGGGCATAAAAAGTTATTTGCAAAGAATTCCTAAAAATAAGGGTTTTAACAGCTTGGCTATTAGAAAAGAAACCGTTAATTTGGGCGAATTGGATTTGGCTTTTAAAACAGGCGAATTGGTGGATATCAAGGCCTTGGCTCACAAAGGTTTAATCAGAAGTACTAAATCCGGCCTTAAAGTTTTAGCCGGCGGCAAGCTTACCAAACCATTAATTATTCAGGCCAACGCCTTTTCAGAATCAGCTAAAGAAGCTATTATTAAAGCAGGCGGCAAGGCCGAAGAAATTAAAAAGGAAAAGGTTAAGAATCAAAAGTACGCCCTTAGCCGAGTTAAAAAGTCCAAATAAACTTTAAACTCTTTTCTTTAACCGTTCTCTCGAGCATCATCTAATATGTTGGAAAAATTATTACAAATTTGGAAAGCGAAAGATTTGCGTAATAATATTCTTTTTGTTTTGTTGTTGTTGGTTGTTTTTAGAATCGCCGCCCATGTGCCGATTCCCGGCATCGGCGTCAGCAGCTTAAGGGATTTTTTCAACCAAAACCAAATTTTGGGCTTATTGAATATTTTTTCAGGCGGTGGCTTGGAAAATTTTTCCATTGTTATGCTTGGCGTTGGTCCTTACATTACCGCTTCCATTATCATCCAATTGTTGACTATGATTGTGCCTTCATTGGAAGCTATGTCCAAAGAAACAGCCGGTCAGCATAAAATCAACCAATATACTCGTTTGTTAACCGTGCCTTTGGCCGCTTTACAGGGTTACAGCTTTATTACCTTGCTGACCCGCCAGGGCGGCGGTATTATTAGTCCTTTAAACGGCGCTCAATGGTTTTCGGCAATTATTACCATTATTGCCGGCACGCTCTTTTTAATGTGGATAGGTGAACTTATTTCGGAAAAGAAAATCGGCAACGGTATTTCTTTGTTGATTTTTGCCGGTATCGTGGCTGGTTTGCCTAGTGCCGTTCAACGGACTTTGGCGGTATTTGATTCTTCGCAATTGCTTAATATGATTATCTTTATTGCCATTGCCATTGTGACCATTGCCGTGATTGTAATTATCACCGAGGGCCAGCGCAATGTGCCGGTTAATTACGCCAAAAGAATCAGGGGCAATCGTATGTACGGCGGAGTTTCTACCCACTTGCCTTTGCGGGTTAATATGGCCGGCGTTATTCCGATCATCTTTGCCATTTCCATTATTTTATTCCCTGCAATGATCGGACAGTTTTTTGTTAATGCCGCTACTCCTTGGATTGCTTCAAGCGCCAAATTCGTCATTAATCTGTTCCAGAATCAAATTTTTTACGGCGCCTCATATTTTATTTTGGTTTTTGCCTTTACTTATTTTTATACCTATATTATTTTCCACCCCAATCAAATTGCCGAAAATTTGCAAAAGCAAGGCGGGTTTATTCCGGGCATCAGGCCGGGTGCTCATACCATCAGCTATTTGCAGGCCACGGTTAATAAAATTTTGCTGGCCGGCGCTTTGTTTTTAGCCGTTATTGCCATTTTGCCTATTTTAATCCAACCCTTAACCGGCGGCACTAGTTTGGTTATCGGTGGCACCAGTTTGCTGATTGTTGTTTCGGTAGTAATCGAAACCGCCAAACAGGTGGATTCGCAGTTAACTATGAGGGATTACGAAGGTTTGTAATAGTTTTTTAAATTGATACATTTAACCGCTCGTCTAAATTAGACGGGCGGTTTTTGGTTAAATTTATTATTTTGATTTGAAATAAAAAAGGCCAGCCTAGCTAAAAGATCAAATATGATTGATCTGGTAGCTAAGCTGGCAGGGTCATCTCTGGTTACATGCACATGATGGAGTGTATGCTTGTCAGAGGCACGCCTAATTGTTGCGCGCGCGGATCATCTTTGTCCAACCGGACTCGGCGACATGATTCATCAATGAAGTTGAAATCAACAACATCGAATTCGCCTGGTCCTTTGCGGATTTTGGAATGAACCAAGCCGATGGCAGTCAGGCCAGCTGTTTCTTGTGCATGGAAAGCGTGGATTACTTGGGCGCTCACCAGCAAGCTTTGGCCGGCAACTGCTGGATGATCGATCAGCTCGAATTCTTCTTGGCCATGCTGGAAGTTGGTCATCAAGGTGCCGCCGTTGGGGTTTTTGAACCCGTGTTCTTCTCCCAAGAAGAGAAAAGTCGTGGCGCCTTTCATATGCAAGTGACAGTCGGTCATAGTGTCCGCTTGCATCAGAATCAGTTCGCACTGGTCGGGTTTGTAGCCCGCGGCAATGAGCAGAGGATCTGCATCTTTGAACCAGCCGATGCGGAATCCCAGAAGCTCTTGCTGATCGGTCAGCACGGAAAAGGGTTTGTCCGCAGCTTTGCGAACCAGCTCGGCCGCTGCTTGTAAAACACGCAGCCGTCTTTTTTTCTCGGTCGTTATATCCATTGTTTCGTTCCTTGTGGTGGTTTGGTTGTTGGTTTGGCTAGTCAGTTATAAAACTCCAGCCGGTTGGTATTGGTGTATGTTCAGTAGAAGTTTGAGTCAGTGATGGAATCAGTTGAGCTTCAGAAGCATTGGCTGGTTGAACGTTTGAATCAGTTGTTGAAGTTAGTTTTTGGTTTTGCCAGCCAGCGCCATCTTCGGTTATTGGGTTGATGATTGACATCGATGTCCTGCGGTTTAAATTGTAGGGTACAAAAAACTTCCTCAAATGGAAGTCTTCTTGAGAGATATTATTGTTTGGTAAGTTTATTTCATAACATACCCAAAGAAGGCTTTCATCTGAAATGAGACAAAATGTTGGCGCCAATTTTGGTTAAGGTAAATTTGTTTCATGGTTTAAGTTTTAAAATTTGATTAAATCCGCCTTGGGGATTTTTTAACATGCGTGCGCCTCGGGTAATGGTGGCAATGGCTATTTTTAGTTTTTTTGCCACAACTCGCTGTGGCAAACCCTGATGCAATAATTTAACTATACTCAGCCGTCTTTTAATTTCCGCTAGTTCAGCCGGAGTCAATAAATCCTTTAAAAATATGGCCATAAACTTAGGATCTTTGATTTTGGCCAAAACTTTATTTATTTCCCAATCCGTTAAAGTATCTTTTTTCATAATATATATTGTACTAGTACAATAGTACAGTATTGCATAAGTAATGTCAAATAGGGGGCTGTGGATAAGTGTTGAGCTAAAACAGTGGCAACTTTTAGGAAACGGTAATTGTAGTTAAGATTCTATTATTGAATTTTTAGATATTTTTTGGCTAATATTAGCTAAATTATCTGGTTGAAATATTTAACGACAAATGTTATAATGTTGATATTGAATAATCAAGTTTATTTATGAATATTATTATTTTTGGGCCCCAAGGGTCTGGTAAGGGTACGCAAGCCAACGCCTTATCAACCAAGTTAAACATTCCCCAAATTACTATGGGTGATTTATTGCGCGCCGAAGTTGCCAGTAATTCGGCTTTAGGCGAGCAATTAAAAGCCATTATGAATCAGGGCAGTTTAGTGCCCAATGAAGTTACGGCCACTTTGTTGGAACACCGGTTAAAAAAAGATGATTGCCAAAATGGTTTTATTTTGGACGGCTATCCTCGCAATCTTGTTCAGGCCCAAACTTTGGATGCTTTAGTTCACCTGGATACGGCAATGGAAATTTGGATTAGTGATGAGGAAGCTTTAAGTAGGATCGGCGGGCGCAGAAGCTGCCCCAAGTGCGGTACAATTTTTCATTTAATTACCAATCCGTCAAAAACGGATAATGTTTGCGATAAGTGCGGCACCGCCTTGATTATCAGGGAAGATGATAAAGAAGAAGTTATTAAAAAGCGTTTAGCGGTTTATCATGAACAAACCGAACCCTTGGTTGCTTATTATCAAACCAAAGGAATTTATTTAAAAATCGATGGCCGGCCTTCTATTGCCGAAGTTAATAAAGAAGTTTTTGCCAAATTAAACATTGCTTAATTTTTATGACTAACTATACCATCAAAACTCCCGAGGAGATTAAAAAATTGCAAGCCGGAGGAAAAATCTTGGCAAAAATAGTTAAGGCCTTGGGTAAGGCAGCCAAGCCAGGTATGACTACTTTAGAGTTGGATACTTTGGCTAGAAAATTAATGGCTGATTATAAAGTTCAGCCGTCATTTTTGGAATTCGGTGATCCGCCGTATCCGGCCGTGTTATGCACATCAATTAACGAAGGTATTGTCCATTGTATTCCCAACGAAACCGTTTTAAAAGAAGGTGATATTATTGGGATTGATTGCGGGATTTGGCATGAAAATTTATGCACCGATATGGCTATAACCGTGGGTATTGGTAAAGTTAGCGCTGAAGCCAAAAAATTAATGGAAGTAACGGAAAAATCCTTGAATTTGGCGATTAAGCAGATCAAGCCGGGCAACACTTTGGGCGATATTGGTTATGCTGTGCAAAGCTATGCCGAAAGTTTTGGCTACGGCGTAGTTAGGCAATTGGTTGGTCATGGTGTTGGCTACGAAGTCCATGAAGAGCCCAGAATTCCTAATTACGGTATTAAGGGTAAGGGTTTGGTGTTAGAGCCCGGCATGGTTATTGCCGTTGAGCCGATGATTACGGCGGGCAGTTATGATATTGAAGTCAGCTTTAACGGCTGGGATATTGTTACCAAAGATAAATCATTAGCCGCTCATTTTGAACATACCATTGTAGTTACTAAAAAAGGTTGTGAAGTTTTAACCAAGTAATTTATTTATCATGAAATTAGTCGGAATTGATTACGGCTCCAGCAAGGTTGGTTTGGCTTTAGGAGAAAGCGATATTAAAATGGCTTTGCCTCATAAAGTTGTTGCTCCACAAGAACTGTTTCTGGAAATAGAGCGCTTGGTGGAGCGCGAGGGGTTGGATTTGGCGGTGATGGGTTTGCCAATGGGCATGAACGGCTTAGAAACCGAACAGACCCAAACGGTTAAAAAATTTGCCGCCGAGTTGGCGGAAAAAATTACCATACCTTTGGTTTTTGAAGACGAACGTTTATCCACCGCGCAAGCAAAACGAGACGGCCATGATGATGCCGTGGCCGCCATGTATATTTTACAATCTTATTTAGACCGGACTTATGGCTCTAACAGTGCTAAATAATTATCTTTTGCCTTTTGCTTCGGCTTTTATTATTTCGGTTATCTTAACTTATTTAATCAAAGGGCTGGCTTTAAAGTTGGATATAGTTGATCGGCCGAGCGAACCCCGGAAAATTCATCACGTGCCTATCCCTAAATTGGGCGGGTTGGCAATTTATTTAACGGTTTTACTTTTAACCGTTATTTTTTATCAATCGGGCATGTTGCTTGACGGCAAAATCCAAGTTGCTTATTTGGTCGGTTTTTTAATCGGTGGGGCGATTTTGATGTTAGGTGGCTGGTTGGATGATAAATACGATCTAAAGCCCGGCCAACAGTTTGTTTTTCCGGTGTTGGCCGCGCTTGTTGTTTTATTAAGCGGAATTTCGGTTAGCTATGTTACCAGCCCCTTGGGGGGCATTATTAATTTAACAAATACCTGGTGGCCGCCGATTTTGGTTTTTGTTTGGCTGGTGGGTATGATGTATACTACTAAGTTTTTGGATGGTTTGGATGGTTTGGTTGGTGGAATTTCGGGCATCGGCTATATTATTCTTTTTTTGGTGAGTTTGTTTTGGGATGTGCCCTTAAGCGGAACCTCGATACTTTGTTTGATTTTAGCAGGCTCGGCTTTGGGATTTTTGGTTTGGAATTTTTATCCGGCTAAGATTTTTTTGGGCGAAGGCGGTAGTTTGTTTTTAGGTTTTTCATTGGCCGTGCTGGCCATTATCAGCGGGGCCAAAATCGCCACAGCTTTGTTAATTATGGGTATTCCAATTTTGGATGTGGCTTGGGTAATTGCCAGACGCATTTTTAAAGAAAAAAAATCCGCCTTTTTGGGCGATAGCAAGCATTTGCATTTTAGATTGTTGGATGCCGGTTTAACCCAATCCCAAGCGGTTTTATTTTTATATCTGTTAACCTTGCTGTTTGGCTTAAGTTCTTTGTTCCAACAAACAATCGGCAAAATAATAACTTTGATAATTTTGGGAGTGGTTATGCTGTTGTTGGCTTGGTGGCTGGTAAGCAGATATAAAAAAAGAATCGGTTAAATATGCGCAAGCTGTTAATTATTTTGGTTTTATTTTTTTTGCTTAGCGGTTGCCAATTTAAGGCCATTGAAGATCGGGTAATTAGCGTTAATGGCCAAGAGTTGAATGTGGAAGTTGTTAAGTCATCGGCAAAAATGTCCAAAGGCTTATCGGGCCGAACCGGCTTATGCCAAAATTGTGGAATGCTTTTTGAATATCAGGGTGATCAAATCAGAAATTTTTGGATGAAAGATATGGAGTTTCCGCTGGATATTTTATGGATCAAAGACGATCTTGTGGTTGGCTTGCAAGAAAATATCCCAATTTTTGATTTAGCTGGGCAAATTAGCCAGATGCAATCACCTCAACCGGTTAATCGGATTTTAGAGGTAAATAGCGGCTGGATTAGTAAAAATAAGCCCAAAATAGGGGATAAAGTGCTGGGTTTATAGAGTTCGGCTTGACTATTTTGGCTGTTCTGTTATAATACGCTCAATTAATATTCAGAAATTAAATGTAACCATATGAAATTAGCAGTGATAAAAACCGGCGGCAAGCAATACAAGGTTGCTGAAGGCGATAAATTAAAGATTGAAAAATTGGTTTTAGAAACAGGTGCCAATGTTAATTTTGAAGAAGTTTTATTGGTGGCTGATGGCGAAAAGGTTTCGGTCGGCACTCCAAATTTAGGTGTCAAAGTTTCTGGCAAAGTTTTAGCTCAAGGCAAGGGTGCCAAAATAATGGTAGAAAAATATAAGCCAAAAGTCCGTTACCATAAAGTTTACGGACATCGCCAGCCCTTTACCGAAGTTTTGATTGAAAAGATTGGATAACACGGATTACACAGATTTTTAAAAAAGATTACACGGATAATTATTCAGTGTAATCTTTTTAAATTAGTGTAATCTTTGTTGGGTTGACTTATTTTATTAATTGATGTAGGGTTTAAATAATCTGAACTTAACATCACATTTTTTTGAGGAAGGAAACATGGCTTCTTTAAATCCTAAGTACTGGACAGACATTCCAATGGTCTATACTTTCACTAAACCTTTAAGGGGTGCAAGTAAAGACAAAAAATTGTCAACACGCGCACTTTCAATATCCGTGCCAGAAAGCGTAGAGGTTGGGAAGATTCAACTCATCGGACCTGATGTCCCATCTGGATTTCATCCGGTACCTTTCCCGAAACAGGCTAAGGCCATGGTGGCCAGAGTTCTATCACCTGATGGCAAGGAAACCAGGGGTTATATCACTATGATCGATGATCGTCGTGGTAGTTTTACTCCGGCAACTATGACCGATAGGCAAATCTTCAAATGGAGCAAGGAAGTTATCAGTTGCGGCTGTTGCTAAACGCAACAATCCCGTCGAACCCTGACAGGTTAAACGGGATTTTTTTATGGAAGAGTTTTAGACTTCCCGACGGTTTTTTAACGCGCTACCCAGTGTAATTTCATCGGCGTATTCAATATC
The DNA here is from genome assembly GCA_041662565.1 of Patescibacteria group bacterium. GTDB lineage: Bacteria > Patescibacteriota > Patescibacteriia > UBA1558 > UBA10009 > JAUYIT01. Next base: position 264,710 of record JBAZSE010000001.1, read on the forward strand.
CGAGCCCGAGGGCAGGCCTTTAGCTAGTCGGGTAATTTTTAAGTTTAAGCTTTGTAAAAGCTTTTGTAGATATAGAGAAGTGGATTCACCTTCCAAATCGGGGTTTAGGCCCAAAATAATTTCTTTAATTTTGCCACTTTGGGTTCTTGATAAAAGCTGTCTGATATTTAAACTCTCCGGCCCTATGCCTTCCAATGGGTTTAAAATCCCGCCCAACACATGGTAAACGCCTTGGTATTCACCGGTTCGTTCAATGGCTTGCAAATCATGGCTTTCGGCTACCACGCAAACAATGTCTTGGTCGCGCTCCGGATTGGAGCATAAGCGGCAGGGATTGGTTTGAGCCAGATCCAGGCAAATAGAACAGGTGATAATATCGGCTTTGGCGTGAGTAATGCTGTTGGCAAAAGTTTCCAAATCCGCTTGGGGTTTTTTTAATAAAAAGAAAGCCAGCCGGGAAGCGGTTTTTGGCCCAATGCCCGGCAGTTTGCCAAGTTGATCAATCAATTTTTGAATAGAAGTAGGTAACATGCTGTTTTGTCATTTCGACTGTAGCGGAGCGGAACGGAGAAATCCCTCTTAATCAAAGGCAGAGATTTCTCCACTCACTTCGTTCGGTCGAAATGACAGGATAGTGTATTTAATTTAGTCCCGGAATTTTAAAACTGCCATCGGCACGCATTTTTTCCACCATGATTTTTTGGATTTTTTGGATGGCTTCGTTATGCAAATCTTTCAATGTTTCTTCCAGCCGGGTTTTTTTGTCCGGCGAAAGCAGTTCGGGATTAATGTTAACTTTAATCAATTTTTGGTTGCCGTCCATGGTTAAAAACACTCCATGCTTATCAACGGTAACGGATTCTTCGGCCAGCTGATTTTGTAATTTTTTGCCTTGTTGCCTTAAATCCTTAATTTGATTGAGTTTGGAAAATAATGACATATGTTTTTGGTTATTTAATTTCAAATGTTCTAATAATATCCTTCTCGTTTTTCTAAGTTTTTAAATGAGGCCTGCTCCTCTTGGAAAAAAAGCTTTATTTCGCCGGTTGGGCCGTTACGGTGTTTGGCAATATGGATTTCGGCCAAGCCCCGTTCTTCCAAGCTAATATCATCTATGCGGTATTTGCGGTCGGCGCTTTTTCTATAAATAAACATTACCACATCGGCATCCTGTTCAATGGAGCCGGATTCCCTTAAGTGAGCCAAGCGGGGTATGGCTGGGCCTGTCTGTTGTTCTACGGCACGGGAAAGCTGGGAAAGGGCAATAACCGGAATTTCTAATTCCCTGGCAATGGCTTTTAAGGCCCTGGTAATTTCTGAAACCTCTTGCACGCGGTTATCGGTTAAGGTGCGACCTTCCATTAACTGCAAGTAGTCAATAACCAACAAGCCCAAACCATGTTCCAGTTTAAGCCGGCGGGCTTTGGTTCTGATTTCCATAATATTGGCGGTAGCACTATCATCAATAAAGATAGGAGCTTCGGCCAATGAACCCATAGCAAAATTGATTTTTTGGAAATCATCGTTTTCACCGCTATCCGAAAGGTGCCCTGTTCTCATGTTCCATAAGTTAACTCCGGCTTCAGCGCAGAGTAAGCGATCAATTAGCTGTTCTTTGCTCATTTCCAAGCTAAAAATACCTACCGGGATTTTTTCTTTGGTGGCCGCTTGCCTGGCAATATCCAAGGCGAGTGAGGTTTTACCAACAGAAGGACGGGCGGCAATAATAATCAAATCGCTTTTTTGCAAACCGGCCAGTTTGTTATCCAAATCCACAAAGCCCGTAGTAATGCCCCGCAGTTTGCCACCTTGGCGGTGCAGCTCATCAATTCTTTCAAAAGCGCTGGCTAAAATGTTTTTAATGGGAACAAAATTCTGCTTAAGGTATTTTTGGGAAATGGAAAAAAGTTTTTGTTCGGCTTGGTCCAAAATATGGTCTACTTCATCATCTTCTTTAAAGCCCAATTCGGTAATTTCGCTGGCGGATTTAATCAACCGGCGCAAGGTGGCCTTTTTTTGGATAATCTGGGCGTAGCTTAAAACATGGCTGGCTGTAGGCACCATGTTGGTTAGGTTGGCTAAGTATGATTGCCCGCCGATTGTATCCAGCTGGTTTTTTTCCCGCAAACGGTTGGCCAAAGATAACAAATCAATCGGCTCGCGTTTTTCATATAAATCGTACATGGATTCCAAAATCAAGCCGTTGGTTTCTCGGTAAAAATCCTCGGGGCGCAAAATATCAGCTACCTTGGTAATGGCTTCTTTATCAATCAAAAGACAGCCCAACACGGATTGTTCGGCTTCCAAGTTTTGAGGCGGAATTTTAATTGACCCTTCTGCCATAGAATTAATAAAATCATCTTATCAGAAATCAATTTAACAAACAACTGCATTTTTAACACCTTTTGCACTTTAAACTGTGGCTAACAAAAAAGCCGCTTAATTCAGGAACAATTTCTCAAAATACAACTACAACCTCAATGTATTGGGGATTTTTCTAATGGAGTCCTGGTCGAGCTAAGCTCGATGGTCCGCATATTCACAATCTTTTTTCGATAGGGCTTTACTTTTAGGTATCTGGTGTTATTATAAAAGCATGGTTGAAAATATGAGCAAAAACCGAAAAATAATTCTGGATAAACACGACGAAGCATTAACGGATTTTATTCGCACGGCGATTGACAAAGTTATTGCAAAAGCACATATGCCATCAGGGGTTGCCAAAAGAATTGTTAGTCGTGCTGTGTATCATCGGAATATGGGGCGCAAAGCCGCCATCGCTAATTACCCATTTAGCGGTATCTGTGAGGTAAGCGGGCTTCCTATAGATGACTCAATCAAGTCGCTTGATGAAATAGAGGGTGCCAAGGGCTATGTTAGTGGGAATTTACGTTGGGTATGTCAAAAAGCAAATAATAATGGTACTGGAACTTGCGGTAAATGCTGAATAAATCATTTCACATAGTATTACTTATTTGCGAATTAAATAAAACAATTTATTTAAATATTTTTTTATGAAAAAACAATTTTATACCTTTGTTATTTTAATTATTTTGTTTGTTGTTAGTACTTTCTATTGGTTTAATATTAGGCCGAGTGATATAAGAAAAACTTGTATAAATTACTCCATGGCTGATGCTGCAAATCAAGAAATTTTTTGGAATAATTATAAATTTTGTCTTGCCAGTAAAGGTTTAAAAGAATAATTTTATAAAGACAATGAAAAAAATATTAGTAGTATTATTTTTAATTCCAATATTATCAGGGTGTTCTTTTATTAAAAATAATGTCGTAAAAAATAACAATATAGCCAAAACTGATAACTCAGCGCAGGACAACAATCTTAATTTAGCAACGACAACTGGCAATACACAAATAAGCAATTTAAATAATGATATATGTAAAACAGCTACTTTTACTCCGCCATTAGAACAAGAGATTGCCTATAATAACGAAATAAAACAAGATGAATATGTAAAATATTTAAGGCGTTCGTTAGATGATTATTTATCTTCTAATTTTTCGACTCAATCTCGAGGTTTCGGACTAATTGATGGTATACACTATGCTGACTCCGCATATGGTAATTTTAATATGATCGACCCTGCTTATCTAAAAAGTAAATTTATAGTTTTATCAACTGATTTTAATCCATTTGGAGGCAAGGGAATAACTTTAATATTTAAAAATAAGCCAGATAGAATATTCTATGCGTGGGTTTATAGATATATAGGAGTTGGTTATGATTTGCGTGATCTTAGTGATTACGAAAAATTACAAGATGGCTCAAATGGTGTAAAAGAGGTTCAAGCGGGAGCTATTAATCAACTTTGTAATGACGAATTTGGTTTATAATTGATAATCAAATTGACTCGCTCAAGCGATATTGTTATAGTACTGGCAAAGTTAAAATCAATTGTTTTTTTGTGCTGGAATGTGGCAAGGCAAAAATTCTAATTGGGAATTTATAAGTTTTTATCATTTTGACTTTTCCAATGTTTTTGCTATAATGCCAGTGCTTAAAAAGTATAATATTAATTTACAATTATGCTAAGATTAGCTAATTTATTTCGACCAAAATTGCAAGATGAAGCCATGGATGCTTATTTTCATAGATTGCCCAATGGAATACAGGTAGAATGGTTTCGCGATGGGAATTTTATTATCGGTAATATTTTTGCAGAGGGGAATAAGTATATGACTCAAGCCGTATCAGCCAATGAATTTATTGAGATGGTTAATGATACTTTATTGGCTGTTTATGATATTCCCAAAAACTATCAAAACGAACTATTAAAGTATAAAAAATTTAAGCCGTCAATTCAGGAATTTAATGATCTTAATAACGCCGCTATTAAAAAATCTTCGTTAAAATTTGAAAAGCAATTAGCGTAAGAGATTATGACAGAATACGCGGATATTAAATTAAAGAGACTTCGTAATTTTATTAAACATTTAAGCCATAGAACTAACATAAAATTAGAAAGAGGCGGTGGCCATGTTGATAAAATTACCTATCCTCATTGGGCAAGGCCATTTCCATTACCCTCAAGGCACGGTACAGTCAATAAGCATATTGTTAAGGATTTGTTGGAAAAGTTAATTAACGATGAAATTACCAATCAAGAGGAAATAGATAAAAAATTATAAACAAAAAACAACGGTTTTAAGCCGTTGTTTTTGATACTGGTCCGCCTTATGGGACGAAGTGGGAAGAAATTTGACAGAATTATTGAAATAATCTATAATATTATTGTAATAAAATACAGGGTCAAAATGCCTCAATAAACAGGCCGTTTTGACTTCTTTTATTATAAGGCAATTTTGCTTAAATTAAGCACATTGACAGTAAATTCAGATCTTTATCCGTTAATTTCTTATAGTGCAATCAAGTTAAATTGGCGCTGAAAATCAGTAGCCAGCTAAGAGAAAGACGGTTGAGATAAATACATGGGAGTAAATTTGATGCTTTTTCCGAACATCAATCGTTGGCGAGATGAAGGATCTAGAATCCCATCATCAGCGCCAAGCAACGTTTCATCGGTCTTAAATGGCACGCAAGATAACAATCTTGCCGTGTCTCAAGACTGCGAAGCAGACCCGTGCGATTGCACTGGGGATGACGGGGATTAATGATTGAAACACCCGGGGTGGTAGAGGTTTTAACAAAATCTCCGCCACCCCAACATTTCAGGAGAGCAACATGACTCAACCGGTATTTTCTATCCAGTGGCATATTACTACACGTTGCCAGCAACGTTGCCGTCATTGCTATCTTTTTACTTCTCCGGAAGCACAAAAGGAAATATCTGGAGAGAAAAGTGTCACTTTCGACAAGTTAAAACTGATCGCTGACAACTTAGTTTTTTCTTGTCAAAAGCTAGGCGCTAAACCAAAAACATCAATCACCGGAGGTGATCCAATCCTCCACCCATATTTTTGGGAGCTGCTAGCTTACCTCGAAAAGTTGGGTATTAAAGTCAGCATTCTTGGTAATCCATTCAAAATTACCAATAAGGTCGCTGAAAAATTAACTCACCTGGGAGTTAGTAAATACCAAATGTCTTTAGATGGGCTTCCTGAAACTCATGATCGACTGAGGAAGCCGGGATCATTCGATCGGACAATTCGTGCCAGTAAGATTCTAAAGAAACATGGGATAAAAGTCGGCATCATGACTACAGTTTCAAAGTTGAACGCCTCAGAGATACCCTCTTTGATTGAATTAGTAGCTAAAGAAGGAATAAATAGCTACTCATTCGCGCGCTATTGTCCGACTCACAACGATCTTGGTTATATGTTCAGCCCGCAAGAATACCGCAGTTTTTTAGCTTCGGTTTGGGAAACTTATACTAAGAATGTTGACAGAGGAACTAAATTCACATTGAAAGATCATCTTTGGCTTTTATTCCTCAAGGAGGAAGGCCTATTCAGGCCAGAGCCTACTAATGGGATTATTATCAGCGGTTGCGGTCTTGGCATATCACACTTATCGGTTTTGGCTGATGGTACGGTTTATGCCTGCCGCAGATTTCATAGTCCCGTTGGCCAAGTTCCTGAGCAAAGTTTTTACGAGATTTTCACCGGAGTTCAAATGAATGAATTTCGGGATTATTCTCGCTTGGAAAAATGCAAGGATTGCGAATTGCTTTGTTACTGCCGTGGCTGTATGGCAGTCGCCTATGGCTTTACCAATCACTGGACTGCGCCAGATCCACAATGCTGGAAATAACCGAATGGGATGGTTTACATTTTAGACCACCCCATTTTTTTTAAAGCTTATTTGTGATAAAATTGATATATGCAACAATTCATCAAAGAGGTTTTAAAATATGCCAATAAAGGTAAAATTTTAGACTTGGGAGCCGGGGTAGGAAAACAGGCCGAGAAATTTTTAGCAACCGGCGCTTCCGTTACTGCGGTTGATAAAAAAAAACCAAAAAAACAAAATCAAAAAATTATCTGGAAAAAATCCAGAATGGAAGAATTTATTTTTTCTTCGGATTTTACTGATGTTTATGATGTTATTTTCATGCAGAATATAATTCAATTTTTAGATAAAAAATGGACATTAGCAACTTTAATGCCTGTTTTACAAAGGCACTTATCTAAAAATGGAATAATAGCTATTAGAACTTTTTATAAAAATCCAATTCCTCCCTTTAATAGAGCCCCTCTCTCACTTTATAAAATCAACACTTTATTATTCTTATTCAAGGGATGGAAAGTTTTATTTGCCAGACAGTTTAAATATGACGGGCCAGGACTTGATGGAATTAAAAGGCGTTTTTATTTAAGCGATTTAATTGTAAAAAATCAGAAGAAATAAAACAAAAGCAACGGCTAAAACCGTTGTTTTTAATTGGTCCGCACAGCAGGATTCGAACCTGCGACCGTTTGCTTAAAAGGCAACTGCTCTACCAGGCTGAGCTATGTGCGGGCGTGTGGTAGACTATAATTTCATAACTTTCGCTAGAATAACACAATCTTTGCCGTTTGGCAAGCCCGTAGGCATTTTTGATAAGAAATGAATGGAATTTTTGAGAATTGGCAAAAATTATTTTTTATGGTAAGATAGTAGTAGTAATGATGATTTCACGATCATCCATTTTTTATCATTAACCATACAAAAATATGGAAAATCAAGATCAAGCTTGTTCCGGCAATGGCTGTTGCCGATCAATGTTTTCAGCAAAGCATCTCATTGCCTTAGTGCTAATTTTAGGCGCTATTACTTTGGGTATTGTGTCTTTAGTGAGGGATAGAATTGTTAATCCTGATCGCAATCAGGTTTCGTTTACGGCCGATGCCAAGGTTTTTGCCAAACCGGATATTGCTCAAATCCAACTGGCTGTTAAAACCGAACGCTCCAAAGATGCCGTTACAGCGGTTAAAAATAACACTGCTAAAATGAATGCGGTAACCGATAAGTTAAAAGAGCTGGGTATTGAAGATAAAGATGTTAAAACAACCAATTATAATTTAAGCCCGGAATACGATTACACCATTAATGTGGGCCGAAGCACTTTAGCCGGCTACAGTGTTTATCAGGAAGTAACCGTTAAAATCAGAGATTTGGATAAGGTTGGCACGATTATTGAAGCCGCAACATCAGCCGGATCCAATCAAGTTGGCGGTATTTCTTTTACCATTGATGATTTAACTGAAATTAAAAAGCAAGCCAGAGCCGAGGCCATTGCCAAAGCCAAAGAGCAAGCCAAGAGCATGGCCGAACTAACCGGCATCAAATTAGGCAAACTGGTTAATGTTTACGAAAATACCGGCAGCCCAATGCCATACTATGATAACGGCATTTACTCGGCTAAAACCATGGGTATGGGCGGCGCGGAACTATCTGTTGCTCCAACCATTCAAACCGGTGAAAATGAAGTTAGGGTCGAAATTACTTTGAGTTACGAAGTTAAATAAATATCAAAAAGCTCCGGCATTACTTACGGTAAAAGTCGGAGCTTTTTTAATTACCAAAATTTTCAAATTCCTGTATAATAGAGGTATTATTTTTAATATTTGTTATATGAAAAACATTCTTTGGTTTAATGAACTAAATATTTCCGATATTCCCAAGGTGGGTGGAAAAAACGCTTCTTTGGGCGAAATGTATCAAAAATTAACGAAAAAAGGGATTAAAGTGCCTAATGGTTTTGCCATCAGTTCCGGCGCTTATTATACCTTTCTTAAATTAACGGGAATTGATAAGGAAATTAAAAAAATTCTCACAGGTTTGGATACCGGCAATATGAAGGATTTAGCCAAAAGAGGCGCGCTTGTTAGGGAGGTGATTTTAAATGCCGAATTTCCTAACGAACTTAAAACCGATATTGATTCTGCTTACAAAAAATTATGCACGTTTGCTAAAAGGCAAAATGTTGATGTGGCTGTCCGCTCCAGCGCTACGGCCGAGGATTTGCCCGATGCTTCTTTTGCCGGCCAACAGGAATCTTATTTAAATATCAAGGGCGAGCATTCGTTATTGGAAGCGGTTAAGCAATGCATGGCCTCGTTATTTACCGATCGAGCCATTAGCTATCGAGTGGATAAAAAATACGATCATTTTAAAATTGGCCTTTCGGTCGGGGTGCAAATTATGGTGCGATCGGATTTAGCTTGTTCGGGCGTAATGTTTTCCATTCATACGGAAACAGGTTTTAAAAACGCCGTCATTATCAATGCCTCTTACGGTTTGGGCGAATATATTGTTAAAGGCACAGTTACGCCGGATGAATATTTGGTTTTTAAGCCAACTTTAAAGCAGGGCTTTAAATCCATTATCGGAAAAGAATTGGGCAGTAAAAAACATAAACTAATTTACGCTTCCGGCGGAACAAAACCAACTCAAGATGTGGAAGTTTCGGCAAGCGATCAAAATAAATACGCGCTTAATGATGCCGAAATTTTGCAGTTGGCCAAATGGGGTTGTTTAATTGAAGATCATTACAAAAAACCCATGGATATGGAATGGGCCAAAGATGGCCATAGCAAACAATTATTTATCGTCCAGGCCAGGCCCGAAACGGTTGAATCGCGCGTTAATCCCAATGTGATTGAAGAATATATTTTGGAAGAAAAAGGCAAAATAATCGTGGAAGGCGCTGCTGTTGGTAAAAAAATCGGGCAGGGCAAGGTGCGGGTAATTCCGGATGTTTCGCAGCTGCATGTTTTTAAAGAAGGGGAGATTTTGGTTGCCGAAATGACTGATCCGGATTGGGAGCCGATAATGAAAAAGGCCAAAGGCATTATTACCGATTCCGGTGGCCGAACTTGCCACGCAGCCATAGTTTCCCGCGAGCTTGGTATTCCTTGCGTGGTGGGCACAGGTAAAGCCACCGAGCTCTTGCGCACCGGCCAAGAAGTTACTTTAAGCGGAGTGGAGGGCGAAGTTGGCCGGGTTTATAACGGGCTGTTAAAATATAAAATAAAAAAAACCAATATTAAAAATCTTAAGCGTCCTAAACGCGTTAAGGTGATGATGAATGTGGGCAATCCCGAAGCGGCATTTGCCGAAAGTTTTATTCCCAATGACGGCGTTGGCTTGGCCCGTGAAGAATTTATTATTTCCAATTTTATTAAAATTCATCCCTTGGCTTTAATTAATTACAAAAAGATCAAGGATTTGGCTGTTAAAAATCAGATTGATGAGCTAACGGCAGCTTATGATAACAAAGTCCAATTTTACATTGATAAGCTGGCTTACGGCATTGGCAGGATTGCCGGCGCGTTTTGGCCCAAGGATGTTATTGTTCGCTTATCCGATTTTAAAACCAATGAATACGCCGGTTTAATCGGCGGTAAAATGTACGAACCTTTGGAAGATAATCCGATGATCGGCTGGCGCGGGGCTTCTAGATATTACGATCCCAAATACATTGAAGGTTTTAAGTTGGAATGCCTGGCGTTTAAAAAAGCCCGTGAAGAAATGGGTTTAACTAATATTAAAATCATGGTGCCGTTTTGCCGAACTATTGAAGAGGGTGAAAAGGTCTTAAAAATTATGGCGCAACATGGCTTAAAGCGGGGGGTTAAAGGTTTGGAAGTTTACGTGATGTGCGAAATTCCTTCCAATGTTATTTTAGGCAAAGAATTTTGTAAAATCTTTGACGGTTTTTCGATTGGCTCCAATGATTTAACTCAGCTCACGCTGGGCGTGGATAGGGATTCGCAGTTGGTGGCTCATGTGTATAACGAAAAAAACGAGGCCGTTAAAATATTAATCAGGCAGATTATCAAAACAGCTCATCAGTATAAGCGCAAGGTGGGTATTTGCGGACAGGCACCATCGGATTTTCCAGATTTTGCCCAATTTTTGGTTAGAGAAGGTATAGATTCCATTTCCTTAATTCCGGATACGGTAATTTCCACTACGGTAAAAATCGCCCAAGCAGAGAAGAAATAGATCAGGGGCGGTTATCAACTTGACCATTTTTGAAACTTAAGATAAGTTAATAAACAGCGTCATGGTGACGCTGTTTTTGTTCCTCACCGGTTCATCAACCCGGTAAACAAATGGAGATCTCATGAAAATGAGAGCAGAGCGACAGCGGAAAAAGAAAGACGAAGAAGATCTTCTTTCTTTGCTACCCCCTGGTATGAAGGGGTTGGGTTCGTCGGGCACGTTGGTCCAAAAAACAGTCAAGGCCTATTTTGTGGGCATTGGCACTCGTGACGTGCCTGATATATTCGTTATTGACAAAGAAACGGTGAGATTACCCGGAGGGGTGATTACGGGTAATCGTAATGATAAGAAGATGATTGATGGCTGTATTATGAACTCATCGCCAAGTGGTTAGCGGCTGTTACTCTCATTGATTTTTTGGCCCGTTGGAGCATCTGCTCACGGGTCTTTTTTTTGACGGTTATCAACTTGACCATTTTTAAAACTTAAGATAAGTTAATAAACAGCGTTAAGGTAACGCTGTTTATTTGAACACATTCACACACAGGTCTAACAATGGAGATGCATCATGCATCATCAGGGAAAGGTCGAGCAGAATGGAACATTAAAAGTTAATGTTCCTGGACATGGGGACGTTGAAGTTTCCAAGGATTATTTGACCGAAGGTGGTCGTACAGTTCAGGTGCCCGAAAGACTTTTGTCAGAAGGAGGAAAGGGCTATAGAAATGTACCTTATGTGGCGCCACCGAGGCATAAGCGATAAATTGCTCGCACCGCTTCTCTGATTTTATCAGCCCGTCTCTCTATTAATTCATTGCCATAAAGCTTTGATTAAGAGTTGCGCGGGCTCTTTTTTTTAAACAAAAAAGAGACAGTTAATCTCTTTTTAAAATCAATGGCGTGACGCTTAGCGTCACAATCGTCACGCTAAGTGTGGCGGTGTATCATGGTTTGGTACATCGAAAGTAAGGACATTATAAGGGTTTTTTAGCTTTCTATTCAGGTGGCCTTAGAGGCACTTGGGTCAGGGGAACTAATTAGTGAAATGAAAAAACATTAAGAATAGTTCTTTGTAAAAAATAATAAATAATTATACAATAAAAAATGCTCTACACTAGGTTATAGTTCCTAAGAACTAACCTGTGTAGAGCATTGGTTGTGTTCACTTAATCAGCGTCACCTTTTGCATGATTGTTGTAGATGACGACGATTGAAGCTGCAAGAAGTAAAATCCAGAGGGCAAATTTTGCCCGTTAATAGTGATGTGAAAGTCCCCAGTGGCCGGACCGTTAAACAGTTTGTTCACTTCTCGTCCATAAGGATCAACGAGTAATAAACTCACTTGCTCAAAACCAGGCGGCACTGCGTAATGAATGATTGCCGAAGAGTTGAATGGGTTAGGAAATACCTGTAATAGCGTTCCAACTGGAATCAACGGCATAACCTGGGTTGAAAGCTGATCAATACCTGTTTTAACAAGCCACATGTTAGCCGAATATAGATCTGTTGGTCCTTTTGAACCGGCTAAGGTATAACTGCCATCAGGATTTTCTATCAAACTGCGGCACTCTTCATATTCTTCGGTACCATATGTTTTAGACCAAAGAATATTGCCTCTTGAACCAGTTCGTATTAGCCAGAAGTCTTTATTATTAGCACCAAAAGATGTCGTGTTTCCGGCTAAAACAAATCCGCCGTCAGGCATTTCAATAATGGAATTGCAGTCATTGTTGCCATTATTTTCATAAAGGCATGATAATAAACTGTCGCCGTTTTCATTAATCAGCAACAGCCAAGCATCCCAATTATCCGGATTATGAGAATAGGCAGACCCAACTAAAGCAATTCTGCCATCAGTTGTAAGAATAGCAGATTCGCAAAAATTATGGCCGCCAATTTCGTAAGTACGGGACCAGATTGAATCGCCATCGGCGTTGATTTTGATCGCCCAGCAATCGCTTCCATAGTTCCCGGCTAAAACGAATCCGCCGTCAGGCATTTCAATAATGGAATTACACTTGTCAGACCATAATCCGCCATACGTACGGGACCAGATTGAATCGCCATCGGCGTTGATTTTGATTATCCACCAATCTATGTCGCCAGCGCCAAAAGACATTGTACTGCCGATTAACATAAAACCGTCATCAGCAGTTTGAATAATCGATCGGCAATACTCATGGCTTGCCCCGCCATAAAAGCGGGAATAGATGACGTCACCATCGGAATTGATTTTAGTAAATTTAAAATCTAAACCGAAGACGTCAGGCTTCATTGCATCGCCAGCAAAGGCGAATCCGCCATGACATTGGATAAGAGAATTACAGTCTGCAATGAATCCTTCATAAGCGCGTGACCAAACAGAATCACCACGCTCATTTGTGCGAATTAGCCAAGGACATTCTCCTTGCCCAAAAGATGCAGTAACGCCTCCTAACAAGTATCCCTCGTCAGATCGCAGAGCAGTCCGACATTGTTCAGTGTGATTTCCGTATTGGTGGCTCCAAACGGTATCAGGTTGCGCCAAACAAGTACTGACAAAAATAGCCAATACAAGCGCGTAAAGTGAGATCTTTCTAAACATCTCAAACCCTTCTTTCTTGAATTTTAAGGTACCTTTTAGGTAAAATTACAATAAATTAACTAAAATGTAAAGCTAAAATATTATATTGGTTATGTTTTAATAAGCAAAAACTGCCTTTCAAAGCAGTTGGATTCATCGATACTTTATTGTACTGGCGGAGAGGCAGGGATTTGAACCCTGGAAGGCTTTTACACCTTACTTGCTTTCCAAGCAAGCGCACTAGACCACTATGCGACCTCTCCACGTGTTTCGCCCTAGCCAGCCGAGAAGGGCTGGCGAAGGCGGATAATTTAGAGTAATATACTATATTTTCCAATTTAAATCAAGCAATGACTACCCATGCAAAATATGGTATAATATGAATAATTATTAATTTAAGCTTAAAATATATGAAGAATTTGTTTAAGTTAGCAGTCTTTAGTTTAATTTTAGCTATGCCTATAATATCTTTGGCAGCGGAATTTAGGGCTGGTGATACACCTTCAATAGGCAGAGACGAAGCTATTACCAACGATGTTTATATGGGCGGTGGTAATGTTACCAGCGCCGGGAGCATCAGCGGCGATCTTATTACCGGAGGCGGTAACATTGTTATTAGCGGTGATGTTGGTGCTGATATTATTGTTGCAGGTAATAATATAAGTATATTGTCAAATATCGGTGATGATGTGCGGGCTGTTGGTAACACCGTTATTATTACAGGTCATGTAGAGGGAGATTTGTTGGCTGGTGGCGGGCAAATAGTTGTGAGCGGAGTCGGTGTGGGTGGGGATGTGGTTATCGGCGGGGGCAATATTCGGCTGGATGCGCCGGTATCAGGAAATCTTTTGATTGGCGGTGGAACTGTTTATATTAATTCTGCGATAGGCGGTAATGTAAAAATAGACGCGGAAAAAATCACTTTTGGGAAAAATGCCGTTATTTCCGGTAATGTAACTTACAAGTCCATTAAGGAGATGGTTAAAGAAGATGGGGTAACAATTAAGGGTTCTGTTGATTTTAAATTAAGAGAAAAGAAAACTGTTTCTCATCAAGCGCTGTTGGGGATTTTTTCCGCTTTTATGTTATGGAAATTTTTAGCGCTGTTGGCCTGTTCATTGGTTATTGGGCTATCATTTAAGCGTTATAGTAAGGAAATTGTTGCTTTAGCTGTTAAGAAGCCGTGGCTAGAGCTTGGTAGGGGCCTGATTGTTATGATAGTTACGCCAATTATCTCCATCATGCTTTTATTTACCTTAGTGGGAATTCCATTCGGCATACTTGGTTTGTTGGCTTATGTTATTATGATGATGTTTGCTTGGATGATAGCGCCGATAATTTTGGGGAGCGTTGTTTACGGTTACTTTGCCAAAAAAGAATTTATTGTTTCTTGGAAAACCATTCTTTTGGGAACATTAATTTTTGTGCTTTTGGGGTTGGTGCCGTTTATCGGCTGTTTTGCTCAAGCATTACTGATGTTTATTACTCTTGGTGCCATCATTGCTCTTAAATTACACGTTATCAAAGATTGGAGATAAAAAATTGTTATAAAAAGAGCCCCGACGTTTGCTACGCAAAGTCGGGGCTCTTTTAAATTTAATTTAAACTTTTAAACTAAACGGATTAAAGTTAGTTTCCTTGTCGTAGTAATCTTCCTGTTCCGATTTTTTAAGGTAGCCAACAACTTTGTAAGTCAGGGGAGTTAATAAAACTTCCACACCGCATTTAAAGATGTAGTTGGAAAAAATAATAGTAATCAATAGTTCGGTGGGTAAAATTCCCCAAAAAGCAATCAGGCAAAATAAAATCGTGTCTAATCCTTCACCAATCAAGGTGGAGCCAATGGTTCTAAGCCACAACCATTTGCCGGCAGTGGCAATTTTTAATTTTGCCAAAGTAAAAGAGTTGGCAAATTCGCCGGCAAAGTAAGCAATTAAACTGGCTAAAACCAATCTAGGAGTTAAGCCCAAAATGGCTTGATAAGCGCTTTGGTTTTCCCAACCCTCGGCCGCCGGTAGCCAACCCACAATCATTAACACAGCCGACATTAACAGGGCGCTAAAAAACCCGAGCCAAATAACTCTACGTGATTTTTTGTAGCCGTAAACTTCGGTTAAAATATCGCCAAAAATGTAGGCCAGCGGGAAAAGCAAAGTTCCGCCATCAAAGCTAAACAATCCAAGATTTAAAATCTTAGTAGAAGCAATGTTGGAAATTAACAACACGGCCACAAACAGTCCTAAAATAATATCAAAATGTTTATAATTTTTCATAATGACAATGTTATTGTTCGGGCAAGACACAAAAATTTTTTTGTCTGCGGAACTCGTGCCCTCGCTGCTGCCCGGCTTTGCCGGTCATAGCTCGGTCACTCAAACAAGTCCTCGTCTGCAAAAATTCTTATGTCTTGCCCTCATTAAATAATAATAAGTATTCATTAATATACAACATAGGGTTAATTTTCGCAATATTTGCTAAAACCCTTGATTTTGCTATGATACCAAAGCCATATGCCCAGTGATGTAGAAGATATAAAAAATCGTTTGGATTTGGGGGATTTAATTGGCGAATACGTTAAGTTAACTCCGGCCGGTGTTAACTTTAAGGCCAATTGCCCTTTCCATAACGAAAAAACCGCCTCTTTTATTGTTAGCCCAGATAAGCAAATCTGGCATTGTTTTGGTTGCGGCAAAGGCGGGGATCATTTTAGTTTTATTCAACAATTAGAGGGCTTGGAATTTCCCGAGGCCTTGCGAGTTTTGGCGGCACGGGCCGGTGTTAAGTTGGAATATCGTAATCCCGAACAGCATAACCACAAAACCCGTTTGTTGGATTTAAATAAAGCCATTATGGAGCATTGGCAGAATTTACTGGCCAAAGATCCTTCTGCCCAGTTAGCCAGAGATTATTTACAGCAAAGGCAATTAAAAGAAGAAACCATCAAGCAATTTTGTTTGGGTTATGGTTTGGAGGCCTGGGATAGCGCTGTTAAGTTTTTGCAAAGCAAGGGTTTTACTTTAAAAGAAATGGCTGATGCCGGTATTACCGTAGTAGGAGAAAAAGGCCGGCCCTATGATAGGTTCAGGGGGCGCTTGATTTTTCCCATCAGAGACGTGCACGGCAATGTAGTTGGTTTTACCGCCCGCAAACTTAAAGAAGAAGATCACGGCGGCAAATACGTAAATTCTCCGCAAACCGAAATTTACAACAAAAGCCAGATTTTATATAACTTGGATTTAGCCAAAACCGAAATCAAGCGATTAAATTACGCCATTTTGGTAGAAGGCAATATGGATGCCATTGCTTGTTATCAAGCAGGCACCAAAAACGCCGTGGCAATTTCGGGCACGGCATTAACGCCCGAACAGATAAAATTATTAAAACGCTACACCCAAAATGTGATGATTGCTTTTGATGCCGACCCGGCCGGAGTTCAAGCCAATTTACGGGGCATTGATTTGGCTTGGCAAGCAGGTCTTAATGTTAAAGTTATCAGCATGATTTCCGGCAAAGATCCCGATGAATTGATTAGGGAAAATCCTGATAAATGGCGCGAATCGGTAAAAGGCGCTTACAATTTTATGGATTACGCTTTTGTGGCGATTTTGCAGGGTTTGGATCTTGCCCGAGTGGACCATAAAAAAACAGCGGCCAAAAAAATCCTACCTTTAATTAGAAATTTGGGCGATGAAGTGGAAAAATCCCATTATTTAAGGAAACTAGCCGATATTTTAGGGGTTAATGAAGAATCTTTGGCTAATACCTTATCAGCCATTAAAGTGGCGCCAAGTTTACAGCCAATTAAAGAAAAAACCCGCCAAAGCGAAGAAATCGACCATAATCGCACTTTAGCCGAGCATTTACTGGCATTATTGGTTAAATTTCCCCATCAGCTTAAAGAAGTTGCTCAACATCTGGAGCCGGCCATGCTCAATTATCAGCCGGCCGCGCGCCTTTACACGGAACTGATAATACATTATAATAAGAATCATCATTTGCCCGAAACGGAGTTATTAAAAGATTTTGACTCCGAACAGCCGGGTTATCTGGATCAGCTGTTTTTATTGGTTGGTGAAGAATTTATCAATCCAACGCCTGATTTGCTTAATCATGAAATTTTAAGCGCTGTTAAACGCTTAAAAGATAATCATATTCGCGCTCGACTTCAACACATTGCTTGGGCGTTAAAACAAGCCGAACAAGCCGGCCAAACAGATGAGGTCAGCAGATTAATCCAAGAATCAACCAATTTGTCTCGCCAGCTAAAATAAATATTTTTTTAAATTATTTTCTTTAATTTTCCATGGCTACTAAAAAAAATACTTCTTCCTCAAAGCTTAAAGAGCAAAAGGGGAAAAGCAAAAAAAACGCCGGTAAAAAAGTTTTTAAAAAAAAGGCCAAAACAATAAAGGCCAAAGCCAAGCCGGCTAAAAAGGCGGATAAAAAAAAGCCCGCGATTTTTAAATCCAAAAAAGCCAAACAACGCATCATTAAAGCCAAGCCATTTAAAAAACATTACCGCCTGCCGGAAGTTAAGCATAAAAATGTTCAACCCCAGCAGGATGAAACCACAGTTAAGGGCTTGGATTTGGCAGTTGTTAGGGCCTTGGAAGAAAAAGGCCGTTTTAGAAGTTTTATTACCGAAGAAGAAGTGCTGTATGTTTTTACCGAAGCTGAAGAATATCTGGATCAGTTAGAAGAATTTTTAGATCGTTTAAACGAAGCCGGCATTCAAATGGTTTCGCGCGAAGGCGGATTTTTGGGTGAAACGGAAAATATTCCCGTAACTCCGGCCAGCAAAAAAAAGACCCACGAACTTTCGGCTAAGGAATTGTTGGAACTGCAAAAATTGGATCTAACCGATATTTCTTCCGATTCCATTCAGATGTACCTGCGGGAAATCGGCAAGGTTCATTTGCTAACTACCGAAGAAGAAGTGCAATTGGCCAAGCGCAAAGAAAAAGGGGATATGGAAGCCAAGAAAAGGTTGGTTGAAGCCAACTTGCGTTTGGTGGTATCCATTGCCAAAAAGTTTACTGGCCGCAGTTTAAGTTTGTTGGATTTAATCCAAGAGGGCAATATTGGCTTATTTAGGGCAGTAGAAAAATTTGATTATCGCAAAGGTTATAAGTTTTCCACTTACGCTACTTGGTGGATCAGGCAAGCTATTACTCGCGCGCTGGCCGATCAATCTAGAACAATCCGCATTCCGGTGCACATGGTAGAAACCATTAATCGTTTCCAACAGGCCGAAAGAAGGTTGATTCAGGATTTAGGCAGAGAGCCAATGCCCGAAGAAATTGCCGCGGAAATGGGCGAGGAGCTTGACAAAGTCCGCCAAATCATTAAAATATCACAAGAAACCGTTTCGCTGGAAACATCGGTAGGCGAAGATGACGAAGATTCCACTTTAGGTGATTTTATAGAGGATGAAAAAACCATTTCACCGGATAAGGTTGCGGCTTTGCAATTGTTAAAAGATCATGTTCAGCAGATTATTTCTGACCTTACCCCCAGAGAGCAAAAGATTTTGGAAATGCGTTTTGGTCTTTTAGACGGTGTAGCCCATACTTTGGAAGAAGTGGGTCAGGAATTTGGCGTAACCCGCGAGCGCATTAGGCAAATTGAAGCCAAAGCCCTGGAAAGAATTCAGCATAACACAGGCATGCGTAAATTAAGAGATTATTAATTTTATAAAATTGTTCATTAAATTGTTGATTTAAAAATCGCCGAGCTCGAAAGGGCGAGGCGAAGAGGAAGAAGTTGATTGAAGCCGGAGTGGCTTCGCGATAAGCGGAGGCACGGAGGCTGAAAGCAACTTTTGACGATCGGGAGTAGCTCAGTGGTAGAGCAGTTGGCTGTGAACACGGTCTTTGCTATAATCAGTTTATGGCTAAAGACAAAAGAACCTATCGTGATCGCGCTGAATATCTTAAAAAAGCTGTTGATAAAAGGCGTAAGAGTTTACGTTTAATGGCTGTAAGATATAAAGGCGGCAAGTGTCAACTTTGCGGATACAAAAAGTGCATTCAAGCATTAGATTTTCATCATTTAGATCCTAAAAAGAAAGATTTTGGAATTTCAGAATCCGGAACAACAAGATCTTGGATGAAAATTAAAACGGAATTGGATAAATGTCTAATGATTTGTGCTAATTGTCATCGTGAAGTTCATCATGGTAAAACGCAGCTTTTTGCCGTAAGGCAGATTGAAAAATGAGGTGAACTCGGGGAAGCCTGAAATGGTAATCCCGAGCCAAGCCCTGATCTTGCTTAAGCAAGCGTCGGGGAAGGTGTAGAGACTATCCTTAACAGGAGTACCTTGTAATGATTACAAGGGAAGCGCCTCATCTCCTAAAAGTTTTAGGAGAATGATATAGTCCACCCTTTAGAGAAATCTAGAGACAAGTGTAACCAATTGGTCGTGGGTTCGAATCCCTCCTCCCGAGCCATTAAAAAACCACCAAAGAAATTTGATGGTTTTTTATTATTCCAAGATTAACGATATTGAGGGATTCGAACGGGCAGAAGCGAGGCAAGCCCTCAGGGCGCAGATGAGCGTCGACAAAAGCGACCAATCGGAAGCTTTTGGCGCTGCCCAGGACAACGAGACCCGCAAAGCGGGGCGAGGCGGAAATCTTTACCCGCCTTTGGCTGGCCTCCTCCCGAGCCAGTAAAAGTGCATCAACGATTGTTGGTGCTTTTTTAATAAATAAGCTTTTAAAAACCACAAAAATATGATAACATGTATTTAATAAAAAATGCTTGAACAGGCAAATTGTATGAGAAATGTTTTTATAAAATTTATCCCTTTTTGGATTTTTCTAATTATCTATAAGCTAGGAGGCAGTTTGCACTATTCCTTAATCTCACCTCTTGGGGAAAGGCTTTTACCTTTATGGATTGTCGGGCTTTTAATGGGCGGCAGCTCAATTATCCAAATGTTGCTTGATGTTCCGGCAGGTCATTTTTTGGATCGCTTTGGTTATCTTAAACTGTTAAAACTAACGACTTTTATTTTTCTCTTTGCCGGCATTGCCTTTATTTTTAATTTTACCATTGCCACTTATATTATTAGCCTGATAGCCGCCACTTTCGGTTGGGTGTTGTTTGGTCCCGGAGTTAACGCCTATATTCTTTCTCAGGCACCTAAAAAAAATTCCGGCACTTTCATCTCCTTTAGGGATATTTTCGGCTCAGCTGGTGTTTTTCTGGCCAGCGCCGTTTTAGGCCTAGTACTTGCCTTAACTCCGACCACCATAGGAACAATAATATTCGCCATAATGCTGGCGGCACTGGCAGCGCTTTACTTTAGCCCTCCAGATACCATTTCTGTTCATCATGAACAAAAACTCCCCACACAACATCATTATATAAGAAGAAATTATCCTCATAAACTTTTGCCTATTTTAAAAAAGCTTAATCCGGCTAGTTCCATGCTTTTGCTAACAGGACTTACTTCTTCTATTTTTTACGGCGTCATCTGGTTTGTAGTGCCTATAGTAATTGCCAATAGCGCTAACTCGGGCTTGCTCAGTATCGGTCTAGGTATTTTTGATTTTGCCATAGTAGCGCTTGGATTTCTATTAGGTAAGATGGCGGACAAAGGCAATAAAAGAACGCTGGTCTTTTTTGGATTGTTATTGTTTGCCGTATCGGGAATTCTGATCGGTTTTAATTTTAACTGGCTGTTCCTGGTTTTGGGATTTTTAGCTACCACTGGCGACGAAATGGCAAGCATTTCCTTATGGTCATGGTTGCATAGTTTAGATAAAGAACACGCTAATGATGGCCTGCTTTCCGGCGCCATTAACCTTTTTCAAGATTTGGGCTGGGCCATCGGACCGATTATTTCTGGATTTCTTTTTACCTTGATCGGGCCTTCATGGACTATTATGTTTTCAGCTGTCTTGTTATTCGCCACTTGGATTGTTTACCAATTTTTAATCAAACAGCACCGCCTGTCTTCAACCGGAATTGATATTCCTAAAAAGCCGCATCGAGCCAGGCATCATGTGTAAGAAAAAGATATTTCACAATTTGTATAATAAGTTATAACCTCGTCTACTATGGTGAGCCACTAAAAAGGCCTTATTTTATAGGGCTTTTTTGATTGACCGCAAAAGGGATTAGAACTTTTCATAATTATCAAAATATGATAATCTATCTTTATAAGTATATCCAATATGAAAAATATTATTATAGAAAAACCAATAAATGATTCCCTGCCAGCTCAATTATTATCTTTATATAATGCATTTAAAAATATTAAGGATGGCGAAGATTTAAATTTTGATTTGAATAAACTGGTTTGGGTTAGTCCATTGTTGGTTTTACCTATCAGTGCTTACATCGGTTCAACTAACAGTAGTTATAATTTAGATAACTGTTCGGTTAAAGAATATCTAAGTATAATTAATTTTCCAAAAGGAATTGATTCGGTATCGTCTTTAGACGAGGCTATGCAAATAAATAAAAGTTATATTCCGATTGGTAAATTAATAAAAAATCTAGGCATAGAACGGGAGCGCCTGGAGTCTATGTTTAGTAAAATGATCTATAAAGTAGTTGATACTTCTGCGCAAGGAGCCAGAAGTGCGATTTACTATCCTATTGAGGAATTGGTTGGTAATATTTTTGAGCATAGTAAAAAAGAGGAGGGTTTTATCTTTGGGCAGTATTACCCAAAAAAAGAATACCTGGATATTTGTATCGTTGATAGAGGCCGAGGATTAAAAGGTTCTTATAAAGAAGAGCAAAATATAATAATTACCGATGCAGAAGCTATTAACAGAGTGATGAGCGGTCATTCCGTTAAATCGGATATAGAGAGAGGTTATGGTGTTAGAACTTCTAAACGTGTAGTGTGCGAAGGTTTGGGAGGAAGTTTTATATTATTATCAGGATCAGTCGCTTTAATTTCTTCCCAAAATCAAGACAAAATAGTTGAATTGCCAAATTTTTATTGGCAAGGTGTAATTGTTGCGTATCGAATTCCAAAACCAATCAAATCATTTGATATTTCTAAGTATGTGGAATAGTATTACAAGTTATGTTATACTAAAAAAAGAGGAGAAATATGGAAAAAATTACTAAAAACACTATAAAAATAGCCGATTTAGTCGCCCCTGTAATTAGCTCCAGGGATATAGCTCTTATTCTTAAGAGTAGTATTTTAAAGTCTAATTTCTCTATAGTTGAGTTGGATTTTTCTAATGTTGAATTTATTTCCAGGTCCGCCGCTCACAGCTTGATTTTAATGAAAGAAGATTTAAAAAGAAGATTTTTTAAAAAGAGAGATGTAATTCTTGTTAATACCAATGAAGAGGTTAGTAAAATGTTGCGTATAATTGCGGCTAATAGAGTTTCCCCTAAATCCAAGCCCAATTTTAAAGCTGAAAAAATAGATATAACAACCTTGGCTTAAATTTCGGGTATAAAAATATAACCCTTTTTCTCCTTAAATACCGTTATAATATCGTTGACTAAGCGGAGCCATTAAAAAACCACCAAAGAAATTTGATGGTTTTTTATTATTCCGAGATTAATGATATTAAGGGATGAGAAGTTTACACCTCGGAGGGGTGAATCCCTCCTCCCGAGCCATCAAAAAACATTAGTGAAAACTAGTGTTTTTTGTTATAATGTTTCTATGAATAAAAACAGATTACTATATTTAATTCTCGGCATATTAGCCATATTATTCGGAGCATTTCTGTTTGTTTATGGTGAATTTGACGATAGTCCTGGAGGACAAGTGATTGGCCTCGTATTGGCTATTACCGGCATTGTAGTTATTATTAAGAGCAGGAAGCAAAATTTTAGCTAAGCTAAATCAGATCTAATTTTGTTTTAGGGGGCAAATCATAAGCCCAGGTTATTTAAAAGTACATTAAAGAATTTTAGCGTACTTTTTTGTTTGTTTGACACTATATTATAAGGGTAGTATAATAAGGATAGTATAACTTTAGGATTATTAAATCTTCTTTTCCATTGGTATGTGGACAAGCTAATGGATTGGCTGATAAATTATTTTATTATTAATAACAAATATCTATATGGAAAATAAATTCAAAAAAGGCCTTATCTTGGGCGGATTGCTCGCTGTTGGCGCGGCCATTGGCTTTGCTTTAACCAAAGAAGGCCAAGAATTAACCGAAGAATTGCAAAAAGACGTTAAAACTTTGGCTAAGCATTTAAAAAAGAATCTTGGCGATTTGGAAGATGTTACCAAAGAAAACTTTAATGAATTGGTGGATAACTTGGTTGAAGAGTATGCCGCCAAGCATGAACTGGCTGCTGAAGCCAAAATTTCCTTAATTAAGGCCTTACAAGCCAAATGGCATGAAATGGAAGAAGAATATTTGTCCGAGCAAGATAAATAAAAGACGTAAGATTAAAAATAGGCAATTATAAAACCCGGATCTTTTAAGATCTGGGTTTTTTAAAGTTACAGAAAAGTGATAGGGATAACAAATTTATTTTAACAACTCGTCTATGGTGCAACGTAAGGCGTCAGAAATCCTTTTAACGGTTTCTACTCGGGGATCCAGGGTAGCGCCGGATTCAATTTTAGTTATGGTATAAAGAGTTACGCCCGCTAACTTAGAGAGTTTATCTTGAGACAAACCGGCCTTTAAGCGGTATTTTTTGATATTTCTGGCAATAGAAATAGTGATTTCCGGCATATGTTTGACAGTTTATTAATTTAATGGTAAAATTATACTATACTTATTTTATATATATTATTGTACTACCAAAATTATAATAGTAGTAAATCACCCTTTTTACCGATTTTTAATTTAAGAAATACTAAACTAATATTAGTTTACATTAATTAAACTAAAAAAACAAGACCTAACTCCCTTATAAGTAAAAAATTAAAATTAGCTCAAGGAGGTGAAAAATATGGTAAATAATAAAGTAGATGAAAATATCAAAGAGTCAAAAGAAGTCGCCTTGCATTACATGAAAACATTAGTCGAGGTTGCCAGGGAATCTTTTTTAATTCTTGATTCCGAGCTTAGGGTTGTTTCGGCCAACCCGACTTTTTATCAGAGTTTTAAGGTTTCAGAAAAAGAAACCGAAAATATGCTTCTTTATAATTTAGGCAATGGGCAATGGGATATTGTTGAACTTAAAAAATTATTGGAAGAAATTCTTCCGGAAAATAATGTAATTAAGGATTATGAAGTTACGCATGTTTTTGAAAATATCGGACAAAAAACAATTGTGCTTAATGCCAGGCAAATTGATTCGGTGCAATTGATTATTTTGGCTATGGAAGATGTAACTGCTAAAAATCAGTTGGAACATAAATTATCCGAGTATACTAAAAATCTGGAAATTAAAATCGCTGAGCGGACCAAGCAGCTTACCATCAAAGTTAAGGAACTGGAAGATCTTAATAAAAGCATGGTTGGCAGAGAAATAAAAATGGTTGAACTGCAGAAAACAATTGAAGAGTTGAAGAAAGATTAATAACATTCAAAAAAACAGCTCGGGTTTTACTTTAACAAAAATTGAAGCTGTTTTGTTTATAATTTTTTGGTTTAAATTGAGGTTTTTTGAAATCTAAAAAAGTGGTATAATATGAAATATGAATACCATTTCAACAAAAAGAGTTTATTTCGTTGCAGTTGTTTCTTTAGTATTGGGAATCTTATTTGATTATCTGTTTTACGATAAACAAATAGGCATTTCATTTTTGATTTATGAAGTTTTACTCTTGGCCGGCTTATTTTGCTTTTTGTTTGCTTTTAAAATCCGGCCGGATAAGGCCGTTTTTTTGTTTTTGCCGGCAATTTTATTTTTTGCCTTAATGGTCGGGATTAGAGATAATATTTTTTTGCTATTTTGGAATGTTGTGATGACGATTGGTTTAATGCTGTTAATGGCGCATCAAATAATCGGCCGAAAAATAAATCAGATCCTGTTTTTAGATTATCTTAAAACCGCCGTTATTGTGCCTTTTAGCATGTTAGGTAAATCTATTGGAGCTTTAGGTAGAATAATTGCCGTGGGTAAAGGCAATAAAGAGAACCAAAAAACTTCGCAAATTGCCAAAGGTATTTTAATTACCTTGCCCATTGCCTTGGCTTTTTTATTTTTATTAACTTCGGCGGATTTGGTTTTTAAAAAATTGCTTACTAATTTATTCAGTTTTAATTTTAGCATTAATCCCGATGTGGTGGCGCAAATTTGGTGGGCCGCGTTTTTTGCTTTTTTGTGGCTGGGTGTTTATATTTACATTTTAGAAAATGCCGGCCAGCCGAAAAATTCCGAGCCGGATTTATTAAACCGGATTTATAAGTTTGGCAATATTGAAGCCGGCATTTTATTTACTACCCTAAATGTTTTATTTTTGTCTTTTGTAATTATCCAAATAAAATATTTATTTGCCGGCCATGGCGCCATAACCCAATTCGGTTACACTTACGCCGAATACGCTCACAAGGGTTTTGGAGAGCTGATCGCGGTTGCTGTAGTAACTTTTGCCCTTGTTTTTTTGGCCGAAAAGCATATTGAGCGAAGTGAAAATAAACCCAACAGGTTATTTAAAATTTTAACATGTATTTTAATGCTGCTGGTAATAGTGATCATGGCTTCGGCTTTTACCAGATTAGGCATTTATGAACAGGCCTATGGTTTTACCTTGTTGCGCCTTTTGGTTCAGGCCTTTATTATCTGGCTAGCCGTTGTATTTTTGTGGTTAACTTATAAAATTATCAGGAACACAAAAGATCGGCCGTTTATCTTTGGCATATTTTTGTCGGTTGTAACGTTTTTTGTCGTTTTTAATCTGTTTAATCCCGATGCTTTTGTGGCTAAAAAAAACATCAATCAATTTGTTAAAACAGGCGCTTTGGATACCAAATATTTGTCAACTTTATCAGCGGATGTGGTGCCTGATTTGATGCCATTGTTAGCCATGCCTCAAATCCAGGATAAATACGGTAATCAGCTGGCTATAGAGATTGCGTTCATCTTAAAGAATTTTTATGATTTATCAGCCAAACAACCTTGGCAATCTTACAATCTTTCTCGCATAAGGGCTATTGAGCTGATAAATAGCCAGTGGGGTCTGATTTCAACCTTAGCCCAGAAGAAGTTAATTAATTAATATAAAGTTTTTGTTTCACTTAAATTGTGGTATAATATTAATCTAAACAGTAATCAATAATACTATATGGCCAAAGGCAATAATTCGCGCAGAAAAGAAACCAAGAAACCAAAAAAAGGCGCTAAAAAATAAATTCTGCTCTAAAACCCCGTTCTTTGCAAAGGGCGGGGTTTTTATTTTAGACAAATGCACAGATTATGATTTTAGGTCATTTTTTGCTATTATAAGTAAATGCAAACACCTTTTAGAAAACCCGGTGAATTTACTAACATCGTGCCTGATCCTCATTTAACTCAAGCCAAGTTTAATCAACTTCAGGATAAATTAGCTAAGCTTAAATCGGCCTTGCCAGGAGCAATTAAAGAACTTCAGCGCTTGGCGGAAATGGGCGATTTTTCCGAAAACGCCGCTTACCAAATGGCCAAAGGCAGGGTTAGATCCTTAAACGATAAGATTTTTGGGATTGAAGAGCATTTAAAATCCGCTATTATTATCCAGCCAGTTGATCAATCAGGCAGTGTGCAATTGGGCAGTACGGTAACCATTAATTTGGCCGGCCAAGAAAAAACCTATTTGATCCTGGGTTCGGCGGAAATTGATTTGTCTCAAAATATTATTTCCCATAATTCACCCTTGGGCTTTGCCTTAATGGGTAAAAAACCCGGAGATGACTTTACTATTAAACAAGGTGATAAAGAAACAATTGGCCAAGTAATTAAAGTTGAATAATTTTCATGTATTACCTTTATTTGGTTAAATGCTCGGATGCCACTTTGTACGCCGGCATAACCATTGATTTAAAAAGGCGGATTAATGAACATAATGGTTCGCCTCTGGGAGCAAAATATACCAGAGGCCGCAGGCCGGTTAAGCTTGTTTTTTTTAAAAAGTATAAGAATAAATCTTTAGCTACCAAAGCCGAGTCCAAAATTAAAAAACTATCCAGAACGGAAAAATTAAAATTATGTATAAAAAAATCATTATAGTAGTTTCTTTAATTTTAGTAATTTTACTTGGCTTGTTTGTTTGGCAAAAGTTTTTTAAAGCTCCTAATTGGCAGGCAGGGTGCACTATGGAAGCTAAATTATGCCCAGATGGCTCGGCTGTGGGCCGAAGCGGACCTAATTGCGAGTTTAGCGCTTGTCCGGAAGTTGTTAAAGATAACCCTGATAACGGCTGGAAAACTTTAACTGATTCATTACAGGGCATAAGTTTTAAATATCCCGAAAAATTATCGGCAAATTTTACCAGCACTGTGGCCTGGCCGCCGGTAGTTAAAGTTGAAATTGGAAAATTTATCTGTAATGCTCAAGATGGCACAGCCAGTTTGCCTTCAAGAATTATTAAAAGATTGGTTGATGATAGGGTTTATTGCGTTGAAGCTATGAGTGAAGGCGCGGCCGGCAGTACATATACTTCTTACGCTTATACCACCGCGCAGTTTGGTAAATTAATAACGTTGTCTTTTACTTTGCGTTATCCGCAATGTTTAAATTATGATGATCCGCAAAAAACATCTTGCCAAAATGAAAGAGAGAGTTTTGATTTGGACGGCGTAGTTGATAGGATGTTTCAGAGCATTGTTTTTATTGGCAATGTTGCTGCTAAAGCCGATTTAGTTAAAGTTGATTTTCCATTAGTTAATCAAGTTGTTAGCAGTCCGTTAACAGTTAGCGGTCAAGCCAGGGGAGTATGGTTTTTTGAAGCCAGTTTTCCGGTTCAGCTAATAGATGTTGACGGACAAATTATAGCTTCGGGAATTGCCCAGGCCAAAGGCGATTGGATGACTCAGGAATTTGTGCCATTTGAAGCCAAATTATCTTTTACTCCACCTCCTCAAAGCACCAAAGGCCTGTTAATTCTTAAAAAAGATAATCCCTCGGGTTTGCCGGAGCATGATGATTTTTTGGAAATGCCGGTTGTTTTTAACAATAGTAATTAATATTTTATGATTTTGTGGAATTTTTTTAAATCAATTTATTTTCAGCACAAGGATTTTTGGACCAAAGAAAGATGCGCTTTATTGATCGGCGGAATTTTATTTTTTGTTGCGGCTTTGGTGTTGCAGGGTGTTGCCGGTCGTTACTTGGCATCCGTGGTGGGTACGCCGGTTAATGATTTAATTTTAAAATATTTGCCTCTTTTGGATATTGATTTGTTGATTGTCCAAGGCGCCTTGGTATTAACTTTTATTTTAATTTGGCTGTTTTTAACCAAGCCCAAATATTTGTTGTTTGCCCTTAAAGCCCTGGCCTTGTTTGTGATGATCCGCTCATTTTTTATTACTTTAACCCATTTGGGCATTAGCCCACATCAACTGGTTTTTGACGCTAACAGTTTTGGTTTTGGTTTGTATAATTTTTTGTATAACAGTAAAAGCGATTTTTTCTTTTCCGGGCACACCGGCGTGCCATTTTTAATGGGGTTGATTTTTTGGCCGGAAAAATGGTGGCGGATTTTTTTCTTTACGGTTTCTTTTTTATTCGGTTGCGGCGTTTTAATCGCTCGGGTTCATTATTCCATAGATGTTTTTGCCGCGCCTTTTATTACTTACGCCATTTTTGCCATGGCTAAAAAACTGTTTCCCAAAGATTATTTTTTGCTGCGATCATAGGATTAATTTTAATTTAAACGGGGCTGGGATACGCCCTGTTTTAAGTTGTGATTTTCTGTTAAAATTACTTTATGTTTTGGAAAAATAATTTATCAATACCAATAGGGGTTTTACTGGTAATATTATTAATGCCGTTATTTGGTGTTTTTTCACAAGAAGCCGCTTCAAACCAACTAACAGCGGAGCAAACCAAAGAATTGCAAACAGAATTGGATAAGATTGAATTTGAAATAGCTCAATACGAAAGCCAGCTTTCTTCGGTTAAATCGGAAAAAAACACTTTAAATAAAAAAATCAGCCAGCTTAAGTTGCAACAAAGCAAGCTTAAAGCCCAAATTAAGCAATCAACTTTAGCCATAAAAAGTTTGGAAAATCAGTTAACGGAGGTGGAAAAAGATATTCAAGCCCGGGCCGAAAAAGTTTCTTTGTTAAACAATTCGGTAGCAGAATTAATTAGGCAAATCAACCAAAAAGACCGTCATTCGATTTTGGCAATTTTAACCAATCAAAACGGTTTGGGTGCTTTTTTTGAATCTTTAAGCGAATACAAAAAAATCAGTGCCAGTTTAACAACAGCGGTAGAGGAATTAAAAGCTGAACAAGCGGCTTTGGCTGTTGACGGTGAAAAGCTTAATAACCAGCGAGATGACCAGCAGAATTTATTATCTATCGTTAGTTTGCAAAATAAAGAACTTGCTTCCACTTTGGCCGAACGAAGCGATTTGTTGGCCAAAACCAAGGACCAGGAAAAAAATTATCAGGCCGTTTTGGCTGACCGTAAAAAACGTGCCGCTCAAATCAAAAGCCGGATTTACGAACTTTTGGGCATTAGCACCCAAGTTACTTTTGGTCAGGCCTTAGTTATTGCTCAGTGGGCCGAAAGTCAAACAGGGGTTAGGGCGGCTTTTTTGTTGGCTATATTAACTCAAGAATCCAATTTGGGCAAAAACGTGGGTACCTGCAATCGCGTTGGCGATCCACCAGAAAAAAGTTGGCAGGTAATTATGCCTGGTCCGATCCATTACGCTAACTATGTTAAAAACGGCAAATCCTGCGAAGGGGCCGATACCCCTTGCTCTTATCGTAATGACCAAGATGCTTTTGTTTCTATAACTTCCGAGCTAGGCATGGATCCTGATATCACTCCTGTTTCCTGCCCCATGAAAGATAGTAAGGGTAATCGGCTGGGTTGGGGAGGTGCCATGGGGCCGGCACAGTTTATTCCAACCACTTGGCTGGGGTATAAAGCCAAGGTTGCCGCTTTAACCGGCAAGGCCGCTAATCCTTGGGATATTAGGGATGCTTTTGCCGCGGCCGCCATTAAATTAAAGGCCGACGGTGCCGGCAGTAAATCCGGTGAATGGGCGGCGGCTATGAAATATTTTTCAGGTTCAACCAATACCAGGTATCGTTTTTACGGGGATAATGTGGCAGCTACAGCTGAAAAATACCAGCAGGATATTGATGATTTAGCTAATTAAAAATTAAGTATCAGGTATTAGTGATCAGATGACATTGTTTTAGTTTATAGTGTTTAACCCGAATGTTGTTGGGTAAAACACTTTTTTATTTTTTAGCTGATTTGACAAAATTCAATTATTGTAGTATAGTTAAATGTTTCGTTCGTAAACATCAAAAAAATGCCCAAAAACGGGTAAGAAAGGCCAAAATGAAGAAAATCTGGTTGCTATCTCTTGCCATTGTTGCGATAATCGTCATTATTGCAATATTTGCAAATCGTCAGACCGTTAACATTGAACCAACGGAAACGGTAATGATTGATTCAACGGAGCAGGCATCTGCTGCTGTTACAAGTCCTACTTCCTCGGAAGTGATTACCAGTAGTCCTTTACCTGAAATTCTTGATTCAACTGATGAATCAATTCGAATTAAGCTTGATCAGGTTCGGGTAGTTGCTCGTGAGGACACTTTGATTATTATGGCTAGGCAGGAATCTACTGATGAACAATCAGCGCGCCTTGCCGTCAAAGTTGAGCCGGTTGTGGAAGTTGAAGATGAAGTTGACTTGGTTCAAACCATCGCCACTCCAGCGAAGATGATTGTTCAAGAAGTAATTCTTGGTCAAGGCCAAGATACTCTTTGGTCCGATGAACGTCCTTCACCTTGGAAACGAGTTGCTGGTTCAAGCGGTGTGGCTAAAGGAGCGTTGGTTGATTATCAGTATAGTTACGGCGATCGACCTGTAAAAAAGGTGGAATATGTCGTAATTGGCAATCAACTTCAGATTTTGAGCGAGGAATTGATTCAAGCCATGCTTGAGCAATACCGGCAGAATCTCGCTAATGTTTCTGCTACCGAAACAGAAGAATTTGATCTGATTGTAAATCTTGATTTGTCCGGCTCTTCAGCCAATTCAAATTCGAGCAACAATTATCGTTTTGCTCGAGTTGATGAGGTTGAGTGGTCAACTGATAAGATTAAGGTCATGGAGTTTACGCTTCGTGACCAAAATCCTGATTTAAGTGAGTTACTTGGTCAGATTAAATCTGAGTTGTCTTCTTCGGTTGTTGACCTTCCTTTTGTCCAGGTTGTAATTCATGTGATTCGACTTGGACAGGCAACGCCAAATTTGGCTATTCAAACGGGGGAAAGCGTTCCTAACTGGCTTAAGCCGGATGGGATCTATGCTTTCTCAGCGAATTTCCAAGGCGATAATGATTATAATCCAAACTTACCGAAACCATTTACCGGAAAATTGTCTGAGTTTGGCGTTTATTGGCATTTGATAGAACTTTCAGAAATTTCTTTTGCAGTGCCATTGATTGCCCGATTGGCGATTAATAACCATGGACATTTGGTTGGAGTTATAGATGGAGTCACCTTCCAAATAATGATCTATGGGTTTCGGGTCCAGTTTCCTGTTATAGGTATAAGGTCAGAATTTGGCACAAATGGCATAACCAGCGTATCCGAATTGGGTATTTTTTCTTCAATACAGTCTGGTTCATACTATGGTCAATCCATTCATTTGCCCACTATCACTTACGAGTGGTAGTCATAAGAGGTAATACAGACGTTCAGTGTAAACTGGACGTCTTTTTTTTGATGTTTTTGATTTAAGGGCTTTAAAACTTGACAAAATTCAAAAAATAAATTACAATATTGTCTATTACCTTGAGAATTGCGGGTTTTCGTGATTCTTTTAATTTATAGGGGCAAAATTTACTATGGAAATCAGAAATATAGCCATTATCGCTCATGTTGACCATGGCAAAACAACTTTAACCGATGCTTTAATGAAGCAAACCGGCATGACCGATGGCACAGTAACCATGGACAGCAATACTTTGGAAAAAGAACGGGGGATTACCATTTATTCCAAAAACACCTCGGTTTTTTACCCTTCGGCAAGCTCAGGGCGTGCCGTTACCAAAATCAACATCGTGGATACTCCGGGACATGCCGACTTTAGTTCGGAAGTGGAACGTATTTTAAGATCCATTGATTGCGTTTTATTATTGGTTGATGCGCAAGAAGGCCCCATGCCTCAAACCAAATTCGTCCTAAAAAAATCCTTACAACTCGGCTTAAAACCTATTGTGGTTATTAACAAGATTGATAAACCGGCTGCTAGGCCTTTGGAAGTTCAGGAAATGGTTTACGAATTGTTTTTGGATCTGGGCGCTAGTGATGAACAGTTGGGTTTTCCGGTAATTTTTGCCGCTTCCAAATTGGGCTTGGCTAAAATGAAATTGGAAGAAGAAGCCAAAGATTTAACTCCTCTGTTAGATTTGATTTTGGAAAAAGTGCCAAGTATTTCGCCGGAAGCCGTAGCCCAGCCATTTGCCGCTCAGCCGTTTAACCTGGCTTATGATAATTTTTTGGGTAGGTGCGCTATTTGCCGGGTTTATGCCGGCACAGTTAAAGATGGTCAAACAGTTTCCGTTATCAACGGTTCCGCTCGCACTGGAAAAATTACCAAACTTTTTACTTTTCAAGGATTAACCAGGCAGGAAGTGGCAGAATCCCAAGCCGGGGATATTGTGATGATTGCCGGCATTCCGGATATTGAAATAGGTGAAACCATTGCCGCCTCTTCTTCACAAAAACCTTTACCCGCTATTTCTATTGATGAACCGACAATTTCTTTGAATTTTTTAGTCAACAATTCGCCGTTTGCCGGACGCGAAGGTAAATTTGTTACCAATCGCCAGATTAAGGAAAGATTGGAAAAAGAATTGGAAGTTAACGTTGGCTTAAAAATCGATTTTTCCGATAATGCTTTTTACAATGTTTGCGGCCGCGGTGAACTTCATATTGCCATTTTACTGGAAAACTTAAGGCGCGAGGGCTATGAGTTGCAGGTTTCTCAACCCCAGGTAATTATTAAAGAAGTTAATGGTCAAAAATTAGAGCCGTTTGAAGAAGTAACGATTGATGTGCCCGAGGCCTCTCAGGGCACGGTGATTGAAAAAGTTTCCAAGCGAAAAGGCCTGCTAACTGATTTAAAAACCCATAACGGCCAAACTCGATTGGTTTTTGAAATGCCTACCCGCGGTTTGCTTGGTTACCGCAATGAATTTGTAGTTGATACCAGAGGCGAAGGCATATTATGTACTCATGTTTTGGGCTTTAAACCTTATGCCGGTGAAATTGAAAGAACCGAACTGGGAAGCATGATTTCTATGGCAACCGGCAAGGCCTTGGCTTTTTCTTTGGCTAATTTGCAGGAAAGAGGCACTTTGTATATTACCGCCAATACCGAAGTTTACGAAGGCATGGTTATCGGCAACGCCGCTAAAGGCAACGATATGGCTGTTAATCCCATTAAGGGCAAACAGTTAACCAACATGCGCGCTTCCGGATCGGATGATGCTATTAAGCTGGTAACCCCCATGGAAATAACACTGGAAACCGGCTTGGCGATTATGAATGAAGATGAATATTTGGAAGTAACTCCTAAAAGCGTGCGTTTGCGCAAACAGTATTTAACCGAAAATGAACGGGTCAGATACAAGCGCAAAAATTAAAACGTCGTTGTTGTAAAATTTATGGTAATTTCACCGTAGAGGCGGGGTAACCCCGCCTCTACTTTGTTTTCGATAATAATGGTTTTATCATACCGTTTTAATTTTTGCGCTTTTTGTGTTATGATTAAGGTATAATTATTAACCTTTTAATATATGCAGGATAATAATATGTGTTCCGGCAAGGGCTGTTGCCCATGCCCTCATCATAAAATCATCTCGGTGTTAATCACCCTGTTTGGTTTGCTTTTTTTGCTGGGCGCTATGGAAATTTTTAGCGAAACAACGGTTGGTTTTGTTTGGCCGGTTTTGGTTATTATAGCCGGTTTGTTTAAAATGACTTCCAATAAGTGTAAGTGTTGTTAAGAATTTAGCATATTTAAAAACCCCGCCCTTTGTAAAGAGCGGGGTTTTTGTTTTATTTAAGAGTTCGGCGCCAGTTGATTTATGGCTAGGGCGGCGTCTTTATTTTCTACAATAATCGTTAATTCGGAAGATGAAGAAATCACCTCAATGATGTTTATTTTTTTAATGGCGATTTTTTTAATTAAACTGTAAATAATGTTGGGCTCTGAAAGGTAGCTAAGCGGAAATTTTAATGAAATGCCGGTAAGGTTTTTTTTGTGAAAAAGGTGGTTTGGGCCGAAATCGTTTTTTATTCTGGCCATGGATTTTTGATCGCCAACCATGGTAATTTCGGTGATGCTTTGGGTAATGGCCAAAAAGTTTTGTTCCTGATGAGCCAGTTGTTTGTAAGAGTGGGAAAGTTTTTGTAAAAAAACCGAGGTTTTTTCGTAAGACAATTCTTCCAAATCAGCGTAAACCGCCAGACGGGAAATTTTTAAGTTTTTCTCTTCTGCTTGTTCCGGCAAACTTTTGGCTATTCTGGAAAGGGTAACCACGATAGAGCTGGTTTTGATGTTTTTTTTCGTTAAAACTTCAACTTTACTTTTGATTTTTTTGGCATAGGCCGAAAGGTTAATTAAACCCTTTTTTAAAGGAGAGTGAAGTTCCATGTCTTGTTCCACCAGATTTTTTACCGCTTCAGATATTTTTAACATATTTGTTATAAATTAAACATTTAGTAAATATATTGTAACAAATTCATAAAAATTTTACAAGCTGGCATTAATCCGATAAATTATTGTTAGTATTATCATAATTTAATTGTTTAATATATGTCTAACTTAACCGTTTCCTGTCCGTGGGATGATTGCCAAAATTTAGTTGCCATTGCCGATTCCGCTCAAGAAAGCGATGTTTTGGTTTGTCGCACAAACGAGCAAACACCAGCCAATGCCCAAGGTTGTAACCGCAATGTGGAAGTAACCTCATTGGTTAAAGCAGAAAATAATTTGCCTGTTTCAGCCGTGCTGAGCCCTTTGGCAGTAAGCGAAGATTGGGGAGAATAACAACTATGCCAAATCTTATCGCTTTATTGCATACCGGCATCCGTGAGGAAGAGCGGATGATTTTGGAAAAAGCTAAAGAACTGGGAGTGGCCATGGAACCCTTGGACGCCCGAGGTGTTGTTTTTGGTTCTCAAAATAGAGATTCTTTTACCAAATACAGTTTGGTTTTACAGCGTTGTGTGGCGGCCAATAAAGCCGAGAATGTTTTGTGGTATTTTGAAGAAATGGGAATTCCGGTGGTTAACAGCTTAGCCATTTCTGAATTGTGTAAAAATAAATTCGCCACTTCTTTAAGGTTATTTGAAAAAGGTGTGCCCACTCCACGCTTTGCTTTGGTTTTTAACGAAGCATCCGCTTTAAATGCGGTAAAAGATTTAGGCGGTTTTCCGGTGGTGATTAAGCCCATCAAGGGTACTTCTTGGGGCCGGTTAATGGGTAAGGTTAATGATGCCGATGGCCTAGAAATGATTTTGGAACACAAAGAAGCCATGGGCGTTAATCATCAATCGTTTTATTTACAAGAATATATCAATAAGCCGGGAAGAGATATTAGAATTTATGTAGCTCAAGGTGAAGTGTACGCCGCAATATATCGTTTTGCCCCCCATTGGATAACTAATACGGCCAGGGGCGCCACGGTAGAAGTTTGCCCAATTACGCCCGAGATTCAAGAACTGGGCAAAAAAATCCAATCAGCTATGGGTAATGGATTATTGGCCGTTGATCTTTTTGAAAGTGAACAGGGTTTACTGGTTAATGAAGTTAACGATAATATGGAATTTAAAAACGTGGTAAAAATTACAGGCCAGGATGTGCCTAAGAAAATTATTGAATACTGTCTGTCAGTCATGAAGAGTTAGTTTTAAGTCGGCTGAGATTGGTAATTTTTTTCGTAACGGGACTGTGTGAGCCGAAATTACATCGCGCAACCAAAGTCGCTAAAAGGAGCATTAGATTAAATCAAAGCACAAATGGTAGGCGAGTTTCGCGAGCGGAAAAAATTAGCAATTTCAGCCGACATTTTAGTAGAGATATTTTTATGAATCAAGAAAAAATAAAAATAGCCATAGTTGGCGCCAGCGGTTATGCCGGCGGGGAATTATTAAGGATTTTACTCAATCATCCTTTGGTTGAAGTTGTTCAAGCCACTTCACGCAAGTTTTTTGGCAAAAAAGTTGCTTTGTTGCATCCAAATTTGCGCGGGCTTACGGATTTAAAATTTTGCCAACCCGCTGAACTAGTTAAGTGCGATTTGCTTATTTTAGCCACGCCCCATGGCGAGGTCATGGGCAATTTGGATCATTATTTAAAATTAGCCGATAAAATTATTGATTTATCAGCTGATTTTAGATTAAAAAATCCGGCTGATTATCCTAAATGGTATAAGCTTAATCATCCTGCCCCCAATTATTTGCCTAAATTTATCGGCGGTTTAGCCGAGCTTTATCGTGAGCAAATTAAAACTGCCAATTTGGTATCTTGTTACGGGTGTGAAGCCACTTGCGCCATTTTAGGGCTTTATCCTTTATTTAAAGAAGGGGTAGTGGAAAATCATCAGGTTTTTTTGGATGTTAAAATAGGTTCCAGTGCGGCCGGGGCCGAAAGTTCCAGTTCCAGTCATCATCCCGAAAGAGCCGGCGCTGTTCGCTCTTATAAACCAACCGGGCACAGGCATATGGCCGAAATTTCTCAAGAATTGGGTAGCAACAAAGTTTATCTTTCCGCCACAGCGATTGAAATGGTTAGAGGTATTTTAATCACTTCGCAAATTTTATTAAATAAGGATTTAACCGAAGAGGATATTTTAGGCATTTACCGCAAGTTTTATTTAAACGAACCGTTTATTAGAATCATTCGCGATAAAATGGGCTTGTATCGTTTTCCGGAACCAAAGATATTAGCCGGCAGTAATTTTTGCGATATTGGTTTTGAAAAAGAACAGGGGACTAATCGTTTGGTAGTTGTTTCGGCCATCGATAATTTGGTTAAAGGTACGGCTGGTCAGGCCATTCAGGCATTAAATATTATGTACGGCTTTGAAGAAAGAATTGGTTTGGAATTTCCCGGGCTTCATCCAATATAATTTTTATTTTTATATGATTTTAGTAAAAATTGGCGGTGGACAGGCAATAAATTTTGATTATATCGTTTCTGATATTGCCGAGCTTATTAAAAAAGGCGAACAATTTATTTTAGTGCACGGAGCTAATTATGAAAGAAACGAACTGGCTCGCAAACTGGGCATTGAAGTTAAAAAAATTACCGCTCCTTCGGGTATTTCTTCGGTTTACACCACGCCCCAGGTAATGGAAACAATTTTAATGAGCTACGCCGGGCTGGTTAATAAAAAATTAGTGGCTAAATTGCAAAGCTTGAATGTTCCAGCTATTGGTTTAACCGGTGCAGATGGGCGGTTAATTGAAGCTGAAAGAAAAGAATTAATATTATCCCAAGAAGGTGAACGAGTTAGAGCCATCAGGGATGATTTAAGCGGTAAAGTAGTTAAAATAAATACCAATCTGTTGGAACTTTTATTGGCTAATAAATATGTGCCTGTTTTAACCATTCCGGCTATAACCGCTTCAGGGCAGTTGCTTAATGTTGATAACGACCAGTTTTGCGCTATGCTGGTTAAAAGTTTAAAAATCAGTAGAATGGTTTTTTTATTTGAAGAAAAAGGTTTATTAAAAGAATCCGATAATCCCGATTCTGTGGTAAAAAAAATAACTTTTGCCAATTTAAATCAAGCTATGGCTTGGTCTAACGGCCGGATGAAACAAAAGATATTGGGTGTTATTGGTTCATTACAAACCGGAGTTAAAGAAATTTATTTTGCCGATGGCCGAATAGAGCAGCCAATTTCCAATGCTTTAGCCGGCGAAGGCACGATTATCACCAATTAAATTAATCCATTCCTTATTAATTATTTACTTCCCCTATGTGCCGTTTTCTTATTATTAATCAACAAGAGCCAAAAAACATTCAAGAATATCTTGTTCCCTTTGCAACCAGTTGCCAGCAAAGCGAACGCTGGCAAGGCGACGGTTGGGGAATCTCTTGGTTGGATAAGGGAGTTTGGAAAACTTATTATTCTTTAAAACCGATCTGGGAAGATCAAAAAAATTTCAGTCAGATCCCCATTAGCCAATTATTTTTAATCCATGCTCGGGGTTCTTCTTTTCCTAAAGA
Organism: Patescibacteria group bacterium; assembly: GCA_041662565.1. Taxonomy (GTDB): domain Bacteria; phylum Patescibacteriota; class Patescibacteriia; order UBA1558; family UBA10009; genus JAUYIT01. The sequence goes on from JBAZSE010000001.1 coordinate 303,009, forward strand.
TAAAGGCAATTTGGAATATAACCAACCGTTTATCAAGGGCAATTTGGCCTTTGTGTTTAACGGATTTTTAAATGGCGTTAAATTATCCCAACCAATTGAAGGCAAGGTTGGTTCGCAAAAGATTTTTAATTTATTACTTTCCTCATCCGGTTCTTTGGCTGCTGAAAAATTACAGCAAGCCACAAATGCCTTGCTTGGTAATTCTTCCATTGTTGAGGCCTTAAATATCGGCTTAGCCACACCTCAAGAAATTATTTTATTTAATCATTTTATTACCCAAGGGACTTATCACCAGCTTTATAATTATCACACCAATAATTTAAGATTGGTTTCTCTGGAACCTTTTGGTGATTTTGCTTGGCAGGCCTTGCCTCATGATCAGGTTATTAATATTCCGGTTTTGTAATATGGATAATTTAGCCATCCAAAAACAATTCATGTTGTCGCTTTATCCCAACCGCCAATTGGTTTTAACCAAGGGCGAGGGCGTTTATTTATTTGATGAAGAGAATAATAAATATCTTGATTTGTTAAGCAATTACGGCGTTAATATTTTGGGTTATAATAATTTAGCGATCAATCAGGTTTTGTCTGAACAGCTAAATAAATTAATTAATCTGCACGGCAGTTTTGGCAATGACCAAAGATCTTTGGCTTTGCAAAGTTTAGCTGATTGTTTGCCCAGTGGTTTAAATAAAGTTTTTTTTAGCAATTCCGGCACCGAAAGTATAGAAGCGGCTTTAAAGTTTGCTTTATTTGCTAGCGGCAAAACTCAACTGTTAGCCGCGCGCAACGGTTATCACGGTAAAACCCTGGGCGCTTTAGGAGCTACCACCAGCCACCAGGATCATTATCGTCAGCCGTTTTTAAAATTTGTTCCCAAGTTTGATTTTATAGAATTTAACAACATCGCCAGTTTATCGGCTATTACCAATCAAACTGCCGCGGTTATTATTGAACCCTTGCAAGGTGAAGGCGGGGTAGTGGTTGGTAATAAAGATTTTTTTACCAAGTTACGGCAAATTTGCGACCAAACCGGAACATTACTTATTATGGATGAGGTGCAAACGGGATTAGGCAGAACCGGCCGGCTGTTCGCTTATGAGCATTTTGGCATTATTCCGGATATTTTGTGCTTAGGCAAGGGTTTGGCGGGCGGATTGCCGGCCGGCCTAACTATTATTTCAGATTCAGTGGCTGCTAAATTAACCAAGGGCTTGCACACCAATACTTTTGGCGGCGGCCCGTTGGTTTGTGCGGGAATTAGTACTACTTTAAAGTTTTTGCAAGATAACAAGTTGCCTGTTCAGACCTCATTTAACGGATTGTATTTTATGAGTGAATTACAAAAATTAAATTCCCCGTTGATTAAAGAAGTTAGGGGATTGGGTTTGATGATTGCCATTGAATTAACAGCCAAGGCCTTACCCTATTTAATGGCTTTGCAAAAAAACGGCATAATTGCCGGACCAAGTGAAGAAAACGTGATTCGCTTGTTACCGCCTTTAATAATTTCTCAATCCGAAATTGATGAGGCCATTAGAATATTTAAGAAAGTTTTAAGTTAAAATTTTTTTAAATAAAAAATATCGTAGCAGTAAATTGTCTCCAATTCAAGAACCGATAGCTGGAGGCATTTTTATTTTTATCTAAAAAGTGCTAACCTTACCTCGGATAAATATCCAGTTTATGCCGGAAAATAAGGATGAACAGCTGGCGGCTGCCTATTTGCAGGGCGATGCCGTGGCTTTAGAAACTTTGATTAAACATTATTTAAAGCCGATTTATGGTTTTGTTTTTAGGTTTGTTGGTAATAGATCGGATGCCGAAGATATTACGCAGGAAGTTTTTTTGCGTGTTTGGCGTTCTATGAAAAAGTTTGACCTTAAACGGTCTTTTCGGCCGTGGCTTTATGCTATTGCCAAAAACGTGGTTATTGATTGGTTGCGGCGCAAGAAAATTTTATCAGCCGCCCAACTGAGTTTAACCGAAGAAGATGAAGATTTGCTTGATAATTTGCCAGATGTTGGCCCGTTACCCGATGAAGTTTTGGATCAGCAATTTTTAGCTCAAGAGCTTGATCGGTTATTAACGGAACTGCCGGTTAAATATAAAACAGTCTTAGTACTTTATTATCAATCTGATTTTAGTTTGCCCGAGATCGCTGGAATTTTAAAAAAACCTTTAAATACGGTTAAAAGCTGGCATCGCCGGGGATTGCTTAATTTACGTCAGTTGGTTGATAAAAATCGTTTTTGATTTTTTGCACCCAATTGGCTGGCGATTACGTATTAACTAATAGACACATCTATGCCGCAAAATTATCAACAATTATTCAAATCATTGCCTTTACCCGAGCCGGCGGACGGTTTAGCCGATAAAATCATATCCGCCATTAGTGAGCAGGCCTTGCTTAAGCTACGCTTTAGGCTATTTTTTGGCTTAACGGCCATATTGGCTTGCGGCGTTGGTTTTTGGTGGTCGGGCGGTTTGTTGCAAAATAGTTTGGTTCAATCGGGTTTTTGGGAATTTTTTAAGTTATTTTTTTCCGACGCCAGCTCGGTGGTTTATTATTGGCAAAGTTTTTTATTAGCGCTTTTAGAATCTCTACCTGTTTTGGGGCTGGCAGCTATATTAGCTGTGACCTTGGTTTTTATCATGTCGCTTAAATTTATTAATATTAATTGGTTAAGCTATAAAGCTTTTAACCGGCCTAATAATTATGGAACAAACTAATTTTTTTCAATCTAAAATATTTAAAATCTGCTTGTTGGTTTTGGTCTGGCTAATTTCTTTATTACTGGTTTTTAAAGCCGGTTTATTGATTGGCCTCACTAAAGCCAGGTTTAATTTTAGCTGGGGTGAAAATTATCAGGATAATTTTTTGGGCCGCCGGCCTGGGCCGAGCAAAATGATGATTAGGGATCTTGATGATCGGCTGTTAATGCCGGCTCATGGCGTAGCTGGCCAGATTATTAAACTGAATGGACTGGAATTAGTGATTAAAGGGGATGATGGAGCGGAAAAAATAGTTTTGGTTAATGATCAGACCGAAATCAGGGAATTTCAAGATAAAGCCGCTTTAGCTGATCTTAAAATTGATGATTTTATCGTGGTCATTGGCGAACCCAATGAGACAGGACAAATTGCAGCTAAGTTTATCCGTTTAATGCCACCTCGTCCGTCTAGCGGATTATTTGAGCCGATAATGGGGTTACCTAGACATCTTAAGATTTAATTGATTATTTTATGGTTGCTAAATTTTTAAGTTTTATTTTTGCCCATAAGGTCTTAATGTTTTTTCTGGTAATTATTTTAGCCGGTGGCGGTTATTGGTTTTATCAGGACGCTCATTCTCAGGGCGCGGTTAGTACTTATGTGCTAGCCAAGGTTACTAAAGATACGCTAATTTCTACGGTTTCCGGCAGTGGACAGATGGCCGCCTCTAATCAGGTGGATCTTAAAGCTAAGGCCTCGGGTAAAGCTTTGTATGTGGGTGTGATTCAAGGGCAGGAAGTTAAAAGTGGCGCTTTGTTGGTTCAATTAGATACCCGTGAGGCGCAAAAATCGGTAAGGGATGCTCAAGCTAATTTGGCTTCGGCCGAACTGGCCATGGAAAAATTACAGCAGCCGGCCGATCAGTTAAGTTTATTGCAGCAAGAAAATTCTTTAGCTCAGGCAGAAGAAAATAAACAGACAACCCTTGATGATTTGGAAAAAGATTACGATGACGGTTTTAATTCCGTGGCTAACGCCTTTTTGGATTTGCCTGATGTGATGAATGGCTTGACCGCAGTTTTATTTGGTACAGATTTAAGTACGCAAAAAAGTTGGAATATGAATTTTTTTACCGACAGCGTTAAGTCTTATGATCCGACCGTAGAAATTTATCGTCAGAGCGCCGAGAACTCTTATCTCCAGGCACAAGAAGCTTATGAAGAAAATTTTAATAACTACAAGGTGGAAGGGCGTTTTTCCGATACTGAGGCTATTGAAAATTTAATTGATCAGACCTACAATACCACTAAAAAAATCGCTGAAGCCATTAAAAATTCTAACAATTTGATTCAATTTTATCTTAATAATTTAGCTAATCGTAATATAAAACCCAGCGCCACGGTGACCGCCTATCTGGCTGATTTGAATAGCTATACCAGCCAAACCAATAACCATCTTTCCAGTTTGTTATCTATTAAGCGCGCTATTCAAACCGGCAAAGAAGATATTATTAACGCCGATCGGACAATTGCCGAACGCACTCAATCTTTGGCCGATCTTAAGGCCGGAACCGATCAATTGGATCTTAAATCCGAGCAGTTAAGTTTAAAGCAGCGTCAAAATGCGCTTTTGGATGCTCAAGAAAAATTAGCCGATTATTATATCCGCGCTCCTTTTGCAGGGGTGGCGGCTCAGGTTGAGGTTAAAAAAGGCGATGATGTTTCTTCGGGTTTAGTGGCTATTACTTTAATTACCAAACAGCAGTTGGCGGAGATTTCTTTAAATGAGGTTGATGCCGCTAAAGTTAAGGCCGGCCAAAAAGCGACTTTGACTTTTGATGCTGTACCGGATCTGACTTTAACCGGCAGTGTGGTTTATTTAGATGCCGTCGGTACTGTTTCTCAGGGTGTTAGTTCTTATGTGGCCAAAATTGCTTTTGATGCTCAAGATGATCGGGTAAAACCCGGTATGAGCGTTTCTGCCAGTATTATTACCGAAGTTAAATCCGATGCTTTGTTGGTTCCAAATACTGCGTTAAAGATTCAAGGAGAAAGTTATTATGTGGAAATGCCCGATTCAGCCGATCCTGCCTTGATTTCGGGTAATCAGTCAGGTGTGGTTTTAACGCTCCCAACAACTCGCAAAACAGTTTTAATTGGTTCTGCTAATGACGAATTTACCGAAATTATTTCTGGTTTAGCAGAGGGCGAAAATATTATTTCCAATACCCTTAGTGCGGTTAAAACCACGGCCACTCAAACATCCGCCAAAAGCGGTGGGTTTAGTATTCCCGGTTTAACAGGCGGAGGGCCTGGTCGATAATTTATGCTGTCCGTTAAAAACATCAGTAAAATTTATCAGATCGGCGATAATATTACCACAGCTTTGAATAATGTCAGTTTTGATATTAAAGACGGTGAGTTTGTGGCGATTATGGGGCCTTCTGGGAGCGGCAAATCTACGCTGATGCATATTTTGGGTTGTTTGGATATACCAACTTCCGGATCTTATTTGTTAGATGAGCATGATGTTGCTCATATGTCCGATGATCAGTTGGCCGAAATTCGCAATCAAAAAATCGGTTTTGTTTTTCAGGGATTTAATTTGTTAGCCAGGGCTACTGTTTTGCGCAATGTTATTTTGCCCCTGGTTTACGCTGGTTTGGAAAAATCCAAGCGTCAGGCCGCAGTCAAGTTGGCTTTGGAGGCAGCAGCTTTTCCGGAAAAATTTTGGCAGCATCGGCCTAATGAACTTTCTGGCGGTATGATGCAACGAGTGGCGATTGCTAGAGCCCTGGTTAATAATCCGGCTTTAATTTTGGCCGATGAGCCGACCGGTAATTTGGATACCAAAACTGGCGAGGCCGTATTGGCGACTTTTCAGCATTTGCATCAAGTCCAGCATCGTACCATTATTTTAATTACCCACGAACTTTATGTAGCCGAGCACGCTCAAAGAATTATTCAGATTCGTGATGGCGCTTTAATTTCCGATACGCAGGTGGTTAATCGCCGTTTAGCAAAGTTATAAGATATTTTTATGAAAACCGAAGATATTTTTCAAGAAACCTTTTCCGCCTTATTGGCCAATAAAGTCCGCTCGGGCCTGACTATTTTAGGTATTGTGATTGGTATTGCTTCGGTAATTGCTATGGTAGCTATTGGCCAAGGCGCTAGCAGCAACATTCAATCCAGCATCGAGGGATTGGGTTCAAATTTACTAACAGTTTCGCCAGGGGCGGCGCAAGCAGGCAGTGGTTTTGTTTCTTCCGGCCGCGGTGGCGCGCAAACTTTAAAAAATGGCGACGCCGAAGCTTTGCGGGATTTGGATGGTGTCGCGGCGGTTTCGCCGGAATATCAAAGCCGTTTTCAAATTGTCGCGCCTGGTTATAATACTAATTCCACTGTGATTGGCGCAACTGCCGGTTATGCCGAAGTCAGAAATGTGACCATTGATCGCGGCTCGTTTTTAACTTCCAGTCATGAATCTGCGATATCCAAAGTGGCGGTTGTCGGGCCTACAGCAGCCGTTGATTTATTTGGCGAAGGCGTTGATCCAGTAGGTAAAACTATTAGGATTAAGGGAGTAAATTTTAAAGTGATTGGTATATTAAAGGCCATTGGCGGTTCAGGGTTTTTTAATCCAGATGAAGCCGTGTTAGTGCCTTTAAGCACAATGCATAAGATTTTAGCCGGAGTGGAACATCTTTCCAATATTTCCATCAAAGTAATTACTAAAGAGCAAATGAGTTTGGTTCAGGAACGAGCAACTGCTTTATTACTGAGTCGCCATAAAGTTGTTGAGGCGGATTTTTCCGTTGTTTCTCAGGCCGATATTTTAGGTGCCTTAACTTCAGTCACCAATACTTTTACTTTTTTCTTAGCATCCATTGCTGGTATTTCTTTATTGGTTGGCGGTATAGGAATTATGAATATGATGTTAACGGCCGTAACCGAAAGAACCAGGGAAATCGGTTTAAGAAAAGCCATCGGCGCGCGCAAACGCGACATTTCCACTCAATTTTTAATTGAAGCGATTATGTTGACTTTTTTTGGTGGTGCTGTTGGCGTTATTTTAGGCAGTTTAACGGCTTCTTTGGTAACGCGTTTTTCGGGTATTGCTACCACAATTTCTCTTCAGTCGGTTTTATTGGCTTTTGGCGTGTCTGCTTTTATTGGCATTCTCTTTGGTTATTATCCGGCGGCCAGGGCGGCGGGTTTAAGGCCGATTGAAGCCTTGAGATATGAATAAAACTTTTCTGCAATTTTAGATTTTTGGCTGCGACTTCGTCAAACTGCGCAAAATGATTTTCGACGTAACTTTATTACGCCTCAAATCATTTTGCTGGTTTTCCTTGTCTCGCCTAGAAATCTAAAATTGTATGGTATAAGTAAATTAATAATTAATTTTAAAAAAATGAAGAAAATATTATTGTATGTTGTTATCGCGGTAGTTGTGGCCGGTGCTGGCGGTTTTTATGGCGGAATAAAATATAACCAGGTCAAGTCAGACGCTGCCTTTGCCAAGGGCAATCTTCAAAATTTCCGAACCGGTTCAGGCGCTGGATTAATAGGTGGTCGTGGCAATGGCGCTATTAACGGTGGGTTTTTAAGCGGTGAAATTATAGCTAAAGATGATAAAAGCATGACTCTTAAATTAAGAGACGGCGGTTCTAAAATAGTTTTTTATAGTTTAACCACCGAAGTAAGTAAATTTGATGCGGGTACGGCTGATGATTTAGTTATCGGCCAAACCGTATCGGTGAATGGTAAGGTTAATACTGACGGCACCGTAGTGGCTCAATCTGTTCAGATTAGGCCAGCTATGCCAATCGTTAATCCGGTTAATAATGTGGTTCAGCCAAAATAATTAAATTTTGGTATTTATTAAGATGGTGGTCAAAGTTTGTTTATGCAGAATTTAGGTAGTTTAAAAATCGGTGAATTATAAAAAGGGATTTGAGTATTATAAAACCCCGCTTCGAGCATAGCTGAGAAGCGGGGTTTAATTTTAGCAGTTATTATTCAACAATCAAATTGCCTTTCATGCCCATAGCGCGATGCTGTCCAACGGAACAGTAATATTCAAAAGTTCCTGTTTTATCGGCTGTAAAGGTAACTTCGGTTTGTTGATTGGCTTTAAGTTGAGCGCTTTTAACGTTAAATTCATCAATCAAAATATCATGAAAACCTTCCTGATTATCCAAAATGATTTTTACGATATCACCATTGTTAACCCTAATTTCAGGCAAGGAAAAGGAAAAGTTTTTGGCTATTACGGTAAAAGTTTTTACCTCTTGGGTTGTTTTAGAAGGTTGTTCCGGGTTAACAATTGCTTCGTTAACGTTACCTGATTGACCTTCTTCCAAAGCGGGCATTTGTTGATTAATCGGATTTTGTTCTTGGTTTTGATTTAAATCCTGAGTATTGGGTTGGGCTGATTTTTTTTCTTCAGATTGGTTGGACATTTTGCTAATGGCCAAAATAGACGAAACAACTACCACGATCACGATTGCCGCAATAACAATAGCGGTTGATTTGCTGGAGGGATCTACTGGCTGAGGAATATTTTCTTCCATATGTATAAAAAAATTAATTATTAATCAAGTTATCCCCAATTTTTTGAATTTTTATTTTGAGGTGAGGGTATGATATCATTTTTTTGCTTTTTCATCAAGTGATTTTTTTGCTACATCGCCCTTTTTGTGGTTATATGCTAAAATTAATGGGTAATTTTTTAATTTTAAAAAATGAAAAAAAACCATATTTATACGGCTATATTACTGGCAGTTCTACTAATTGTCGGTTTTAGCTGGTTTTGGAGAAATCAAGGCAACAGTACCCAACAAACAGCGGTTGATCAAGCTGATCAAGAAGCGCAATCTGTAGAAAGAACAATCACTAAAACTTCTTTTAATATTTTGGCCCCTACCGGTTGGGCCGAAATTGTTGCTCCGGCCAATACCAGTTTGTTGATTGTAAATACCGCCGAAAAATTTCCCAACCCTATTTTGGAAAAATTGAATTTTAAAACCTATTACGCTTTAACCGATAAATCCTTAAACGGTTCGGATTTGAGCGGTTTTATTGCCGAAACCAAAACCCAACTTGCCGGTCTGTATCCTTTAATGAAGCTTGAGCCCTTACCCAGCCGTTTGGTTAATGGGAAAGAGGTAAAAATTTTTGGCGGTGAAATGGTGGAGCAAGGCGCGCAGTTTAAAATGATGCTGGCATTTTTTGCGGGAAAAAATAATGATGCTTGGACGCTAAGCTTTAACACAGGTGCTGATAATTGGGAAGTGTACCAACCCGTTATTAATAGTGTTATTGATTCTTTCAAGCTAAACTAACGGCTTAATAATTATTTAATAAAAGTATGTTAGCTAATTTAGGTTTAATTTTAATTATTTTGGGTTGGCTGTACCAGCTTAGTTGGATTTTAAAATCCCAAAAAGAAATCCAGACCGGTTTTTTAACGCTTTACGGCCTGGGAGTTTTACTTCTGATAATTGATGGATTTTACAGCGAAGCCAAAGTATTAGCTTGGTTGAATTTGATTATTTTGGGAATTATTTTTTTAATTCGGCAAAGGGTTTCGAAAAGGTAAACCAAATTACGGCAATTATTGAAGTTAGGGCGCCAAATAAGAAAGGCGCGCTCGGGTTAAGGTATTTCCATAATAAGCCGGCTCCAAAAGAAGCAAAAAAGACGCAAAAACCTGTTAGCATTAAATAGGCACCCAATGCTGTGCCTATTTTTTCTTTTGGAACCATTTTGGCAATGTAGGCCTTGCTAATCCCATCGGTTAAAGCCATGTAAATTCCATAAATGGGGAATAAAAACCAAATCCAAAGATCATTTTTTATCAAACCCAAACTAAGATAAACCAAAGCAAAGAGCCAATAGCCCAAGGTTAAGATTTTTTTGGCGCCGATTTTATCCGCAATAATGCCAGCCGGGTAAGAAAATAAAGAATAAGTTAAATTGAATAAAACGTAAGCGGAAACGGTTAAGGTAGCGGCCAGGCCCAAATCAATGGCTCTTAAAATTAAAAAAGCATCGGAGCTGTTGCCAATGGCAAAAATTATTGAAATCAGCAGAAATTTTTTAAAAGCCGGGTCTAGTTCTTTCCAGGAAAATTTGTAATTGGCTATTAAGGGCTTATTTAATCCGCTGGGTGCTTTTTCTTTGATTTTTTCTTTAACAAACAACAAAAGCAAAATGACGCCGATGGTAGAAGGGATGCCGGCCAAAAAGAAAATCAATCTAAAATTATTTTGATATAAAAAAATAAGCAATAAAGCCAAGATGGGGCCGATAACAGCTCCTAAAGAATCCATGGAGCGATGCAAGCCAAAGGCCCGGCCTTGGTTTTGGGGTTCTACCGAATCTATTATCAGAGCGTCTCTGGCCGCCGTTCTAGTGCCTTTGCCAAAGCGATCTAAAAAGCGGGCAAATAAAACAAACGGCCAAGCGTGCGCCAGGCCGATTAAAAATTTGGAAGCAGCGGATAATGAATAGCCCACGGCCACAAAGATTTTTCTTTTTTGTAAGCGGTCCGATAACCAACCAGAAATCATTTTTAGCAAGCTGGCGGTTGATTCGGCCGCGCCTTCAATTAAGCCCACGGCCGTGGCCGGGGCGCCCAAAACCGTAGTTAAAAAAATCGGAACAATCGGATAAATCATTTCCGAAGAAATATCGTTAAATAAGCTGACCAAACCCATGATTTTAACATTCCTGGGCATGGTTATTTTTTTTGGATTTTCCATCATAAAAGTTGGTTAGGTAATTGATTATATTTTAACCGTAATAAGCCAGGCGGTCAATGTTGTGATAGTTGTTAAGTTGATATATAATAAAGAAAATAATCATTAATCATCAATTTTATGCAGGGATATCACGGCAATGTTGAACAATTAACTTTAGCTAACGAAAATTTTAGGCAAGTATTATATACTGCCGAACATTCCCAATTGGTTTTAATGTCACTTAAGCCTAATGAGGAAATTGGCGAGGAAATTCACCAAGAAAATGATCAGTTTTTCCGTTTTGAAGCAGGGGAGGGCAAGGCAATAATTGACGGTAATGAATATGAATTGGTTGACGGTGATGTTATTATCGTACCGGCGGGCGCCAAACATAATATTATTAACACCTCAGCTAGCCAATCTCTCAAACTATATACCTTATATTGCCCAGCTCACCACCGCGATGGCGTGATTCACGCCACCAAAGAGCAGGCCCAAGGAGACGATGAAGAATTTGATGGCCAGACAACGGAATAATGAATAAACTATTCAAAGTTAAACATCTAAACAATCAATATTATATTTTGCGCCATGGCCAAAGCAAGGCCAATGTTTTAGGTTTAATTGTTAGCCAGCCAAAAAATGCTTTAAATAAATTTGGTTTAACCCCCATTGGCCGTAAACAAGTTGTTAAATCAATAAGCCGAGTTAAACTTTTGTTAAATGATCCGATCATTTATAGTTCTGATTTTTTAAGAACCAAGCAAACCGCTCAAATTGCTCAAAAAATATTAAAAGTTAAAAAAATAACTTTAACTCCTTTGCTTAGAGAAAGAAATTTTGGCCAACTGGAATTAACCAGCCATGTTAATTATCCCAAAGTTTGGGTTTATGATCGTCAAAGCCCGCGTTTGCACGGGCATGGCGCGGAAAGCGTGGCGGAAGTTATTAAACGATTAATAAAGTTAATCGGCCGATTGGAAAAAAAATATCAAGGCCGGAAAATTTTATTGGTCAGCCATGGCGATCCGTTAAAAATTTTACGAGGCGTTTTTAAAGGATTAAAAAATCCTTTTGTTAGGCGAATTAAAGAAATCGCCGTTGCTCAATTTATCCGTTTAAGCTTAAGCTCTAAAAATTAATCTCTTTCTTAAAAACCTTACTCTGCCTTAGTAATAAAGCCCTAAAATGGGCTTTATTTTAATATTTGTGCATAAGTATCTTGATTTTTTCCGGCTTTTCTGTATAATGATGGAATTTCAGAGGTAGAGTGATTTCTGATTATTAATATTATTTATGGATTCAACCGATAGTTTTTTAGCCCTTAAAGATAAGGTATTAAGCAAAAAGCCGATTTTAAGAGAAATTTTAGCCAAGCACGGCAGTAAGAGCTTATTTGATTATGTTAAGGGCTATATCAGCGTTAATTTAAATCCCCCGATAAAATCTCGGCAAAACGAGCTGATCGGAACAATTAAAGAAGAGGTGGGCAAGCTGTTAGGCAAGCAAGCCGGCCAAAGCGTGGCTAACCAACTAAAGCGGTATTATTACGTTTCCACCGCCGATCATCATGGGCCAATCTGCCATCCTTTCTTTTTATCATCCAATTTAATATCTGCCGCGCCTTATTTTGAACAGGGCGATACCGTGTTAAATAACGTTATTGTTTTATCTTGCGGCAATGTTTCTTTAAATAACTCCTCTTTTCCGAGGGGTTTGATTTTTAATGCTTTAGGTAAAAACGGCTTGGCCTTGCACCAACTGCCTTTTTCTTCGGCTCAATACAGGCAATGTCCGGTTTTTAATTTTCCCAAATATACGGAAGAAAATATTACCAGCACCTTTAAATTGCTTTATGAAAAGGTGCAAAGCGGAGAGTTGACCCAAGCAGTTGCCGAAAAAGCCGTTGGCTTACTGGAAGAAATTTATTTAAAGCCGGATGTGCTGGAGGCTAATGATTATTCGGAACAGATAACCAAAACCAATTTTACTCTGTGGCAAAAATTTTTTAATGCCATGAAAATCAAGCACGCACCGAACTTGATTTATTTGGAGCAAGAAAGTTTGGTTAATCGGTTGCTGATCAACCATCATTTATTTGAAGATACGGTTATTAGTCGGATGATTTTTGATCCTTCATTTGAAAAATTGATCTTAAAATATTTTGATAATATCCAAGGAGCTTTTTCCGTTGCCGAGGGCTGGGGTACTTATTTTTTCTGGGCTTTGCCTAAAGGCGCTAAATACCGTTTGCAACTGTTTAAGCAAGGCAATTATCTGGCTTCCGCTGATGGTTCTTATAAAGTCGCTTTAACTCCCGATGGTTTGTATCAGGCCTTGGTTAAAAAAGAACTGATCCCCAGCATGATGATGTGCTATGTCTTATTGACTTTTTATTACGGCCTTAAGTGTTTGGGCGGTTTTAGCCAGGTAAATTATTTAACTTTCATGAAAAAGGCCTATATTAAAATGCAGGCCGATAGAGGCAAGTTTAAAAGCATTGAACTGTGTGCCCGTGTTCAAACCAAAGAAATGGGCGGTGATTTTACTTTGGCATTTTTATCAGGCGGCCAGGCCGGCTTGGTGCCGGCTACGGGTTTGGATTTATTGCTTTACGGGGATGAAAAAACTTGGCCCTGTTTGGTTAATGAATCCAAAAATATTACTTTGGAAGAAGCCATTAATCCGCTTTTGCCGGAATTTTATCGGATTATCTATCCCGAAAACATGCGCACTCCGGAATTAATGGAATTATCCTCTCAAGAAATTTCCCGTTTGACTTATTTGGAGAAAAAAATCAGCCCCTGCGTGACTTTATAATTGGCTGTTAAATGGCATATTTTTTGATTTAAGATTCGGTCAAGATTTGCCTTTTTTGTCAATCTCTGTTATTTTACAAGGTATTGTTTAAATTACTGCCAATTATTGGCTTGTTTTTCAAATATGCCTGATGATTTAATTATTGTAGAATCGCCAACCAAGGCCAAAACCATTGCCAAATTTTTAGGCAAAGGTTTTAAGGTTGAATCATCTTACGGCCATGTTAGAGATTTGCCCAAGAGTAAAATGGGCGTGGATATTGAGCATGATTTTACTCCGGCTTACATCATTCCCACCAAGGCCAAAAAAAAGGTCAGTGAATTAAAAAAATTGGCCGCTAAAGCGAAAAATATCTATTACGCGACTGATGAGGACCGTGAAGGCGAAGCCATTTCTTGGCATTTGGATTATTTATTCGGTTCACCCAAAAACGCTTCCAGAATAGCTTTTCATGAAATTACCAAAACAGCGATCGAAAACGCTTTAGCCAACCCGCGGAGCATTAGGATTGATTTGGTTAACGCTCAGCAAGCTAGGCGCATTTTGGATCGGCTGGTGGGCTACGAGCTTTCTCCTTTATTATGGAAAAAGGTAGCCAGAGGCCTTTCGGCCGGCCGAGTGCAATCGGTTGCCGTTCGTTTGGTGGTAGAGCGCGAACGGGAAATTCTGGCTTTTAATAAAGAAGAGTATTGGACTATAGAAGCCGTTTTTTCCAAAAGTGGTTCGACTGCGCTCACCACAGGCGGACAGAATTTTTCGGCTATTTTGCACAGTTCTGAAGGTAAAAAATTGGAAAAGTTTGATTTAACAACTGCCGAACAAGCAAGTAAAATAGTTGAATCCATTAAGCGGGATAATTTTTCAGTAGAAAATATTGAACAAAAAGAGACCTTTAAAAATCCGCCAACGCCACTGACCACTTCCACCTTGCAACAACGCGCCAATCGTATGTTGGGTTTTTCGGCTAAGCAAACCATGGTCCTGGCTCAGCAATTATATGAAGGTTTGGATTTGGGTGATAAAGGTTCGGCTGGTTTGATAACTTACATGAGAACCGATTCGCTTAATTTATCGGAACAGTTTTTAATTGATGCTCAAGAGGTGATTAAAAATAGGTTTGGTGCCGAATATGCCCAAGGCATAAAAAAATATACCGCTAAATCAAAACTGGCCCAAGAAGCCCATGAAGCCATTAGGCCGACCAATCCGGCATTTTTTCCTGAAGAAATAAAAGAATTTTTGGATCCCAGGCAATATAAATTGTACGATTTAATTTGGCGCCGAACCATGGCTTCGCAAATGCCGCCGGCTAAAGTTTTTAATACTACCGTAGATTTAACCGACGGTGCTGATCATATTTTTAGAGCCAGCGGCTCGGTTATCACCTTTGAAGGTTTTTTGAAAGTTTTACCTCAAGCAGGAGATAAGGAGATTTTACCTTCTTTGGTTCAGGGCGATTTGGTTAAAACAGAAAGCTTGGAACCCTTACAACATTTTACCGAACCGCCGGCTAGGTATAGTGAAGCCAGTTTAATTAAGGCCCTGGAAGAATACGGCATTGGTCGCCCTTCCACTTACGCTCCTACCATTGCTACTATTCAAGATCGCAATTACGTTAATCTGGAAGAAAAAAAACTAAAGCCAACCGAAATCGGTTTGGTGGTTAATGATTTGCTGGTGGAAAATTTTCCTAACATCGTTGATTATTCTTTTACCGCCAGAGTGGAAGATGAGTTTGATAAAATCGCCGAAGGCGAAGAGGATTGGGTTAAAATGCTTAAAGAGTTTTACGGGCCGTTCCACGAAAATTTATTAGCAAAAGCAGAAACTGTCAGCAAAGAAAGCACCGTGGGCATGCGAGAACTGGGAGCGGATCCGGAGTCGGGCAAAATGATTTACGTGCGCATGGGCCGGTTTGGGCCGTTTGTGCAAAAGGGCGCCGGTGAAAACGATGAAAAACCCAAGTTTGCTCCTTTAAAAAAAGGACAAAGCCAGGCGGACTTAACATTAGCCGATGCCGTGGAACTTTTTAAAATTCCCCGCGTTTTAGGCAAAACAGAAAACGGTGAAGAAGTTATAGTTAATCGCGGTCGTTTTGGCCCTTATGTTAAAATTGGTTTGCAGAATTTTTCTTTAAAAGATGAAGATCCTTATACGGTAACACTGGAAGAAGCGTTGAATGCCATTAAAGAACAGCAAGAAAAAAAAGCCAATCGCTTAATTAAAGATTGGCCCGAAGCAACGGTGCAAGTTTTAAACGGCCGGTTTGGCCCGTATATTACCGATGGCAAAAAAAATGCCAAGATTCCCAAAGAAACAGATCCCGCCAGCTTAACTTTGGAAATTTGCCAAGAACTTTTGGCTAAAGCCCCAATCAGAAGAGCTCGGTATGTGAGAAAAGGAAAAAAGTAGGGCAGTTGACTTACATTAGGTTTTAATATATACTACTTTTCAATACAGTATTCCATTAATCTATATAATACTATGTCTAGAGTTTGCCAGATTACCGGTCAAAAAACTTCTTCCGGCTGCACTGTCAGCCACAGCAAGCGCCAAGTAAAGCGCCAGGTTTTTTCTAATTTGCAAAGCAAAAGATTGCTTAATCCCGCTACCGGCAGGATGATGCGATTAACCGTTTCTACCAGCGCGCTTAAAACTTTGGCCAAATGGCAAAGAGCCGGCAAGAAATACGATTTAAGCAAATTGATTAAAAACTAGTTCTTTTGAAAAAAAATCATAAAATCCTCACCTTAACGGTGGGGGTTTTTGATAAAAACCCAGTAAATACTTATCCACTTTTAAGATGCTTCATTTTTCCCTTATTTTTTGCTATAATTTATCCACAAGTCGATAAAACCTTAATAAATAACCAAAATTTACTATGGCCAAAATGACCAAGTCACAAATGCTCCAAAGTTTGGCTGACAGCACCCAAATGTCCAAAAAGGACCTGTCAACAGTTTTGGAAGCATTAACCTCCTTAGTTTATAAGGAAGTTAAAACAAATGGCGAATGCACCATTCCGGGCATTGGCAAGTTAGTCAAAAAGCATCGCAGTGCCAGACAGGGCCGCAATCCTGCCACCGGCGCAACTATTCAGATTCCTGCCAAAACCGTGGTTAAGTTCAGGGTTTCCAAGGCAGCCAAGGACGCCATTTTGTAATTTCGTCCAACTTTTTAAAAAACGGCGCTTGCTAAGCGCCGTTTTTTTGTTATACTGATAGTTGTAATTATCCGAACCATTATGAAAAAAACTTTATTATTATCAGCTTTATTATCACTGGCTATTTGGAGTTTATTTTCTGTAACTCCAACTAAAGCCCAAGAAGCCGCAGATGATTCGGCTGTTAACCAAACGGCTAAGCTTTATTTTTTTTACGGCGATGGCTGCCCGCATTGCGCTAAAGAGGAAGAGTTTATTAAACAGTTGTTATCCCAGGAAAATAATTTTAGCGTTGTTGCTTTTGAAGTTTGGAAAAATTCTCAAAACCGCGAGTTAATGGTAAAAGTGGGCGAGGCCCTGGGAGTTAACCCAACAGGCGTACCTTTTAATATTGTTGGTAAACAGAGTTTTACTGGTTATTTAAATGATGAAACCAACGGCGAGCAAATCAGACAAATGCTACAATCATGTTTAGTTGAGCAATGCGAAGATGTGGTTGGCCAAATTATCGCCCAAACCGGTTTAGGCAAAGAAGATAAGAAAATTTTTAAAGAAGTTCAAAACGATCAGCCAAAAAACAATCAACCGGTTGCGGCTGGGCAGGATTTGCCTGAAACTCTAACCGTGCCGATTTTTGGGACATTGGATTTAAAAACCATTTCCTTGCCCGCCTTTACCATCATTATCGGTTTGCTGGATGGCTTTAATCCCTGCGCTATGTGGGTTTTGCTATTTTTAATTTCTTTACTGCTGGGAATGAAAAACCGTAAGCGAATGTGGATTTTAGGCGTAACTTTTATTTTAGCTTCGGCCGGGGTTTATTTTTTGGTCATGGCCGCCTGGCTTAATGTTTTGTTATTGCTCGGGTTTATTATCTGGCTAAGATACGGCATCGGTTTGGTAGCTTTGTTTAGCGGTTTTTACCATTTAAGGAGTTTTTCTAAAAATAAAGTCGGCGAATGCGAGGTTACCGATACTCAAAAGCGCCGCCGTTTTTTTGATAAACTTAAAGAAATCACTCAATCCAGCCATTGGCTCTTGGCTTTGGGCGGGATTATTATTTTAGCTGCTTCGGTTAATTTGGTGGAGTTGCTGTGTTCGGCCGGTTTGCCTGCGGTTTATACCCAGGTGTTAACCATGAATAATTTATCCATGCCCGCTTATTACGGTTACATCCTGTTTTATCTGTTCTTTTTTATGTTGGATGATTTAGCCGTTTTTTTCATTGCCATGGTAACTTTGCGCGGCGTAGGTATGTCGGGCAAATACAATCGTTGGTCTTCTTTAATTGGCGGAATTTTAATGCTCTTAATCGGCGTTTTGTTAATTTTTAAGCCCGGTTGGCTAATGTTTGGGTAAACATTTCTTGGCTAAAAAATTTAACTACGGCGTTTATTTACTAATAATAACTTTTAATCTTTGAGGCAGAATTTCTGCCTCTATTTTATTAACACGAACTTCTTCTCCGTCCAGTTGGATTATTTTTCCAGCCAAACAGCTTGCTTCAATTTTAATTTGTTTGGCTTTATGCCAAAAAAGATAAGGGATGAATTTTTTATTCAGCCAGGAAAAAAAAGCGATCATAAAAAATGACCAAACCGAACTGTTTTTAGTTACCATAACTTCCAGCCAGCCATCGGTGTAATCGGAAAAATTGCGGGGTTTTATTTTGAGCAAGCTAAAGGTATTGGTAATTAACAGAGTATTGCCAACAAGGTGGAATTTTTGGCCATCGCACCAAAAATCAAAAACATCATGTTCGTTTGTCTTGCTTTTAAGCAGGGTAAAAAGATAGGCCAAAATGCCCCAGCGGTTTTTTGCTTTGGCCCGAGTAGTTAAAACCACTTTTGAAAGCAAACCAATGGATAAGCCCACTAAAAAATAATGTTCATTATTAAGCAAGCCAACATCAATGGTTTTTTCATGCCCTAATGCCGCCAGTTTAATGGAGGCGCTTTGCCTAAGGGGAATGTTTAAGCTGTTGGCTAAAACATTGGCTGATCCCTGGGGAATTATTGCCAAGGGAATTGTCAGATTGTTTTTTAAAATAAATTCGGCGGTTTTTTTAATAGTGCCATCTCCGCCAATAACGATAATTTTGCAAAAATCGGTAAAATCAATTTTTTCAAGTTCGCGCGGAAAATCGGGCAAAGTTTCGTGCCATTGGCAATTTGCATCAGGAACGTATTTTTTTAACTGCCTTAAAAAAACCGCCTGATAGTTAGCAGGGTATTTTTTACCCGCTTTAGGGTTATAAACAATCAGGATTTTTTGAATCATGATTGTATTGTAGTATTATTTTTCTATATTGACAAAAAAGTCGCTTTAATATAGTTTTTACTTAAATTGTTCTTAAAGGAAAAACACATTTAGAGGAGAAAATTTCATGACAGACTCAACGTTAACTGTCAAACCCAATTTGATTACCTTGCGTCATGGTAAGATAATCAAGATTGTGCTGCAATCTACTGATTGGTTGGAGGATAATCCGGGCTTGATTGTGAATTGGTGTAAAGACCATTATCAAGTCGAAAGAAGGGATGTGGATGGTTATCCGGTGTCGGAGGACTTAAGAACACTAATGAAAAATCCTACACCATGGGCGATTAAACTTAGTAGTTTATTAGATCTGCATAATCCAAGCGATGAGCAGCTAAATGACTATTTTGCGACTTGTTCTGCAAAACCTTTGCAAATCATTCGCCAAGATTGATATTTCTTCTTTAATGCCGTTTAGTTTACTGGACGGCCTTTTTTTATTTAAAAAACCTTGTTTACTATGGACAAGGCCTTTTAAAGATTATTCAGATAAATTGGCGATCGGCCGAGCAGGGCGCTGATAATTAGGCGCTTCTTTGGTAATGGTAATATCGTGCGGATGACTTTCTTTAAGGGAATTTTCGGTAATCTGGATAAATTCGGCTTTCTTTTGTAATTCAGTAATATTTTTAGCTCCCAAGTAACCCATGCCCGATCTTAAGCCGCCTATCAGCTGGTAAACATGGCTGGATAGGCGTCCTTTTAATAAGGTTTGGCCAACAATGCCCTCGGGTACCAGTTTGCTTAATTCTTTGGTTGAGGCCTGGCCGTAACGATCTTTAGAACCCTGAACCATAGCTTCCAATGAACCCATACCGCGATAAACTTTGTACATTCGGCCATTGTAATAAGTAACTTCACCCGGGCTTTCGTCGGTGGCGGCAAACAGTTTGCCGATCATTACCGAGCTGGCGCCGGCAGCAATAGCTTTAACAATGTCTCCGGAATATTTAATTCCACCATCGGCAATAATCGGAATATTGCCTTTGCCCAAACCTTGCGCGGCGTTTAGAATAGCGGTAATTTGTGGAACGCCAACTCCGGCAATAATTCTGGTTGTGCAAATCGAACCAGGTCCAATACCCACTTTAACGGCGTCTACCCCTAAAGCAATTAAATCTTTGGCACCTTGAGCAGTGGCCACGTTGCCGGCAATAATATCAATTTCTTTAAAACGCTTATCTGCTTTTAATTTTTTAACCATGTCCATAACATTTTTACTGTGTCCATGGGCAGTATCAATCACAATCGCATCCGTTTCCGCTTTAGCCAAGGCCAAAGCGCGTTCAAAAGAATCCGGCCCAACACCAATGGCGGCTGCCACTCTTAAACGATCGGCCTGATCTTTATTGCTAGCCGGATAATGCAGGTTTTTTTCCAAATCGCTTCTGGTTACAATGCCTTTTAAATAACCTTGCTTATCAACCAATAGTAAAATAGGGGCCTTTTTTTCTTTAATCAATTGCTGGGCTTTAAAAAGAGAAATGCCTGTTGGGGCGGTTACGATATTTTTTAAAGGCCGCATTAAATTTTTAATAATGGCGTTTTTGTCTTCCGGCCAAAAGTAATCAAATTTGGTTATTAAGCCCAACAGCTTACCGGTAGCATCGGTAATAGGAACATTTTTATAGCCCTTTTCTTCACGGATTTTAACCGCATCAGCTATGGTTTGATCGGGCGTTAAAGTAATTGGATTTTCAATCAAGCCGTTCCTAAAGCGCTTAACAGTAGAAACCTCCTGGGCTTGTCGTTCAATGCTTAAATTTTTATGAATTACGCCGATGCCACCTTCCAAAGCCAAGGCAATAGCCAAACGGCTTTCTGTTACCGTATCCATGGGCGAACTAACCAAGGGAATGTTTAAATTGATTCTTCGGGAAAATCTGGTTTTAACTTCCACTTGATCCGGGGTAACTTCCGATTTTTTTGGTAAAAGCAAAACATCGTCAAAAGTTAATCCTTGTTTTAAATCTTGTGATTTCATAGGGTTTAGATTATAATGGTAATAATTCTATTACGTATATTATAATGTAAAAACGATATTTTATCAAAGTTCCAGCTTTATGTCAACATCTCATCAACAAATAGCTATATTGGATTTTGGTTCGCAATACACTCATTTGATTGCGAGGCGTTTTAGGCAACTGGGGGTTTTGGCTAAATTGTATCCCACTGATTACGATGTTAGCCAAATTCCAAATCTAATCGGCATTGTGCTTTCGGGCAGTCCGGGGAGCGTTAGCGATGACCAGTACCCATTTGATCCAAAAATATTTTCCGCTGGTGTTCCGGTGTTGGGTTTATGCTACGGCCATCAACTGATGGGTAATTATTTTGGCGGTAAAGTGGAAAAAAGCAATGCTCGGGAATTTGGCAAAGCCAATTTACAAGTCGGGGTTTCACCTTTGTTTATTGGTTTGGATAATTTGGAAACCGTGTGGATGAGCCATGGTGATTCGGTAACCGATTTGCCGGCAGGATTTAAAACCATCGGTTCTACCAACGAATGTCCGATTGCGGCCATGCAAAACGAGGCCAAAAAATATTATAGTTTGCAATTCCATCCCGAAGTAACCCATACCCTGCACGGTATGAGGATTTTGGAAAATTTTGCCGTGCAAATCTGCGGCGCCAAAAAAGATTGGCAACTGCTTGATTGGGAAAATTCCATGCTGGAAAAAATCAAAGAGTTTTCGGCGGGCAAAAAAGTGTTTTTACTGGTTTCCGGCGGAGTTGATTCCACGGTTTGTTTTGCTTTGCTCGAAAAAGCCCTGGGACCAAATCGGGTTTATGGTTTGCATGTGGATACCGGATTAATGCGCCAAGACGAAGCAGCCCAGGTTAAGGCCTCGCTCAACCAAGCCGGTTTTAAAAATTTGCATATCCAGGATTCAACCGAATTATTTATCGGCAAATTAACCGGCGTTTCGGAGCCCGAGCAAAAGCGCCAAATTATAGGTGATCTTTTTTTGGAAATCAAGGATCAAGTGGCATTGGAATTGGGTTTAAATCCTGCCGAATGGCTGTTGGCTCAAGGCACAATTTATCCCGATACCATAGAAACCGGGGGTACTAAAAATGCGGATAAAATTAAAACCCACCATAACCAAGTGGATAAAATCCAGGATTTAATCAAACAAGGTCAAATTATAGAACCATTGCGCGATTTATATAAAGATGAAGTTAGAAGTTTAGGTAAACTATTGGGTTTATCTGATGAACTTGTTTGGCGCCAACCCTTTCCCGGCCCTGGTTTGGGCATTAGATTGCTTTGCAACGATGAATTAATCGGACAAAACGGTTTATTGGAACTTAATCAAAAATTAGCCGAGGTTTTTGAAACCATAAAAGTAACAGCTAAATTGGCCGAGTCAGCTAAAATTACCGCCTTACCTTTAAAAAGTGTTGGCGTTCAAGGAGATTCCAGAACCTACGCCCACCCGGCAGTGATTGAACTTGATGGTTTTCCTTGGGAAAAAATAGAAAAATTCAGCCCGCAAATTACCAATGCCGTAAGGGGGGTAAATCGGGTTTTGTTAAGAGTTGACAATGAAGATTTAAACCTTAACGATGGTGAATTAATGAATGCTACGATTACCACCGGGCGCTTGAATTTGTTAAGAGAAATTGATGCTATTGTTCAAGCAGAAATTGCTACAGCCGGCCTAGCTAAAGATATTTGGCAGTTTCCGGTAGTGTTGGTGCCTTTTGGGGTAGATGGCCAAGAAAGCATTGTGCTCCGTCCGGTTGCTTCTTTAGAAGCTATGACGGCCAGTTTTTTTCCTTTGCCCGAACAAGTTTTAAATTCAATTGTGGAAAAAATTCGGTTATTCAAAGAAATATCTTTTATCTTTTACGATGTTACCAATAAACCGCCAGGAACGATTGAATGGGAATAGGCCACTATTTGCTAAAATCGGGTTAATATGTTAGAGTGTAGCTGTATTTATCCTAATTTTGGTAAAATATGGCTATAATTGTGGACGGTAATAAGATAGCCCAAACCATTTTGGCCGATCTAACCGTTCGGGTGGCAAAATTAAAACAGCAAAAAATTCAGCCCGCACTGGCCGTGGTGATTGTTGGCGATGACCAACCGTCGTATACTTATGTTAAAAAGAAAGGAGAATCTGCCCAAAAAATCGGGGTAGATTTTTTTAAATTTGATTTTCCAGCAAACATTGATAAAGAAAAGTTAATCGACCGCTTAATTCAGATTCAGGCCGAGCATGATTTATCGGGTTTGATTGTTCAATTGCCTTTGCCCCAAGGTTTATCGGAATTTACCAGAGAAATAGTTAACCAGATTAATC
>JBAZSE010000002.1:0-25079 GCA_041662565.1 Patescibacteria group bacterium
CGATCTTCGTAAAACGGCCGTCCATAGAAATGTGCTTGATTAAAGGAATATTTTTTTGTTTGGATAAATTAAAGTCATCATCGCCAAAACCGGACGCAATATGCACAATGCCAGTGCCTTCTTGGGTGCTCACAAAATCTGCCGCGTAAATTTTAAAAGCGTTATCCTTATTTTCCAATTTATCATTGTTAAAATAATCAAATAACGGCTGATATTTTTCCCCAACCAAATCTTTTCCTTTAAATTCCTCTACAATCTGATATTCATTTTTATTAGGCCATTGGTCAAAAATTGATTTAGCTAAAATAAAGTTTTCCCCCTTCGCTCTCCGAGCTTCGGAGGACAAGTGAGTTTTTAGTTTTGAGTTAATTTCTGATTTTAAAATAATTTTTACATATTCAATATTCTCACCCACTGCTAAAGCGGCATTACCAGGCAATGTCCAAGGCGTGGTTGTCCAAGCCAAAACAAAAGTACTGGCCCCGACGCTGCGGTCGGGGTGAAGCTCGTCTATCAATTCAAACTTAGCCGTAACCGACATATCTTCTATATCCTTATACCCCTGGCCTACTTCGGATTGCGATAAAGTTGTTTCGCACCTGGGGCAGATGTGCATACTGCGATAGCCCTCGTAAATCAACCCCTTATCCCATAATTGCTTAAACACCCACCAGACCGATTCCATGAAATTTTTATCCATGGTTTTGTAATCGTTATCCATATCCACCCAGCGGCCCAAGCGGGCAATGGTAGTGCGCCATTCAATGGCGTATTTTAAAACTTTGGTTTCGCAAGTTTGGTTGAATACGTCAACGCCCAGGGTTTCAATATCCTTTTTATGCTTTAAACCAAGCTCCTGTTCCACAATATTTTCTATGGGCAAACCATGGCAATCCCAACCCCAGCGGCGCTCTACGTGGTAGCCGTTCATAGTCCAAAAACGCGGCACCATATCTTTCATTAAACTGGGCACAATGTGGCCATAGTGGGGCAAACCGGTGGCAAAAGGCGGACCATCATAAAATGAAAAATCACCCTGTGGGGATTTTTGATCCAGGGTTTTTTGGAAGATATTGTTATCTTGCCAGTATTTTAAGATGTCTTCTTCTAGTTTGGGAAAATTCAACATATTATACAAAGTATAATGAAAAACCTCCCTTTAATCAAGGGAGGCGAGCTATTGACAAACAATTTTAATTTGCTATTATTAAATTAGAGAAAGGTCTTCGGCCCGTAGTTTATAAGCTACAATTAGCGGAAGACCTTTTTCTGTTGGCGTAAATCTAAAATAACATTGACCTAATGGAATACCAAAAACCTTTTTTTTCTTTGGCATGATACGCCTTAGGCCAGCCCACTATCCTACTTTGGCGGTGGAGCGAAAGCTTGGCGGTATAGATTTTTTGGGTTTCCTTTTTCATAGCAATTTTTTGATTTCTTCAATCGTCAATCTTTTTTCTGCCTGAAATTTTTGAATCTTCTTAATCCGGGCAATTGCATAACCGGGCTCATAAAGTCGATATCCGCCCTTACTGCGACCACCTTCGATAAGCAAGCCCTCGTTGGTATAAAAATTGATGGTAGAGGGCAGTACACCCACTTTTTGGGCTAACTGGCCTATTTTTATTAAACCACCGTTTTTTGCCGTTGATTTTTGTTTTTTTAGGGAAAAAACCATACATTTTACCATAAGTGGACTTATCCACTGTATTCCCTATTACTATACATTATACTCCAAAAAGTGTAAAGTGTATAGTGCCACTTTATACTTCTTACTTGAAAAATAAAAAAATTACGATACAAACCGCAAACTAGTAATCGCTATTTTATAGTTTAAATAAAAAAAATCAGTTTTTAAAAACTGATTTCAAAATTATGATAGTTAACTAACGGTTAATTCGGGCAGCCCAATTAAAAGGGTAAAAATACGAATTCCATAAATCCGCGGAAGAAGAGTATTCATTGTTATACCAAAAATAATCAACCAATACCTCTCTGACTCTGGCAATTTCTTTAAAACAGCTAATATTTTTGCGATCGGCCAAAGTTAAATCCAAAAGCTCCAAAGCCCTAACAGCTGCCGCTTGGCTATATGAGAGATCTTTTTTGCTCCAGTTTATTGCCCGGCCCACTTCAGCCCCGATATTGGCCATTTGTTCAACTAAACTAAATTTTTGCCAACTGCCAGAGGCCATAGCTTGATGTTGAAAAGTCATATTATAACCAATTTATTTACAATTTCTTTTACTACTTGTTGAACCGCTAAATCATCAACCCCGCGGCTGCGATTGCCTTGTGAAGGGCGCAAATTTATCATGGAATCAAACTCAATAAAATCATCACCTGTTTTATCAGGATACAAATTTATGCCCCAAAGATTTTGCTGCTTTGAACCTGCTTGCAATAACAGCCCTTCTTCATCAGCATGCATTTCGGCATCAACTGCCATTACCCCCTGTTCAATATCAACCACCGCCTTTACCAAGCCACCGAACATTTTTGAGGACATTTCTTTAAGTTCGGTTAATTCAATTTTTTCATTTATTATCTTCATATTCTTATAATATTTTTACCATAATATTCAGCTTAAAGCAAGAATACAAAAACCCCGGCTTTGTTTAAAACCGGGGTCTTAATCATTACGATCTTTATTTTGCGCCTTCTTCCTTATATCGCACAATAGCGTCTACCACTTTGGAATCAGCTTTTAATTCTTCGGTAAACAAAACCTGACTCATATTGATCTTCATGGCATCTTTGGGGCCATGGAGTTCGTTACCTAATTTAACTAAAGATAAATTATTGGCTTGGGCGGCTGCGCCTTCCGGAGCCGGCTGGGGCGATTGGGCCACCTGCAAATAGTAAACATCTTCCAAAACAACCGATTTTTCGCTAGATTTGGTAATTTGACCAAAATAAACCTGGCCGTTGGTTAAAAACACTGCCTGCCAACCGCTGGCACTAGCATTGCCTTTATTAACGTTTAAAATATTCCAATTGGTGTACTTGGAAACCAAGAACAAACCAATTAGGATAACTACAATGACGGCCACGATGGCAATCATCTTGTTGGCTAAACCGCTTTTTTGGGGAGCAACCGGAGGTTGGGCCATATATTGTTGTGGCTGTTCCATTCCTTCTCCCTGATTCATGCCCATGGGCATAGTGCGTTTGATATCGGACATAGATTTTTTAACTTAGAGCTTAAAGCTGTTAGCTTAAAGCAACTGATTAATTAATTATTTTTTATTTTTACGATCTTTAATTGCTACCAAAATCGCCAAAGCAACTGCCACGGCTGTTAAAAAAACCAAGAGATAAAAACTAAAGGGTGTTGTATCCATGGGTATTTTATTTATTTTCTTTTTTTAACGACATTAACACAATAATGCCTGCACCTATGGCAAGTAGGGCTGCTACGATATAAAAGGCAGTCATAGCTTGGGAGATTAAATTCATCTTTTAATCGTGATTAATTTTAATGCTAAAATACCAAAATACTAAAGTAAAAGCGAGGCCAAAGGCCAAAAAATAATAATTAACTTCTCCTCGCGTAATGGGATCAATTAATACTGAAGCAAAAAGAACTTGCCCAATGTCTCGGTAAATATCCGATAAAACTTTCTGCTTTTCATTAGATTGATTCATAATCGCTTTTCATACGATATTATATCATTATTTAACCATTTTAACAACTTTTAAAGAGCTGTCAAGTGTTGACAAATACAATGTCATTTCGACTGGAATGAGCGTAGCGAATGAAATGGAGAAATCCCTTATTCTTTATATAATCCTTAAGGGATTCCTCCGCGAGAGCCTGCCCCGAGCGAGGCGTCAGCCGAGCCGAGGGGGTCGGAATGACAAAATAACGCTATTTAAAATATGTCCCATATCCCCCTTTCGACTCCCTTCGGTCGCTCAAGGCCTTGCAACCCCTTCTAATCTAGGGAGTATTCATTACTTAAAATAAACTCCCGCACCCATATTGTAATCTTCTTTAATCTGCGCCGGGGAAAGGGCGTAATTGTAAATTTTTACTTCATCAATTTTACCGTTAAAGTAACTGGCCGCACCGCCATCCGAACCGATATATAAAGACGTATTTTGAACATCAATAGCTCCGCTGGTATCGGCAGTTTTACCTACTTCATTCCCGTTAATATAACAATGGATATAATTGCCGTCATAAGTGGCGGAAACATATTGCCACTCGCCTATTTTAACTATGCCGCCCGAACAAGAATTAGATCCACCCACATCAAAATAACCCACCAAACTTGTGCCGGAAATCATTAAAGAGTAGGCGGTTGATTGGTCTTTATCTACAATGTACTGGCTACCGGTTACGGTATCTGGTTTAATCCAAGCACTGATGGAAGCATAAACCGAAACATCTAAGCCACTGCCCGTAGAATCCGTAACTGTAACTTGGTCATTAGTGCCATCCAAATCCAAACAATGTCCTTTTTTACAAGCGGATTCAGCTGCCCAAGCAGTAGAAGTTGCGGGGCTTCCGCTTAAAGAAAGCGTGCCATTATATGCATTACCTGACCAATCATAAACTGTTTTGTTTTCGCCTTCATCCATTTTCCAATACCCTATTGGCCCGCCACCATTATATTCCTGCGCAATTTGCCAAGGGGTAAGTATGTAATTAAAAACTTTTAGGTCATCAATTTTACCGTCAAAAGAATATCCTTGAGCATTATTATTTCCAATAATTACATTTGAAGTTCCTACAATAGCCCCTGCTGTAGCAGAGGATTGATCAGCACTTCCACTTAAAACACCATTAACGTAAAAATTAGCTGGAGCCGTTGCCCCCAAAGCTCTTGTGGCAACAATATGATACCAGGTATCTAATTGAATGGAATTATTACTTGAACGCCCATAAAGAGATGTATTGGAAGTTAATCCAAAATTGGCATTTCCTGAAACATTTACGTTTACTATAAAACTACCATTATCAATAATTCTACCTCTCGACCCTTCACCATAACTCTTCACATAAATCCAAGCGGAAACGCTAATATTTTGATTTGAAATACCGGTAGGCCCCATCCAATCACTCCCGGTATCAATTTTTGTATTGGCTCCATCAAAATCATAAGCCCTACCGATTTTACCTTTAACAAAACCTTTGGAAGCGCCTGCGGTAATAGTGCCATTATACCCACTGCCAGAAATATCATTTACCGTTGTGCCGGATTTTTCTTCAAAATTATAAGAAGCAATGGGGCCAGGGCCTTGCAAATAATCATTCATAATTTGCTCCGGTGTGCGAGCAATGGTATAAACTTTAACATCATCTATTACGCCGTTAAACTCTCTTGTCGCTGTTGCTTCCGAGTTACCTATCCTAAAGACTCCAGAACTATCTTCAGGCATTGTTACCTCACCTGCGCCAGTAGAGGTTTTATCATTTCCATTAACATAAATTTTTCTTCCTTGATTAGTAAAAACAACCGAAACATACTGCCATTGATTTAAACTAATTGCAGAAGCAGAAGTATAGGTAGATGAACCCTTGATATCAAACTGGATTTGGCCGGTATTAGTTAAATTAAGATCATAATTCCTATTAGGACCAGATCTACTTTTTTCTAAAATTCTGCCTAAGCCATTGCCACCATAACCTCTTGGATAAATCCAGGCACTGATCGTTCCTCCAGAAATTAATCTTAATGCGGAATTCTCAGGAACTTCAACATAATCATCCGTGCCATCAAACTCCGCGGCATTGCCGTATTTGGCGGTAGTAGTGGCATGGGCGCTACCGGCAGCAGTACCATGATTACCCAATCCGGAATAATCATTTACCCTATCGCCTGCGCCATCCCAAGTGGTAGTGGCTTCATCCATTTTCCAATAACCAATTAAACCGTTTTGGGAATTTCTGCCACCATCCGCTGTACTTAAGGCAACAGCTAAACCATCATTGTAGTCTTTTTTAATCTGCACCGGGCTAAGGGCGTATTGGTAAATTTTTGGCTCGTCAATAATGCCAGAAAACCAACTAGCTGCTCCGCCATCAGAACCTATATATAAAGAAGTGTTGTGGGCAGTTAAAGCTGTAGAATAAGCAGTTTGACCAACTTGCGTGCCATTTAGATAACAACGGATGTAAGCGCCATCCCAGGCAACGGTTACATAACTCCATTCATTGGCCTTGGCTGTACCGCCACTGCAAGAAGAATTGCCAAAATAACCCTTAACTTGCGCACCGGAAAGCAAAAGCGCGTATTGGGTGCTTTCTACCTTATCTATAATATATTTATTACCCGATACTGTTGTTGGTTTAACCCATGCCGAAAGAGAACCTGCGCTTGTTATATCCATGCCCGAACCAGTGCCATCAGTTACTGCAACAGTATCATTAGTTCCATCAAACAATAATGCTTTACCAAACTTGCCGGTTACCCAAGCAGTGCTGGTGCCGGTAGTGGACATATTGGTCAAGGTTCCATTAAAAGGATTAGTTGTGCTGGCACTATATATATTAGTAGCTGTGGTGCCTTGGCCATTATCAAAACTCCATTGAGCTATGGGTTTTCCTTGATTATATTCCTGCGCAATTTGCCAAGGGGTTAAAACATAGTTATAAACTTTTAGATCGTCAATACGACCGTCAAAAGATTGCCCACCACCAGTTCTATTACCTATGGTAAAAGAGGAAAAATTTAAAGGCGCATTTGTTCGAGTTGTAGAATAAACAGATTGAGATACACCATCAATATACATAGCTGAATTAGCTATATCATTTTGACCTAAGCCCGTGATAACAAAAACCACGTAATGCCATTGATTATTTGTTAGTGTAGTATAAGCGGAAGTGTTAAAGTAACGGTAATTACCTGTATTCCATATAATTAATGGTCTATTAAGGCCAGCATAATCTAAATAGATACAAGGCAAATCTGCGCCAGACGCCCCAAGACAATAAAATGCCGATCCACTTTTAGCATCAGGTTTTACCCATGTTGAAATTGTAAATGCGCCTGTTAATTGAGAATAAACATTACTACTAATTCTAGTATTAGCCCCATCAAAATCATAAGCCCGGCCGATTTTGCCTTTAACAAAACCTTTGGAAGCGCCTGCGGTAATAGTGCCATTATACCCACTGCCAGAAATATCATTTAAAGTTGTGCCGGATTTTTCTTCAAAATTATAAGAAGCAATTGGGCCTGGGCCAGTTAAATAATCATTCATTATTTGCTCCGGTGTGCGGGCTAGGGCGTAAAGTTTAACGTCATCTATCATGCCGTTAAAAGGATCTTGCGAGCCGTATTTACCGATGTAAAAAGCAGAAACAGTGCCGGTGTTAGATTTGCGCTGCGTTGGAGTAGTGGTAAATTTATATTCTACCCCATTTACATAAATCTTCGGCAAAGGCTGGCTGCTATCATCCACTAAAACTACGTGTTGCCAAACCCCAGCACTAATAACAGAGGTCGCCGTTGCATGCACTTGCCAAGCACTTGAATTATAATAATAATAATAAAGCTGGCCGTTGACGCCAATGCGCAACCAATATTGAGTTCCGCCGTCAACTATTGTTCCCAAGTGCAATGTTCTAGGATTAATCCAGGCCTCAATTGTTCTTACGAGAGGAAGATTTAAAGATGCGGGCGAGCCGGAAATTACCATGCCATCGGCATAAGTCATATCCGGATCCGAAACTCCGTCAAACTCGCCGGCATTGCCAAACTTGGCAGTGGTAGTAGAATTTAAACCATCCGAACCGGTTGTCCAACCATCGGAAACTCCGTGATTACCCAAACCCGAATAATCATTAATTCTTTGATTATCGGCAGTACCATTTACGGTGGTGGTGGCTTCGTCAAATTTCCAATAGCCAACTAATCCGTGATACAAATCCTGCTCGCTATTTGGACTAATACTTAATTTAACCGAAGCACCGCGGTTGTATTCGTTTTTAATTTGAGCAACGGAGGGGGCGTAATTATAAATTTTAACTTCATCAAGAGAACCTTTAAAAGGAGCGACTGCTCCGCCAGAACGATCACCAATAAAAACTCGATTAGCCGGAAAATTAGTGGTATGAACTTTATTTAAAGCACCGACTTGAGTAGTATTAATAACCTTAGTATCAACATAAACAGTTGTTTGTTGTCTAAACGTTGCCTGGGTTCTATCAAAAATAACAGTCACATAATGCCATTTGCTATCATCAAAACGAGAATTGGTAGATAACGCAGAATATGAAGGAGCCCCTGTTGAATGCATAGCTACAGTAAATCCGCCAAAAACTGGTCCATTACTATCATTAAAAGTAATTAAAAAAGCGTCATTTGAATTAAAATTAGTTGATGATTCAACTAAAATTTTTGTATTATACGCAAAAACCCTAGCAGCATAAAACCAAAAAGAAACTGTGGCTATTTTACCATTAAAATTAACATTGCTAGCAGTGCTCACATAATCATTAACTCCATCAAACTGCAGGGCCTTGTTAACCTTACCGGTTGTCCAAGCCGTGCTGGTGCCGGTGGTTGTCATATTGGTTAAGGTGCCATGATAACCGGAACCGGATCTATCGTAAGCCGTAGTGCCAAAACCTTCATCAAAATTCCAGTACCCAATTGGCCCGCCGCCAATTTCTTCGGATGTACCAGCTGTAGCAACTACGCTGGGATCGGTGGAAGCAAATTTGCGCCACAAGATGTTGTCTATTCTATCCAAAGCATTAAAAGTATTAAGTAAATTAGTGGAAATAGTGTAAGTAGTATTGGTAAACGGATTAGATCCAGAACCACCTGTTACATCAATGGCAAGCCAGTTGGTGTTACCATAAATACCTCCTTTTATATAAACAGTAAACACACCAGCCGTTGATCTGGTTATTTTAATACGATACCAAGTATTGTTAGAAATATATCCCGCTGCCGTTGAAATAAGCACCGCGCTAAATGAACCATCCGAATTAATTCTATCTATTCTTAAAGATCCATTAGCCAGCACAGTGAACCTATAACCTCCGCCAGGAGTTCCATTGCTTAAAAAATTTACCATGGGGACATTAGCTGCATTAGCTTTATACAAACTAAACCCCCACACTCCATAGGCCTTACT
The DNA here is from genome assembly GCA_041662565.1 of Patescibacteria group bacterium. Lineage (GTDB taxonomy): Bacteria > Patescibacteriota > Patescibacteriia > UBA1558 > UBA10009 > JAUYIT01. The sequence continues at coordinate 9,097 of JBAZSE010000002.1, forward strand.
TGATGGTGTATTAATAATGCCAGCAGTATCATTTTGTAAATATTTATCTGTTCCGGCAACCGAATATGTTCCTGAAGTAACAGTCCAAAGGCGTGGACCAGCTGCGTAAGTACCATCACTGAAGTCCTCAAAAAAATCAGGAAAAACTTTGTTGCCATCGCGGTCATCGGTGGCCGATGGATTGCCGTAATACATCATTACCGTACTAGTGGCGTTTTTGGGTAAAGTGGGCATTTTAATGTAAACAGAACCCATGGTGGTGGTAGCATCGGGGAACCAGTAATCAAGCAAATTGCCGGAAGCATCAGTAAAGCGAAGGTCTTTAAAGTCATTACGAAGTTTACCGGCGCTCCAGGCAGTAGAAAGGGCTAGGGTTGAAGTTGGTAATTCTACCTGAAAATCAAGCAGATCTTCGGTGGTGGAAGCGTTGAAAACATCAAATTGTTTGCGGTAGTGCCATTCGTCGGAAAACCAAGCCGCTTCGGTTGTTTGCGTATCTTTGCGGAAAATAATGAATGACAGGGCAATAACGATTAAAGCAACAAAAATACCCGCCGGGATGAACCATTTTTTGCCCAACCATTCAGGTAACCGCGGGCGCGACGATAAAATTTCCTGTTCGTTTGTTATTGCGTTGTAGAGACGGGGTAACCCCGTCTCTACGGTGGCATTGCCAACATTTTTGGCAACGCCAACAGCGCCCGCGCCTAACGTTTTTTTACGATTATTCAATTTTTTTAAATCAACAATATTGGGCATGATTTTAGTTCAAAGCTTAAAACTTAAAAGTCAAAACTGGTTAATATATAATTGTCTTTAACATTATTCATAATAGTTTTGAGCTTTGAGTTTTAAGTTATTTGGTCCCTCTATACAAATTTTTAATTTCTGTTGCGGTTAAGGTTCTGTTCCAAACTCGCACATCGGAAATACGACCATCAAAAGAAAAACTAGCGGGGGTATTATTAAAAGACCCGATATTAGCAACATGCGAACTAGCTGATTGGCCTGCGTTGCTGGCCGAAAAATCCAAAACGCCATCAATATAACCATAAAGATTAGCTCCGTTTCTCATATATATATAGTGATGCCAAGCACTGTCATCTATATTTTTTGTTCCATTACCTATAACAACTCCATTAGTATTATTAGCATAAATCCAAGAAATATAAGTCTGGGAAGTTGTTCCTCTGATAGACATAAAAGAGCTGCCGGAACTGCGCTGAAAGCCCGCAAAATAATCATCGGCATTTGCATCGCCATCAACTTGTGCCCAAAACGAAATAGTTGCAGCGTTAGGATTAGGAATTAAAACATTGGAAGCAGGCAAAGTAATGTAAGTTGTTGTATCATGAAAATCATAAGCACTGCCGGCTAAATTTTTTTGATTGGCAGAAAGCCCTGCAGAACTGCCTGCGGTAATAGTGCCGGTACGGGCATAAGGAGATTGGTCGGCAAAAGTTGTAGCCGATTGCATAGTACTTCTGCTAAGCGGATACCAAGCCATTAAACCTTTATCCAAAGAATTGGTTTGCACAACCGGGCCATAAGATTTGTAAAGATTTTTAACTTCGGTAGCGGATAAAACGCGGTTATAAACCCTAAGATCGGAAATACGACCATCAGCAAAAGTATCATTAGGGCTAGCGCCATATTGAAACCTGCCAATTCTTGCTGTTGCCGTGGTATTACTCATACCAGAATATGTTCCTGCCAATGCCTGCGTTTGCGCTGGCCTAACTCCGTTAATATAAACATTTATTCCGGTCTGACTTTCACTTCCATTATAAGTTCCAACTACATGAGTCCATACGCCAGCAGTAAAATCAGTATCTATTGCTGAGTAAATTTGATTACTACTTACTGCGCCGCCAGAATATAATAATAAAGAGGCTCGTCCCGAGGATAATACGCCAAAAACATACTCACCTACGCTGGTTGAACGAGATTTAGTAAAAGCCCTAAATGCTGAAGCAGTATCAGCATAAATCCAAGCAGATATGCTAAATGGCTTATCTGTTCCGGAACCATTGGTAAAACTTAAATCGTTGCTATCGCCTAAATCAATATAAGTTGTGGAACCGTCAAAATCATAAGCTCCGCCGGCCAAACCTTTTTGGTCTGTTGATAAACCGGCTGAACCACCTGCGGTAATCGTACCCGTTCTGGCATAAGGCGTAGTATCTTTAAAAGTGGTAGCGCTTTGCATAGTGGCTCTGTTAAGCGGAAAATCGGCAATTAAGCCCTTATCCAAAGAATTGGTTTGCGTAACAGGGCTATAGGATTTGTAAAGGGTGGTGATTTCCGTGACAGATAAAGCTCTATTCCAAATCCTTAAATCCGTTAAACTACCGTTAAAATAATAAATCGACCCGTCGCTGGTACAATCACTGGCAGATGCTTCTTGGCTAATACATAACGGATTATTATTAGTGTAGGTTATTGATCCAGAAGGATTGGTATTTGAATTAATCAATGTCCCATTTAAATATAATTTAACCGTTTCACCGTCATAAGTGCCGGTTAACAAATACCAAGTACTACTGGTTAAATTGGAACTGGCATAGGTAGCCGGATAGTAACTGCCTCCCACTCTAACCACAAAACATAAAAAATTATTGCCACAAGCACTGTTTTCATTAAGCGAAAGCTGATAACCGCCGGCATGCGTTTTAGAAATTATCCTTTGATCTGTAGCCGCAACATTATCCGCTTTAAACCAAATACTGGCAGAAATAGCTTGAGTTGGAGCCAAAGAACTGCTATAAGGCACGTCAATCCTGGTTGTTGAACCGTCAAAATCATAAGCATTACCAGCTTTGCCTTTTTGATCGGCTACCAAACCGGCCGAACCGCCGACTGTAATTGTACCTGTTCTGGCAAAAGGCGTGGTATCTTTAAAAGTAGTAGCACTTTGCATAGTGGCGCGATTAAGCGGAAAATGAGCAATTAAACCCTTGCTTAAAGTATTGGTTTGAAGCGGGGCGGAATAAGCAAAATTAACACCTGTAAAAAAATTGGCGATGATGATCGCTATAATTAATTTTAGGCGTAGAAATTTGTTTAACTGCTGTTTCATTCTATTTTATTAATTAAATCTTCCAATTTACTTCCCCACCTTAAAATGGAAAGGGCTTCGGGGGTGGTTATCTATTGTCATAAACAAATTCAATCGTTACGGTTACATTGGTAATGCCCTCGCTGGAACTAATAACATCTACATACATGCCGTCATCCGGAGTTAAATGATACTCTAAATCGTTTTCTTCAATCTTATAGAACCCACCACAATCGTAGCCGTTTAAATTGGCAATGGTGTTGCCGTTTTTATCTTTTAACACCATTTGCAACGCTCCGCCATCAACGCAATTATATTGAACTTTAACGCCCAAAACAGTAATATTTTCGGCCGGACTCCAAGCATTACTGCCATTGCCCCAAACTTGATCACCTGTTGCTGGAGCGGAAAGATAGGCACTCATAGTGTCTCTTCTAACGTTTTCTTTAAAGTTGTAGGTAACGCCATCAACATTTAAATTAATGGTATCGCCAGGGGCACCAACATTAAGTTCGGCGCCGGCTGAAGATAACACTACCGGGATGCCGGATGTAGCGGATGTTAAAATCATATTACCGATAACACGCAAGGCCGTGCCGGCGCCGCTATTGATAACCGTTAAGGTGGAAGAAGCCGTAGCGGAATTAATTACCACGCTATCCCCTGTGGTGTTTTGAGGATTAATGGCAATAGTGCCTGAAGCGGTAACATTGAACAAATTAATGCCGGCATTTTGGATATTAAACAATGAGGCGGTTGGATTATTGTTATTGCGGAAATAATCATTCTGTCTTAATTCGCCTTCGCCGGTGTAGGTAAGATAGGTATCATGGGCGGAAGAAATTATGGTACTGCGCGCAACAGCAAAATTAGTTCCTGTTCCAGACAAGGTATTGTAAGACGAAATTATGTTAACCTGCCTTGAAACTGAGGCGTCAGCCGAGTGGTTCAGGGTCTGAATATCTGCGATAGTCGTTGAAATATTGGAATACGAAATATTAACCGTTGAGGTGGCAGTTCCGTCAGTAATAACATTTGAGGTTAAGCCGTAAGCCATACCAAAGGCATTTAATCTGATGATATTAACATTGCCGGCGCCATTTGTTTCTACTGCCGTGCCATTAACACCTTCCGAACCTGACCAAGAAATATTTACATCTTCCAAAGTTAAGTTGGTAGAAGAAGCGCTAACCACGGCTTGACCCAAAGTGTCTCCTGCCAAAGATAATTTAACACCCGAAATTTTGGAATCGCCCATTGCCTGGGTTGATGTTGCCATTTGGCCATTGTTTTCTGAGACCACAACCGGTTTGTTAATGGCCATAATGGTGGTATTATCCTGGCCAGATCCAACAATATCAACATATTGTTTTAACACCACCTGCTCGTTGTAAACACCGGAACCAACTTTAATTGTCCAATGATTATTCTCTGTTGCCGAGGTAATGGAATCCAAAGCGGCAGTAATTGTTCTGAATTTACCGCCTTGTTTAGCCACGGTAACTTCATTGGCGCGTTCGTTAATTATCTCGGTAATTCCTTGATTATCGGTTTGAACTTGAGCGATGAGTAAAGAAGCTAAAAGCTTAAAGCTTAAAGCTTGAGCAGATGTAGTGGCCACAATCTGACCAGCGTCACTCATAAGAATATAGTTTGTTGACGAGGCATAAACCTCAATTCCATCAACTTCTGAAATATTCACTTTAACACCGTTAACATAACTCTCACCAGCCGAAACATCTATTAAGAATGGGCTGTTTTGAGTTATCAGCTTTGAGTTTTGAGCTAATAAGCCGTAATCAATGTAATCATCCGATACTTTGCCCTGATTGGTAGAATCCAAGAAAATTCCGGCATTGCTAACTTGATCATATTGGTCACCGGTTGATTCAAAAGTTGTATTAACAGCCACGTTAATATCGCCCAAGACGCCATTGTAATTGTTATAGTAGGATCTTACTCTGCCATTTTGCGCAATCATGGCTGTGCCATTGATTTGCGATAAATCGGAATGCATAATGATAACCGTGCTGGAAGCCAAATTAACAATACCTTGCGAGAAGTTAGAACCAAAGGTTAAATTATTCAACATTACTCTGTTAACTGAACCCGAAATGCTCACGCCAACCGCCGGATTGTTGCTTTCGGATTCCAAAATAACTTCTTTAACAATGGTTTCTGTTGTGCCGTTTGTTAAACTGATAATTGTTGGTTCGGCATCATTGGAAGTTGATTTAACAGTTAAACCTTCCAAGCGCGCTTTGGCTCCGGCAATTATCACCGGCGACTCATTACTTTCAATAGTTGCCAAATTGGCGCCATCGCCTACCACATCAACATAATCTTTAAGCGTGATTTGTTCGTTATAAATACCCGGGGCAACTTTAATCAAATAGCGATTTTGAACCGAATTGTCGTTTATAGAATTTAAGGCCTTGGTAATTGTTTTAAAATCAGATCCGCTATTGCCAACGGTAATAACCTGGGCAATTGGCTGGTAGTAAGTTCCCAAATTAACCAAAACCCTAATTTTGCCCTGGCCTTCGGCAATATCTTCCATAGCTAAGCCCAAAACTCCGGCTCCGGGGCGGGTAGCTAACATTGCGTAACCAGCCGTATCAGAAGAAGTTAATTTATCGCCTCTTTGGATAGGGCCGTTTTCGGCGGATACATTAACAACGGCCATTCCGGATACAATCACAGGTAATTGATTTTCAACAGAATTTTGTCCAAAAATTGCCGCAGATGAAGTTCCAATTACACCCAAAATTCCGCTAGAATTAGCCAAATCCGAAACCTTACCTTGTGTTGTTCCGCTGGCATTTACCACAACAAGTTGACCGCTAATCAAATTCTCACCGGACACATCCATCATCTGGGCAATGCCTTCGCGGGCAAATTCCAAAGCCCCGGCAATTCTAACATCACCAACAACATACAAATTTCCGGCAATACCCAAATCGTCTTTAACCAACAGGTCGCCGCCATTTAATGCGAAATCAGGATAAGTTGGCAAAGCAACTTCAATATTATTCTGATTACTACCAATAACCACATTGTCGCCAAAGAAAGCGTTTCCCGATGAAGCCGCCAAATACAAGCCGTAATCATCAATATTCATATTTTGGGCAGATAAATCGGCAGCAATAACAATCTTGGAAGAATTCAATTCTTTGGTATAAACATTGGCGGCGGATTTATCGGCGCTTCCTATATTATATAGACCGTCCACGGCAAACTTGATATCAGAACCTATTTTCGCGTTCAAAACTATCAAATCAGATGTATCAACGTTAGCGCCAAAGATATAGTTTCCTCTGAATGTTTGGGTATCCCCTTGCAACAAAGCGATTTCTACTGGCAAAGCGGATAAAGCAATTTTTCCAGCAGTTCTGATTACGCCCAATTTTAGATCCGAAATTGCGGCATTGGTAGCGATCTGGCCATCGGTAATTAAACCAAAGCTTTCCGGATTATTAATTGATTTATAATCAGGATTAATAAACATGGAAATTAAACCGGTAGTTGCTTCTACCGAACCAACAAATGAAGCTAAGGCCGTACCGATAACTTTGGAAGTGTCGCCGTCATTCATTTTCATGGCATAACCGGCCAAAGGAGCTACGGTTAAGGCATCACCCGGGGCAATCGGCCCGTTAACATTGCTTACCTTGGTAGGAATTCTACCAACCAAAGCAATGGGGTAGCCATCAACTTCGGCACCCAACACAATACCGGGTTCGGAAGAAACAACACCGATTACATTATTGGAATATTCGCCGGTGGTTTTAACAACATAGCCGTCGTTATTGCTATCAGCCATCACTAAATCGCCCGGTTGCAATTGTTCCAGCGAAGGATAATTTTCCGCTACGTCCGAAGCGTTAGTGCCAAACGAACGAGCAGTTACCCTACCGGTAGTAGAGGCCTGGCAGCCGCCATCATTATCAACACAGATTCCGCCATAACCGATTCTTAAACTTGTAGCAGTGGCCACAGAACCGTCATTGGTGCCAAAAGTAAAGGTGGTTAAAGAAGAAGTAGTCAAATTATTGATATTGAACATTTGTGTGCCCAAATGATTCTTGATCTGGAAGGCGTTGGCGCTAAATTGGGTTAAGGCAATGGTGGTGGTGCCGTAAATTTCCAAAGCATCATCAACCACCACCACGCCATTGTTGGCGGCCATTAAGGTTAAATCAACACTTTGAGCAGGGTTATAGGTTCTAATAGTTAATGGGTTCTCCGCAGTAATATAAGAAGCTGTCCCATTAGATAGCAAGATATCCCCGGCAACACCAACATCACCGCTGTTAGCCACTTGCAAGGGCACATTGGCGGTAATTTGAGCATCATTAACGCTTAAAGCGGTTGTTTCCCTAACTTTAAAGTTAAAACCAGGGTCTGTGCCTGTTGCCAATAAAGTAGCGGTACCGGAAGCGTTAATAGCGGTAGACCAGTAATTAAGAGTATTATATGAAAGGCGGAACTGTTCGGTTGTTCCTACTACATGCAGGTAAGCAGAAGGATTACTTAAGCCAATACCCACTTTGCCGGTAGCTTCTACGGTTAATAAAGTGGCATTGGTGCTAGAGGCAACGCGTAATAAGGCGGTTGAGCCTAAAGTAACAGCCGGTTGAACTGACAAGAAAGCCACAGGAGTGGTTGTGCCAACGCCTAATTTACCGGTGCCTTGAGGCCTAATTACCATAGAAACGTTAGTATCAGAACCCTGAACGCCCAATTGCACGGCAGCGCCGGTTGCGGAAGATGTAGCGCTTAAGCGATTAACACTGCTGGCTACTGTATTAAAACGCATAATTTCCGCTCCGCCGGCAATTAAGGAAAGCTGATCAGCACCAGCCCGACCAATACCGGTATTGGTATCGGAAATACTAGGAATAATATTAACAGCCGTAGCTGAAGAATCTTGCCATAACAATTGCGGACCATTAGCTAATCCAAATGAAGTATAACCAGCGGTTGTCCAACCCCATCTTTGAGCGCCAGCTAAACCTAAACGAATATCAGAAGTTCCTTGTCGCCAAAAACCAGAAGTAGGATCAGAAGTAAATGATATGCTCGGAGCTGACTGCGAACCGGATGCGAATAAAGATTGGCCATTAGCTAAAACTTGGAACAAGGTTGCGCCGGTGGTGGAAGCAACGGTAAAGAGTTTTGTTGAAGCGGAAGTTTGATAAGGTGTGGTAACCGAGAGCACCGAAGCTGGCGTAGAAGTACCAATACCCAAACGGGTGGAATAGGTGGATTGGGAACCTTGGTATAAAGCGGCGGCTTCCGAAGCGGATAATACTCTGTTATACACCCTTAAATCTGAAATCTTGCCGTCAAAAGTTGCGGTTTGTCCTGTATTATTTCCTAATATTACATGAGTCGTTCCAGCAACTGGATCCCCTGACGCTTGGTTTGCTGCTCCAGATAAAACACCATTAACATAAAAATTAGCTACTCCTGCTGCGGTTCTGGTAATTAAAACATGAACCCAAGTGCTTAATAATGTAGTGTTCCCTGATAATACTTGAGTAGCACCACCGTTAGAAGAAAATCTTAATGAAGGAACGCTAGTTAAATCAAAATCAATCTTACCATTCGTAAGGATATTACCATTACCTCCTTCGCCATATCCATCAGTATAAATCCAAGCGGAAATAGTAACAGCTTGCGTTCCAATCCATTCCGAACCTGTATCAATTTTAGTATCAGCTCCGTCAAAATCATAAGCCCCCTCCATTCTACGGGACCAATCAGTTCGAAAGCCGGCAGAAGCGCCCGCGGTAATAGTGCCATGGCGTTCGTTGCCACTAATATCACTCATTTTGTCGTTTTGGCTATCGCGTTTTGCTAACGGATACCAAGCCAATAAATTTTTGGTGCCGGTGGCAAACCATGGTCCGCCCCAAGAGGCCGCTGTGTTGCCGTTAAACGATCTAGCTGATATTGAACCGGCAACAGTTAGATTAGCAACTGGCGTAGTAGTACCTATGCCAACTAAACCACTGCCTTGAACTTGTAATAAGGTTGATCCTGTCGTGGAAGCAACGGTAAATAGTTTAGTAGTGCCGGCCGCTTGAGCAAGGGTGGAAACGGATAAAACTGATTTAGGGGTAGTGGTGCCAAAACCGGAATTGCCGTTGGCTAAAACCTGTAAAATAGTAGCGCCGGTGGTGGAAGCTACGGTAAATAGTTTGGTAGTGGGCGCGGCTTGAGCCAGGGTGGAAACGGATAAAACGGAATATGGAGTAGTTGTTCCTATACCAACATTTCCGCCATCCAAAATCTTCATCACAATATTATTGCCGTCTTTAAACTGAACAATATCGCCTGTTCCGCCTTGCCCAACTGTTAAAACAGGATTGGTACCGGTGGCCATAATGGTAGTGGTAGCAAGAGAGCTGGCGCCGGTAAAGGTTTGCGTGCCCGAAACCGTAAGGTTACCGGTAATGTTGGTATCGCCACCGCTTGGAGCAATAGTTAAATCCCCGCCGGAATTAACCGTTAATGAAGTGTATTTAGTTGGATCGGTTAAATAACTTAAACGCAACTGCTCGGTATTAGAGGTTACCTGCAATCTGGCGGCAGGGGTAGTAGTGCCAATGCCTATTTTACCGCTGGCTAAAGTTGTGCCGGTGCCGTCTAAACCGGTGCCAAAAAACAAATTGCCGATATTTAAAGTATTAGCCGAAGTAACGGACGGAGCGTCAATATCATAACCAAGCACAATATTATTGGAACCGGTGGTTAAGTTATTGCCCGCCTGATAGCCAAGTAAAATATTACCTGAAGCGCTAGTTTGAGCAAACCCGGCAGAATAACCAAGAGCGATATTTTGAGATCCGCTGGTATTGTTAAAAAGAGCACCCCAGCCAACAGCCGTGTTAGTGCTGCCAACTGTATTTCTATAAAGAGTGTCGGTGCCTAAAGCCGTATTATTACCGCCAACCGTGTTGGATAAAAGAGCAAAGGTGCCGAAAGCGGAATTATCCCTACCGGTTGTATTGGACGAAAAAGCGCTGGTGCCGAAAGCGGAATTTAAAACTCCAGTAGCGCTAACATCGTTTTTACCGGCATTTAAGCCCACAAAAGTATTATTTTGGTTGATACCGCCGGAACGGACTTCCAAAGCAGCCGTGCCATCCGAATTATTAAAGACCGCCAAAGCATTAGCCGCGGTAATTTCTTTAACCGAAATATTATCAACTGATCCGTTAAAATCGGAACTAGGAGTAATAATTAAATTATTGGTATTAACAGCGGTAATAGTATAAGTTATAGTACCATTATTAAATTGAGTTGAGCCGGCGGCCGTACCGCCTATCGACACCGTAATCGTGCCGGCCACGTAATTTCTGATCAACACTGCTACGGAATAAGTTTTGCCAGCTTCCGCTGAAACATTCTGCTCCAAGGTTTCAACGCTGCCAACAGCATGGTCAACGTCTGCCCCGCCCCAGCTCCAATTAGCTCCTAATGTCCAACCATTAGCATTAGCGGCAAAATCGCCATTAGATACTTTTTCCACACCTAAAGTTGCCGTATCAGTACCAATGCCCTGGATAGCCAGTTTGACTGTTGGATTAGTTACGCCAATACCCACATTACCCCCGGCATTTACTTGAAACAAACTAGCGCCGGTGGTGGAAGCAACGGTTAATAATTTGTAAGTTGGGGCTTGCTGATCAGTAGTGGCAACAGATAATATCGAGTAAGGAGTAGTAGTACCAATGCCAACTTTCAAACCAGTAGGTCTAAAGGTTACTTCGGTAGATGAAACTCTAACAACCTCATTACCGCCAGCAATTAAGGAAAGCTGATTAATATTAGTGACAGCTCCGCCTAAGCCGGTATCTAAATCAGATTTATTTGCAACTACAGTTGGATTGGTATAAGAAACTGTTTCACCCAACAAAGCACTGCTAGTATAGTTTCCGTTAGATAATTCATTTAAAGAAAATAACCAGGAAGCCGTACCGCCATTGGACATTCTAAGAGTATTGCCGCCGGACCAATAAATGCCGGTATCAGGAGCAGCGCTACTGCTAACAGCAGGCGCGGCCGCAGAACCAGCCGCAAATAAAGCTTGTCCAGCAATTGTTGTTTGACCATTAGCTAACACTTGGAATAAAGTTGTGCCGGTGGTAGAAGCAACGGTTAAAAGTTTAGTAGTAGGCGCGGCTTGGGCTAAAGTGGAAACAGACAAAACCGAACTTGGGGTATTTGTACCGATGCCGGTGTATCCCCCGTCAACCACTTTAAAGACGGTTGTGCCAGCATCCTTAAGTTGCAAAATGTCAAAAGTACCCATTTGATCAAAACGCGCCACCACGTTTCTAGTAGAAGAAGCAGCTAAAAGAGCCGATGGCGTAGTAGTACCAAAACCAATATTGCCAATTCCGTTAAACGTGGCTTGAACTCCGCTGGAAGCGTATCCGCGGATAGCTACTGCGCCTGTTCCTGATGTATTATTTAACTGGAAAAATCCGCCTGAACCGGTTGTAACCTGCAATTTTGCCACAAAACCAGGTACGCCAGTTTGAGTCAATGCTAAAACTGCATTGGCACCGGCAGCGGCATTAACGTTCATCATCACACCGGTAGCACTATATGGCGTAGTAGTGCCAATACCCACTCTACCAGCAGAATCAATCACAAACGGAGTGGCATCATTAGCTGAATCGGAAACCATAAAAGATCGACCAGCGCCTGTATTTTCAACAGCTAATAAAGCGGCTGGGGCAGTAGTAGCAATACCCACTGTGCCACTGGCTAATACCTGGAACAAACTGGCGCCGGTGGTAGAAGCAACGGTGAAGAGTTTGGTGGCAGGCGCGACTTGATCAGCTGAGCTAACAGAAAGAATTGAATAAGGCGTGGTTGTGCCAATACCCACTCTATTCCCACTTGGGTTAAGCAAAATATCCTGCGAATTATTTGTTTGAATTGTTAAATCGGTATTGTAAACCGCGATAGTAGTAGAACTTATTCGCACTAATTTATCAGATGTATCAATGGCACCAACATTTAAGTTGCGATACAAACTAACATCGCGCCATCTCCTGGTGGTGCTTAAATGACCTATATCATAAGAATTATCAATACCCGGAATAACATCGCCGTTAAACACGGTGGTGCTGTAATATGCGGCATTGCCCTGATAATCAATCCGGTATTTTACCGAACCATCAACCTGTAAAGAAAGTAAATCACCGGTAAAGCCAGAGGCGGAATTAATCACCATCATGGTGGTAGTTGTTTGGCTGAAAGATGAGGTATTGTACGGCTGAACCAATAAAGACGGCGCTGAAGTTTTTGGCAAAGCAGATAAAATTGTTTGGCCGGTGTTCCGCACGCTTAAAGCCAAAGTGGAGGAACTGTATAAAGATAAAATATTGCCGGTGCCATACTGGGTTAATTGCGCCAAGGCAACTGATGATGTTGCGTTAACCTGCAACGCGCTGACTCCGACAGACGATGATGTAGAAACATTAATGGCTACCGGTCCGCCAAACATAGCCCCAGCGCCAACATTTAATCCCCCTTGAATTTGCGCTCCTTGAGCAAACTGGGCAAAAGCATCAACCGAAAGATTATCAACTTTTAATGTCCCAATTTCGGCATTGCTTACTGTAAGGCCGGAAATATCCAAAATACCAAATTTAATGTTATCAGAGCCTTTACTTGTATAATAAGCATAGTTACCAGAAATATAAACTGAAGTTCCCTGCATTCCCGTTGGCGTACTTGCATTTGAAACAAAAACAGGATTAGTTGAGCTGGAAACATCAATAATCGCCATACTACCGCCTTGATTGGCAATATAAGCATAATTACCCGAAACAACAATACGTCTTGGGGCGCTAATAGAAGTTCCTGGTACTGGACCACGTAATTCTTTTACAAAAACAGGATGCGTAGAACTCGCAACATCGATAACAGCTAATGAATTTCGACTAAAAGCAGTAACGTAAGCGTATTTGCCTACTACGTCTACTTCATAAGCTCCTGACAAAAGAGTGGCATCCAATAAACCGGAAACAAATACTGGGTTAGCCGGGTTAGCAATATCAACAATTGATAAAGAATTTTTACTCTGGCTGGTTATATAAGCATAATGACCTGAAATATCCATGCCAGTTGGAGCAAGATAAGTGCCATTTGATACACTCGAAACCAAAGTGGGATTATTAGGATTAGAAACATCAATAATCGCAAAACCAACACCGGAGGCGTTAGAATGGACATAAGCATATTTACCTATCACCATCACATCTCTGATGCCGGCTAAAGAAGTGCCCGGCACAGATCCGCGCTGTTCTGCGACAAATTTAGGATAATATGGATTAGAAATATCTATAATTGCCAAGGATGCTCTAGTAGTAACTGCAATATATGCATAATTACCAACAATAGCGAGTGAATATGCCCCGCTCAATAAAGTAGCGTCGGTTAAACTAGAAACATAAGCTGGATTCAAAGGGTTGGAAATATCTAAAATAGTTATGCTGTTACCAGTACGGCTAACAACGTAAGCATAATTGCCAACCACTACCACATCATGTGCATCGGTAATACTGTAATTCCCCAGCCAAATTGGGTTTAATACTCCGCCTTTAATAACTGTTCCACCAGAAGCCGTAACTTTAAAAAATGAAGCATCAGTAGTGGTGGTTAAAGTTGTATTTGAAGAAGTGCCAATGCGGAATAAATCTTGTGTTTGGCCATTAGTGGATTGAATGGCTAAATTGGCAATCGGCGTGCTTGTGCCAATTCCAACATTGCCACCATCTAAAATGGTAAACACTTCGGTACCGCCATCGTAAGCGTTAAACAAATCCCCTGTTCCGCCTTGGCGCACGGTTAAAATGGTGTTAGTGCCCGTAGCGGTTAAAGTGGTGGTGGCGCCAAACTGGCTACCGCCGACATTTAAAGTTCCGCCAATGGTAATATTGCCTTCGGTAGCAAAATTACCGGTAGCCGCCGTAATGGTGGCCATGCCGCCAACAGAAAGGTTGCTGGCAAAATGTGAAATTCCCGTTACATTTAACGAACCGGTTAAAACAGTGGAATTGGTTCCGGCTACGGTTAAAGTGTTATTAAAAGTGGCAGGCGAATTAACGGTAAAAATTTCACTTCCGCTGTTATCGCCAAAAGTGGCATTGCCGGCTACCACTAAACTGCCGCCGGTGGCAATTCCGCCCTTGCCCACGGTTAATGACTCAACAGCGCTGATGCTTTGGAATAAAGTGGTGTTGTTGTAAACCGGTGTGGTACCCTGGTAAGTTACGCTCCCGCCCAAAGGTCCGGTTAAACCGTCTTTGCCTGCCGGGCCCTGCGCACCAGGTTCGCCGGCTTTACCAGGCAAACCCATAGCGCCGGCAAGTCCGGCCGGGCCTTGCTTGCCAACTACTGCCACTACCTTACCATCGCTATTGATGATGTATTGAACCGACGGGCTGATTTGGCCTAATAACTGCTTGGCTTCATCCAAAGTTAAATATTGTTGATTGCCGGCGAACCGAGTATCAGGATAAAAAATATTGTGATAAGCCAATTTGACTAAACGGCCGATATTAACAATTTGTTTGCCAAACTTATTAAACGATAAATCCGCCAGTGCTTTAAAACCATTACCGGCCCGATGTAAAATTTGATCAAAAATAACGGAACCATTGCCGGCCTTTGATAAAACGGCAATTGCTTTATTGGGCACTTCTCCAAAACTTTGAATAGCCAATTTACCCAAATCCCCTACTGCCTTAAAATTAGCTACAAAGTTTCGTTGTACTGCCTGCCAAAGATTACTACTACCGTCATTGCGAGGCCCACCTTCGGCGGAAGATCCCTCGCTAGCGCTCGGGACAGGCTCCGCAATCCCATTGTTCCGGGAATCAGTTATTTGAGCAACTTCGGAAACACCGGCAACTTTTGGCTCAACGGTTAAATCAACCGGATTGGAAAAAATATTTTTAACTGCTAACAAATTCGGTTTAACTTTATTGGCCAATAATAATTCCACTCTTTTACCCAACTCGCCATAAGTGTTAATGGCCGAAGCAAAATATTCTACCAAAGTATTTTTTGGTTTAAATAATCCATAGGAGATTCTATCGCTTTGCTCCAGAATAATTTTTGTTAACTCGCCGTTGGCTAAAGCCAATAAATTTTCACGCACGTTAGTCGGCGAAATTATTAATTGGCTTACTGCCGGAGTAACCGAATTAAATTTGGCAATCGTGGGGGCTAAAAATTCTTCAGAAAAATTGTTGGCCAAAATTACACTGCCCTGTGCGATATCCAATCCTAAATTTTTAAAACCCAAAGATAAATATTTTTGCGCTGTCTTAAAATCAAACGCTTGAGGATTTTTTACAAAAGCCAAAGTGTCGGCATAAACTTTTACGGTTTCCTCAAAACTTTTTTTTGCAGCTAAAGTAGAGCGGCCGATTGTTGCTTTGGCAAACTTGGCTATAGTTTTAAAATCATCGCCGTAGTACTTGGCCGCTACCGGAGAAACATAAAGCGAAAGAGCACCAAGTGAAGTTAATAAAATGGTGGCCAAAACTCTTTTGGCAATTAAAGGATTTTTTATGGCACTAACGGTTTGGGCAACAGGAACCAAAATTGACTTTAAGCCATCCAAGGCCTGGCGCGATAAGCCGGGCAAATTATTTTTCAGTTCGGCAAACCCCGACATAACCCAAACCTTGCCCTTTGCCCTAATCATGCTAATTGCCTGTTTGATGGAAACGGTTAACAGGTTATTGCTTAGGCGCTCGTTAAAGGTGCCCTCGCCTAACAGCTGGCCTTTGTGGTTGCCCTTAATGCCAAGTGAATTCTGGCGCACGTAATCAAAAAGGACCTCCCTGGTAATTACCCAGTTACGGCCCATTTTAACCGCCCCGATTAA
>JBAZSE010000002.1:25089-250566 GCA_041662565.1 Patescibacteria group bacterium
GGAAAGATATTCCTGGGAATAAGAACACAGCGTAGAGGCCTCCGTTAAGGAGATATAACTTACTTGCTTCTCAACGTTTAGATTCTTTGGTTCTTTTGGTTTTTTATTTTCCTTTGGCATGGGGACAACAATTGGGGCAATTTTACTAATATCGGCAAGCAAAACCCAGCAATTATATTATATTGCTGGTATTGTTTGATTGCTTAAGAAAATTGAACTTTTTTATCTACTATCCGATATTAATTATAACATTTTTTCCACTATTTATGAATACCTTTTGCCCGTGTCAATAACTATCCGATATATAGTAAGCAACTTAACCGATATTATTTTTTAATGATTTTTGCCCCATTTTAGGGGATTTTTTGCTTAACAAAAATTTGATAAAAAAATGCTAAAAAAATTTCGCATAATATAGAAGTTAGTTATCCACAAATTGAATTTCTGCTTGGGCAAAAAATTAGCTTTGCCTGTTGATAAATAATTCTAATTTGGCAAAGCAATTAACTAATTGATCCGGCAACTTTGATTGCGTGGCGCGGGCGCTATTGTTATTACCAAAATGTTGTTAATGTCACCGTAGAGACACAGCATGCTGTGTCTCTACCTGACGTTGAACCACCATCGTTTACAACGTCGCGCCCGCGCCTGGGTAATAACTTAATTCTCACCCATTTAAACCTCAAAATCATGGCCGAGAAGCATTAAATTACGATTACCAATAAACTAACCAGTAAACCATTTAAGCAGTCCGTTTAGGGTAAATTTAGCCAAAAAAACCGTAATCTAAATTACAAAACATCCAGCGTTTTGCCACCATTGTAAAACCATATTGGTCATAAACACCGTAGGGGCGGGGTAATTCCGCCCCTACGTTTAAACAATCGTTCATGTAACAACAGCGAAAGGCAAAACGGCTGATAAAAAAATTATTAAAAATCCCAATGTTTAAATTAATATCGGATACTATCCGATAGCTTAAATTGCTAAATAATAGTACTATCGTTTATCCGATATTAATAAATAGGCCATATTTTAAGGGCCAAAACTAAAACCCTTGTATTACCAAGGGTTTGTTATCCGATAGTTATTATAATGTGGTTTTTTACATCTTTTCTGGAGCCGATATTCCTATAATCTCCAAAACTTCGCCTAAAACCTTCTGGGTCAGCTTAACTAAAGCCAGCCGTGAAGTGTTTGCTTTACCATCATCTATTACCCGGCAAGTGTTATAAAACTGGTGGAACTTATCGGCAATTTCTATGGCATAGCCGGGTAGTTTTTGAACCTCATAATCTTCCGATATCTGCTCCAAAATTTCCGGCAATTTAAGTAAGGTTTTTAATAATGATCGTTCGGCCTCTTCTTGATACTCTAGCTCAAGCTTACCTGCCAAAGATACATTTACCGACTCCGGTTGCCTTAAAATTCCGCTGATTCTGGCATAGGCATATTGCACATAATAAACCGGATTTTTTTCCGATCTTTCTTGAGCCAAGTTTAGGTCAAAATTAATGTGGCTGTTGTTGGAGTACATTAGAAACAAAAACCTAACCGCATCATGATCTACCATTTCCAACAGTTCGCTCATGGCCACATAGGTGCCCATGCGTTTAGACATCCTAACTTCTTTGCCGTCTTTAAACAAACGTACAAATTGCATTAGGGTAACTATCTGTTTATCCTTATAACCCAAGACATCGGCTGCTGCCAAAAGCCCGGGCACATCACCATGATGATCGGCGCCCCAAATGTTTATTACCAAATCAAATTTCCGTTCCGAAAATTTATTTACCAAGTAGGCAAAGTCCTGCGCCAAGTAGGTAAATTCTCCATTGCCTTTAACAAGCACTCTATCACGTGTATCACCATGCTCGCTTGATTTAAACCACCAGGCGCCTTCGCTTTCATAAAGATAATTTTTTGCTTTAAGCCAGGCAATTACTTTTTCTATCTTTTGGCTTTCCCTTAACTCCTTGTTTTCCGAAAACCAAACATCAAATTTTATCTTCATCCCCTCTTCAATAGTTTGCTGAAGCAGTTCATGCAAAATAATTTCTGCCGCCCATTGGCCAACGGCCATCGGTTCAACCAAATTTTTTAAACGCCCGTGCAATTCATCTATGTACTCACCCTTATACACTGCCAATTCATCTTTTAAAACCGAATGCCCCAATGAAGCAATTTGATTGCCGGCATCATTAATCAGATATTCTTTTACCACACTATGGCCGCAAAGCTTTAGTACGTTACCCAAAACATCGCCATAAAAACCGCCTCGGCCATTGCCAACGGTTAAAGGCCCGGTAGGATTAGCGCTGATAAATTCCAGCTGGATCTTTTGGGATTTTCGCGATACAACTTGGCCAAACTTTTCTTTTTGGCTTAAAACTTCTTTGGCTCTGTTATTTAAAAATTCTTCAGACAAGTAAAAATTAATAAAACCTGGAGCCACAACTTCAATTTTAGAAAATATTTTAGCGATTTTGGTGTCTTTTTTTAAGCTATCAGCCAACTTGCCGGCCAATTCCAAAGGCGGTAGCTTAAGCAATTTACCCGCTTTTAAGGCCACACTAACCGTATAATCGCCAAATTTTTCGGTTGTTGGATATTCAACGATAAAAGCTAAATCCGCCAAACCAGAATCCAGTTTAACCAAATGCTTCTGAACAAGCTGTTTTATTTGATTTTTTATTAAATTCATAAAAGTTGTAAAGCTAGTTTATTATAATGAAATCCTCTTTATTAAACAAATGCCGACTATGAACAGCTTTTCCCCCATAAAGCATTAGCCCGCCCATTGGCTCGCAAATCTTTATGCTTTACCATCAATACTTGCCTCATAGCGGATAATTGCTATAATGAGCGCATGATACTAGTTTGGCTATATTATATATGTAGCTGACTTTTACCTTAAAGACAGTTGGATACTTTATGAAAATTTTAGCCGACAACAAACGAGCCAACTTTGAGTACACTATCTTGCAAAAATGGCAGGCCGGTTTAAAATTGACCGGACCGGAAGTTAAAACCGCCAAGCTGGGGCAAATTGATTTAAAGGGCGCCTACGTTACTTTAGAAAGCATGCCCGGCAAATTAATGCCCGAGGCCTGGTTAGTGGGAGCCCATATTGCCAAATACGCGCCCGCCGGCTACTCCCAAAACCATTATAATCCTTTAAGAAAACGCAAACTCCTGCTTAATAAGAAGGAAATTGCCGAACTTATAGGCAAAACCAAGCAGAAAGGGTTGACAGTTTTGCCTCTTTTAGTGTATACTTCTCAAAGATTGGTCAAGTTGGAAATCGGCTTGGGCCAAGGAAAAAAGAAATTTGACAAACGAGAAACAATTAAAAAAAGAGAGTTTGAACGAAGCAAGCAACGATTGATGAAGTAGAAAACCACGAGTTCCGACTTTACGTCGGGACGAGCCTAAAAATTAGCAATAGCTAATTTTTAAGAGGAAGACATTGATTGAAGCCAAAGTCACTTCGCGAAGAGCGGAGGGACGGAGGCTGAAAGCAATGTCTGACGACGAGGGGATGTTTAAATTTGCTGGCTCGCTTTTTAATTGAGATGGCTAGAAGAAGTCGGTAGAACTTCTATAAAAAGCTGCCACCTTGGATAAATGCCAAGAACTTTATGGCTAAATTGAGAATGGCTTTTAGCCCTCTCTCTTTGGTCTCTGCCGCAGCTTAATACCTGCAGCCATCCGTACCGGCAACGCCTGCGAGCCGGATATCGGGTGTTATATTATCAGGACCGCCCATAATAATCGCTTTCGGATTATGGGTTAAATTAGAAAGCATGGTTAAATTGCCGTTTGCCCTTTTAAAACAATTTAACCGAGAATAAAAAAGGGATATTCTAGTAGGCATTTTAATTTGAAGCAGTTACACGCGGGTGCAATACCCGCCATCTCCACCAGCCCTCACTCGCCAAAGGCGATCTACGGCTGGCTTTGTTATGTAGGTTATTTATAAAAGTCAAAAAAACAATGCTTAGAACCAAAGGCAGAAGAAAAAAATATACCCCCAGCAAGGATGTTTATCGCATTAACTTGCGCATCCGCGTGCCGGAGGTTAGAGTAATTGATGAAACCGGCCAGCAAATCGGGGTCATGAAAACCAGTCAGGCGCTTGTTTTGGCCGAAGAAAAAGGTTTGGATTTGGTGGAAGTTTTTCCTAAAAGCGTTCCTCCTGTTTGCAAACTTTTGGATTATGGCCAATACCAGTATCAATTGGCCCGAAAAGTTCAAGACCAAAAAGCCAAGGTTAAAAAAGTGGAAACCAAAGGCATTAGAATTTCTTACAAAATCGGCCAACATGATTTGGATTTTAGAAAAGACCAGGCGTTAAAATTTTTAAGCAAAGGCGATAAAGTTAAAATTGAAATGATTTTAAAAGGCCGAGAGAAAAAATTCAATGCCGATGCCTTTGAAAAAATGAATGACTTTATCAAATTACTTGCCCAAGATGCCAAGTTTACGGTAGAACAGCCCTTAAAGCGGCAAGGTGGGCAAATTTTTACTTTAATTACCCCCACCCCTGCCCAATAATTATTTAAAATGAATTTAATATTTAAAATTTGGAATTAAAACTATGCCCAAACTAAAAACCAATAAAACCATCAGCAAACGCGTCCGCCTTACCAAGGGCAACAAGCTTAGGGTAAGCACAGCCGGCCAAAACCATTTTAACGCCCGCGAACGCGGCAACACCACCCGGAACAAAAGAAGCGACCATAATTTAACCGGCGCCAACAAACTAAACATTAAAAAATTAATCCCCTATTCTTAATTAATTTGGAATTTGGAATTCATAACTAAATCATATGCCAAGAGTAAAACGAGGAAAAGTCAGAGCCAAAAAAAGAAAAGTTCTACTGGCTAAAGCCAAGGGCTTTAAGTGGGGTCGCAAAAAGAAAGTTAAGCTGGCCAAACCGGCCGTTAAAAAAGCCGGCGTTTACGCGTACCGCGATCGCAGGAACAAAAAAAGATCAGCTCGCGGATTATGGCAAGTTAAAATCAGTGCTCCTCTTAAAGAACAAGGTTTAAGCTATAGCAAGTTCATTGGCGAACTAAAAAAGAAAAACATCATTTTAGATCGCAAAATTTTAGCCGATTTAGCCGAAAAAAATCCATTGATATTCAACGAAATCATGAAACTGGTAAAATAGATTGATAAAGAGTTGCATTTGCAGGCCTTGAGCGAAGTCGAAAGGCCGAAAAAAATCCGGCGATTTTCAGCGAAATCATGAAACTGGTAAAATAATTCAAACTTAAAAAAGGCGTTTATCTGTTGGGATGGTAGCTCAGTTGGTTAGAGCGCCTCCCTGTCACGGAGGAGGTCGCGGGTTCGAGTCCCGTCCGTCCCGCCAGATAAGCGCCTTTTTTTGTTGGCAAATTTTAAGTACCAAATTGTTGTTATCAAAAATACCGCCAAACAAAACCATTGCACCCAGGTTAAATTACCCAGCCCTTTAACCGAATCCAGCCGTAAAAATTCGGTAAAAAACCTGATAAGGGCATAACCGCCCAAATAAAATAAGGCAATGCTGCCGGCCAAGATATTTTTATTTTTCAAAAATAACCAGATATAAGCAAAAAGCAAAAAACAAAGAATGGATTCGTATAAAAATACCGGATGAAAATAAACAAAATTTATAAACTGCTCCGGACGATTAACCACCGCAATAGGTATGCACCAGTTAAAATTGCAAGGCAAACCGAATAATTCCTGATTAAAATAATTACCCCATCGGCCAATTGCCTGCCCTAAAGGCAAAACCATTGCTAAAATATCGGCCAAATTCCAAAATAACAACCGATGTTTGCGGCAATAAACAAATAAAACAATCAAACCGGCCACAATTGCGCCATAAATTGCCAAGCCCCCTTGCCAAATTTTAAAGATAGCCCAAGGATTAGCAAAAAAATAAGCAAAATTATAAAACAAAACATGCCACAGCCGAGCGCCCAACAAGCCAAAAATCACCAAATAAAAAACCAAATTAATAAATTGATCCTGATTTAACTTTGCCTTGATAGCCATTTTTAGCCCCAGCCAAAAACACAAAAAAACGGCTGCCGCAATCAGCAAACCGTACCAATGAATTTGGATTATTCCTAAATCCCACAAAACTGGGGAGGGTAAAAAAGAATGCAAAAAATTAAACATTGATCCCTTTATTAAAGTTAGTGTCGGCAAAAAGAATCTATTTTGTTGAATCGCTTTGTTTTAACGGCACCAACGGCTCAATTAAGGCCTGAACCATTTCGGGCAAAGTTCCCCAATCAGCCACCTTTTGACCGTTTAAAATAAAGGTCGGGGTGGAATTATAGCCCTCTTTTTTGGCCGTAGCTATATCCGTTTGCACTCTGGCCTCTTTAACTCCGGAAGCCAAGCAATCTTGCCACAAGGCAACATCCAAGCCCTCTACCTTGCCCGCGTAGGCAAGTAAATCCGCTTTGGTTAATGCTTGTTGATTAACAAACAATAAATCATGGTATTCCCAAAATTTTCCCTGATCAGAAGCGCATTCCGAGGCCACTGCCGCCTTAAAAGCGTAAGGATGAATGCTGGAAAGAGGAAAATGCCGGTATTGAAACTTTATTTTATCGGCATAATGATTCATTAAAACCTTAACCGTAGTATAAGCCAAACCGCAAGCCGGACATTGAAAATCCGAAAATTCCGTTAAAACCACACTGGCTTCGGGATTGCCAAAAATATGGGGATCGGTATTTAACTCGGCATATTCAACTTTTGGGCCGCTAAAAAAAACAAAATAAACAATTAAAATTACCGCTACTGTTGCTAAAATCCACCAATATTTTTTAAGTAAATTCATATGGTCCAAAATTTAGTTAAATATTAAATTTTTAAAGATGAAACTATTATATAGCAAATGCGGACAATACCGCAATCCCCTAATTACCCTCGGCTAAACCCTGCTCAATTAGTTCCATAAATTTTTCGCGGGGAATACTGCCGGCAATCCGGTAACCGTTGATAAAAAAGGTCGGAGTAGCCCGAACTCCCAAATCATTGCCATCCAAAAGATCTCGGGCAACTTCCTGCTGGTATTTATGGCTGTCCAAACAATTATTAAATTTTTGAGTATCTAAACTCAATTCTTTGGCAAAACGTTTTAAATCATCACTGGCCATGATGGCTTGATTCATAAAAATTTTATCATGCATTGGCCAAAATTTATTCTGTTCTTGAGCGCAATTTCCGGCTTCGGCCGCTAAAGCGGCATTTTCGTGGCCGGCTAAAGTTGTAATCGGAAAATCACGGTAAACAAAATAAATTTTATCCTGATAACGTTCCATAATTTCTCTAACAACCGGAAATGATTGATAACAATAGGGGCAGGCAAAATCGGCAAATTCCACGATTTTAACTTTAGTCGACTTTTGGCCCCACGCGGGATCATCTTCGCTGTGCAAATACAGCTTATCATCGGTGACTTGATTTTTATCAATCACTTGGCCAACGGGCTTATTATTGGCCGCTTGATAATAATAAATGGCGTTAGTTAAAATTACATAACCGCCAAAAATAATTATCACAATCCCCCACCAGCGCTTATACCAACGCTTTTTTGGTCCTGCTAAATTATTTTGAAGCCCGTTAAAATTTATGTTTTGTTCTGTCATAATGGATGTTTTTTATGCCACATGGTTGCTTCTTGAAAATTATAAGCCAAGCGCAACATAGTAGCTTCGGCCCAAGGGGCTCCTAAAATTTGCATACCGATCGGCAGGTTGTTTTTATCAAAACCGGCCGGAATGGAAATGCCGCACAAACCCGCAATATTGGCGGATACGGTAAAAATATCCGATAAATACATAGTTAGCGGATCGGCTGATTTTTCGCCTAATTTAAAAGCAGTGGCTGGCGTAGTTGGAGTAAGAAGCAGATCAACTTGATTAAAAACCTCGGCGTATTCGCGGGAAATTAAACTTTGGACTTTTCTGGCTTGCTGGTAATAGGCCTCTTGGTAACCGGCCGACAAAACGTAAGTGCCCATAATTAAACGGCGCTTAACTTCGGCTCCAAAACCCTCGGCCTTGGTTTTTTGATAAACTTCATTTAAACTTTTAGCTACTTTGCTTTGATAACCGTAACGAATACCGTCAAACCGCGCTAAATTGCTCGAAACTTCGGCCGGCATAATAATATAATAAACAGCCAAAGCGTAAGAAGTATGTGGCAAACTAACTTCCACCGTTTTTGCCCCAAGTTCTTCAATTTTTTTAATGGCCTGTTTAAGCGCTAAGCTAACTTCCGCAGAAATACCAGCGGCAAAATATTCTTTGGGCAAACCGATTTTAAGGCCTTTAATGTTTTGCGAAAGAGGAGCCAGATAATTTTCTACCGGTTTATTTACAACTGTAGCATCATAATTATCAGGTCCGGCAATAACATTTAATACCAAAGCACTATCTTCAACCGAACGGGTAATGGGGCCGGCTTGATCCAGTGAAGAAGTCATGGCTATTAAGCCATAGCGGCTAACTCGGCCGTAACTGGGCTTTAAGCCCACCACCCCGCATAAAGCAGCCGGTTGCCTAATGGAACCACCTGTATCGGTGCCAATGGAAAAAACTCCCAAATCAGCGGCCACCGCAGCGGCGCTGCCACCTGATGATCCGCCTGGCACCCTGGTTTTATCCCAAGGGTTAAGCACCGCGCCAAAAGCCGAAGATTCATTGGAAGAGCCCATGGCAAATTCATCGCAATTGTTTTTGCCTAAAATGATCGCTCCCGCTTCTTTTAACCGTTTAACCACCGTGGCATCGTAGGGAGCAACATAATCGGCTAAAATTTTGGAACTGGCCGTTGCCTTAATGCCTTTAATTAAAATTAAATCCTTAATGGAAATTGGCACGCCTTCTAAAACTTCCAATTCTTGGTTGCTGGCAATTTTTTTATCAACTTTTTTGGCATCTGCTAAGGCCTCATCCGCCATGACGGTAATAAAAGCGTTTAAATCCTGCTGTTCGGTAATTTTTTTTAAATAATAAGAAACCAATTCCACGCAGGAAAAATCCTTATTTTTAAGGCCGGAGGCAACTTGAGAAATTGTTAAATATGAAAATGGCATGCTTTAAAAAACCGGCTTGGTTTTAATTAAATTATCCTTAGTTTCCGGAGCTTGTTGAATTAATGACTCTTGTTCTAAAATCGAAATACCAATTACCCGATCGGCTCTTAATACATTTTGGGTTGCTGGAGTTAATTCGGCTGATTCAACCTTGATTTCTTTCAAATTATCAACATAACCCAAAATAGAAGAAATTTCCGTTGCGAATTTTTCCTTTTCTTGGGCAGTTAATTCAATTTTAGCTAAAGTTGCTAATTTTTCTACTTCTTGAATATTTAACATAATCATCTATTATCTTACATTAATTCAGCTTACTTGACAATTTATAAAAATTACTCTATAATAGCCGAACTTTGAACATTGGGGGTGTAACCAAAGGGACTCGCAATCCTGCGTAACAAGGCAGCGGCCTCCAGAGCCGCCATCTGAGGGTTCGAATCCCTCCATCCCCGCAAAATTGGGAAGTAGCTCAACTGGTAGAGCGTCGGACTTCGAGTCCGGAGGTTAGGGGTTCGATTCCCTTCTTCCCAGCATAATGGGCACGAACATGCTTTAACAAGGATTTGGTTTCTCAACTAAAACTTTAACTAAAGCTATATGCCCTAAAACTATGGCCCATTCATCAGCGGGTCCACGGCGCAATAACTCACTTTTGTTCATCTGCGGTGAACTAAGTTGGTATTTGCGCCTCTTTTTTTACTTGACAATTTCAATAAACTGTTGTAATATATCTTGTTAAGTACCGTCCGTAATCAACAATATCCACCCAAAATTTTAAGGGGCAAAATGAAAGAAATCATTGTTCTTACACAAGAACCGGACATAGCAGAAGAGCAATTCTGTTATCTCGGCGAAGTATCCAGCTACGGTGAAGACCGGGCACTCGACTCAACCGATATCCTGCTCGCTGACCAACGCGCCAAGAAACAAGCAATGGAATTCCTTGAATTAGAAGTGCTAAAAGCGGGCGGAACTCATGTTTACATTGCCAAAGAAAATCATCATGGAACAGTAGCTCCCATCGTGACACTCGAAGGCAAGATGTATAAAGTCAATACTTAATACTCTTAGGCGCAAGCATTAACTCTCCTTGGTCTTTCCGAACAATCTTCGGAACAACCCTGAGGCAGAAAGAGGTTGATCGCTTGCGCCTCTTTTTTTACTTCAATAAATTCAAAAACTCTGCTTCATTTAATATTTTTACTCCTAATTTTTGGGCTTTGGTATATTTTGATCCAGGCAAGGCGCCGGCCACAACGTAATTTGTTTGTTTGCTAACAGATTCGGAAATTTCCCCGCCCTGCGCTCTGATTTTGGCCTTGGCTTCATCCCTGGCTAAAGTAGGTAAAGTGCCGGTTAAAACAAAAACCAGTCCCTCCAACTTGCCATCAACTCTCTTGGCCGGCGCCTGAATTTTTAAGCCCGACCCAATAATTTCTTCAATTAATTTTTTGTTATCTTGATTACCAAAATATTCAGCCAAACTTTGCACCATAACCTCACCCACATCTTTTATTTTATCAAAATCTTCGGGTGTTGCCTTAATAATCTTTTCCAAACTGCCAAAATGCTTGGCTAAAGCCACAGCTGTTTCTTCGCCTACGTGCCTAATGCCGAGCGCGAAAATGAATTTAGCCAATTCGATTTTTTTACTGCGGTTAATGGCCTCAATTAAATTGCCAGCACTTTTTTCGGCAAAACGCTCTAAGGGGGCCAAATCTCCTTCGGTTAACTTAAATAAATCAGCAGAGGAAGAAATCAAACCTTCATTAATCAACTGTTCGATTATTTTAGGACCCAACCCCTCTATATCAAAACCTTTTTTGGAAACAAAATGAATAATTTTTTCTTTTTCTACCGCAAAACATTTGGGATTGGAGCAATAATAATTAACCTCGTTTTCCCTTCTGCTAACGGCGCTTAAACAAATCGGGCACTTGGCGGGCAATTTGAATTTTGTTTCTTTACCAATTCGTAATTTTGGCAACACTTGAACAATATCCGGTATAATATCGCCGGCCTTTTGCACGATTACCGTATCTCCTACTCTCACATCCAAGCGGTCGATTTCATCCTGATTATGCAAAGTTGCCCGCGAAACGGTGGAGCCGGCCAAACGCACCGGTTCTAACACTGCCACCGGAGTTAAGGCACCGGTACGGCCCACCTGGACTTTAATATCCAACACCTTGGTAGTGGCTTGTTCGGCCGAAAATTTGTAAGCCGCCATCCAGCGTTCGTTTTTACCCACAAAACCTAATTTTTTTTGCACGGCAATATTATCAATTATAATCACCACGCCATCTGTTTGGTAAGCCAGATTTTGCCGTAATTTTTCCCACTTTTTTAAATAATCCTCAACATTTTTTAAAGTAACACAGTGCTGGCTATTGGGATCAGTTTTAAAACCAAGCTGATTAAGAATGCTGTGAACTTCTTGATGGGTAATTTGGCCTACATCGGTGATAATTTCAAAAGCAAAAAATTCCAGTTTTCGGCTGGCGGTGATTTGCGGATCCAATTGCCTAATGGAACCGGCCGCCACATTGCGCGGATTGGCAAAAAGCGGCAAACCAGCAGCCACCTGTTCTTTATTAATCTGGGCAAAAACTTTTTTGGTCATGACCACTTCACCCCTGACTTCAAAAATTTTTGGAATTTGCTGCCAACTTTTGGTTTTTGGTTCTACAATTTGCAAAGGAATTGATTCAATTGTTTTTAAATTCTGCGTTACATCTTCGCCTATTTGCCCATCTCCCCTGGTGGTGCCATGCGCAAAAATCCCGTTTTCATAAGTTAAAACAACGGTTAAGCCGTCCAATTTTAGTTCGCAAAAATAATCATAAGGCCCAGCCACTATTTTTTGATTTTTTTCCGCCCATTTGGCTATTTCTTCCGCATTAAAAACATCTTGCAAGGATAAGATGGGCTGAGAATGGGCCACTTTATTAAATTTAGCCAAAGGCCGGCCGCTGATTCTTTGCGATGGCGATGAAGCTGTTATTAAATCAGGATATTCTTGCTCCAATAAAAAAAGCTCGTGCTTAAGCGAGTCCAGGGCGTTTTGGGAAATTTCTTCCTTGTCTAACACGTGGTAAAGATGGCGGTGGTAATCTATTTCCTCGCGCAATTTGGCGATTCTTATTTTTGCCTCGGCTTTATTCATAACAAACTACGAATTACGAATTTTTACTAAATACTAAACTACGAATTACGAATTTTTACTAATATACCAATAAAATGTTAAATTTTACTTAACCCTGTGTATATTAGTAATCCGCTGATTCGTATATTCGTAATGATTAGTAATTAGTAGTTACTTAGTTTTCTTTCTTTATTTCCGCCTCACTGTATAAAACATAATCATACAAACCAGATAAGGGTGATTTTTGCGGCATGGTTGCTAAAATTGCCTGCCGGCTGGCCGAAAGCGAACCAACAGGATATTCGCCCAATGATTTTAAAACAATCCTGGCCGGCAAAACAACTTGGCAAGCTGGGTTAGGCGCTTGGCAATTAGCCACCGGATCAACATTGCTGTAAGCGGTAATGGCAATATTGGTAGCGGCCGCGTTGCGGGCAATAATGCGCACACGGTACAAATAAGCCGTGGAATTGTAAAGCTGTAAATAATAAGGCGAAGAAACCTGGCTAATATAAACGCTTTTGGGGGTATCTAAAGTACCACTGGTAGTCCACGGCGTCCATTTTATTTCCAGCCACGAACCCACCCCTTCCCAAGAAATGCCCAACGACTTAATAGAGTTGGTTAAACCGTTTAAACTGCCGGGATCAAATAAATCCACCTGATAGCTTTCATCAGCTAAAAGAGAAGCGTATAAAACGTTTTCATTATCTTTAGCCACCAACTGATACGAACTTTCGTTAGGTAAAGTGGAGCTGATTTGCCCAAAAACAGCGGCATCAAAATCCTGTTTGCGCGCCTGGTACAAGCCCCTTTCTATTCCGCTTTCGGCAGCATAAAAAGCCACCACGGCTTTATCCAGCTGAACCGATTGCAATACTTCGTTTAACACCAACCGGCTGGTAGCAACGCTAGCCGTAACCACGCTCGACATAATAAGCATGGCCAAAAGCAAGGCAGAGCCGGATTGGGTAAATTTTTTTAGCATAATGTTGTAAATTGAAAATTACCTGGCGTATTTTCTTTCCGTTACGGTTGTTTGCAAATGGGAAATTTTGGTAGTAGCTATATCTTCGTGCAAACTGGAAGTTGATAAAACAATGGTTACTCTCGGCTGAATATCGGAAGGATAATCAACTAAAACATCGCTCCAAACCATAGAATCAACAGCCGGGGTAATATAAAAAGACAATAACTCCACATTTAAATCTTCGGGCGTAATATCCAGCCATGCTCCGCCGGCAAAGGTCTGGACCACATAGCGACCCTGGTCTTGTGCGCTTTCTACTCTTCTAAACAACAACTGATTGTTATCCGCGTCTCTAATGGCCAATATCGCCCCATCTTGGGTTAAGGGCATGTTAGCCAAAGAAATGCCCTGAGAGGCGTAATAGGCGTAATCCAAGTGGCCCAAGCGCACTTCTCTAGCCATAACTTCCAAAACATACCGGGCATCGGCCAACAAACGGTCGGCATTGGCTGTTCTTTTTTGCACTTGGTTGCTTTGCACAAAAATACTCACGGCGTAAGTAGTGGCAATGGAAAAAATACCCAAAGCCACAATAACTTCCACCAGAGTAAAGCCCAAATTTGATTTTTTTAAATTTATTCTCATATTACTCCTACAAATTTACTAATCATTACGAATATACGAATCAGCCGATTATTGACATACAAAGGGTTAAGATAAAATTTAACTTTGTATTCGTATATTAGTAAAAATTCGTAATTAGTAGTTACTTATTTCCAATCATATAACCTATCCACGGCTTCAAGCAAATGTTGCTTACCGCTTTCATTCCAACTAACCTGCGAACTTACTTCGTAGCCAATCAAGGGCGCTGCCACATCACTGCATTTTTGGCCGTTGGCTAAAATCGCTTCGGACCCCACTGCCTCTTGCCAGCAAATTTCTTTTAAACTAATTAATCTTTTATAAGAAGTTAAATTTGTACCAATATTATTATGCGAAAAAACCCCAGTGGCTGCATCCAAATATATTTGGCAATCCGTACAGGCATCTAAATCAACTATCTGGCTAACTGTTGCCCAAGTATTATTGGCTTCATCAAAATCCACAGTTAAGCGGTATTTACCAACCTCAACTATACTCTGGTTCCAAGGCAAATTAGCCAGCCAATTGGAATCCCTAAACCACCTAACAACTTCTATGCCTTCTCTGGCTAAATTTGAAGCCACCAAACGGCTTTCGCTGGTTGAGGAAATATTCAAATTATAAGAAGTCAAAGTCATGCCCGCAATTACGCCGGTAGTTACCACGCCTAAAGCAACCACGACTTCAATTAATGTAAATCCCCGATGTTTCATAAAAATAAAATTAACGCCCTATAATTGCTCCAATTCGGCCGTTACCCGACCGGTAACTCTGTTTAAATTAATATGCCCCGATTTATCAGTCACTTTAACGCTGGTTAAATAAATATCAACTTCCGATAAAAGCTGATCGCCGTTTAAATAAATAGTTGGCTTGGGCGGTTTAAAAATTACAGTTAGCGGATCAGTGGTTAAATTTGATAACGCAATATTTAATGGCAAATTAACGGTTTCTAAAATAGTATCAATGCCAACTTCATATGTTTGATCTCCATCATCTCGAAACATTAGGTACTGCCCGGGTTGAGTAAGATCAAAATACAAACCAAATCCGCCGCTACCCAATATTTCTTCGTTAATCGTCCCGGTTAAGGTCTGGGTTTGGGCTTTTCTAATATTTGCCGCCACCTCCTCGGTCGCTAGTAAAAAATTGGTGCTATGCTCACCCTGCCTAAAATTAATCAAAACCATGGCGCTCATAATGCCAAATATACCGATCACGATTAGCATTTCCACAACTGTAAATCCTTTGTTTTGCATAAAAAATAAAAATTTACTACAACACCCTAAATAAATACCAATCCAAGATTTTTTGGCCCCACAGCAAGCAGACCCAAATAGCTAAAGACAAAAACGTGCCAAAGGGCAGCTGGCTGTTTAACTGTTTCTTTTTTAAAATAATCAAACCCAAACCAACTATGGCGCCAACCACATAAGCCAAACCCAAAGCAACCAAACACAGTGGCCAGCCAAGCATAGCGCCCAAAACCAAGCCAAGACGGATATCTCCCCCGCCTATCCACTTACCTTGAGAAAGTATAAACTGCAAGAAAAAAAATCCGCCGATAATAACAGCCGACATTAACAAGTTAATAATGGAATAGCCAGTTAAATAATTTAATACAACAGCAACCACCAAAGCGCTTAAGCTGACTTTATCCAAAATCAAATAATACTTAAAATCGTAAACAAAAATAATAATCAGAAAACAGGAAAAGATAAGATAAGAAAGATATTGAAGATTGAAAATTGAAGATTGAAAATTGAAGAAGTGCCAATAACCGATAGCAAAAACTACAGCCGTTACCAATTCCACTAAAGGATACTGCCAAGAAATTTTGGCCTGGCAATAATGGCATTTGCCGCGCAAAAATATAAAACTAAACAGCGGAATTAAATCCCAAAACCCTAATTTATGTTGGCAAGCTGGGCATTTGGAACGGCCGGTTATAAACTGCTCGCCCGATTTAAGCCGAAAAATTACGGCATTAAGAAAACTACCGATAATCAGACCTAAAATTGCTGTAAAGACGTAAAACATACTGTAATTTTACGCTATTTTAAACAATTTTACAAACAAAAACCCCGCTCTTAACCAAGAACGGGGTTTTTAAAATCACAATAACTGATTATTTGCTGTTATCACCTAAACAGAATGGACTTTGAGTGCCACAAGTGCCAGCAGGCACAGTCGCAGCATCAGCGGAATTTCTACAATCAGCATTAGCCCAAACTGAAATAAGACCAATTGTACCAGCTGCTGGAGACGCATTTTCTAAAACAGTCGTTAGTAAATAATTGTCAGCTGTTGGGTTAACGCACAAAGTGTAAACCTGCGTTCCTGCATTAGGAGTTGTAGGATCAATCGGCATTCCTCCTGGTAAATAAGCGGCTAAACCATTAGGAGCGGCCGCGGTACCAATAACAGACCAGGTAAGTGGCACGCCGGCGGTAAAGATCTGATCATTGCTATCGGCCTTCATAAGCTCAATGGCTGATTGAATAGTTTTTAAGTCGGAAACGCGCCTAGCATCTCTGGCCTTAGAACGGGCGTTATTTAAGGAAACAACAGCCAAAGTGGAAAGCAAGCCGATAATGGCAATAACCACCAATAATTCGATAAGGGTAAAACCTTTTTTGTTTGTTTTAATCATATTTTTTAAATCAAATTAAGTTAGAAAGACGGAAGTTTATTTTTTATCCTAAGTTTTTTACTTAAGATAATTTCGACCTTTTAGTTAGTTGTTAAATTTTTTATTAATAACCATTCGCCGGCAACTATTAAACCGACAAATGATTTTATTACAATCTACCTAAACAAAATTCTTTATCGCCATCACAAGTAAAGGTAAGCGGATCAACCGGGCCAGCCGCATTAACGCAACTACCTGGGGGATAAGTAATATCACCGGCAATACCTTGACCTGGAGGCGAAACCTCTAAACTGGCGTGTAGTAAATAAAAACTTAAATCCGCCGTAACGCAATAAATGTAGCTTTTATTAACATTGGGCTGAGCAACATCTCTGGTGGGATCAGGATCGGTTGGCGCGCCGGCCGGTAAATAAATGTTGGTGCCATTATTAATGGCGTTAATGGTATCGCCCCAACTAGGACCTAAATTAATTACATAATCGGTATTATCATCACGGTAGATTTCCAAAGCCGATTGCACTGCTTTTAAATCCGACAAACGCCTGGCATCTCTGGCCTTGGCACGAGCGTTATTTAAAGACACAACGGCCAGGGTGGAAAGCAGGCCGATGATAGAAATGACCACCAATAATTCAATGAGGGTAAAACCTGATTTGCGCCTCATTAAAACTTGTTGATTCATAAGTTTTGATTAATTTATTAAAATAAATGAAAAAAACTAATTACGACTTTAAATTCAACCCTATCATCTCTTTAATACATTGTACGCAATAGTAACACTTAGCGTCTTGTGCCACGCTTATCGTGACAACCACAGCGCTTAGCGCTGTGGATAACTACATCCTGATTGATTACTTATCATTATACCACAATTTACAACAAAAATCAATGTTAGCGGGGAAAAATAAATTTTAATTAACAAATTTTCAACAAATTATCCAATTTCAAAAATCTCAATCTTAGAACTGGTTTGCTAAATTGTACATAGGCAGAATAATGCTGGCGACCATACCGCCCACAGCTACGCCGATAATTACCATAATAAACGGCTCAATTAAGTGGGTCATGTTGGCTACCATATTTTCTATTTCCCTACCATAAAAACCGCTCACTTTATCCAGCACCAAATCCATGCGTCCGGTTTTTTCACCCACCGAAAGCATTTGGGAAACCAATTTAGGTACCACGCTGGATTCCATAAATACTACAGCGACAGAGTTACCGTCTTCTACTTCTTTAATGGTTTGCTGGATTAATTTTTTATACAAATCATTGCCCACTACTTCGGCCACAATGGTTAAAGCAGCGGTTAAAGGAACTCCGCCTTTGGTTAAAGTGGAAAGCGATTGAGTAAAACGAACCAGATAAATCATTTTGAATAAATTGCCGAAAACCGGAAACTTAAGTTTAATGGTATCAATAAATTGTTTGGCTTGGGGCAATTTTAAAACATATTTAAAGGTAAAAAATAAAATAACAGCGGCAAGTACGAACAAATACCATTTAAACCTTAAAGCATCGCTGGTGCCAATCAACAGCCGAGTGGTAAAAGGTAGTTTAGTACCCGATGCCGTTAGCATACCCGTTAGCTGGGGAATAACAAAAACCATCATGGCCACACCTACCACCACCAAACCGCCAATGATAAAAACCGGATAAATCATGGCGCCTTTGATTTTAGATACCAAATCGTAATCTTTTTCTTCCTGATCGGCCAAATATTCCAAAACCTCGTCCAATTTACCCGAGGTTTCGCCCGATCTAACCATGGAAACAAAAAAATGCGAAAATGCTTGAGGATATTTTTCCAAGGCAATGGATAATTTAATACCGCTTTCCACTTCATCAGCCACATCGGCAATAGCGGCCTTTAAAGTTTCTTGTTCGGTTTGAGAGACGATAATGCGCAAGGCCTGAACAACGGATAAATTAGCCGAAATCATAACAGCCAGCTGGCGAGAAAAAACCACCACTTCTTTGCGCTTGATTTTTCCACCTAAAAAAGGCAATTTAAAACCGTGGGTTTTTTTAACAACCTCTTTATCCAACCGCTCCAAATAAATAACTTCCAAGCCTCGTTCGCGCAGTACATCAACAGCCGCATCTTCTTGAGGCGCTTCAACCACGCCTTCAAAAACCTGGCCTTCTTTACGTTTTGCTTTATATGAATATTGGGACATAAATTTACTTTCTCAACAACAGCTTCATGGCTTTAGGGTCAACAGCGTTTTTAATAGCTTCTTCGGGCTTAATTTTCCCGCGATTAACAAGTTCAATCAAGGATCTTTCTAAACTAATCATGCCTTCGGCCTTGGAGGTTTGGATAATGCTATCTAATTGGCCAAAACGGCCTTCTTTAATCAAGGATTTGCCCGAAGGTGAACTGGTTAAAATTTCTACCGCCAATACCATATCGCCATCCAGCGCGGGAATTAAGCGTTGGACAACCATGCCCACTAAAAAATCTGCCAGAACATTACGGGCCCACAACACTTTAGCATCCGAAAATTCACTCACCAAGCCATCCAGTGCGGTAATGGAAGAATAATAATCCAAAACGCCAATAACCAACCTGCCGGATTCCGCAAGTTCCAAAGCCAGTTCCACCGATTCCGGATCATGCAATTTGGAAGTAACCACAATATCCACGTCTTCTTCTTTAGCCGAATCCAAGGCCTTGGCAAAACTAGCCACATCAGTGCCGATCTCCCGCTGTTCTATCACGCTTTTTTCATTAACAAATAAATGCTCTATCGGTTCGCCTAAATACAAAATGTGCTCATCCCGGTTTTGGTTGATCCATTGCACCATGGCGGCAGCCGTAGTGGTTCGGCCCGAATTAAAAGGACCGGTGACAAAAATCAAACCCTGGTTGGCAGTTAAAAATGTTTCCACAATTTTGGGCAAACCAAGTTCGGCTAAAGCCGGAATCCGCTCGCCCACCATTTTTAAAGACAAACTAAACTGCCCTTTTTGCTTAAAAACATGGACCCTAAAACGCGCCTTGCCCTGCCAATCAAAAATACATTTTAGATCTTTGGTATTTTCCAAATCCGCCCTTTTATCTTCGGGCACAAAAAAATCCATAATGCCCTTCATAATATCCGGCGTAATTAATTCTTCTTCCAATAGGGGCACAAGTGATCCCTTAATTCTTAAAAAAGGATAGTTGCCTACCACAAAATGGATATCACTGGCCTGCCTTTCGGCCACGGTGTTTAAAATTTTATTCAAGGTAATGGTATCGGTTGTTGACATAAATATTTACTACTAATTACTAATCCTTACCAATATACGAATCAGCGGGCTATTGACAAACAAAGAGTTAAGCTAAAATTTAATTTTGTATTCGTATATTAATAATAATTCGTAATTCGTAGAAACTCAAAACTGCTCCAGTACTTTTTTAATCTTGGCCACCACTTCGGAAGGAATAAAATGGGCTTTAATCAAATAATCAACCGCGCCTAAAGCAAAACACTGATCTATTTTTTCTTTTTGACCGATGTTGCTTAAAATAATCACGGGTATGGCCTGGGTGGCCGGATCAGCTTTAAGTTCGGCTAACACTTGTGCGCCTTCTTTTTTAGGCAAAACCAAATCCAACAAAATCAAATCGGGCAATTCTTTTTTAGCTACCCGCAAACCCTTTTCCCCGTCATCAGCCGCCACCACTTTAAATCCTTCCAAATCCAGCTTGGTAAAATACATTTGGGATAAAAATGTGTCATCTTCAATTATTAAAATTTTTAATTTGTCGGCCATATAATTATAACTACTAATTACTAATCTTTACGAATATACGAATCAACGGGCTATTGACAAACAAAGGGTTAAGCTAAAATTTAACTTTGTATTCGTATATTAGTAATAATTCGTAATTCGTAGTTTAGCATATTAGTCAACCTACTCATCAATCTTCGTTACTCTTAAAATTTCTTCAACCGTAGTTAAACCCAACAAAACCTTCATCCAACCATCTTGATTGATGTTGATGAATTTTTGCGATTTAAGTTCTTCTTCTACCGCTTTGGCCGGAAAACCCTGAGCGATAATTTCTCGCATTTTTTCAAAAACGCTTAAAACTTCCGAAATGGCCAAGCGGCCTTTATAACCGCTGTTACCGCACTGAACACAGCCAACGCCTTTATACACTTCTAGATCTTTATTATCCTTAACTCCTTCGTACCACACTTCGGCGGGCAAGGTGCTTAATGATTGGGTAATTGATTGCCTGATATCTGGAGCCAAATCGGTTTTGGTTTTGCAATTTTGGCAGATTTTTCTAACCAAGCGCTGGGCTAAAATCAGATTTAAGGTAGAAGCCAGCAAAAACGGTTCGCCGCCCATATCAATAAACCGCGGAATAGCGCCTACAGCATCATTAGTGTGGAGAGTAGAAAGCACAAAGTGGCCGGTGAGGGCGGCGTGAATAGCCAAAGCGGCTGTTTCTTTATCGCGGATTTCGCCAACCATGATAACATCCGGATCTTGCCTTAACAGGGCGCGCAAACCGCTGGCAAAATCAAAACCCACCTCGCTTTTTACTTGCGATTGGTTAACGCCTTCCACGTAATACTCTACCGGATCTTCCAAGGTGCTAATGTTAACCCCTTCTTTATTTAAAACCGAAAGCGCGGAAAACAAAGTAGTTGATTTACCGCTGCCGGTAGGGCCGGTAACCAAAAACATGCCGTTGGGCTTGGTAATGTTTTTTTCCATCAGCTTAATTTGGTTGCCCATAAAACCTAGATCGGCAAAAGTCGGGGCTTTTTCGGGCGAAGCCAAAATTCTCATAACCACTTTTTCTTGGTTAACCAAAGGAATGGTGGAAACACGGAAATCAACATCCTGACCGTTGATATTTAAGCGGATGCGGCCGTCTTGCGGAATACGGGTTTCGTCTATTTTTAAATTAGACATGACCTTAACGCGAGAAACCAGCGCGGCATGGACGTAAATGGGCAAAACAATGGAAGTATGCAAAATGCCGTCAATTCTGTACCTAACCCGGCTTTTATCGCTATAGGGTTCAATATGAATATCCGAAGCCCCGCCTTCAATGGCGTGCCTTAAAATTACCGAAACGATTTTGGAAACAGGCGCGGTTTTTACGATATCCTCCAGTTTGGTAGTCACTTCCATATCGCCCCGATCTTTGGGAGCAAATTTTTCTTCGGCAAAATCCAAGGCCTGACTGACCTGTTCTTTTAAATTCTGGTAATTTTTGTAGCCCAAATTAAAACTGGCGGGCGACAAAGTAAAATATTTTAGCTTGTAATTTTTTTTGCGGGCCAAAAATTCCATGGCCTCTATGGCCTTATAGTTTACCGGATCAACCAAGCCCACATCCAAAACATTCCCCTCTTGGCCAAATACCAACATTTGATAATTTTCCGATAAATCCTGGGGCAAAATTTTAAGCACGGCCAAAGGAATTTCTTTGCCCTCCAAATTCAAATATGGAATATTTAAAACCCTGCTTTTGGCCTGGGCTAGGGCTTCTTGAGAAATTTTTTCATCTTTATTTAAATTATCAAAAAAGGCCTGCTGATCACCTTCGGTCAGCGCCAAATAGCTTCGGTACTGCTCATCGGTCAGTTGACCGCCCTTTTTTAGCTCGTCCAAAATTTGTTTGCCTGTTTCGGTCATGATTATTTTAATATTCTATCTATTGATAATCCCCGCGTTTAGTAAAATTTCCGGCGGTTCCGGAATCTTAAATAAATTAGGGTTACCCACCGCCCCTGTTTCAAAAGGCACTTTTATGGGCTGATCCAATTTTTTTAACAAAGGATTGCCAAAAACATCCCCGGGGAAATTTTTAAGCAAGGCCTCTACCTTATTTAAGGAACTTTTGTATTTGCCGGCTAATAATCCTCCATCTTCTTGGCCCAGTGCCGTAAGAGCAAAATAACCCGAAACAATCATTGTTGCCAGCAGTAAAAAAATTACCAACTTGGCCGAAAAACGTTTTTTAAATTGATTGTTTTGATTTGATTTCATATATATTATTCGGTAATAATCGGTTCCTCAACATTCTCTGCGGGTAAAACGGCTTTAACCGCGCTTAAATAATAAGTTCTTAAAGCCAAGGTGTAATCCATCTGACCATTACCGCTGGTAAAGCCCA
Organism: Patescibacteria group bacterium; assembly: GCA_041662565.1. GTDB lineage: Bacteria > Patescibacteriota > Patescibacteriia > UBA1558 > UBA10009 > JAUYIT01. Next base: position 47,749 of record JBAZSE010000002.1, read on the forward strand.
CGGAAACAATATCCAGCAACCGGATATTTTTTTCTATTTTATCCAGCAAAAGCTTAAAAGCATTATAGTCGCCACCGGCAACATTTAAAGTAATGTTAACTGCTTGAATGTTCTTACCCAGCGGGGGCAAAGCCAGCTCAATGGCATCGGGCTTGGCCGGCCTTTTTTTGCTAAGCTCTTTTTCGTCAAGTTCGCTATTGGTAAAGGATAAAGCGCTTATTTTAAATCCGCTCCGTTGGACCAACGCGTCTGTTTGGGCAATCAACTCGGGAATATTCGGCTCATCGGGCAAGATCTGCTCTAAAATTTTAACTTCGGCGGCATACTTGCTTTGGGCAGTGTTGATTAATTTTTCCAGTTCAACCACCTTGGATTCGTAATTATCCAAAATTGCCAGTTCCGCCTGCTGGGAAGGCACATCAGCTTGGCTTGATTGGCTAACGGCTTGATATTTGGGATAAATAAATAAAAGCAAACCTAAAAGCAAAATAATAACAAAAATAACTGCGCCGACAATTTTAAAATTCTTATTTAGCCAAACATTCAATTCAGCCGCTTGTTTTTGTTTTTTTTCGCCTTGCTCCATTTTATTTATTGATTATTTTTCTGCTGACTAGCGGTTGGAATTAAAAAATAAACTTCACCGTCCACCTTTAAGTTAACCGTAAAATTAACATCATTAGAAGCAGTATCGCCGGCTAAATTGGAAATGCTAGATTCGGTAATCAAATCAGTTGCCCGTTGATAAGCCAAATACTGTTTGGCCACACCGGTGTAACCGCTGGTAGAAACCGCGCTTAAAGTAACCGTGCCATCAATCGCCGTGTTAATGTCTTTATAATAAATATCCGGAATAGTCACGCTTTCCAAACGGCTGAAAAAATTAGTCCAATAAATATGATTATTAAATAAAACCTTGATTGATTGCACCTTGTTGTACCAATTGCTCAAGGCCTCTTCTTTGGCTTTTAACTGGTTATAACGAACTTCGCTGGCGCTGACCTTGGCGGTTAATTGCTGTTGCTTAACGGTAACTTGGCGTTGGTACAAAACCACACCAACAAAAAATAAAACATTAACCAAAATACCGGCTAAAGCGTAATAAATAAAAAAATTATAAATTTTTTTGCTGGGCAATAAATCAGAACCCTCGGGAATCAAATTAACATCAACATTTTTATCCGATGATAAGCCATTGGCGCTTTTTTGCTCCGTATTCTGGATAATCCTGCCTTTGGCCTGGCTTTTTTTAAATAATCTGCTTAAAAAACCTTCTGCTTTGGCTGCTGTTGGCTGAACATTTTTTTTGGGTAAACTGTTAGAAAAAATATTTAAACTCTTGGTTTCGGGTAATGGGCCTTTTTTCGCCTCTTCATCCAAATTAAAACTGCCATAATTGGCACCGATAAATTGATTTCTAACCGGTTTTAACGGAGCAGGCCCAATGGCATCTGTTTGAGGCATGGGAACAGGTGTTTCTTTTTTTATCGATTCAGGATTTGTTTGAGGAAAATAAAAACCCACGCTCGGGCCAGCAGAGGGAGCTTGATCAAGCTGTTTGGCTTCTTCGGACCGCAAATCTTCGGGCAATAAATTAATATCTGACATAATTAGTAAATTATTTTATATCCCTCATAGCCAAACCAATGGCCACGGCCATGCGGGAACCCACTTCATCCAGCCCTGGCTTAAGCTCTTCTGGATAAATAACCTTATCCCAAGGATTGCCAATAATAGTTGGCTTGCTGAACAAATCCTGAAAATAATTAACCAAATTGGGCAAAAAAGCCGAACCGCCCGAAAGCACGATTTTTTCCATGGTTCTGCCCTCTTGGCCCTGATATAAATCAAGAACGTATTTGATTTCATTAATAATCGGCGAAAGCGAAGTGGCGATATTTTTATTAATCCCCCTTGATTGGTCTTCCTGATTGATATTAACTCCAAAATCACGCTTAAATTGCTCGGCCCGTTCCAAAGTAATATTCAAACTGGTGGCAATGGCTTTGGTAATGGTTAATCCGCCCACATCTATACTGCGATTTAAAACAGGTACGCCTTTTTCTATAATACAAATATCCGTGGTAATGGAGCCGATATCCACGATCATCACGGTTGATGAATCGCCCCCGATTAATGATCTGGCCAAAGCAAAGGCCTCGGTTTCCAAACTGATTAATTTTAAATTGGCTTGCTTAAAAATACCCAAATACCGATTAACTAGATTTTTCGGCGCGGCCGTTACCAAAACTCTTAAATTTTCGCCTTTAACTGCTTCGCTGGCTGATTTTGCGGGATTAATCGAAGAGTCGGTTTTGTTAGAATTAAACAAAGAAAACTTTTTTTTGGGCGCTGAAAGCGGAATAAGTGGAACCTTGACCGCGTTATTTTCTTTAATTATCTTCCAATCCAAAATCATTTCTTCCAAAGGCAAAGGAACGTACTTTTTGGCCTCCCACTTGATGGCCGAAGCCATATCCTTGCCCGACATGGACGGCAAAGTGATAATGGAATTAAAAACCGAAAAGGTGGGCAGGGCGGCAATGCAAAAATTGGTTTTAACCCGGCATTTTTGAACTAAATTTTTAAGGGAATTAACGATTTTCTGCTGGTGTTCTTCGGATTTGCTATGGACAATATCACTGACAATATCCACATAGCCGTAAGTTAGTAATTTAGGCCGCCCGCCAGCGGAAATTAATTCCACTACTTTAATACTGGCAGTACCAATATCAACGCCTAAATAACTTTCTTTGGAAGAAAACAGGGGCATAGTTTGAAAATGAGGATTAAGAATTCAAAAATACAAAAATCCGGTTGCTAACTACCGATTATTATAACACAAAATTAATAAAATGACCAAGAATAAAAAGGCCTTGCCTTGTACCGTCATTGCGAGGAGCACCAGCGACGAAGCAATCCCGATGTTATACCAAGTACAACGGGATTGCTACGCCCCTTCGGGGCTCGCAATGACGACTTATGGCAAGACCTTTTTATTCAATCTGCAACGTGGAGTACGCCTCACGCCACAAGGGCAGGCCTTTGGAAAGATCTTTCAAGCCCGGAGGAGTATTAACCAAAATCCGGCCATCATAAATTATTTTTTCAGCCGGCTCGCCGCCTCCTTTAAAAAATCTTTCAAAAACAAACTGCTTGGCCATAGCCATTCCATTAACCACCAATTGGGCGTGATTAGCCGAATCATTGCCGGTTTTAAAATTACCGCAAGAAACATTGGGGCAAGCAATACCGTTTTTACCCAAGACGATAAAATTACCAACAAGATTAATCACATTAGGCGCCACAATCACATCACCCTTAACAATCCAGGCCAAGGCGGCTAAATTTTCTATTTGCCCCGAAACAGCACTGCTTTCATAATACAAATTGCTGTTAATGTATAGATCACCATCAATTACTACCGTGCCAGCGCCTGATGAATTAAGGTTGCGGGCGTTAAAAAAAGTCATGGGGTTATCAATGGTAAAACTGTTTAAGCCCGCTCCCCCAAAATAATAAACTTGTCCCGCTAAATTCCTGGGCAAGTTAACATCCACATCCTGGCTTTGGTAACTTGTTTGCCCTCCGTTTAAAATTCGGCCAAAATCAATTATACCGCCAACGGTTTTGTATTTATTGCTGATATTAGGAAAACCCAAATTACGATAAGCCGAAAGCAAGCACGAGGGATTTTCGGAATTTAAATTAACAATATTGCCGCCGGCTAAAATGCAATAACTGGAATTAAACCGGCCGGCTGGCGCCGCGGAAGTATTGCTGGTTCCAACATGGCTTTGGCTGTAAATAGAACCGTATTTTGTTTCCAGCCAAGGCACATTTAATGATCCCTCAAACTGCGCCCAACCAGGACCGATTAACACCCCGTTCTCCACACCGCCGGCCCAGCCATAACCTTTTAATGATCTTTGGCTTAAATTAACATGAACGCAAGAATCAGGCGTATCCGGCAATCCGGCATTGCACCAATTGCCCCTAAGCTGCAACCATCCGCTTTGATTATAGGTTAAATATTTGCCCCAGCCGGTTACTTGGCCGCTAGCTCGCGAATAAACTGCTTGAGCGATTGAACCATCCGGTGTTAAGCCATAGGGTTGGCAAGTGGCTCCCAAGCAAACCCAGCCCAAATTGGAATCCCAAGCCCAGCCCGACATTGTATAATCAGGATTCATTTGCCAACCATAATTTGGCGGACAATAGTTAATGGGATCACCATAATAACTGTTATCGCAATTTAACGAAGTCCAGCCGTAATTGGAGCTCCACAGCCAGCCGGAAACAGCGCCATCCACCCCTAACTCATTAATGCTGTTGGTAAATGAACTAACAGCATTATTGGTATCCCTTACTTCTAGTAGAGTAACAAAGGTTGAGGTAGAATTAAAAATGTGCGTTTTAATATAACCGGCAAAACCCGTTTCCCAAACCGTATCAAAAACGCCATCATTTTCCCAGTCCCATCTAAAATCCAAATTCGCCAAACTGTCTTCATAATCCGAAGAACAGTTGGCGTTGTAACTGTAAACTTGAGCGGGGTTAAGCGATTGGGTCGGGCTAACAATAAAACACGCTTGAGGAGCGCTGTTTTCCTGCCAGGTAAAACGCAATTGAAATAATTGCGGAGTAACGGAAGTTTGATTGGTTTGCATGTGAACTTTAAAATACAGCCCTGTGCCAGCCGGACCATTAAAAGGTACCGTTATTGCATCCGGCAAAATTTGTAAAGGAAAACTAAACCAAGTATTGGGTTTAGGCGTGCCACTGGTATCGCCGTACCAATCGTTGCCGTTATTGGAAATTTGATATTCCAAGGTTTTGCCAAAAGGCCATTGAACCGGCTGGAAAGCAACAGATAAAACATTACCATTACCAACACGGTTTAATAAATTAGTGGACTGGACTGTGCCGTTTGGATGGTAGTTAGGCGGGTTAGGCCCTAATTCCACTAAGGCCTCGGCAATATCCCAATTAATTCTGGTAGTTGCTCCTTGAAAAGTAGCATCATTAAAACTTTCCACAAAATAGTGGGCGCCATGATTAGTAACTCGGTGCGAAAGGCCTGTTGAACCTTGCCAATAATCGCTCCACACTCCCCCTTCTTGCATCCTTACTCTGATTAATAAAGTTGGGGCATAAATTTTGGAAGTAGACCAATAATAAATCCGATGATTATTAGCAATAATGGTGTAGTTGGCAGTAATGGCGTTCCAGCTTTGTCCGGCATCATTGGAATATTCCAATTCCCAAGCCGTAGGATTGGCCTGGCCGGTCGTGGCATCTAAAACCAACAAAGCATCGTACGAATCATTGGTTCCCCCATCCTGCAAAATGTCATCGCCGGATAAAATAACGCTTGGCGGGGTAACGGCAGCAAAAATAAAATTCTGCCAAATAAAAAAAGCGGCAAAAACTAAAATTACTGCGATCAAATAAAAATTTAATTTTTTAAGGATGAGCATAGCAGGCCTTTAAATGCAAAACCCCGTCGGCGCTAAACCAAGCTGAAGTTAAATCGCTTAAAGGGCCGTTTTTAATAACCAAATTGCCGCTGCCGTTATCGTTATAATCGCCTTGGGCAAATTCTTCAAAATTATTATTTTGATCAAATTTTTGAGATAAAAACAACGTTAGGTCTCCATCGGGGTCACAGGCAACAAAAGCGGCAACAGGAACACCTTGACTGTCATTAATTCTAAAAACTCCGGCCGGTGAATCACAGTACCAAGTTGGTGATTCTATATATTCAGGAAGGTACTCGGCAACATATTCCACTGATCCATTTCCCGCAACACCATTTCCAGTCATAAATAAATAACCTTCTGCAGTAATATAGGCCTTTTCTGCACCAGCGGGGTTATAAATAACAAATTTATAGCTTGGATTTTCTATGATATTTTGATTTTGGGTAAAACAATCATGAGCTCGATCTTCGGGGTTTCCGCCACCCGCAGGAGCCAATCCGCAGGAACCGCAACTTGCAAAATAAGGATAGGTGGCAGTTTGAGCGTAACAAAAGCCCGAAGCTTGTTCACCTTGCCAATTTCCACACCAAAAACCATAACCTAAATCGCAATTACTGCACTGGTCGCTGTTATTGCAAAAAACCGGCTCCATCATATAACATTGTTGATTTTGAGGACATTGCTGGTTAAGCGAACAGGCCGTACCGGAAGGCATGCCGTCACCTCGATCGGCGCCATATACTTTTTCAATCCTTAAAGTTTGAATAATATTTTTTTTATAAATTTGAGGCCAGAAAAAAATTGCCCCACCTATCAATAAAATCGCCCAAAAAAACAAAATAAAATAAAACTTATTTGTCTGGTTGATTTTTAACTTCTGTAATAACATAAATTATATTTTGTCTTATACTCTGTATAATTTGTTCGCTTGCTGCAAATTATTGCCCTAAGCGGATAATAACATTGCCGTTTTCAAATTGAATTGAAGAAACGCCAGTGGAATTTTTTATTTCATTTCCACCAACGGTAAGATTACCGGTGGTAGTAGCGTCACCATTTGAATTTATACTTAAGACATCAGCTCCTCGCCAAAATTTTAAAACATCATCTGCCTGATTAACATACATACCCCAATGCTCTGTCGCACCCGCGCCATATTTTAGTTGCAACTCAGGATTTTGCGCTGTATCAGCAATACGTATTCTAGCCGTTCCGCCAGTATCATCCCTAACCTCAAATTTTTCCGCTGGAGAAACAGCGCCAATACCCACATTCCCACCATTATCCAAAATCAATTGATTACTGGCTCCATCGACATTAATCAATAAATCTCCATTGCTATCCATTTGAAAATCCGAATAGACCGTTCCGTCTGCTTGAGTAAGGCGTAATTGAGGATTAGAAGCATCAAGAACATCTAATTTTCTATCTGGACCAACGGTATTAATACCCAAATTACCAGTTTCTGTTAACCTCATAAGCTCATTAGCTCCAGCAGGCGCCGTGCCTAAAGCGGTATTTTTGCCAAAAATAATATTTCTAGTATCAGCGTCATTATTATTATAATCCATTTTAATATAAACGTTATCTTCACCGTTTAGATGAACATCACCGCTATCATCATAAAAATCACTACCTTGAGCTATAATATCGCCAACAGAAAGAATATAGGTGCTATTAATTGTTGATCGTAAGACGTTATTAACCGCAAAATTAATATTACCATCAGCACTGGAATAAATACCTGTATTGGTGTCACCTGTAAAGCTATAGGCCGGCGTGGTTGGCGTATTAGCTGCGGGTAGTAAAATATGGCCGCCGATGCTTAAATCACTGGCTAATTGAGCGCCGGTAATGCCGGCTGAACCATTAATATCAGCTGACATAATTGAACCATCAATTATTTCAACTGAGCCAATCGCATTATCCGCCATTTTAGGGTTAGTAACGGCATTATTAGCAAGTCCGCCATTATCATCAGCCGCACAAATCCAAGAAAAAATGTTATTTCCATCGTCAAAAAGTTTTAACACCTGACCGTCGGTACAACCATTGGAACCATCATAATCAGATGGCACATAAAAACCTTTAATATAAGATTGTTGACCGAATTGATCGGCACCTAGGGTAACATTACCTTCCCTATCAACCTTAAACTTATCAGTGCTGTTTCTTTGCAATAATAATAAATTGCCGACCGAAGCATTGGTCATATTGCCATAAAACAAATTCTGGCCTGCTGTGACATTTACTACCGAACCAGCCATAACCATGCCATTAATATCTAATTTAACACTGGGATTATCCTTGCCAATGCCAACACCGACACCCGGATCAATATATATTTGTGCGCTTGATTTATTTTTGCTTTGGCCAATGCTAAAACCAGATTCACTATTTCCGCTATTGTAAGGAATGCCGGCAAACCAAGAAATATTTTCCACCGTGTATAAAGATAATCCCTCAGATACCGTATCAGGCGATCTATTGATACGAACTTCTCCGCTATAAGGATTGGGGGCGCTAATATTAAGTAAAGTTGTATTAGTATTATTCCAATTACGATAGAAAGTTAACCCGGCATCACCGCTAAAAGAACCGGCATTGTTAAATTGCACCTGGGTATCGGCTCCACCCGGCGTACTTCCACCCGCCGGTGGTTCCCAGCTAGCTAAGCCATTGGCATCGGAAGTTAAAACCTGGCCAGCCGCCGGAGTACCGCCGGCTATGGTTATTACTCCGCTAATATTTAAATTTCCGGTTAAACCGGTATTACCGGTTACACCAAACGGTCCTACAAAATAACCGGCCCAAGCTCCATTAATTGCTTGTCCATGAACAGCGGCATAACCGCCAATAGCCCCGGCAGTAGTTAAGCCAAAAACTCCATCACCTGCTCCATGGCCATAAACAGCCACAGCTGTTCCGGCGTTGGTAACATCAACACCCGTAGTAAAAGTAGCCAAAGAGTTAAAACTTGCAGTTGCTTGCAAAGTTAAGGCGCCATTACTAGCTACAGTAAAAAATTTAGCGGCCGGATCAGCCGGACCAACACTTAAACCGCCTGTAACATTTATACTCCCTGCTTTTGTTTGGTTAGAAGCGCTAACATCCACGGGCATAGAAGTATTGCCATTAGGCGGATTAGCCGGCGGGGCCTGCCAAACATCGGCGTTAGCCAAAGATATATTTATTAAAAGAGAGAGAACCAAAAATAACGCTATTGTTAGATTTTTCATAGTTTTTATTAAAAGTTAAAAATTAAAATTTATTAACTTTAAGTTTTAAGCTTTAAATTTTAAGTTTTGACTTTTAACCACCTTAATTGTATAATAAATTAGAATTAAAAACAACTATTTATGTCAACAATCCAAAAAAATCTGTTAATTAAAGTTATCGGCTTAATAATTCTCTTGCTGGCTATTTGGCTGATTGGTTATTTTAGCGGTTTGGAAATCGGGCAAAAAAAAGCCATTCAAGAATTTTCTTTGCAAAATCAGCAAAAGCAGAATTTTGAGCAAAATAATCAACTTCCCCAAATTCCGGCAGGTGCAGAAGCAGGCGCCAACCTGACTAATAATGCTTTTCCGGAAATTCCTAAAATTATTAAATAATAACTTAAAAAAATATGTCTGATATTCTTTGGATTATCATTGCCGTTGCGGCCATTATTGTTTTTTGGCTAATTGCGGTTTACAACGGCTTAATTACTCTAAAAAATAGGACCGATGAGGCCTGGAGCGATATTGATGTGCAATTAAAAAGAAGATACGATCTGATCCCCAATTTGTTGGAAACGGTTAAGGGCTACGCCTCCCACGAAAAGGACTTGTTGGAAAATGTAACTAAAGCCAGGAGCACGGCTATGAATGCCCAGTCCCCCGAAGCCAAAGGCGAGGCTGAAAATATGCTCTCCTCAACTTTAAAATCATTGTTTGCCGTAGCGGAAAATTATCCGCAGCTGCGCGCCTCGGAAAATTTTGCCAAATTACAGGATGAACTTTCCGATACCGAAAATAAAATTCAGGCCTCCCGCAGATTTTACAATGGCAATGTGCGCGACTTTAACACCAAACTTCAGGTTTTCCCTAATAACTTACTAGCCAACATGATGAACTTTAAGGCCCGGGAATTTTTTGAAATAGAAAATGAAACGGAGAGAGAAAATGTTAAAGTAAAGTTTTAACATTAGCGAAGAAGGGCAAGAAAATTTTTTTCGGTCCAAGGCGAGTTGAGGGAGGGAGACGAGGACAAAAAAATTTTACTTGCCCGCATGAGCTTTTATGTATAATCAAATCACTTCTAATAAACGCAAAACCTGGGTTCTAATGACTATCTTTATGATAGTCATTGTGCTTTTGGGTTGGGTTTTTGGCGAAAGCCAAGGAATTGGTTATGGCGGCATAGCCATTGCTATGGTTATTGCGGTAGTTATGAATCTGGTGGGCTATTTTAAAGGCGATAAAATCGCTTTAGCCATGAGCAAAGCTAGAGCCATTAATAAAGAAGATAATTCCTATGTTTATAGGATGGTAGAAAATCTTTGTTTGGCAAGCGGGTTGGTTGCGCCCAAAATTTATATCTTGCCCGATCAAAACATTAATGCTTTTGCCTGCGGCCGCAAGCCCGAAACCGCCTCCATTGCGATTAGCGCAGGCGCGATTGAAAAATTGGAAAATGAAGAATTGGAAGGCGTTATTGCCCACGAACTTTCTCATATTAAAAATTACGACATCAGGGTTATGACCATTGTGATTATCTGCGTTGGGGTAGTTACCTTAATGGCTGATTTCTTTTTGCGAACGCAGTTCTTGTTTGGCGGCCGCAGAGATAACCGCGAAAGCGGTCAGTTGGGAGCCATATTAATGATTGTTGGCTTGGTTTTAGCCATCCTCTCCCCTGTTTTTGCCACCCTAATTCAACTGGCCGTTTCTCGCAAACGGGAATACTTAGCCGATGCCTCGGGCGCTCTTTTAACTCGCTACCCCGAAGGTTTAGCCCGCGCTTTAGAAAAAATTAAAAACTCCAATCAACCCTCCAAAACAGCCAATCATGCCACGGCCCATTTGTATATTGCCAATCCTTTTGAAGGAGTTGGTAAAAAAGTGACTGGTCTTTTTTCGACCCATCCGCCACTGGATGATCGGATTGCCAAATTAAGAAACATGTAACAGGCCTTGCCCTTCATCAGTCATTGCGAGCCCCGTCGCAGGCGTCGGGGCGTGGCAATCTCGTTGTACTTGGTATAAACATCGGGATTGCGGAGCCTGTCCCGAGGCGATAGCCGAGGGATCTTGCTCCTCGCAATGACCGTTTAAGCAAGGCCTGTTGTGATATTGACCAAAAGATCAAAACATCATACAATACAATCCCTATGAATAATGATTCCGACATTTTCAATAAATTTACCGGCCACTACAAAAGGGTGCTAACTTTAGCCCAAGATGTGGCGGCTTCTTTGCATCATCAAACCATTGAACCGTTGCATCTTTTATATTGCCTATCCAACGAACGCGGCTCGCTGGGCGCTTCCATATTATATAAAAATCAACTCACGCCCGATCGGGTTAGGGTTGTTTTACAAATTCTTAATAATCACCAAACCAGATCGCAAACTACCACCAAGGCCCTACCCGCTTTATCGCCCACTTCGCAAAAAGTTTTGGAAAGATCAGTTAAACTCGCTTTCCAACACACTCACAAATATATCGGCACCGAACATTTGCTGTACAGCTTGATTACGGTGGATGATGAATTATTGTTGAATTATTTAAAAGATGAAAGGATAAATTTAAGCGGTTTACAAAACCATCTTAAAACCATTTTACAAAGCACTTCCAAGTTTGGTGATTTAGCCAATGGCAGCGGCGAACTGCCCGATGATCCGGCTTTAGAAAAAGTGTTAACCGAAAACTTTAACCAAAAAAACGATTCCGCTTTAGCCGCCTTTGCCGTTGATTTAACCGAAGAAAGTATAAGCGCCAACATTGATCCGGTCATTGGCCGGGAATCAGAAATAGATCGTTTAATTCAAATTTTATCCCGCAGAACAAAAAACAATCCTGTTTTGCTGGGCGAACCGGGTACCGGCAAAACCGCTATTGTGGAAGGGTTGGCTAAAAGAATCGTGCAAGGTAAAGTGCCAGATGTTTTAATTGGCAAGCGGATTTTAAATTTGGATTTGGGCGCTACCTTAGCCGGCACCATGTACAGAGGCGAATTTGAAGCTCGCCTTAAAGATATTATTACCGAAGTAAAAAACGATCCTAACATCATCTTATTTATTGATGAAGTTCACTCGCTTATAGGCGCGGGTTCTTCCGCCGGCTCGCTTGATGCCGCCAACTTGCTAAAGCCCGAACTGGCCAGAGGCAATTTGCGTTTAATTGGCGCCACCACTTTGGATGAATACAAAAAACACATTGAATCCGATCCGGCTTTTGAAAGGCGCTTTCAGCCCATTATCATCAACGAATCCAGTATCGAAGAAACTAAAGAAATTTTGCAGGGTATTAAAAAAAATTATGAAACCTATCATCAGGTAAAAATTTCCGACGAAGCCATTGCGGCGGCGGTGGAACTTTCCAGCCGCTATTTGCCTGATAAATTTTTGCCCGATAAAGCTATAGATCTGCTAGACGAAGCCGCCGCTAAAATAAAAGTGGAAACTACCAAAGACGGCTTAATTAAAGTTATTAAAAAACTGGAAGAAGAATTGCGCGTTTTACAAAAAGCCAAGGAAAAAAATATTGTAGAAGAAAAATTCGATGAGGCCTTAAAATTCAAGCGCCAAGAAGATGATATTTTAATTAAACTGGACGATCTCAAGCAATTATCGCTTAAAGAAAAAAAGAAAATTTTAGGTACCATTACCAGGGCCGATATTGCCGCTGTTCTTTCACGCATTACCAAAATTCCGCTTAACGATTTAATTGTGGAAGAAAAACAAAAACTGATGCATCTTGAAGATAAATTAAAAAAATTCATTATTGGGCAAAACGGAGCTATTATTGAACTGGCCGAATCAATCAGGCGCACCAGAGCAGGTTTGGCTAACCCCAATAAACCTATTGCCTCTTTTATCTTTTTAGGTCCTTCCGGCGTTGGCAAAACCGAAACCGCCAAAGTGCTGGCCCGAGAAATTTTTGAAGATGAAAACGCGCTTATCAGAATTGATATGTCGGAGTTTAGCGAACCCTTTAATATTTCCAAGCTGATTGGCGCCCCGGCCGGTTATGTTGGCTACAAAGAACAAGGCAAATTATCCGATGCCGTTAAAAGACGCCCATATAGCGTTGTACTGTTTGATGAAATTGAAAAAGCGCATCCTGATGTGTTTAATTTACTGCTCTCTATTTTGGAAGACGGTCACTTAACCGATGCCGTGGGTAAAAAAATCAATTTTAAAAATACCATAATTATCATGACTTCCAATATCGGCCTTTCAGAATTTAACCGCTTAAGCTCACTTGGCTTTAAGGCCGATGATAAAAATGAACAGGAAAAATTGGAAGAAGAATACAGTTTGCTGGAAGAAAAAATCCAAGAAGGATTAAAAGATACCTTTAGGCCGGAGTTTTTAAACAGAATTGATAAAGTGGTTATATTTAAACCGCTCTCGCCCCAAGCTGCCGTATCCATTGCCAAATTACAGTTAGCTGATTTAGCTCAAAGAATGTCTACACAAAAGTTCCAACTTAAGGTGGGATCATCGGTTATTAAAAAACTGGCGGAACAAGGTTATTCTCCTGCCCAAGGTGCCAGAGGCATTAGGCGGTTAATCCAGGATTTAATAGAAAATCCGCTGGCCGGCGAAATGCTAAGCGGAAAATTTTTAGCCAATGATACCATTTCGGTTAAACTGGCCAAAGATAAAATTGTTTTTGAGAAGTAATTAATTTTAAAAATTTTATTAACAGGGTCATCCTCCTCCGCTAAAGCTTCGGAGGATTTGGCCCTGTTTTTATTTCCTCACAATGACAAATATGAAAAACGTTATTCAAAAAATATTCAATTTTATTTTAGCCCTGATTTTCCCAGTAGAATGTTTGGGCTGTAATGAAGAAGATACTTATCTTTGCACTGATTGTTTGGCTAAAATTAAAATTTATGACCAGCCGCCAACTTTTGAACATCCGTTAAACCATTTAAACGGTATTATTTACGCTGCCGATTATCATCAAAAATTATTGCAAAAAACTATCCATAATTTTAAATTCCGGTTTATCCAAGAACTGGCAATTTCTTTGGCAAAAATTTTGGCCGGATTTTGGGAAAATTATAAAGCAGTACAGACGCACAATTGTGCGTCTCTACACATTGCTAATACGCTAATAATCCCAGTGCCTCTGAATAAAAAACGCCTATTGGAACGAGGCTTTAACCAAGCTGAATTAATAGCCAAAATTTTTGCCGAGCGTTTTAACTATCCCCTATTAACCAATATTGTAATCCGCTCTAAAAATACGCCCCATCAGGTTGGCTTAAATAAAAAACAAAGAACAAACAATATTGCCAATGCTTTTCAAATACTTGATGCTTCAACAATTCAAAATTGCATTATAATTTTAATTGATGATGTGGTTACCACCGGATCCACCATGGAAGAAATTGCCAAAATACTCAAAGAAAACGGCGCACTTGAGGTTTGGGGCTTAACTATTGCCAAAGATTAAAACAAAAAGGCGCCAATTGATCTTGAACGCCTTCTTTTTTCCAACAGGCCTCGAGCGAAGTCGAGAGATTTACAAAATTTCTTAAATCATCTTCACTACCTGCCACCATTTTTCTACGTATTCCGCCCGACGATTTTGATATTTAAGATAATAGGCATGTTCCCAAACATCCAAGCACAAAATAGGCGCATGTCCTTTACTTAATGGCGAATCTTGATTAGAGGTAGCATAAACTTCCAACTGACCGTCTGTGTTTCTAACCAGCCAGGCCCAACCAGAACCAAACTGGCCCATGGCTGTTGCATTAAATTTTTCTTTAAATGCTTCTACTGAACCAAAAGTGGTGATAATTTCTTCAACCAATTTTTCGTCCTTGGTATTTGCCGGATCCATTATTTGCCAAAATAAAGCATGGTTAATGTAACCGCCACCATTATTTTTAAAAACTTTTTTATCCGTCTCATCCATTTCTAAACTATCCAACTGCTTCATTAATTCTTCCGGACTCTCGGTTAGATTAGGATATTTTTCCAACACCCCGTTCATCTTATCGCAATAGGCCTGGTGATGCTTGGTGTAATGGATTTCCATGGTAACGGCATCAATATACGGCTCCAGAGCGTTGTAAGCGTAATTTAACTTGGGAAGTTCATATTTCATATAATTTATTGGTTAATGATTGGAAATTCAGTATAACAAAAATACCTTAATTACTCAAACAAAAAAGATGTTTTAAAAACATCTTAATGACCGGCGTCTAACTAATCTAAAATGGCGGAGGCGAGAGGATTCGAACCTCTGAGACCCTTTAAGAGGCCTAACAGTTTTCAAGACTGTCCCATTAAACCGCTCTGGCACGCCTCCTTAACTGGCGGAGAGGCAGGGATTCGAACCCTGGATACGAGCTAAAAACTCATATAACGGTTTAGCAAACCGCCGCTTTCGGCCACTCAGCCACCTCTCCTCCTTAAAATTTGCCTTCAAATTAAAAAGCACCTGTCTAATATAATGGTTGTTGGGCAATTTGTCAATAATCCCAATTTGCCCTATAATAACGATATGCCTGAAAAAAATGGAAAAGTTTTATTAAATTGGAGTTTTGCCGAATATCTAAAACCCGAACGAGGCAAGGCCTGGTATTTTTGGTTTTTTGTCGTCATCATTTTATTATTGATTTACTCGTTAGTAACCGTCAATTTCCTTTTTGCCGTGATTGTTATCATTGGTTCCATCATTGTTTTAATGCGCACCAAGCATGAGCCCAATGAAGTTAGCTTTTTTATAACCCAAAACGGGATTCAAGTTGATGATGATTTTTATCCTTTTGATTTGATTAAGGATTTTTACATTATTTACAAGCCCCCGCAGATAAAAAACCTTTATTTTGAATTTAAATCACTGCTTAAACCTCGGATTATCATTCCGCTAGAAGACCAAAATCCCCTTAAAGTGCGAGACTTGCTTAAACAGTATTTGGATGAAAATCTGGAAAAAGAAGAAGAGCCGGCTTCCGAGGCCTTTAGAAAATTATTCAAGCTCTAACTTTAATACATAATAAGCAAAAATCCCTCAAACAAAATGCTTGAGGGATTTTTAAATAAATAACTTGGTGCGCCCGGCAAGAGTCGAACCTGCGACCTCATGGACCGCAACCATGCGCTCTATCCACTGAGCTACGGGCGCCCGTTAATCAAAAAATCACTATTCAAAAGTGATTCTAATGGATTTATTTATTTTTGTCTATAGCTTGGTGGCGGCGGGTGGACTTGAACCACCGACCAACAGCTTATGAGTCTGCTGCTCTACCACTGAGCTACGCCGCCAAATTAATTAATCTTTTTTTAAATTTTTGGTTGCGGGGGCGGGACTCGAACCCGCGACCTGCAGGTTATGGGCCTGCCGAGCTGCCAACTGCTCTACCCCGCGTCACAAAAACTGAATCTATTTAAAAAAGCACCCTGCAAGTGTACTGTAAAACCGATACTTTGTCAAGTATACCCGTAAATTTAAATTGTTTGAACTTTAACCAGATTCATATTATGCGATCTGGCTACCGGCTGGCCCGTGACAATCACAATTTGGTCGCCTTTTTTAACCAGTTTTTGCTGTTTAACCAATTTGACGGATTTATCAATCAGCTCATCCATAGTGCGGCAAACCGGCATTTGGCTGGGATAAATGCCCCACGATAAAGCCAATTGGCGCCAAACCTCATCTTGATTGACTAAAACAATAATTTTCGTTTCCGGCCTAAAGCGAGCAATCATGCGGGCGGTATAACCCGAATCGGTGGCCGCCACAATGGCCTTGGCTTTAACTTCCTGCACCAGTTTAAAAACCGATTCCGAAATGGCTTTGGTTACGGTAAAATGCTTTTCCGCAAAATAACCGGGTGCCATATCATCATAAATGGAGGCCTCGGTTTCCTGGATTATTTGGCTCATCATAATTACCGATTCAACAGGATATGAGCCAAAAGCTGTTTCGCCCGAAAGCATTACAGCATCGGCATGATCAATTACCGCGTTAGCCACATCTGATACTTCGGCTCTGGTGGGGCGCGGATACTTAATCATGGAATCCAGCATTTGTGTGGCCACAATTACGGGCTTACCTTCGGTTAAGCACATTTTAACTATTTCTTTTTGGATAATCGGCACTTTAACCGGAGAAAGCTCTATGCCCAAATCGCCCCTGGCCACCATGACGGCATCGGCTTCTTTAATAATTGATTTAATATTTTTAACGGCCTCTCCCCTTTCTACCTTGGCCATAACCATAACTTTGGAACGAGGTTGAAATTTTTTAATCAGTTTTTTTAATTTGATCAAATCCGCGCCCGAGCCCACAAACGATTGCGCCACAAAATCAACGCCCAGGCCAAGGCCGAATTTTAAATCTTCAATATCTTTTTTGGTAATAACCGGCAAACCCAGATTGGCTCCGGGAATGTTAACCCCTTTGTACGAATAAATAGTGCCGGCTTTAATAACTTTGGCTTTAACAAAACCGTTAAAAACTTCGGTTACTTTAAGTTCCACCAAACCGTCCAAAAGCAAAACCTGGCTGTTGGTTTTAACCACTCGAGAAAGCTTAACAAATTGAATGGGCAAAACTTTGCCACTAATTTTTTTTTGGCTCTTTAAGGCATCCTCAACCAAAGTAATGGTTTCGTTTTTAAACAATTCCACGCCTTTTTTATTTATTTCTCCCACCCTTATCCGCGGGCCCTGCAAATCCTGAATAATGGCAATGGGCTGTTGTAATTTTTTAGCTACTGCTCGCAAGGCATCCACCGCTTTTTTATTGCTGGCTTGGGTGCCGTGGGAAAAATTAAAACGGGCGACATTCATGCCCGCCTTAATCATTTGAGTTAAAATTTTAGGGCTGTCGCAAGCCGGTCCGATAGTAGCGACGATTTTTGTTCGTTTCATAAATCATGTAACATGTAGCACGCATCATATAGCATAACAAATTGTGACCTGCTACATGTTTTGTGATACATGTCTATAAATTAATTCTCCGGGCGTATTTGCCTAAAACCGGCATTTCCCAGTAACGGCCCTGCAGAGCGCTCATTATACCCATCACGGCCATAATAATTACCAACAACCATAAAAACCAACCAATCAAAGGAATCCAAAAAATCAGCCAACCAACCACTTCGGCTACAAACAGCATTAAACCCTGTTTGGCATGAAACTGGGTAAACTGAGAATTCCTTTTGAGGAATAAGGGCACCAAGCATAAAATCCAAACATAACCGATAGCGGCTAAAATTTTATTGTCCTCGATATCTCTGTCGGGGGATATTTGATTATTCGGCATATAATTAAATTTATTTTATAATTTTTCTAAAAAACAAAGCAGTAAAAAACCAACTGATCATTAAACCCTCGGCCGCCAGCAACAATGGCTGGCCGATTAAATTAAAAAATGCCCAAAGTTCAAAATACCAAATCAATTGAAAAACCGCCAAAATCACTCCGGCAACCAAACCGCCCAAAACAGATGCAACCAAAGTTTGCTGTTTGGTGGCAGAATAATTTTTTAAGGCCGAATATGACAAATAAGCAAAAATTATGACCCGGGTAATATTAATCAGTTGATTAAAAAGCAACGGTTCCGCTAAAGGAAAATATTTTGTTTGAATAACCCTTAAAGCGATTTCCAATAATAATAAAATGAACATCGGCCAAGCCGCCACTTCCTTGTACCAAGCCAAGCTTCGGCTGTAAACAAACTCGCCCCAATTATTCGCCCCACCCTTGGCAACAGCGGGCGTGTTTGGCTGAAGAGGCGCATGGCTATCAGCTTCCCAGGGGTGGCCGTCATCCGAAGAATATTTGATTTCTCTTTTGTGGGTTGGTTGATCCATCCCCTATACTATAACAAAAATATAGGTTTTTTTCAAACACAACTGATGACACGGATTAAAAAAAATTCCACGGATAATGCCATCCGTGGAATCTCTAAAAATCTGTGTAATCCGTGATTAATAACCCATGTCCATACCGCCCATGCCCATACCTCCGGGCATGCCCATATTTGGACCCTGTTCTTTCTTTTCCGGCTTATCGGTAATTATGGCTTCGGTGGTTAAAAACATGGCAGCAGCCGAAGCGGCATTTTGCAAAGCCGTTCTGGCTACCTTGGTTGGGTCTACAATACCGGCTTTAACCAAATCTTCATATTTGTCATCGGCCGCGTTATAACCCCAGTTGCCTTCATGGTTTTTTACAGTTTCGGCCACTACCGAACCGTCTTTACCGGCGTTTTGGGCAATTTGCCTGATGGGAGCTTCCAAAGCGCGCCTTAAAATATCCAATCCAATTTTTTCTTCGCCTTCGGCTTTTAAGTCATCTAAAACATGTAAAGCTCTTAACAAAGCCACGCCTCCGCCAACCACAATACCCTCTTCCACAGCGGCTTTAGTAGCGGCTAGGGCGTCTTCTACGCGATGCTTTTTTTCTTTCATTTCCACTTCGGTAGCCGCGCCGACTTTAATCACGGCCACTCCTCCCGAAAGTTTAGCCAAGCGTTCTTGTAATTTCTCTTTATCAAAATCATTTTCGGCTTGATCCAATTGCTTTCTAATTTGGGCTACTCTATCTTTAACTTCTTTGGCCTCGCCCTTGCCTTCAATAATTGTAGTATTTTCCTTGGTGGCCTTAATTTTGCGGGCCTGGCCAAGGGATTCTAATTCAGTTGTTTCTAGCTTTAACCCAACTTCTTCCGAAATCACCCGACCGCCGGTTAAAACAGCCAAATCAGCCAGCATTTCTTTACGCCTATCGCCAAAACCCGGGGCTTTAATAGCCAGTGCGTTAAAAGTGCCTCTTAATTTATTTACCACCAGGGTGGCTAAGGCCTCGCCATCTACATCGTCGGCAATAATTACCAAATCCTTGCGACCGCTTTGAGCTAACTTTTCTAATAGAGGCAAAATCGATTGGATGGAAGAAATTTTTTGATCAGTAATTAAAATCTGGGCGTCTTCATATTCAGCTTCCATGCGCTCGGCATTGGTTACCATGTAATGTGAAATGTAGCCCTTATCAAATTGCATGCCTTCCACTACTTCTTTTTGAATGCCGAAACTTTGAGATTCCTCAACCGTAATCACGCCATCTTTGCCCACCGATTCCATGGCCTCGGCAATTACCTTGCCGATTTCCATATCGTTAGCACTAATGGCCGCCACTTGAGCCACTTCTTCCTGTGAAGAAACTGGCTTGGAAATTTTCTTTAATTCATTAACCACCGCTTCCACACCTTTTTCAATTCCGCGCTTTATGCCCAAGGGGTTGGAGCCGGCGGTAACGTTTTTTAAACCCTCGGCAATTATGGCTTGAGCCAAAACAGTGGCGGTGGTGGTGCCATCGCCCGAAACATCATTGGTTCTGGAGGCCACTTCTTTAACAATTTCGGCGCCTACGTTTTCAAACTTATCTTCCAGTTCAATTTCCTTGGCGACGGTTACGCCGTCTTTGGTAATTACCGGCGAGCCGTAACCTTTATCCAAAACCACATTGCGGCCTTTGGGCCCCAAGGTTACTTTAACGGCATCAGCCAGCTTATCTACCCCGCGCTTGGCGCGCTGACGGGCATCTTCGTTGAATAAAATTTGTTTAGACATATTTTTAAATAATGATTAATGATTATTCTAAAATCGCAATCACGTCGGATTGGGATAAAATTAAAACTTCCTGCCCGTCGATTTTAAAATCATCGGGAGAATATTTTTTAAAAATTATTTTATCGCCAACTTTAACTTCCATGCTCGCGCGGTTGCCGTTATCCAAAATTTTGCCAGGCCCAACAGCCACAACCTCGCCCTGTTCCGGTTTTTCTTTATCTATGGTTTCGGGCAAAATAATGCCGGATTTGGTTGTTTCTTCTTTAGAAATGCCTTTGACGACTATATTATCGCCTAGTGGTTTTAACTTCATATATTTCTTTAAATTAATTAATAATTATTTAACCGTGGGCGCGATAATATCGCGCCCCTACAGCATTGTTAATGGCTGTAATCAGGTTAGTTTTATTATTTTACGTTTTAGCACTCTATTTACGTGAGTGCTAACATTGATGTCTCTATTCTATCAAATATAAACAATATGTCAAGACATAAGGTAAACAAAATATTGATCATACTACTAGATATCATATTTTTAATACTAAACTTATATTAGCTCCTCGGCTCGTCAGCTTGAAAGCTAAGCTTTCAAGCTGCGCTCGCTCTACGTCGCTAATAAAAAAAGGATGTCAAGCTCTGCAGCCTTGCGTCTAGGCAAATTGATTCAAATAGTAAACCCAGCCATTTTTAAAAATACTATTCAATAGAAAGAAAACCGCTGAACTGAATAGAGGTGTATTGAACACATTTTCAGCTCAGCGGTTAAAAACAAGAATCTAAGGATTTAAAATTCTAGATTCCAACTGAACGGAATCCTAAATTCCAAATTTCCCAAAATCCTACTTGCGAGTGGAAGCGGCAAGACAATGGCCACCCCAACCGCTACCAAGATAACGCCCCATTACCACTCGCCACCCTTTGGTGTCCTGATTAAGATAGAGATACCAAAGTTGGCCGTCATCAATCCAAATCGTGAACATCGGCGCCTGACGTTTCATGTTGGAGAATTTTGCCCCGATCGCCAGTAAAACCAACGGATGGATGAATGACTCGTCTAATCCTTTTAGGTAATCCAGCCACTCCTGATTGGTTGTGATACTTTCACGCTTATTCAGTCCGACCTCGACCCACTGAATACCAGACGAGCTGCTTGGCGGAAGTTTGGCTCCTATGGCAATACATTGGCTGCCGTAGCCACCGGCCTTGATGGCATCTTCCAAAGATAGAGACCAGTCAACCTTTACCACTACCTGCCCCGCCGTCCGATTGGCAATCGCCTGTGTCCACAAGGCAATCGCCTCCCTGGCATTTTGAATGGCCCATTGGGCATCATTAGTAGACCATTCTTTGAACTCAGCCTGATGTTCAATAATTACACCAAGGAATTTTGGAATCTGTTGTTCGGTCATTTTCTTTCCTTTTATTTTGACCGTTTCTACAGACACGCCATTATTACTGGCGACCTATTCTCCGCAACTGTTTAGCCACGGTTTTCAACCTATTTTAATAAATAAACTAAAAACCATGGCTAATATTAGGTAAAATTTAAAGAACTATTATTTAATACATTATGATACCATATTTTATGGATTATGTCAATATTTACAAATAAAATCAAGGTGGTAATATAATATTGTTACTATGAAAAAACTCCTTATACGGTTCCGTCCGTATCAGGCGTTTTTTCTTTTACGGCCAATCTGAATCTAAAATCATCAAGAAAAATCGGACGATCATAAATACTTTTAGTATAAATCTTTCTTATAAGATAAGAACACTGCTTTCTATTGGGCGCGATAATCTTCCCAAGAACTTTCCTGTTTAAAAGAAATGATGCTAAACAAGCAAAATCGCCGTCGCCCGACACTAAAATGGCTTGATCATATTGATATTCATAAAAATCAATCACAGCGTTTAAAACCAATTCCGCGTCGCAATTACCTTTGGCTTTGCCGTTGGCTTGATAGCTTAAGGATTTAAAAATCAAAATAAAGCCGGCGCGCCTTAGTTTTTGATACAGACGCTGATTGGCCTGCATGTACCCCAAAAAAATATAAGCCTTAACGACGCCGTATTTTTCAGTCAGCCAACGGCGCAAGCGAAAATAATCAATAATCCAACCAAGATCTTTAACCCCTTGATGCAGATTATTGCCGTCAATATAGGCAAAATTATTCTTTAAATTTTCCATAAATAAAAACAGGATCATTAACTTCCGCTCTTAATATAGCGAAAGTATGACCCTGATAATATTTACATCTTAATCGCTTAAAAGTTTTTTGTCAATACTAAACTGACCCTCATTCCTTATTCATTATTCCCATCCTTTATTGCCAATCCCCACACCAGCCACCATAACATAAGGCCAAAAGATAAAGTCCAAAGATAATGATCAAATAAGCCCATAACTCCCATTGAAATTATCAGCGCACGACTTATAACATCTGTTTTGCGCCAAAGATTGATGAGCAAAAAAGCAAACAATAAAAAACCCAATACTCCCAGTTCGGTTAACGCCAGCCAATACCAACTATGAACCGGCTCGTAAAACAAACCGAATTTATCTGGCTCTATTATTTGCAGCTCTTTCATATAATTACCCAAACCAACTCCTAAAACAGGATGATTTTTATAAATTCCTTTGGCTTGAGCAAGTAAACTTAAGCGTTGAGTAATGGAATATTTTTCCAAACGTTCGACAGTGTTTAAACGGGTGGTTAATAATTGATAAGGAAAGGCCATTAAAAATACCCCCCAAAGTGCCGTAAAAACAATAGCTAATTTAAGGCAAACGATTTTTTCTTGTTTTAACTTTTTTACAAAAGCGTAAACAGCCAGATAAATAAATCCAATTGCTAAACCCAGCCAGGCCCCTCGGGAAAAAGTTAAAATCAAAGCAAAAAATATTACGCTAGCCGAAAGCCAATAAAAAAGATTAAGATAAAGCAAACTTCTGGAAAAATTTTCTTCAACAATAATCCTTTTTCTTATTTGCCAAAGCGAAATTACAATCAACAGCAAAATAATAACTAAAAATCCGCCTAAAATATTAGGATGAGGCAAAGAACCGTAAGCCCTTAACCAGCGTTCATCGGCAAATTGCACCACCGAGGCACCTGGATTTTGAGCTTCTATAAATGATAAGCCCAGCCATTTGAAGGCAAAGGTGGATTGGGTAAAAAATTGGTAAATGGCAAACAAACCCTGAACCAAACCCGAGGCGATCAGCCAGTTTTTAAGAGTTGGCAGAGCAGCGGACGACACACTATAAGCAACCAACCAAAACAAGCCAACGCCTTCAATTAGTTTTAATAAAGAATATGCGGCAAAGGTTTTATCAACAGACCAGATGATTGATAGTCCGGCAAACGCTATGATAGCTAGTATGGTTATTACAATAGGATCGCCACGTCTTGCTTTGCTCGGCTCGCGATGACAACACAATCGCTTGATTAAGCCCAAAATCAACAGGAAGATTAACAAAATTTCGGTACCATACAAACTGTACCGCCCGTATTCAACCGCAAAATTCCTAACCAAGTTATCATGATAAATCCACCTGGTTTGCCAAGGCAATAAAAAAACCAATAAACACAAGCCCCAATTAATAATGTTATTTAAATATTTCATTTTAAAAAATTAAGTTTGTAGGGGATCTGATTACTTGTTTCATCAGATCCCCTATTGTTATGCAACTGGTTGTTAAACCTTCTTGGCCTTACCGAGACCATCCACCCAATTTTGGAACTTCCAGACTCCTCCCAAAGCACCAAATGACGTAAAGAAGAGACTGGATAAGAACCAAACTTTGAAGAAAGTTTCAGAAACACCAAGCGACACGCTGGATAGTGTGCCTTTTGTCCATAGTGATAGCAACATGGGTAGCCATATAGCTAAAACCAATAGACCAAAGCATATCGCAGCACAATGCTTTTTTAAAAAGCACCACATCATCCCTCCTACGTAAGACTGATAACGATTTACCGGATGTTCAACAAACTTAATTTTTCAAAAATCAAATGATCAACTAATTAAAGACTGAATTGTTTTATCAAACCTATACTGATATTCCTCTCTTCTATCCTCTCGATGGAATTTTAAAACATTTTGCCCTGCCATTACCCGCGTATCGATATTTAGCATCTTTTTTAAATCAGTTGGCATGATTTTTAACTGGATTTTTTTGGCCCTTTCTTCCAAAAAATTATAACTCAAAAGCGCGGATAATAAAAGCTGGCCAACATTAACCAGCCAATTTATCTTAACTTGCCTACGATCATGAACATTGTAGCCAAAACTGTTGGGCAATGATTTTTTAATCCAATCATTGGCTGTTTGAAATTTTTGATAAGCTTTATTTTGATTATAAATCGGCACCAACTGTTCAATCCAGTACGCCAGATAAATATCATTAGGGGAAATTTTTAAATTTTCTATGCTTAAACTGTCTTCTGATAAAAAGAAATTAGCGTCTATAGTATCTTGCTTGCTAATTGCTTTGGGGCGAACACCCAAAATTTTTAAAAAACCGACCGTTAACAATCGAGTTAGCCACAAGCGGTTATTTTGGGTAATAATAAATAAATCAATATCGCCGGTTTGATTGGAATTGCTGTAAGCCAAAGAATTGCAAACGGCGATCATTTTGATAAAAGGAATAAATCGCAAAATTTTTATAAATTTTATGGCCCGCTTAAACTTATTCTCCGCCAAGCCGTATTTAAACAATCTTTTGGCAATTAATTCTTGACGTCCGGATAAAAAATAAAATCCGTCTTTGGTGGCTATGTTATCGTTCAAACTTAATAGTGCGGTTTGAATTTCGCTTAAAGAGTAAGTTTGCCCTGCCGAACCTGCTGGCAAATACAACCATTTATAAATTTCCATCACAGTTAAGGGATAATCAAAAATATCAAAATATACAAGGGTTTTGATGATTGATTTTTGTAATTCGGACATACGGCTATTTTAACACAAAAATCAGCCAAACAAAAAACCCGCCGAATCGGCGGGTTATTTAAAGACCTTTTTAAGATACTGACCGGTGTAACTCTCTTTAACCTTGATTAAATCCTTGGGCGTGCCTTGAGCCACAATGTAACCCCCCTTATCCCCGCCCTCGGGCCCAAGATCTATCACCCAATCGGCGCATTTGATAACATCCAGCTGATGTTCAATAATCAAAACCGTATTGCCTTTATCAACCAAGCGGTTTAATACTTGTAACAAGCGATTGATATCGTCAAAATGCAAACCGGTTGTTGGCTCATCCAAAATATACAAAGTCCGGCCGGTAGAACGGCGCGCCAGTTCGGTAGCGAGCTTTACTCTTTGGGCTTCACCACCGGATAAAGTGGTGGCGGATTGGCCTAATTTTAAATAACCCAAACCAACTTCAAACAATGTTTTTAATTTTTGGTAAATATTGGGCACGTTGGTAAAAAACCTCATACCTTCTTCCACGGTCATGGCTAGCACGTCGGCAATATTTTTGCCTTTGTAATGAACTTCCATGGTTTGCTGATTGTATCTTTTGCCATGGCATTCATCGCATTCAATATACACATCGGGCAAAAAGTTCATTTCAATTCGCACCATGCCATCGCCTTCACAGGCCTCGCAACGCCCGCCTTCTACGTTAAAGCTAAACCTGCCGGCTTTGTAACCGCGGATTTTGGCTTCAGGCAGTTCGGTAAACAAATCCCTAATATAAGTAAACACGCCGGTGTAAGTGGCGGGGTTGGATCTGGGAGTTCGGCCGATCGGCGATTGATCAATATCAATAACTTTATCCAAATTTTCCAGGCCCTTGATTTCTTTATGTTTGCCCGGCAAATCCTTGGCGCGGTAAAAATACTGCCCCAAGGCCTTGGCTAAAATTTCGGTCATTAAGGTGGATTTGCCGCTACCCGAAACACCGGTAATACAAACAAACTGGCCGAGCGGAATTTTAACGTTGATGTTTTTTAAATTGAATTCAGAAGCGCCGATAATTTCCAAATGCTTGCCATTGCCTTTGTGGTGTTTTTTGGGAATTTCAATCTGCATATCACCCGTTAAATACCGGCCGGTTAATGACTGCTTGTTTTTTTTGATTTGCTCGGGCGTACCTACAGCCACAACCTTGCCGCCGTTTTCGCCGGCACCGGGCCCGATATCCACCACGTAATCGGCAGCTAAAATCGTATCTTCATCATGCTCCACCACGATTATGGTATTACCCAAATCACGCAAAATTTTTAAGGTCTTAATTAATTTATCATTATCACGCTGGTGCAAACCAATGGATGGTTCATCCAAAATATACAACACCCCAACCAGCGATGAGCCAATTTGAGTGGCCAAACGGATGCGCTGAGATTCGCCGCCCGATAAAGTGGTGGCCGGGCGATCCAAAGTTAAATACGATAAACCAACATCTTCCAAAAAAGTCAAACGGGATTTTATTTCTTTTAAAATCGGTTCGGCAATTTTTGTCTCACGGGCATTAAATTTGATGCTTTCTTTATGCTTGGGATTATTTATCCGATCAAAATAATAACTGGCCTGGGTAATGGTCATATTGGTCAGCTCAAAAATGCTTTTTTCGCCGACCGTTACGCTTAACACTTCCGGCCGCAAACGCCTGCCATGGCACAACGGGCATTGGTAAACCCTCATATAGCGCTCAATTTCGCTTCTAATATATTCCGATTCGGTTTCACGGTACCTGCGGGCCAAATTAGGCATCACGCCTTCGTAAGTGCTGTTAAAATCACCACTAAACTTTTCGGTATTAAAATTCATGTTGTACTTGCGATCACCGGTGCCTTCCAAAACAATTTCCAACTGTTTTTTGGTTAGCTTATTAACCGGCACGCGGGTGGAAAATTTATGGGCTTTGGCCACGTTTTCCAGCATTTTAAAATACCACGATTGGTTGGAAGCGGTTCTGGACCACGGCCTAATAGCGCCTTCGGCCAAAGATAATTTTTTATTGGGAATAACCAAATCAGGGTCAACTTCCAGCTTGGTGCCCAGACCCGAACATTCCGGACAGGCGCCATGGGGGGAATTGAAAGAAAAATTTCTAGGTTCAATCTTTGGCAAATTAAGACCGCACTTAGGGCACGAAAGATGTTGGCTGTAAACCAAATCCTTGGAGTGTTCGGGCAAATGAACAATCACTACCCCGTCGCCCAAATCAGCCACGATTTCCAATGAATCAATTAATCGCTTTTTATCGTCCTTGGAAACGGTTAAACGATCCACCACCACTTCAATGGTATGTTTTTTTTGTTTATCCAAATCCAAATCCATGGCTTCAACCAATGAATACATCTGATTGTTAATGCGCACGCGGGCATAGCCGGCTTTTTTGAATTCATTAAAAACATGCTTGTGCTCGCCCTTCTTATCTTTAATTACCGGGGCAATCAGCCAGACCTCGGTATTGGCGGGCAAATTTAAAATTTTCTCGGCAATAGCGCCAATGGTTTGGGTAGAAATTTCTTGCCCGCAATTAGGGCAGTGAGGATGCCCGGCTCGGGCATAAAGCAATCTTAAATAATCGTAAATTTCGGTAATCGTACCAACGGTGGAACGAGGGTTATGGGAAGTTGATTTTTGGTCAATAGAAATAGCCGGCGACAAGCCGTCAATTTGATCCACATCCGGCTTATCCATTAAACCCAAAAACTGCCGAGCGTAAGCGGATAACGACTCAACATACCGGCGCTGGCCTTCGGCGTAAATGGTATCAAAAGCAAGCGAAGATTTACCGGAACCAGAAAGGCCGGTAATAACTACCAGTTTATCGCGCGGGATTTCCACATCAATATTTTTTAAGTTGTGGACCCTGGCGCCTTTAATAACGATTTTATTGGCAGACATAGTTTAGGTACTAGTAACTAAGGCACAAGCTGGCACCCATTGTACACCCATTTTGCGAAAAGGTCAATTATGTAAAAAGATGGCGCAGATTTAGACGGATTTCACGGATATAAGATCTGAGTAAATCTGTGTCAAATCTGCGTAATCCGTGACTAATAAAAAAGGACAGCTGGTTAGGGCTGTCCGTGGAAGGGTTGGAGCTTTTTAAGCTGTTGGAGTGACAGGAATGGTCCAGGCCACTTTAAGACGAAGATCTGCTGCCCTGCTCTTAAGCAACCAGTCCGGTGCTTCTTCGGTTAGGCGCAGTGCAAAGCACAACGCCTCGAAAGAGCCGTCCACATCCAGTATTGGGTTGGCATCAAAAATTGCCAAGTTAACGCCAAACTTGTGGGCGGTGGCCACGAAGATTCCATTGGCATCAAGAAAATCGCAATGACTCCAGTCGCCCTTGCAAAAAACGATTCCTTGTCCGTAAACGACCCTTGCCGGTTCAACTGTGAGCATCTCGCCGGCTATTGACTGGAAAAGATTCCAGGCCGCCTGAATTGGCGGAGTGAATGCGATCATCGTATCCTCTGATTGTGAAAGAAAATGGTTACACGAAACTCACTTAAGCTACACCTTTACAACTATTTTGTCAATAATAAAAAATTGACAAACCCCCATAAATTCGGGATACTTAAAATAAGTAACATTACTCATTATGGATCTGCAAGAAGCGTTTGTTCAGCAAAAAATTTTAACAGACAAAGTCAGGCAAACTCAGCCCGAACTTTTTAAAATTGAGCGTTCGCGCACGGAAGCGGAAATTTTTAAAATTATTGGCATTGATAATTTGCCCCAAAACCGGCCCTTGGGCTATTTACGGCTTTATCCCGAAGATTTTTTGGTTGAAGAAATTACCAAAGAAGATAAACTAATAAAAATAAATGAATTTAATGATAATTTTCCTGATCAAAAAAACAGCCCCCACAATACTACTCTTTACGCACATTTGATAAAAATAGGCATCCCCACGCATCATGCCATAGAAAAAATTTCCCAGGCCTTAAAAATTGACCGAACCAAAATCGGTTTTGCCGGCTTAAAAGATTCTGATGCCTTAACCGCTCAACAGATTGCCTTTCCCGGACTTAAAATTACCCCCCAAGAAATTAAGGCCGTAAAAATTCCCCATATTTGCTTAACCGATTTTTATTACGGCCAAAATACCCTATCCCCCGGAAATTTGCACGGCAACTGCTTTACTATAACAATAAGGACGGAACAGGAAATCGATGCTTCTTGGCTTAAAGCCCGTGTTAACATTTTAAAAACCCATGGTTTTTTAAACTACTTTCAATCCCAGCGTTTTGGCGGCACTAGATTAAACGGCCATTTATTGGGCAAGCTAGTGGCCAAAGGCCAATACCAACAGGCCATTACCACCTTTTTATTTCAAACCAATAATTTTAATTTGCCTTATGCCAATAACTTAAGAAAATCCGGTGAGCAGGCCTGGCCTGATTTAAACGAGATTAAAAAATTATTTTTAAATCTGCCATATTATTTTAATGTTGAATTAAAAATCATTGATTATCTTTTAGCCAATCCTCAAGATTACCAAGGCGCCCTTAATGCCGTGCCCGACCATACCAGAATCTGGGTTCATGCCTATACCAGCTGGCTGTTTAACAAGCATTTGTCGGATTTTTCCCAAAACCACGGCTGTACCACCGAAATTTTTACCCTACCCTTAAACGGCAACAAAAACGATGATCGACCTTATCAAAAATATTTAACAGCCGATGATGTTAAGGATTACAAAAAACATCTTTTGCCTTTTAGATTTATTGGTTTTAGAAAACAAACCATTAGCGGAAGAGTTAAGCCGCAAAATGTTGATTATCGGATTTTTAAACAAGGCGCCATAATTAATTTTTCTTTGCCACCCGGCTGTTACGCCACTACTTTTTTAGCCAATTTGTTTAATTTGCAAGAAGGCCTACCTATTCCTTTATGGGTCACGCGAGAAAAAATAGATGCCAAGGCCTTAATGAATCAAGGAAATTTAAATGAGTTAAAAGAAATATTTAAAGAAGAATGGTATTCCAAAGCAGAAAAAACCGATGTTTAAAATTTGAATAAAAAAAGACCGGTAGCAGCGTTATAGGTTATGACCTACAGCACTGCTACCGGGATTTGTCGATCAAACCGCTTGAGAGGGTTTAACCAACGAGGCAATAGGTGCGTCCCTTCTTACCTCCGAACGAAAGCTGTCGAGCCGACTGGTTGGACCGATGCGGCGACCCCAGAATGATTGTGTCCAACCTGTACTGTTTGCCGGTTTTTTCCTGTTCGTCGGTCTTTCGGTATTTCAGATTAGCCCACACCGTGACCTCGAATTGGCAGTTTCTCAGAACACCCCATACTGCAGGCGGCACTTCGACCGAGACGTTACTGATGCGATATTCCACTACATGGACAGGGAATTTCCCCTTATCCCAATAATAGTGGAAACCAGTTATTACCCAACCCTTACCGGCGAGTTGCCCCAAAAATTCGTAGAAGCGAACTCCCTTCTGCTGATTGATGATCCGCAGGCCTGTATCGTTCTTGTTTGACCGATAGACGTGGGTGGCAAGGTTACGGGCTCTTGCCTCATCTGCGTGAGTTGCTTCGATCTGAGCACCATCTCTCACCATTTCCGGAAAACCGGGAATAAGATCTAATCCATAGATCTTGATGAGGATGGTACCGGGCACCTTAGTATAAACGGCAGACCGTTTTGCCACTTCTTTTCGAACTGGATCCTTGCTGGGCATTTCTGCCTCCCTTGCTTGCTGGTTTGCTGTATTGCTGAATTTTTGTCAACGAAATTGACCTTCCATCATAGCATATATATTAAATTATGTCAATCATTATACTAAAAATGGGCTAATTTAAGCCATTTTTATCCACTTTTGGATTCATTTATATGCCAACTTTATTAAAACTCAACAACTTGCCAACAAAACCGGGTATTTACCGTTTTTTGGATAAAACTGGTCGTCTTTTGTATATTGGCAAAGCCAAAAATTTAAAAAATAGAGTTAAATCATATTTTGTTAAAACAACCGAACTCTCGCCCGCTAAACAGCAGATGGTTCAAAAAATAAACAAGGTAGAATACACTTTAGTAAATAATGAAACCGAAGCCCTGCTCTTGGAACGCAGTTTAATCAAAAAATTCCAACCGCCGTACAATGTGGATTTGAAGGATGATAAAAGTTGGCTGTACGCTCAGATTACCAAAACCGATTTTCCTCAAGTGATTTTAACTAGAAAAAAAGAAAATCATCAAACAACCAAAAAAGATAATCAAGGGCGATTTTTTGGACCATATACTTCGGCCTTAGCCATCCGGCAAACTTTAAGAATGCTAAAAAGAATTTTCCCCTACTATACCGAATCCGGACCAATGATTAATTTGGCTAAAAATACCACCAGCCGTTTGCACTTGGGCCGGTACTTAAACCAACCCCTAACAGATAAAAAGGAATGGCAAAAAAACATTGGTTTGATTAAAAAATTTTTGGCAGGCAAAAATGCAGAATTCAAAATTGCTTTGCAAAAAAATATGGCCACGCAAGCCAAGAAAAAAAACTTTGAACGCGCGGGTTTAATTAGGGATCAATTAAAATATTTGGAAATCGTCAATCAAAAACAGCGAGTGATTAAAAATAATGAAGTGGACGAGGGTTACCTCGCTAAAGTTAAAAAAAAATATTTGGGCCTTAAAGAACTACAAAAAGTTTTAAAACTGCCCAAAACCCCTTTGCGGATTGAATGCTACGACATTTCCAACATCGGTGGCCAAATGGCAGTTGGTTCCATGGTGGTGCTAACCAATGGCGAACCAGATAATTCTAGCTATCGCCGCTTTAAAATCAAAACCGTAATTGGCGCCAATGATCCGGCCATGATTGCCGAAGTTATTAAAAGAAGATTACATAATGATTGGCCAAAACCTGATTTGATTTTAATTGATGGCGGGCCAACCCAACTTAATGCCGCTGTACGTGAACTTAAAAAAGCCGGTTTTAAACTGCCGATTGTTTCTTTAGCCAAACGTGAAGAAGAAATTTATTTGCCCAACGAAGCCATACCGATCAAACTGCCAAAATTTTCCTCTGGTTTGCAGTTGTTACAAAGAATTAGGGATGAGGCGCATAGATTTGCTATTACTTATTATAGAAAACTTCACTCCAAAAAATATCTGGAATAAAAAAAGTCCCTCTGTAAAGAAGGACTTGGGGTGGACCTGATTACGGTCCTACGGATTTGAGTGTGCAGGAACATCCGTTGTTTTCCTTGATCACAAACAGCAACCGCAGACCCTTGATAAGAAAGGCCGTGAACATCATTAACTGTAGAGTTAACGCTATTCCGACCAATGCCGTCTGCTGAAGAGCCAGAAGAGGAATCAAGCCGATCAAAGAAATCACATAAACAATTACAAATGACTGAAAATCTTTCTGATAGAAAGATGCATCGTCGGCGGATTTACCTGCCAATGCCCCCAACCAAGCGCCGAGCAAGATCCCAATTAGGATCAAAGTGCCGCCAATCATGCTCATGGGAGCATTCCATCGAACGGCTGGGTCAATCTCTTGACCGATCCAAATCAGGTAGACGATGAAAATTGCCAGCCAAATGCCCGAGGCAAAGGCCATAGACAGATTGGCAATGGCATACTTTTGGGCTTTGCCCATTTCTTTTCCTCCAATTTGTACGGTTTAATTCAAACTAATTCTATAGAATTTGGCTTAAAAGTCAAGTTAAGCTTTGCGTTTTTATTATTTATAATTGACAAAGGTTAGGCAATCTGTTATTATATTGAAATATGGGAAAATTCATCACAATTATTCAACTTATATCCGCTGTTTTACTGGCTATTTTTATTCTTTTGCAACAGCGCGGAGCAGGTCTAGGCGGTATTTTTGGGGGCGAAGGCTCGGTTTACCGGACTAAAAGAGGCGCCGAAAAAATCATCTTTATTACAACTATCATCTTAGCCGTAATCTTCCTGGCCAGCGCCATAACCAGCATTTTTATTCAATAGTTTAATCTATTGATGTTGGCCAGTTAAAATAAAATTGTGAAAAAAATTTCACTCCTCTTGAGGTTAATTAAAGAGGGCTTCTTGGAAAAATTCTTGCCTCAAGCCAAAAAAAACCTGATTACCAATAATCCCCTGCTGTCATTTAAAGTTGACCAGAAACTTCTTTTTAATTTAAACAAAAGGAAAATTCCTTCTTTGGCCCAGCTAAAGGCCTTGCCGCAATTTTTAAATCCCAAAGAAAAAATCATCATTAAAACTCTTAGCGGAGTTATCGGCGTTTGCTTAATTGCCTTGGGCGTTAATTTTTATTTCAGCCACACTGTGGTAATTCCTAAAAACGGCGGCAGTTATACCGAGGGCTTGGTAGGCACGCCCCAGTACATCAATCCGATTCTCGCTTCGTATAACGATGTGGACCGCGATTTGACCCAGTTGATTTTTAGCGGTTTGGTTAAAATAAACGATGAAGGCGTGTTAATGGATGATTTGGCCGAATCGCACCAGATCAGCCCGGATAAAAAAATCTATACCTTTAATCTAAAACAAAATGTTTTGTGGCACGATGGCGCGCCCTTAACCGCCAATGACGTTTTGTTTACCGTAACCAGTATTCAGGATCCGGAATGGCAATCACAGCTTAAAAGCGCCCTGGGCAACGTGCAGGTGGAAAAAATCAACGATTACAGCTTGCGCTTTATTTTAAAAGAACCGGTTAACAATTTTATTAATAGCTTAACTTTCGGCATTATTCCCGAACACGCTTGGCTTTCTATACCCAGTTCCAATGCCGGCTTGGCCGAGCTTAACAAAAGGCCCATTGGCACAGGCCCGTATAAATTTAAAACTTTGATAAAAGATAAAAACGGCAATATTCGCACCTTGAGTTTGATTAAAAACGACCAATACTACGGCGATCTGCCGTTTATCAATGAAATTAATTTTAAATTTTACGGCGATTACCAAACCGCTTCCGACGCTTTAGCCAATAATAATATTGAGGGATTGGGATTACTGCCTAAAGAATTCCAAGCCAAGGCCAATAAAAATAAAAACCTGAAATTTTATTCTTTATCCTTACCCCAATACACCGCTGTTTTCTTTAACACCAAAAAATCAGAGGCCTTAAAAACCAAAGATGTGAGGCAAGCGCTGGCCTACGCCATTGATCGGCAAACCATTTTACAGCAATCCATAGACCAAAAAGGCACCATTATCAACGGGCCGATCTTGCCGGGATTTATCGGTTATCATCCGGACATTAAAAAATATTCGCAAAACATCGAACAAGCCAAAAAATTATTGGATGCCAGTGGCTGGAAAATTTCCGATAACGGCATCCGCAAAAAAGGCAATGAGCTTTTGGAAATAACCTTAACCACCGTGGAAAAAGACGAATACGTTAAGGCGGCGGAAATAATCAAAAAAAATTGGGCCGAAATCGGCGTTAGCGCCAATATTGATATCGTGAGCAAAGAAAGAATCAGAACCGATACCATAGAACCCCGAAGCTACCAAGCATTACTGTTTGGACAAATTATTAAAACCGATCCTTATCCTTTTTGGCATTCCAGCGAAGACGCCAGCCCGGGCGCCAATTTAGCTGTTTGGGCCAACGCGGGCGTTGATAAAATTTTGGAAGAAACCAGGGGCTTGGATGATCCCGTGGTGATTAACAAAAAATATCTGGAATTCCAAGACATTTTAGCCGAAAACGTGCCGGCCATATTTTTATACAACCCCATTCAAACTTATCCTGTTGATGAAAAAATTCAAGGATTAACTACCAGAAGAATTTCCGTGCCAGCCGACCGCTTTAGCAAAATTACCGACTGGTATATAAATACCAAACGCGAATTCTCTTGGGTGAAAAAATAACCCGAATTTTAAAAAGATTTCACGGATTATTTTCCTTAAAATTTTCGTATAAAAACCACAAAATTCGCACCGGCGAATTTTGTAAAGGAAGAAGTTGACCGAAGCCGGAGTGACCTCACCGCAAGGTGAAGGCACGAAGGTTGAGGGCAACTTCTGACGCGCCGGAGTGGTGAAATGGTATACACGCTAGATTCAGGTTCTAGTGGCCGCAAGGCCGTGGAGGTTCAAGTCCTCTCTCCGGCACCACTCGATTCGTCGAGCTAAGCTCGACTCACTCGTGGTTTCTGCTTTTCACTTTGTTCAAAGCTTCAACGATTCCTAATAAGAATCGAGTGGTGCCTTGAGCGTAGCCGAAAGGCAAAAATTCTATCACAATTAAAATTATAAATTAACAAATATTATTAACTTACCTCGTTTACTGTTACGTGAAGAAACAACTGCACGATACATGTTATACGATACACGATTACTATGATGCAAAAAACTAACAACCGCCGCCATTACCATTCCGCTCCGCATCGGACCGAAATTAAAGGCGATATTAAAAAAGAAACCGCGCCTGTAACTGCGCCTAATTTGCCAAAAAGCAACATTAAAAGAGGGCATTCTTCTTTTAGGTCCTTTAAAAAAACAACTTTGCCCGCTTTATCGCCTGTTAACCGCGGCGGGCAAACCAACGAAGAAAAATTAAAAATAATGATTGTGGGCGGAAATGAAGAAGTCGGCCGCAACATGACCATTTTGGAATACGGCCACGACATTATTATTATTGATTTGGGCCTGCAATTTCCCGAAGAAGATATGCCGGGTATTGATTATATTATTCCCAACATGGGATATTTAAAGGGCAAGGAAAAAAATATCCGAGGCGTTTTTATCACTCATGCTCACTACGACCATATTGGCGCCATTCCCCACGTTATGGATGCTTTGGGTAATCCCACCATTTACAGCTCCAATTTAACTTTGGCCATTATTGATAAAAGGCAGGGCGATTACAAAAATTCCCCTCCCCTTAACATGCAGGCGGTTACTACCAATGATGTGATCAAAGTCGGAGTTTTTAAAGTCAGCTTTTTCGGCGTCAGCCATAATATTCCCACCAGCATGGGCTTAGTGGTGGATACCCCGTTGGGCAAAGTTGTTCATACCGGCGACTTTAAAATCGACTTAAACGAAACCGGCGCTACCGGCACCGAAATTGATAAAATTAAAAAACTCGGCCAAGAAAACGTTTTGGTTTTGCTGGCCGATTCTACCAATGCTTCCCAATCCGGCCACCAGTTAAGCGAATCCGAAATTCAAACCAACTTGGACGATATTATTAAAGACGCTCCCGGCCGGGTAGTTATGGGCACTTTTGCCTCACTTTTGGGCCGGGTTCAGCAGATTATTTCGGCTGCTGAATTATTTGGCAAAAAAGTGATTATTGAGGGCTATTCCATGAAAACCAATGTGGAAATCGCCAAGGCCCTGGGATATTTAAAAATAAAAAAAGATACCATTATTGATGTAAAGCATTTAAACAATTATCCCCGCAATAAAATTTTAATCGTCTGCACCGGTGCCCAGGGCGAAGAGCGAGCTGTTTTGATGAGAATCGCCAACCGCGAGCATAAAAGCTTGCAGATTGAGCAGGGCGATACCATTGTTTTCTCCTCTTCGGTTATTCCCGGCAACGAGCGGGCCGTGCAACGGTTAAAGGATTCGCTTTACCGCCAAGGCGCCGAAGTGATCCATTACCAAATGATGGACGTTCATGCCGGCGGACACGCCAAAGCCGAAGATTTGAAATTTTTCATTTCTTTGGTTAAACCAAAATATTTTGTGCCGATCGAAGGCCACCATTCGTTTTTGCGCTTAAACGCCAAAAATGCCGAGGCCGCAGGGGTTGATCCCAAAAATATTTTTGTAGCCGATAACGGCCAGGTGCTTGAATTTACCAAACACGGCGGAGTTTTAACCGATCAAAAAATACCTACCGATTACGTTTTTGTAGACGGCCTGGGTGTGGGTGATGTTTCCAACATTGTGCTGCGCGATAGGCAGATGATGGCCGAAGACGGCATGATTGTGGTGATTGCTACTATTAGAACCAAAACCGGCGAACTGGTGCAAAACCCGGATCTTATTTCCCGCGGGTTTATTTACATGAAAGAAAATAAAAAGCTGGTTGAAGATACTCGTAAAAAAGTTAAGGCCTTGCTAAAAGATTACAATCCGGCCAGTTCCACCAATGATACTTACATTAAAGATAAAATCCGCAACGAAATCGGTAAATTCCTTTTCCAAAAAACCGAACGCCGGCCCATGGTGTTGCCGGTAATTATCGAGGTCTAAATAAAATTAAAAAAAGAAGGACGGCCTATGAATGAATTAAGGTCCGTCCTTTTTGAGAACTCCAAAAACCGGATAAGTTCTGCCTTTGTGAACAAAGTCGGTGGCGACTTTTAAAGGCAGCCGATTGGAATTGCAAGTGACCCAGATCGTTACCCGTCCGCTGGGTATAAAGTTATCCTGCTTGTTCATCCTGATTTCTACCACCCAGCAAAGATACTTATAGCCATGCCACTTTAGCAAAACCTGATCCTTAACCTGGATAATCGCTTTTGACATGCGAGCCCGATTGGAATCATCGATGCCAAAAACCTTCAGTTCGGATGATTGTCCAAGTTCAAGATTCATGTTCCGAAAAAGGTAGAAAGCGCTCAAGGCTTCGAGAGGCATATTTCCAGCCAAATTCAGAACATCAACCAAGGTATCGTTTTCCCAATAGCAAACCTGACGCAGGTTTTGATCAACTTGCCATTCAACCCAGGTTGAATCGGTTAAGAACGATTTTGACCACATCACCGTGCCGGCGCTGTCAAAGTTAGTGACGATATAATTATCGTATACAAACCTTTTGCGCGCCCAACCTATGGTATGAACCTCACATTGAGCTTGCCAACCATTGTTAATCCGATCAAACGAAAAGCTGGCTTCGCCTGCCTTGGGGGTAATTATTCCCCAAAAAGGATTCCACTCCAGATCGTATTCCAAGCATTCGCCGGAATATTTTTCCAGTTCAGCGGCATGCAAGCCCTGAACTAGCAACAAACAGATCAACAGGGTTTTCATACTGCCTCCAAAATGAAAAATCAACGAACAAATCAGATTATCTTTACCAAAACCTGGCCACCTTGTCAAATAGTCGATTTACTCGTAAAATTAGGCTTATGAATCTGACTCAAATTTTATTTACCGGTATTGGCGCGGCGGTGCTGGGAGCGCTTATCGCTTCGTTTGCCGAAATTTTTCAAAAATATCTGGTTAAAACCAAACGCCAGCCGCGCCTAGCCGTTTTGCTTAATTCCTATTTTATTTTAGGTCTGCTTTCTTTGCTTACTGCTCTAGCTCTTAATCAATTTACTCTTAACTTAAGTTCTATTCTTTTGGCCGCCGTTAGCGGTTCTATTCAGGCCTTGGGTATTTATTTAACTCTTAAGGCCTACGCCATTGAAGATTTTTCTTTAACTCTTCCCTTTTTGTATTTAACCCCGATTTTTATCATTCCGGTGGAATGGCTGTTTTTTGGAAATGTTCCAACAACTCTGGCTATCATTGGTATTATTTCTATTATCATCGGGGCTGTTTTTTTAAGTTATACGGAAAATAAAGGGCGCACGGGTATTTGGCGATTTTCGTTAGGCAGCCGTTTAATGATGCTGGTGGCCTTGCTCTACAGTTTTGCCGGACCTTTGGATAAATTAGGCCTGTTGCAATCGTCATCATTAGGTTATCTATCTTGGCTATTTATTTTTACCGGACTCTGGTTATTATTAGGAGGATTTTGGCTGGCCAGAAAAGAATTGGTTAAAAAAGAAATTCTTACGTGTTTAAAAAAATACTGGCCAATTTTTTTGGGCTTGGGCCTGATTATCATCATCAGCGGCTGGCTGATGTTTATCGCCTACTCCACTATTTTGGTTAATTACGTTATTTCGCTTAAACGGGCGATGTTTTTAATTCCCATTCTATTGGGTCCGCTCTTATTTAAAGAAAAAAATCTGCTTAAACGCTTGCCCGGCGCCATTTTAATGCTGCTCGGGGCGATTATTATTATAATTTTTGGATAAAAATTGCAGATTTGAAATCTGCCCATACTGTGCTAAAATAGATATATTATGAAAAAGACATTATTTTCAGGCATTCAGCCCACCGGCGATATCCATATTGGCAACTATTTGGGCGCTTTAAAAAACTGGGTTGATTTGCAAACAAAATACAACTGTTTATACAGTATTGTAGACTTGCACGCCATTACTATTGATTATGAAGCGGATAAATTCCAAGAAACGATTTTAAACACGGCCATGGATTTGTTGGCCATTGGCCTTGACCCAAAAAAATCTATTTTGTTTGTGCAATCACACGTTCCTCAACATACCGAACTTTGTTGGCTGTTTAACACCTTAACGCCAATAGCCGAACTAGAAAGAATGACGCAGTTTAAGGATAAAGCCGGCCAGCATAAAGAAAACATCAATACCGGCTTGTTCGATTATCCTGTTTTAATGGCAGCCGATGTGTTGTTGTATAAAACCGCTGTGGTGCCGGTTGGGCAGGATCAATTGCAACATTTGGAATTAACCAATACCATTGCCCGAAAATTTAATAATAAATACGGTAAATATTTTGAAGAAATTCAGCCGATTGTGAGTAAAGCCGCTAGGGTAATATCTTTAACCAATCCCGAAAAAAAGATGAGCAAATCGCTCGGGCCGAACAATTTAATCGCCTTAGCCGATAGCCCCGAGGTAATCCGAAAAAAAATTATGAGCGCGGTTACGGATACTGGCCCGGCCACCGATAAAATGTCAGCCGGAGTTAAAAATCTTTTTGATTTGTTGGAATTATTTGCCCCCATGACCACTTTTAAACTTTTCCAGAACGCCTACAATAATAAAAACTTAAAATATTCAGAATTAAAAAATGAATTAGCCGAGGCGATTATTAAACACCTAGCCCCGATCCAAGAACGCAAAAAATATTTCCAAAAAAATAAAAAGCAAGTTTTGGCAATACTTGCTGACGGGGCAAAAAAAGCTCAAAAAATCGCCTCAAAAAACATTTCGGAAATTAAACAACTAATGGGCTTGACATAATAATTTAAACTGATATTATAATTATACACTATGGCTTCGGCCTCCGAGACTTTCTTCGCGAGAAGAAAGACCGTTAACAAAGACATCTCACGCAGATGTTTTTGTTGTTTATATTAAATCTTTAACGCGTTGTTGGATTTTTTTAAAATCAAAATCAGCAATCAGAGTTATTTTTCTCAACAATCTTTTACTGCTAATCAATCTTATTTGGGACAAATCAATCCATGACTTATGATTAAAGTTATTTAATTGTTGGTAAAACCGACTTGTTTTTTCTTTACTAGTCAAAGGTAATACCCAAAGCGTCTTGTTTCCAAATTTTTTTAATATTAAAACTGGCCTTTCAAACCTATTATTTTTACCATTTTGTTCATGACCAATGTTTATACCTAAACTGGCCCACCAAATTTCTCTTTGTTTATAAAAAATAATTCTATCATCTCTAAGATACAACCTAATTTTGAACTTTGTCCACGCAACAAATTTTATTAGAAAGTCGTTCATAAAATAAATAAAACAAGGCCTTGTTTGACCCTGTTTATTAAATTATTGTTATTTTACTGAATTCTCTAAATTTGTCAAATTTACAACTCAACCTTCTCACTTTTAACTTGAGAACCCAAAAATTTACTGCCTAATAAATCAAATTTAGCCGTGCCATTGGTGGTCAAATATCTTGTTTGACCGCCTTTTTTGATTTTACTTTCTATTTCCGGATGTCTGCTTAAATAATCAACTAGCTTGATAGCTACAATTTTAGGCGCATCCAAAACTTGTACTCGCTTTCCCGCAATTCTTTTAAATTCTTTCATTAGTAAAGGATAATGAGTGCAGCCCAAAATTAAAGTATCTATCTGCGAATCTTTTAACGGCCGTAAATATTTTTTTAAAATCATTCTGGTTTCGGTTTTATCCAGCCAGCCCTCTTCAATTAACGGCACTAATAAAGGACAAGCGTTTTGAAAAATCTTAAGCTTGGAATTTTGGGTTTTGAGTTCTTTTTTGTAAGCGTTAGAACCGATGGTCGCCTGCGTACCTACAACCCCAATATGATCAAATCTTGAAACTTTAGCTGCTTCTTCCGCCAAAGGCCTAATAACTCCTAAAATGCGGCGAACGGGATAATGAGCCGGCAACCATTCTTGCTGTAATTTCCGCAAGGCCTCACTGGAAACGGTATTGCAGGCCAAAATAACCAGTTCACAACCCATGGAAAATAAAAAATCAACCGCTTGTTCGGTAAATTGATATATCACTTCTTGGCTCCGGCCGCCATAAGGAGCGCGCAAACTATCGCCTAAGTAAATATAAGCATAACCGGGCAAGGCCTTTTTAATTTCTTTGAAAACTGTCAGTCCTCCAAAACCGGAGTCAAATATTCCTATCATAAATTAGTCGTTAATAACCTTTAAAACTTCTTCTTGCCTCTTTTTTAATTCTTCCTGATTGGCCGCCTCAACCGTTATCCTTAACAAAGGCTCGGTATTGGAAGGGCGTACATTAACCCACCAATCGTCAAATTCCACGGTAATCCCATCCATTTCATCCAAAATATTTTTTTGATAATGCTCTCTAATCTTTTCCAGTTTATCCGGAATATCATCAACCTTAAAATTAAGTTCATCACCCCTGACATGTAACTGATAATCTTTAACAATTTCGGACAATGGTCGGCCATCTGTGGAAATGGTTTGCATGGCCAAAAGTAAAGCGATAAAGGCGTTATCGGCGTTAAAATTATCTCTAAAAGCGTAATGTCCGCTAACTTCCCCGCTCATTATTCCATCATCTTCCCTAATATGTCGAGCTAAGTTCATATAGCCTACTTCACTCCGAATCGGTCTACCGCCCCATTTGGTAACCAAATCCTTAACCGCGTGCGAACAAATTAAATTGTAGGCAATACCCGAACCGGGAAACTTAGCCAGCATCGGCTTGGCTAACAACAATAAACCGATATCTCCTCTGATAAGATTGCCGGTTTCATCAAGTAAAAAAATCCGATCGCCATCAACATCAAACATTACTCCGAAATCAGCATGCGTTTCTAAAATTTTGGCTGCGCATATTTCGAAAGCTCCCGGCAATAATGGATTTGGGGCGCGGTTAGGAAAACTACCATCCAGTTCGGCAAATAAATGGATTAGCTGGCCAGGCAATTGTTTAAAAATTTTGGGAATCAATAAACCGTTCATGCCATTGCCGGTATCAACCACGATTTTAAAAGGTTTGATTTTGGATAAATCAATAAAGGAAAAAATATGGTTTAAATGATCCTGGCTAACATCTTTATTTTCCAATTGCCCGCTAATTTTTTGCGTTGCCAAAGGAAATGTCATTTTAACCATTTCCTGATAAAGTGCCACCCCGCTTAAAAATTCAACCGCCCCATTATTTTTAATGGCTAATTTAAATCCACTGTATTCGGCAGGGTTATGCGAAGCCGTGGCCATAATGCCGGCATCAAAATCATAATTGCCAACGGCAAAATAGTAATCGTTAATGGATACCAAGCCAATATCAATCACACTTACACCATAAGACAAAAAAGTATCCAAAGCCGATTTAATAATCTTGGCCGAACCTAAACGGTTATCACTTGCCAATACGATTTTTAAATCCTTGATTGGCTTATTGCTTTTGATTGATAACACGCTTAAATATGCCTGGGCAATTTGCCCGGCTATTTCTTCATTGATTTCGGAAGGATAAACACCCCTGATATCGTAGGCCTTAAAAATGTTTGGATTTAATGTCATAAGCGACGTAGAGTGAAATCGAGCTTAGCTCGACGAACCGAGGAGCTTATATGTAATCATATAATTACCCATATCTTAACTAATATTTCATAATAAATCAATCCATTGATTAATGTCTTAAATATGTTAAAATAGCAGCATAATCTTTAAACCATATTAAAATGAAAATATTTGAACAAGACCCCGAATTAGCCCAGTTCTATCAATCGGAACTAGAAAGGCAACGCCACACCCTAGAAATGATCCCTTCGGAAAACTTTGTTTCCGAGGCGGTTTTAGAGGCCCTAGGCGGAGTTGGCACCAATAAATACTCCGAGGGTTACCCGGGCCAGCGCTATTACGGCGGCAACCAATATATTGATCAAATTGAAAACCTGGCCCGCGATCGGGCCAAACAGCTCTTTGGAGTGGATCATGTTAACGTCCAACCCTACAGCGGTTCTCCGGCCAACCAAGCCGCCATTTTTAGCGTAGCCAAGCCAGGCGATAAAGTAATGGGTATGAGCTTACTGTTTGGTGGCCACTTAACCCATGGTTGGAAAGTTAATTTTTCTGGCGTATACTATAATTCCGTCCAGTACCAAACAGGCCCTGATGGAATTTTGGATTATGATGAATTGGAAAAAATCGTTAAACAGGAAAGACCCCGTGTTTTATTCTGCGGAGCTACTGCCTATCCAAGATTATTTGATTACAAGCGCATTGCCGAAATTGTGCACTCGGTTGACGGCTACTTTATCGCTGATATTGCCCATGAGTGCGGTTTAATGGCGGCTAAAGTTATCCCTACTCCGGTAGGACATGCTGATATTATTACTACTACCACTCACAAATCATTAAGAGGCCCCAGAGGCGCCATGATTATGTGCAACGGCAAAACTTCGCATCCTTTAAAACCCTTGAGCGAAGATGAGCCCATGAGAGAAAATTTGCCAACCTTAATTGATCGGGCGATTTTCCCAGGGCTTCAAGGCGGACC
Source organism: Patescibacteria group bacterium (assembly GCA_041662565.1). GTDB lineage: Bacteria > Patescibacteriota > Patescibacteriia > UBA1558 > UBA10009 > JAUYIT01. The sequence continues at coordinate 91,761 of JBAZSE010000002.1, forward strand.
ACACAACCACACCACTACTGCTATTGCCGTGGCTTTAGGCGAGGCCTTAAAACCTGATTTTAAAGTTTATGCCCAGCAAATATTGAATAATGCTAAGGCGCTTAGCGCCTCATTAATGCATGAGGGTTTAAACTTAGCTACCGGCGGAACCGATAATCATTTGATGATTATTGACCTAACAAACTTAGATATTGGTGGCAAAGAAGCCGAGCTTGCTTTGGAAGAAATCGGTATTACGGCCAATAAAAACACCATTCCGTTTGATAAGCGCAAACCCTTTGATCCTTCCGGAGTGCGCCTTGGTACCCCTGCTTTAACAACCAGAGGATTTAAAGAAGATGAAATGAAACAGATCGGCCAACTAATTGCCAAAACCTTAAAAAATACCAAAAACGAAACCGTGAAAGAAGAAATTAAAAAATCAGTCCTGGAAATGACTGACAAATATCCTCTGTATCAGAATTTGAAATACAGCTAAATTATCCTGGTTTCTTTTCTTACCCAATCACGATAAGCTGGATTTCTTTGATCAACATCAAGTTCTAAAATGCACGGCACCGAGTAGCTGTGCATTTTTTTAATTATCGCTTCAACTTTTTTATAGTTCTCTTTTCTGGTTTTTAAAAACATGGCCGTTTCTTTGTTTAAAACAACTTTACTTTTCCAAACGTAAGTTGAAGTAACCGACCACCAATTGGCGCAAGCGATTAATTTCAACTTTAATAAAACGCCGGCGATTTTTTTCGCTTCAGCGGGATTTTTACAAATTGTATAAATTAGAATCATATTTTATGTCATTTCGAGCAAGCCAGTGAAGTGTCGGGAAGTGCTCCTAGGAAATATTTTGTAGCCGAGGACCTGTTTGAGTGACCAAGCAACGGACAGCGAAGCTGTACGGAAGCGAGGGCACGAGTTCCGCAGGCAAAAAATATTGCCTAGGAGCACTGACCCTAAAACAATTTAGTTTGCCAATGTTCCTGCTGGCCTAAAATTTTAACCTCAATAATCTTATCAATGTTAAATATCCTAATGGCCTGTTTTAAATGGCAGTAGGCCTGCAGTTGGTTGCCTTTGATGGATTTGATATCGATTTTCCGTACAGATCTTTCTTCTACTTCGGTTTTTAAATATTCAATTTCCACCTGTTGGCCGTTTCTAAACGCCTCGGAAATTTGCTTAGAAACATCATTGCCATTGCCCCATCTAATTGGAATAGGCAACCGGCGGCCCTGCGATTCGTACCATAAATGACCATGTTTTTTGCCGTATTCATAAACATCCCGAGTAATGCGCACATCATCCAAACAATACTTGATTAAAGTATCCCAATCCTTATCGCGATAATACTTTAAAGCATCCAAACCGGAACCGCTTTTGCCTTCACCCAAAGTGCTTTGGGCTAATGATTCCAATTTTAACCGGTGACCCAGTGCCAAATTAACTTCTTCCAAAATATCCAAATGAGGCAGTTTGCTTAAATTGAATTTGTAATACGGTTGAAGAACCGCAAAATCAAAACTTTTGGAATTAAAACCAATGATTAAAGAAGCGGCTTTTAACCACTCGCCCATTTCCTTAAACTCTTCTTCCCTAAATGCCCTAAACTGGTTGCGGGAGTAAGAATAAATCCCGCAAACCGAAACCTCCAGCAGATGGCAATTTTGGTGCCCGCCCACATCATCAAAACTTTTTTTGGTTTCCAAATCCAAAACCAATTTATCATCCATAGTTTTTTTGCTAGCGCTAAGTGTTAGCAACGGGTTCAACCGGTTGGGGCCTGCTCCAAATTTCTTGCGCTTGTTTAATATCTGTTTGAATCTTGGCAATCAATTGCTCGCGATCATTGATTTTTAAAATCCCGCTTAATTTTTCTTTAATTTCCACCTTTAACTGTTGATCATATAAATCACCGTTAAAATCGGCCAGCCAAACTTCTAGGCCATCAACCAAACCGATAACCACCAGTGAATGATATTGTTTATTATTAAAAAACGTTTCGGCCAAATAAACACCCGGATCATAAAGCCGAGCCACGGTGGTTTTAACATTAGCCGTGGGAAAACCCAACTTTCGGCCTTCGCCTTTACCTTTTTCTACTGTTCCTAAAATTTTCATAATTGATGTAATTATCTTTAAAATGCCCTCCTATCTTACTATAAAATTGAATAAAAATAAATACCCGATGTATGAACGTTTTTCCCCAAAACCGCAATTGACAGCTAGAAATAATTTGGCTAAAGTAAATATACTCGCACAAGGGGATAGGTTCTATTAAATGCCTGATTATTCGTCAACTAACTTAGGAGGCTATCTGCGCCACTTAAATTTTGGCTTGACCCGGCTTTTACAGCCAACGATACCAGTCCTCCTGGATTGGACCCGTTAAAAGTTCGAGACCGATTCTCCTATTACATGGAGGGACCCCATATATGAATGTCTGGCATTTTGCCGACATTTGCTCTGACTCGCCATATCGTTTAATGGATGTTGAATGCTGGTGAGGAGTGATCCTGCAAACAACTATGAGTCATTGAGCTCGATTCAGTCATCCGACTGACCCGCCGGGAACAATCCCGATCCAATTACCCGAATATTTTTCGGGAGAATTTCGAATGATCCTTTTCAGCGGTCTGTAAAACCGCCAGATGACCTATGGTCAGAGCGCTATTTGCACTGCTTCTTGCACTGCATCAGCGCTCTGACCGCTTTTTTTTAACAAATTCACGTCAAAACCGAGCCCGGCAAAGCTTTAGCGAAGACGGGGCGAAGGTTGAGGCGTAGAATTTGTTAACCCGCCGAAGCCATGGGCGTAGGCGGGTAAGTTACAATATCCCGCCAAAGCCGAGCTAAGCTCGGCGTCGGCGGGTTAGTTGAGCTAACAAGAACACTAAACATCCGGTAAGTAACTAACCCCTCTATCATTAAGCTCGCCTTTAAGCCAATTACGTCCGCCAGCCATCAACCTTACTTCTTCCAATAATTCTTCTTCAATCTCCCGTAAAAACTGCGAAGGCGTATTTAAATTAAAAGAGTTGTAACCGCCCATTAACGGATAGGATAAAAACAAATACTTTTGGGCTCTGGTAATGGCCACGTAAAACAATCTGCGCTCTTCTTCCAAACCGCCATCTTCACCTAACGCGCGCTGATTGGGAAAAGCCATATCCACCAAATTTATGACAAACACCGCTTCCCATTCTAAACCTTTGGCTTGATGAATGGTAGATAAGATAATCCTATCGTGATTACCCGATGGCCTTTCTTGACCCAAAGCAAAACTTTCTTGCAAAGTCATTTCCGAAAGAAAAGAAGTTAAATCATCATACCGTTCGGAAAAAACTGCCAACTGCTCCAAATCATCCAAACGATCCTGCCAATTTGGATATTCGGCTTCCAAATAATTCCGGTAATCGGATTTAGCTATTTCTCTAACCATTTCTGCTATGGTTGGTTTGCTATCTGGCGAGCCAACAGCTTTTTTTAAAATACCAATCAAGCCCCGCCACCCAGCATCAGCCCTGGAACCTAATACTTGCCCTAAATTCAAAGCAATAATTTCGTTAATATCCGAATAATTTTTAACTGCCTGATAAATTTTACCCGCAGTAGCTTCGCCTACTCCGCCCTGCAAATTTAAAATACGGAGCCAAGCCACTTCATCCGCCGGATTATTAATTACTTTTAAATAAGCCAAAGCATCCTTAACCTGGGCGCGTTCAAAAAACCGTACCCCCCCACGATATTCGTAATGAATATCCTGCTTGGTTAGTTCAAATTCCAATTCTTGCGAATGGTAAGCGGCTCTAAATAAAACAGCAATTTTATCCAATTCCAAACCGTCATTTTTAAGCTGATTTATCTGCTCCACAATAAACTGCGCTTCTTGCGCGGCGGAATTGGCTGGAATCAAATTTGGTTTAACCGATGAAGCCAGCATAGGACGTAAAACCTTGGCAAACTGATTACGGTTGTTTTCAATCACGCTATTAGCTACGTCCAAAATTTCAGGCGTACTGCGGTAATTGGTTTCCAATTTAAAAATCTTGGCGCCTTCAAACACCTTAGGAAAATTTAAAATATTGCCGATATCGGCTGCTCGAAAAGAATAAATGCTTTGCGCATCATCACCCACCACCAATACATTATGATGAACTTGAGAAAGTTCCTTAATAATTTCGGCTTGAAGATAATTGGTATCCTGATATTCATCAACCAAAATATATTGAAACTGAGCGCTTAAGCGATCACGCACCTCCGAAAATTGTTTTAAGAGCTTTAACCAATTAAGCAACAAATCGTCAAAATCCATGCTATTGTTTTTGGCCTTTTTTTCCTCATACTTGCGCTCTATTTTGGCAATGGTATCGCTGATTTTTAACCACTTGGGATGCCTGGTATCAATAACTTCTTCCAAAGGAATTTCAGAATTTTTGGCAAAGCTGATTAATTCTTTTAACACTGCCGGCGAAGGAAATCTCTTGGACTTAGTATCAATGTCTTCTTCTCTTAAACAAACTTTTAAAAGTGATTTAGCGTCTTCTTCATCCAGAATAGTAAAGTTAGGTTCAAAACCCAACATCTTGGCGTATTTGCGCAAAACCCGATTGCCAATGTGATGAAAAGTTCCACCCCAAAGTCCGGCCGGAAAATAACCCAACAACTGTTCCACTCGCGATAACATTTGATTGGCGGCTTTGTTGGTAAAAGTAACTAACAAAATATTCTCAGGGTTGACCCCGCGCTCGATTAGATACGCCACGCGATAAACAATGGTTCTGGTTTTACCACTGCCTGCGCCAGCTAAAACCAAACAAGGCCCTTCGCCTTGGGTCACTACATTATATTGCTCCTGATTCAGTTCTTTCTGATAATCTACTCGAAAATCTTTGGAAGTAGATGTATTTGGTAAAATAAATGTTTTAGTCATGCTGGTGTATTTTAGCATAAAAACTGGAGAAAAAGAAAAGCTGGACTAAATAGAGGTGTTATTGAACACATATTCAGTCCAGCAACATGAATAGGTCGGATCGAAGAACAATTGCTTGGGCATTTTACTTTTTAAAACCCCAATGGTTTGAACTGCGGGGTGTCAAAAAATAAGTACCAACCTCTGCCAACCAAAGAGATGCCAGCCAGAAAATTGATAATTCTAGAAATAGCCACCACAAGGCGGTTGTTCCAAGAACCATCAATAAATGAAGATATCTCTGTTGAGGCAATAAAAACTTGATTGGCCAAGTAATCATGCCTTGTCGGCGATCTTCTTCCACATCCCTCAAATCGCCAAGAAGATTTCTGACCATAATCAAAATCCCGGCCAACCAAGGCAAACCATCTCTTAAGCCGGTTAAAGCGGCTATCAAAACGACGGTTTGAAGGCCTCGAAAAATTGGCGACGCTAATCCCCAGAAATGCCTATTCTTTTTCGCATAAAGCATTGATGAAGCAATAAAAATCGCCCCTTCAATTATTGGAAAAAGTAATAAACCCAAAGGAAATATAGCACAAGCCAAGCTCTTTGGTATATTGATCCTATAGTCATGAGCGTGGGCCGACTCTAGGTACGCCAAGAAACCGATCCACAAACAGATGGCGCCAACCAATTTTACACCAGTAGCGCCCGCTGCCAGCAGTAACAGAATTAGGTCCGCTAAAGAATATATCCTGAGCACACCTACCAACTTGATGATTTTCATCATCACTCCTTTTTAATTGTAATGTTCATTAACAGTCCATAATATCAATTATTATTACTATTGTCAATTATAAATATTCAATGTTATTGATAAATTTACCTAAAATTAGCCAAAAATTAGATTAAATAATTTATTTGTCGGAATAGATTGACATTTTAAATAAACCATGATAAACTTATAACATAATCATTAATCCCCTATCAGATGAATATTGAATACTTTGAAAAACTCTCCTCTTTAGGCCTGCAAGATAACGAAGCCAGGGTTTATTTGGCCTTATTGGAACTTGGCCGAGGCAATGTTACCGAAGTCAGCAAAGCCGCCGGACTTAATAGAACAACCGGCTACGATATTTTAGAACGATTAGGATTACTAGGTTTGGTTAACAGATCTACTTTAGGAAAAAAGAAATTAATCTACGTAGCCGAGCCGCCTTCAGCTATTAAGCAATTTTTGGAAGATAAAAAACACTTGTTTGAAAACCGGCTAAAAAAAGTTGATGATCTAATTTTTAATCTTAATGCCTTAACTAAAGGCGCCAATAAACCGATAATTAAATTTTTTGAAGGGCGTCAGGGTATTAAAAATATCTATTTGCATTCTTTACGAGCCACAGAAACTATTTTATCAATTTTGGATTTTAATCAATACATTCCGGAATTTGACCAATTTGGTTTTGATTACATGGATCAACGTGCAAAATTGGGTATTAAAGAAAAGGTTTTGGCAGTAAAAAATGACATTGGCTTGGATTACTATCAACGAGCTTACAATAATTACCCGAAACGACAACTGGTTACTGAATATCGCTGGCTTAAAAATGTACCTAATTTTTCTTTAGCTACCGAAGTTAATATTTATGATGATAAGGTGATGGCCGTATTAGCCAAGCCGGGTGAAAATATCGCTTTTGAAATCCAAAGCCAGTCATTTGCTAATACACTAAAAACCTTATTCAATCTTAGTTGGCAACACGGCGAAATTTTAAACAACAAAAAAACGGGAAAATAACTTTCCCGTTTTAATTTTATAACTTAACCTCTCAATTTTACCTCGTAAATAATTTGTTCTAATCTCTTTAAATTGCGTTTGGCATCATCAAACTTTTGCCTGCTGGAACCGGTTAAATACAAATTAAGCATAAAACCTACAATCTCTTGGGTAAAAGCACGATAATTTTCCAACACCTGATAATTGCCTTTAGTGGCCTGCAACACCGCCTGCCTCACCAGCTCGCCGGTTAAATCGGTTAAACCATTAATATATTCTTCGGGCCCAATGGAGGCAATCGGCAATTTATTTAAGGTCTTACCGGATATAAATTGATAAAAAGTTTTGGCCTCTACGTATTCTTCCAAACTGGCTTTATAACTGCCTTCAAACCTTAGGCGGTTATTTTTATTGTAGGATTTATTAAGCTTGGCAATAACGCCTTCAGCATCGCTTAAAGATTTAGCGGCTTCTTGATTTTTGCCGGCGTGAAGCGAAAAAATCGCGCTTTTAGAGGATTGCAAAATATCCCTGGAAGCATTGATAATCTGGTTGCGTTCTGCCTGATAAGTTTCCAAATCTTTTTTAATTTGGGCTAAAAATGTTTTGTTGATCATATTATATTTAATTAATGAATATGCTTATTATACTTAAACACACCCTAAAGCGCAACCATTGCCAAAAACCCCTTAATCTATTATTATATCTTTAATCTGCTATCAAATATGGTTCAAAAAAATCTCTTAAAACAAGTTAATCCGCTTTCAAAAAAAGTTTGGCTTTCCAACTGGCATAAATTTTTTTCTGATCCGGAAAAACCGTCTGAACAAGAAAAGTTGAATATTTATTTGGACGAGGGTTTTAAAGAAAAATCTTTGACCAAGGTAGAAATAACATATCCGTCAAAAATCAAACAGTTAGCGGATAAAAAAAATCTAGTTCGATTTTTGGCAACCGAATTAAATAATATTGTTATTACCTTAGGTACGGCTCAATTAGGGCTAGAAGGCCCTTTAGCTCAAGAGGTGAAATTTTATGTAGAGAAAAAATTACCCCATCTGCAAGAACAGATAAAAGAAAACTTCGGCGGCCAACCTAAAATCCAGCTTAGTCCGTTAAAAAAATCATTAGCTTTATTTTCGGCCTCGGTTAATCCAAAAGTTAAAATCTTAGGGCCAAGATTAGGCATTGACGTTGGCGGTACTTCTATTAATCTGGTTTTAGTAGACCACGGACAAGTTATTCAAAGCATTAGTTTTCCCAGCTTTCAGAAAAAAGAAACTTTTCATCAGTTTATTAATCGCCTGATTTTACAAATTGAAAAAACGGTTTGGCTTAAAAAATTTAAAGGCATTGGCATTGCTTGGATCGGTGATGCCAGAAACGGCAAACCTTTAAGAAATTCCGCTTTTTTAAAAAAATTGGACAATACCAATAATTTGATGGAAAAATTTCCCCAAGTTATTTCCAAAAAATTTGGCGTGCCAATAGGTGTTTGGGGAGATATTGAAGCACTCGGTTGTTATTTAGGTAAAATCGGCAGGGCCAAAAATAGCTGGTTAATCAGGTTAGGCACCAGCGTCGGGGGTGCCTATTTTGATGCTAAAGGTAATTTTGACATTGGCTTTCATTTGGTTAGCCGGGTAATAATTAATATGTCCAACAAAGCATTTAAACATAATGCGACAGGAGTTAGGGGCATGGCACAGCAATACGTGGGCAGTTTTGCCTTTACACAGCTTTTGCAAGATAAAAAAATTAAAATACCACCTGGTAAAGGCCCTGGCGAAATTCTTCAAAAATTATTGATTGGTACAACTACAGATAAAAAAATTGCCCGCGCCATTATTTCACTTTATTCTCAGAATTTACACGAATTGATTAAAGAATTGATCAAGCATTATAATTTTAAAACGATAATTTTAAGCGGCTCCCCGGTAACTGGACTTTTAGGCAAAACCATTATAAACTCTGTTAAACGAAATTTACTTAAAGACAAATTAAAGTTAACCATAAAAAAAGACAGTTTACCGCAAAAATACTCCGGCGCTTTTGCCGTAGCAGAACTATTAAGATTATAAAGTATGTCATTTTCCATCGGCATCGTGGGCTTGCCCAATGTGGGCAAATCAACCCTGTTTACCGCTTTAACCAAAAAGCAGGTAGATTGCCAAAATTATCCTTTTTGCACCATTGAGCCCAATGTGGGTACGGTGGCTGTGCCCGACGAAAGGTTGCAAGCGCTAACCTCTCTTTATAATTCCGCCAAAGTTGTGCCAACCATTATTGAATTTGTGGATATTGCCGGATTGGTTAAAGGCGCTTCTACCGGAGAGGGCTTGGGCAATAAATTTTTAGCACACATTAGGGAAGTGGATGCCATTATTGAAGTGGTGCGGGATTTTGTTAATGATGATATTATCCATGTAGCCAATAAAATTAATCCGGCCGAAGACATTAAAACCATTAACTTGGAGCTTATAATTTCGGATTTGGAAACGGTTAGCAAGCGGTTGGCTAATTTGGAAAAACAAGCTAAGGGTAATGTGGCCAAAGAACTGGTAAAAAATTTGGAAATTTTAAAAGAACTGAAAAATTTATTGGAACAGGAAAAATTCGCCAATGAAATTAAAGTAGATAAAGAAGACGAGCATTTTGTGAAAGAATTAAACTTACTAACCAGCAAGCCGATTATGTATGTTTATAATGTTGATGAAAACGAACTTGCCAAAAACGATGAACGATTAAAAATTTGTGCTAAATTAGAAGCCGAACTTGCTGCTCTTTCGGAAGAGGAAGTTAAAGAATACTTGGAAGCGGCCGGCATTAAACAAACCGGTTTAGATCGGCTAATCGTGGAATCATACAAACTTTTAAATTTAATCACTTTTTTTACAGCCGGCCCCAAAGAAGCGCACGCTTGGACTTTGGTTAATGGAACCCTAGCCCCTCAAGCCGCCGGCGTTATTCATACTGATTTTGAACAGGGTTTTGTGAGAGCGGAAATTGTTAACTGGGCCGATTTAATTAAAGCCGGCAATGAAGCAAAGGCCAAAGAGTTGGGTTTGGTTAAAACCGAAGGTAAAAATTATATTATGAAAGATGGCGATACGGCCAATTTTCTTTTCAATAAATAAAGTAAGGGGACTTATATAAAATCATTTAAGTAGCACAGTTTTCCACTGGCTATATTTTAGTTTACTTTATATACTCAAATTAGAGAATTAATATTCTCTAAGCACAACATGGAGGGCGATATTTTTTGCTCATTTCATTCACCTATAACTCTGAGGAGCTTTTCTTATGAGAAATGTACGATTAAGCTATTGTAACCGTTCCAATTGGTGGTTGGTTAAAAAAAATTATTTGTTTATTAAACTGATTGCCAAATTTTCCCGATTTAAAAAATAGATATTTCTCAAATTATTTATTTCACCCGTCAACATCGCACAAGGAGGCTCCATGATCTTTCTTCTGCCCATCTACACTCTTATAGAGGAAGGAGGTGACCCAGGTCTCTCATAAGGGACTATCTAGCCGCCAGCTACTACATCCAAGAATCGCTTTCTTTGAGGCTGGCGGTTCTTTTTTTAATAAAATTAAACCATTTGCCTTGACTTTTAGCAAAAAGTGTGCTATCATTAAGTAGTAAGCATAGGAAACACCTATGTTTTTTGTTTCTCACGGCCCAATTTTATAAACAAAAATATGAAAATCAAATCAGCCCCACAAAATAATGTTGCTTTAACCCTTTTAATTTGCCTATTGATAGTGGCCGGAACATCTAAGGGTTTGGTATTGGCCGGCGAGCATTGGCGGGGCAATCAATTGGTTTTAGCGGAAGAGCTTTCTCCCCTACCCGATCAAGTTAACCAGCATCAGTTGACCGAAATGCTAAATGACGGCTATTTGGGAGTTGATTTATTTAATTTATAATTTTTGTTCTTTTAAAAATTTACAACAGACCTTGAAAAAATAAAAAGGGACTACAATAACGATCTACTATCCATCGAGCTCAGCTCGACCAATTGATCATTATTTAGCAAAAAAATACAAGGTTTGTTGAAAAATAAAAACAAAAAACAAAAATCTCGGCTTGGTCCGAGTTTTGTTTTTATTAAAACTTATAACAAAAACATTTACCCTCCGCAGCTCCGAAGCAACGAAGGGGGAAAAAATCTCGGCTAATTACCGAGTTTTTGTTTTATTAAAATTTTAAAAACCTACCAATAATGGCGAATTAAAATAAACGAGATAACGCTTAAAATAGCCCAATAGCCCCAAAGTTCCCAACCCCTAAAAAACGGCACAAGCCACCAATCAAAAAAACCGTGCAAGCGTTTTTGGGAAAAGGGCCACCACAATTTTAAACCCAACTTTTTTTTATGAGATGGCAAATCCAGCAATAAATGCGTTAGCCACATTAAACTGTAAACCAAAGGCCAATTAAGAATAATGGAAAGGGCAAAAAAGATCAGGGGCGTAAAAATATTGTGCAATAAATTGTAAGGAAATAAATACCAGTGATTAATTTTTTCTTCCAAATGATTGTAATCATCAAACCGTAATGGTTTTTGGCCGTTATTTTTCATTCGGCCGTATTCATGAAGAAACTCAAAAGTATCCGGTAAAATGGCAAAAATTACCGTAATAATCCGCTGTTCGGTGGTTAAATTATGCCAACTGCTGGCCGCTACCACGCCCACAAATAAATGTGTGCCTAAATCCATAGATTGTTAAAAAAATTAATGATTATTAGACTTATTAATTATACTATAAATCCAGCACCATTAAAAACATTTAAAATAACTATAGTGGGATTATTAATCTGAATGGTGCTGGATAAACATAGCGTCTCCGAAAGAGTAAAACCTGTATTTCTTGTTAATCGCCTCTTGATAGGCGGCTAAAATAAACTTTCTACCTGCCAAGGCAGATATTAACATCATGAGCGTGCTTTTGGGCAAATGAAAATTGGTAATTAGAGCGTTAACAAATTTAAATTTATAACCGGGGTAAATAAAAATGTTTACCCATTTATTTCCGGCCTTAATTTTATCTTTGATAGTAAATGATTCTAAGGTTCTACTGGAAGTTGTGCCCACCGCAATAATCCGTTGACCATGTTTTTTAGCCAAATTCAATCTGCCCGCTGTTTTGGCATCAACACTTGCCCATTCCGCATGCATTTGATGCTTTGTAACATCCTTTACTTTAACCGGAGAAAAGGTGCCTAGGCCTACATGCAAAGTAACGTATTCAATTTGAACACCCTGTTTTTTTAATTTGGCTAAAAGACCCTTGGTAAAATGAAAACCAGCGGTCGGAGCGGCTACCGAACCTTTGTTTTGCGCAAAAACCGTTTGATATTGATTCTTTAACTTTGCTTTGGAAGATTGGCTTTTGATATACGGAGGCAAGGGCACACTGCCGATACTTTCGATTAATTTTTCTAATCTACCACCGGTTCTATTAAATTTAACTTCCCAAACAGATTCTTCAATTTTTTTCACAATCTGGCATTCTAATCCTTTGCCAAAAACGATATTTTGACCAATCTTTTTTCTTCGATTACCTATTAAAACTTCCCATCGAGCTGATCCAGCTGAGCTGGATTGGCTTGATTTAACTTCTTTCAATAAAAATACCTCAACTTTGCCGTTAGTATCTTTTTTGTGGCCAATCAACCGAGCCGGAAAAACTTTGGTGTTATTTAACACCAACACATCGCCTGAATGTAAATAATCCGGCAGATCAAAAAAATGGCGATTAATAATCGTCTTTTTGTTTTTGTCCAAAACCATCAATCTGGAATGGTCACGCGGAGAAATCGGTTGTTGGGCAATTAATTGTGTAGGTAAATGATAATCAAAATCGGATAACTTCATGAGTGATTAATTTACAATAATTTTGACTGTAATTCTTGCGGCACGGGTAAACCCAAGTGCTGATAACCCAATTCCGTAACTACCCTGCCCCGGGGGGTGCGCATAATAAAACCTAACTGCATTAAATAGGGTTCATAAATTTCTTCAATCGTACCTTCTTCTTCCTGCACCGCGGCCGCTACGGAATTTAAACCAACAGGTCCGCCTTTAAATTTTTGAATAATGGTTTCTAAAATCCTTCTATCCAAATAATCCAATCCTTGTTCATCAACATCCATTAATTTAAGGGCTTCGGTAGCCAATTCCTGACTGATTTTACCATTGCCTTTTACCTGGGCAAAATCCCTAACTCTTTTTAACAGCCGATTGGCGATTCTGGGAGTAAGGCGCGATCGCTTAGCAATTAATTTGGCTGCCTCGGTAATTAAATCAATATTTAAAATGCGCGCGCTGCGATTTAAAATCTGCTCAATTTCGGGAAAATTATAATAATCCAAACGGTAGGTGGCGCCAAATCTATCGCGCAAAGGTGAGGATAATAAATTATAACGGGTGGTGGCGCCAATAATGGTAAACTTGGGCAAATCCAGGCGCAAGGTTCTGGCGGAAGGGCCCTTACCGATAACAATATCTAGCGCGTAATCTTCCATAGCCGGATACAACACTTCTTCTATAATTTTATTCAAACGATGAATTTCATCAATAAATAAAATATCTCCCGGCTCAAGGTTGGTTAAAATCGCGGCCAAATCGCCGGCTCGTTCAATTGCCGGCCCGCTAGTTACCCTAATGTTAACCCCCATCTCATGGGCAATAATATGAGCCAAAGTGGTTTTGCCTAACCCCGGCGGGCCGTACAGCAAAACATGCTCAATGGGCTCCGCGCGCTTTTTGGCGGCCGCCATAAAAATATCCAAATTATCTTTTATTTTTTGCTGACCAAAATATTCGGTCAAATTTTGCGGACGCAAAGTGGCATCAAAGGCCTGATCCTCGTTTTTTTCGGTTGGAGTAATGATTCTTTCTTCTGGCATAGTAAAACAATTTTACCCCGCACCACTTTTAAAATCAAGTGGTTTAATGAACATGTATAAAACCAATAAAGATTAACAAAGGAATACCATTTTTAGAAGGCATTGACAAGATTAATTACCTGAACTAAGCTTGGCTTAACTAGAGTACAATCCAACTTATCGAGCACGGCTCGACAAAAATACGAGGCAATCATGGATCCGTTAATCATCAAAGTGGTGATTGGGGCAATTTGGTTTGCCTTAGGCAATCATTACTTTTTCGATTGTGTCCCGGGATACTTGCATCCGGACATTCCCTGGTGGGGCCCTGGCATCATCTATGCGCTCTTTATCATTTTAGCGCCCTTTACCTTGGCCATACACATCGCCGGTTTTCTATTTGAGATCTCTGAGCCAAGCCCCAAACCCAAGACCGCCATTTGACGGTCTTTTTTTATGCAACAAAAAAAGCCCTGCCCAAATAGTAAGCAAGGCATTTTTTCTTATTTTTTGCCTTTTTTAATTCTGGAACATCTGATTAAACCGGAACAGGGAATAACCTCTACGCCTCTTTTTACCAATTCATCCAAAAACAAGTTCATACCCAAAGAATCGGATGACATATGTCCGGCAATAACAATGTTAAGATGAGCTTTTTCGGCTTCTAAACGATTATCTTCCTTCATATGCATACCCACCACCGTACCAATGCCGGCCATGGCCAAATGGCTGTAAATTTCCTTACTGCCTTCGGTCCCGCCGGTAATTTCGGTTAAGGCGATTTTACCGGTGTAGTTGGATTCTTTACCGCAGAATAATCTGGGCCCTGATTTAAATTTAATGGCCTCTTGATATTCGGGCTGTTTTTTAATTAAAGCCAAAAGTTCGCCCACGGTTTCAATATTTTTTAAATCTTTTTTAATCACCTGATCCAAATAGTTGGCCACCAAATTATCGGTTGGCGTATGGGTGCACATAACGCTAAAATCCAACAGTTTGGCAGCATCAATCACGCGGTTATGGTTAACCGCCGAAACTCCTCTAGAGACCTCACTCATTCTAATGTGAGTTAAACCCTCGGCCACATTGATGGGCATGCCATACTTAGCCATTAATTCCACTTGCAATTCCATTACTTCGTGCAAACCCGCCAAAGCCGAGCCAATGGGATGATGAGCCAAAACCAAATCAATTTTTTTGCCGTTCTTACTAAGTTCATTGGCGAGTAATAAATCCGAAACCTCAATATCAATACCGGCTAAAATCCGTTTAACCGGCCTATTTGGATCGCCCCAAAAACGGGTATCGGAAAAAGGATTGGTTAAGCGTTCTTGGTCAAATTCATTTTTTTGCGCCTGGGAGAGATCGTTAAAATGCATTTTAACGCGCTCCAATTTGCGCTTAACAATGGCTTGCCCTCTAAGATCGCTTTTAACACCCAGCTCAATGGCTAGATTATAAATTTGTTTAACTGTCATCATATGTTTATTTCCTTTAATGATAAGCTTAAGCAATTTAACAAATTATTCGACTTTTAGCAAATCTTGACCCACGCCCCGTGCGAGGGCTGAGTTGACAAAATGGCTGAATTTTGATACAAAGTAACGATTACTGCACGAATAACCTCACATCAAAAACGGAAAAAAGATGAACAAACTTGTCATCAAGCAACCGGAAATCTGTTTCTTTATTGGCAATGCTCTCAAGCTCGTCATCGATGAGCAGAGGAATATCTGCCATGATGATGGCGCAAACAGGACTGTTTTGGGCCGTTTAGTGGGATTTGTTGATCCTCAAAACGACCAAAATAAATCCTCTTTCCCGGTCGCCGGCTGGCAGCTGATCTTTGCCAATGAAGACGGCAAGGAATGCACTTTCGACCCGAAGGTCACCACCATTCTCAATCGTCGAGGCAATGGCGACCAACGAAGTCGAAGCGTCGAAATGGATCTTGATCGCAGAGAAAAGCCCGATAGGCGGCAACAATCCGCCCCGATCTGATCACCAAGTCACTTGACGGACACTAACCTACCCAGGTTGCTGTCCGTCTTTTTTTAATCAAAAAACGGTTAGGATTTTTACCCAACCGTTTAGTTTTATTAATTACTAGTTACCGGCATTTTGCCACTGACACCAAAATCTTTACACAAAAGTAACGCTTGCAACCTTATCGCCTTCTTCTTTAAACCTCATTAACCTTACGCCTTGAGTAGCCCGGCCTATCACGTTAACCGATTTTAACGGCATGCGGATAACCTGGCCTTTTTGCGCCATAATAATCAAATCCTCGGCACTTCGTTTGGCATTAACAATAAAGGCAGAAACTAGCTTGCCGGTTTTGGCGGTTACCGACGCGGTTTTAATCCCCGATCCGCCTCTACCCTGAATTTTATATTCTTTTAAGTTGGTTCGTTTGCCAAAACCGTTTTCCAAAACTACCAGCAACTGCTCATCAACTCCGGCTTTACCCTGATCCACCACGTCCATGCCCACTACTTCATCGCCGGATTTTTTTAGTTTAATGCCCCGTACTCCGGATGCGCCTCGGCCCATTTCTCTAATACCTTCTTCTTTAAATCTAATAGCTTGGCCTTGGGCGGTAACCAAAATAATATTATCCTTGCCGGTGGAAGGTTTAACCCACTTTAACTGATCATTGCCTTTTAGTTTAATGGCAATCAAACCTGATCTTCTAACATTTTCAAATTTATCAATGCCCACTTTTTTAATCACGCCTTCGATAGTTACCATCACCAGATATTTAAAAGCTGTCATATCTTCATTTGATAACACGGCCGTGACTTTTTCTTCCGGAGATAATTGGAGGAAGTTAACAATGGCCTGGCCCTTGGCCGTGCGGCTGGCAGCCGGAATTTCGTAGGCCTTGGTTTGGAACAATCTGCCCCTACTGGTAAAGAACATTAAATCGGCGTGAGTAGTAGTAGAGAATAAATGTTCCACCACATCTTCTTCTTTGGTGGTTTGGCCAATTACGCCCTTACCGCCCCGCTCCTGGACTTTAAAAGTATCCGGCGGCAAACGCTTAATATAGCCATCGTTGGTAACCATGACCACGGTTGATTCGTTGGGAATTAAATCTTCGGCCGTAAATTGTCCTATGGCGCCTTTAACAATTTTGGTTCTGCGTTCATCGCCGTATTTAGCCCTTAATTCGGCTAGTTCTGTTTTAATAATGCCTAAAATCCTTTGCGTATCTTTAAGGATCGCCTCAAGTTCTTTAATCAGCTTTTTCTTTTCTTTTAATTCTTCTTCAACCCTCAAGCGTTCCAAATTAGCCAACTGCTGTAACTTCATTTCCAAAATCGCCAATGCCTGCCTCTCGGAGAGTTTGAATTTTTTAATCAAATTAACTTTGGCATCTTCTTTATCTTTGGATTTTTTAATGGTAGCAATAATTTGATCAATATCTTCCAAAGCCATGACCAAACCCTCTAAAATATGAGCGCGATCTTTGGCTTTATTTAAATCAAACTGGGTCCGCGCCCTAATTACGCCATGGCGGTGCTTAACGTATTCTTCCAAAATCATCTTCAGCGTTAAAACTTTGGGCTGAATGCCATCCACCAAAGCCAATAAGTTAACATGAAAAGTTTCTTGCAATTGAGTGTGCTTGTAAAGCGCGTTTAAAACCTTTTTGGGGTAGGCCTCTTTTTTAAGTTCAATCACCACCCGCACGCCTTCGCGATCGGATTCATCGCGCAAATCCCTAATGCCTTCGATTTTTTTATCCTTAACCAGTTCGGCGATTTTTTCGACCAAACTGGATTTATTAACCTGATAAGGAATTTCGGTAACCACGATATTAAAAGTCCCGCCTTTGGCTTCCACAATTTCGGCATTGGCGCGCATAACGATTCCGCCCTTGCCGGTAGCGTAAGCGGCTTTGATTTCATTAATATTGTAAATAGTGGCACCGGTAGGAAAATCCGGGCCTTTAACAAACTGCATTAAATCATCAACCGAAGCATTGGGATGATCAATCAAATGGGTTATGCCATCGATAAGTTCGGTTAAATTATGAGGCGGAATGTTGGTAGCCATACCAACGGCAATTCCCACCGAACCGTTTAAAAGCAAATTGGGCAGTTTGGCCGGCAACACAGTCGGTTCAATTTGCGAGCCATCGTAGTTAGGAATAAATTTAACGGTTTCTTTTTCCAAATCAAATAATAATTCCTCGGCCAAATGGGTTAACTTGGCTTCGGTATAACGCATGGCGGCAGCACTATCGCCATCCATGGAACCAAAGTTTCCCTGGCCGTTAACCAACGGATAGCGCATGGCAAAATCCTGCGCCATTCTGACCAAAGTATCGTAAACAGCCACATCGCCGTGCGGATGATACTTACCCAAAACTTCACCAACAACCGTGGCGGATTTGCGGAATTTGGCGCTGGCTTTTAAGCCAATAGTCCCCATGGCGTACAAAATACGCCTATGCACCGGCTTTAAACCATCCCTAACATCAGGTAAAGCACGGGCCACAATCACGCTCATGGCATAATCCAAATAGGAAGTTTTCATTTCTTCCACAATGGGCTGGATTTCCAGTTTGCCTTGGTTATTTACCAATTCCAAACCGCTTAAAGCATGCTGTTTTAAGCCTTCGGTTTTTCCGCCCAACGGGCTGGAGGGTTTTTTAGCTTCGGGGCTGTGTAATTTTTTTGGCATAAATAATATTAAAAAAATCTTAACAACAAATTCGTCAGGAAATTACTAAAGTAAATTATTTTTAGGAACCGTAAACAACCGAAACCACCATCATTAATATCGCAAATGAGCAAACGCTCAAGGCGGTAACAATCACGGCTGGCAAATGTTTGTATCTCATAAATTTTATTTTTATAAATTATTGTTTATTTTGTTCTAATTTGATTTTTAACTTATTTATCAGCTCGCCCTCTTCCAAAATAGGTTCGCTGGAAGTAGCCGGGGTAGAAGTGGCCAGCTGTTCGGCAGTTTTGGCGATATTTTCAATTTGGGATTTTATTTCCCCAAAAACTTGGCCGCCTTGATTAAGGGAATTTTTTAATTCCTTAAATTTTTCGCTTAGCCCCGGCTGCTTGGGTTTAACGGATACAGCCGAAACGGCAAAATTTTTAAAAAAGTGGAACCAAATGGCAATGATGATAACGCTTAAAACGGCAATGTAAGCCCACATTTCTTTTTTTTGCCTGGGTGTGGGAGCAGACATGTTAATTTGTCGACGGTTCAATAATGATAAAGTTGGTTTCTTCTTCCGGCAAATCCTTGCGGCTAACCTTGTATTTATCTATTGTTTCAAAATTACCGCCCACGGCTTTTTTAAAGCTATCCAAAGAATCCAATTTAACTTTTAAGCCGGGCAATTGGTAATTCATAGGAATTACCACCCTGGGTTCCAATTCGCTGATTAATTCGGCAGCGGCTTCGGCCTTTAAACCATCCGATCCGCCAACCGGTAAAATTAAAATATCCACGCCTTCCAAACGCTCCAACTGCTTTTCGCTTAATTTAGTGGATTTTATTTTACCCAAATGAGCCAAATGAATGCCTTCGGTTTCAATTAAATAAATCAAACCATCCTTATTCGAACCACCCGGGTCAGCCGGCAAACCATAAATAAAAATATCCTTAACTTCGTATTCGCCTGCCGTGCTGATAGTAAAACTTTGCTCGCCTTTGCCTTTGGCTTCGGGGTTATTGGTAAACAAGGCAATATCGTTTTGCATCCTGGGCAACTTTAAACCAGTTGAATCATCGTAAGGATCTATAATAACGGAAGCGCCGTTGTTTTGAATTCTAAAGCAAGTTAAACCAAAATAGGAAATATTCATATTATATAAAATGTTTGCCAAAGCAATGCGCCCAATGGCGAAAAAATTAAGCTAAATCTTGACTAAATAATAGCAAAAAATCCGATGTTTGTAAACCCCTAAAATCCTGGATTCTTGACTCAAAACCCTTCTTCCTCTATAATATCAGCACTCTCATTATTACTACCTCCTGCGGCCCATTTTTAAGCAAAAAAAGCCACAATAGAGAGACAGGAGGGCTTTTTACTGGCATTTATGCCTTTAAAAGGTTAAGCGGTATTTTTTTGTGCTAAAAATACAAAAAAATTAAAATTATATGGCATTATCTCAAATAAAAGCCGGCAAAAGCAGTATCATGGATGAATTGCTGGCCAAAGGCGAAGGACACGCTTTTCCCCGTGTTGGCGATTTAATTGAAGGCACGGTTATTTCGGCTTCCAAAAACGAAGTTTTATTAGACATTGACGGCTTATCAGCCGGCGTTGTTAGGGGCAAAGAAATTTACGACGAATCCGAAGAATATTCCGATGTTAAGCCAGGCGACAAAGTTTCGGCCACTGTTTTGGAACTGGAAAACGAAAACGGCCAATTGGAACTTTCTTTCCGCTACGCCGGGCACCAAAAGGCCTGGGAAACTTTGGAGCAATTAATGAAATCGGGCGAAGTTACCGAAGCCAAAATCATTGATGCCAACAAGGGCGGTTTGATGGTTAAGGTGGGCAATGTTATCGGCTTTTTGCCGGTTTCCCAGTTAACTATTGAACACTATCCCCGCGTTGAAGGCGGAGATAAATCCCGAATCTTGGTGGCTCTTAAAAAATTCACCAATACCTTTTTTAAAGTTAAAGTTATCGACGTTAACGAAAACGACGAAAAATTGATTGTTTCGGAAAAAGCCGCTTGGGAAGAAAAACAACAAAAAACTTTATCCAAATTTAAAGTGGGCGATGTGGTTGCCGGCAAAATTACCGGCGTGGTGGATTTTGGCGCCTTTATTGAATTTGGCGATGAAGAAGAAACTTTAGAAGGCCTGATTCATATTTCGGAATTGGCCTGGCAAAGAATTGATGATCCCAAAACCATCGTTAAAGTGGGTGATAACGTTAAGGCCCAGATTATTTCCATTGATAACGGCAAAATTTCCTTATCCATGAAAAAACTTTTGGATGATCCTTGGAAAGACGTAACGAAAAAATTCAGCATCGGCGATAAGGTTAAAGGCAAGGTTTTAAAAATCAATCCCTTTGGCGCTTTTGTAGAACTTTCTGCCGATATCCATGGCTTGATCCATATTTCCGAATTCAACGAACAGCAAAAAATCGATGAATTGAAAGAAAACGAATCTTACAGCTTCTATATAATCTCACTCGAACCTCAAGAACACCGTTTGGGCTTATCCCTAAAACCCCTTAAAAAGAAAGAAACAGCTGAACCGCAAGAAACTCCTGCTACGGAAGATGATAAAACCGAAGCAAAAACCGAATAAGAAAAAAAGCCCCGCCACTAAAAAATCTGACGGGGCTTTTAAAATACAATCCTTGTCAGTTATGGTATTTTATATTATAATACTGTACGGGCGGGTTTAAAACCCGCCCCTGCATTAATTCAACTAACACCTTTTAAATACCTATGAAAAATAATTTATTCAAAAATTTTATCATCTTTCTGCTGATCTTTATGGTTATCGGCAGTTTATTCAGCTTATACAACGCCAAAAACAGCAAACCCGAAAAAATCGGCTTAGGCGAACTGGTTGGCCAGATAAACAACGAACAGATTAAATCCATTGAAGTAGATGGGGCCCAGTTAAAAATTATTTCTACCGAAGATAAAGAAAAAATCAGCCAAAAAGAACCCAGCGAATCCTTAAGCACTCTTTTAAAAAACTACGGCGTTGATCCGGTTAAAATTCAAAAAATAAATATCAGCATTAAAGAGGATTCTTCCGGCTCACTTTGGCTAGGCGCTGTGCTGCCATTTTTAATCCCCTTTTTGCTGATCGGCGTTTTTATCTGGTTTATGCTTAGGCAAGTACAGGGCGCCAATAACCGCGCTATTTCGTTTGGCCAATCCAGCGCCAAACAATCCAGCAAGGAAACAAAAAGTAAAACCACTTTTGCCGATGTGGCCGGCGCTATTGAAGCCAAAATTGAACTAACCGAAGTGGTGGAATTTTTAAAAACTCCACAAAAATTTTTGGCGCTTGGCGCTAAAATTCCCAAAGGCGTATTGCTTTTGGGCTCGCCCGGTACCGGCAAAACCTTGCTAGCCAGAGCTGTTGCTGGTGAAGCCAAAGTTCCTTTTTATCATATTTCCGGATCCGAATTTGTAGAAATGTTTGTGGGCGTGGGCGCTTCCAGAGTGCGCGATTTGTTTCAAAAAGCCAAAAAAACTTCACCCTGCATTGTGTTCATTGATGAAATTGATGCCGTTGGCAGGCAACGGGGCGCAGGATTAGGCGGAGGGCATGATGAGCGCGAACAAACCTTAAACCAAATTTTGGTGGAAATGGACGGCTTTGAAACTCAAACCAATATTATTGTCATTGCCGCTACCAATAGGCCGGATGTTTTAGATCCTGCTTTGCTTAGGCCGGGTCGTTTTGACAGGCAGGTGGTAATTGATATGCCCGACATTCAAGACCGTGAAGCCATTTTAGCCGTGCACGCCAAAAACAAACCCTTGGAACAAACTGCTTTGCTTAAAACCGTAGCCCAAAGAACACCGGGTTTTTCCGGTGCGGATTTGGCCAATGTTTTAAATGAAGCAGCAATCTTGGCGGCCCGCAACGACAAAAAAACCATCAGCCAAACCGACTTACTGATGAGCATTGAAAAAGTAATGATGGGCCCAGAACGGAAAAGCAAAATTGTTTCGGATAAAGAAAAAAAGATTACCGCTTACCACGAAGCCGGACATGCTTTGGTGGCCCATCTTTTGCCCAATGCCGATCCTGTTCATAAAATTTCCATTATTTCCCGCGGAAGGGCTGCCGGCTACACTATGAAACTGCCCACCGAAGATAGGCAGTTTAAAACTAAAAGCGAATTTATTGATGAACTTTCGGTTTTGTTGGCCGGACACACTGCTGAACTGGTAATTTTTGATGAATTAACAACCGGCGCTTCCAGCGACTTAAAACGGGCCACCGATATTGCCCGCAACTTAATTACTGAATACGGCATGAGCACTGCTTTGGGCGCTCGTACTTTTGGTAAAAAAGAAGAAATGATTTTCTTGGGCAAAGAAATCCATGAACGCCGTGATTACAGCGAAAAAGTGGCCGAAGCCATAGATAAAGAACTTTCCAAACTTATTGATGACGCTCAAACTACCGCACGCGAATTAATCGTTAAGCATCGCGCTCAATTGGATAAAATTGCCAATGCTCTCTTAGAAAAAGAAACTCTGGAAAAAGAAGAGTTTGCCGACTTGTTCAAAAAATAGTATAATAATAGAGTAATTCTTAACTTTGAATTTTTAATTTTGAAAAAAACCAAAATTATAGATTCATATTGATCTATGGACTCACTCTATCGACAAATTCTTAAAAAGGCCTGGTATATTACCAAAAAATTCGCCTACTTGTGGCCATTAGGAATTATGGCGGCTTTTTTAGGTAATGGCGGCGAATACCAAACCTTATTTAACGAAATTGGCAGGGTAAAAAACCAACCCGAAACCATTTACGATTGGGCCAATAACCTTAATGCCTTGTTACCAATACTGGATTTATCAATGGAAAATATAATTTCCACCAGCCTTTACTGGGTTTGGGCTTTAATTATTATCTGCTTGTTTGTTTGGCTGATTGTTTCGGCCCTGGGCGGCTTAATTAAGGGTATTGCTTTAGCCAACACCGACGAAAAAGCCAATTTTTCAACTTTGCTTAAGATGGGTGCTAAAAAATTTGCTCCGCTTTTGGGCTTAAACATCGTGGCCAAAGCCATTGTTTACGGCATTTTGATTTTAATTTTAACCCCATTGATGGTGGCCACTTTTGTACAGGGCGCGGATATGATTAATTGGCTGATTATCATGCTTTCCTTTTTGGTGTTTATACCGCTCACCATTATTGTTTCCTTGGTTACCAAATACGCCAGTTCTTACGTGATGTTAAATGAAGAAAGATTTTACAGCGCTTTTTTAAACGGCTGGAGATTGTTTAGAGCCAATTGGCTGGTTAGTTTAGAAATGGCCTTGCTCCTTTTTGCGATTAATTTGGTTATCGGCTTGGGCTTTGTTTTAGCCGCTTTACTGATTTTTTCACCTTTCTTTTTCTTTGGCTTGGCCTACACCATTGATTCCCCAGATCTTTTTCCGACCTTAATGTATTTAAGCGTTACTTTGGTTTTAATTCTTTCTTTGGCCTTAGGTGCTTTGCTCGCGGTGTTCCAGGTTAGCTCTTGGACCTTGCTGTATTTGCGCTTAACCACTGGCGGCAAGGCCTATGCCAAACTGGTGCGCTGGGTGGCTGTTTTACCTGAAAAATTCAAAAAGAAAACCGTCTAAAATAATATTATTTTAAATTATCCTGCCCCGACTTTGCAAAGCAAACGTCGGGGTTTGTTTTAAAAGCCAAAATGCGATAAAATGATAGATATGACCGACTTAAACATCAATGATTTAATCAGCCCAAGCGCTACCGAAGGCGAGGCCGGCAATACCCTACCTCAAATGCCTGCAGATGCGCCTAATACTTCTCCTGCCACGCTCAGCGTGGCCTCTGTTGAAACTACCGAAAAGCTTGAAGATAAAATGGCGGAGATGGAAATTAAAAACCTGGAACAGGTGGCTGAAGCCAAGGCCAATGGGTTGGGCATTGCCTATATTGATTTAAAGGGCTTTCCTATTTCCCCCGAAGCCATTGCTTTAATTCCCCAAGATCAAGCCGAGGCCTTAAGCGTGATTTGTTTTTTTTATTCCGGCACGGAACTGCGTTTGGGTTCATTAAATCCGCTTAACCCACAAATTAAAATCGTGGCTCAAGAACTTTCCGAAAAATACCACAGCCACATGGAAGTTTATTTGATTTCCCAAAACAGCTTTGATTTGGCTGTAAAAATTTACGATAAATTACCCAAAATCCGCAAGAACATCAAGGGCGTGGAAATTTCCGAAGCGGATTTGCAAAAATACGCCAGCAGTTCCACCTCTTTTGACGGTTTGCAAGAAAAAATAGACCAAACCAATATTACCGAGCTGATTACTTTGCTGATTGCTTCGGCCTTGCAAACAGGCAGTTCGGATATTCATATTGAAGCGGAAGAAAAAGACATTAAAATCCGCTTTAGGATAGACGGCGTTTTACATACCGTAGCCAGAATCAAGCAGGAAGAATGGGAAAAAATAATTTCCCGCGTTAAGCTTATTGCCGGCTTAAAACTAAATATTACCGACTCCCCGCAAGACGGCCGCTTTACCATATTTTTAACCAACGATAAGGTGGATGTTAGAGTTTCAAACATTCCCACCTCTTACGGCGAAAGCGTGGTAATGAGAATTTTAAGATCAAGCGCACTCGGATTTAAATTTGAGGCCTTAGGACTGCGAGGCAAATCATTTGTTGATTTAAAGCACGAAATTACCAGGCCCAACGGCATGATTGTTTCTACCGGCCCAACCGGCAGTGGTAAAACCACCACTCTTTACGCCATTTTAAACAAGCTAAATGATTCGGAAACCAAAATTATTACTTTGGAAGATCCGATTGAATACAAATTGGATGGCATTAACCAAAGCCAGATTGATAGAAGCAAAGATTACACTTTTGCCAAAGGTTTAAAATCCATTTTACGGCAAGATCCGGATATTGTTATGGTAGGTGAAATTAGGGATTTAGAAACAGCCGAAGTGGCCATTAACGCGGCGTTAACCGGGCATTTGGTTATTTCCACCATCCACACCAACAACGCGGCCGGCGCTATTCCCCGCTTTTTGGCCATGGGTGTTAAGCCCTTTTTGCTCTCGCCGGCTTTAAACGCGGTTATCGGCCAGCGCTTGGTAAGGGTAATTTGCCCCAAATGCAAGATTGAAGATAAGATAGATAACGATACCATGACTAAAATTTTAAATATCCTTTCCAAAATCCCCATCAGTTCGGCCGAAAAATTGGATGATGAAGTTTTACATAATTTAAAATTTTATAAAGGCCAGGGTTGTACCGAATGCCATGGCATCGGCTTTAAGGGCCGGATTGGCATTTACGAAATAATGACTATGACTCCGGAAATCGAAAAAAATATCCTTTCCGCCAGCGTTTCCGAAAGCGATATTCAGGATATTGCCGTTAAAGCCGGCATGGTAACCATGGTTCAAGATGGACTGTTAAAAGCCAAGGATGGCATTACCACGGTAGAAGAGGTGTTTAAAGTGGCTGATTAATTTTTTCCTGCGCTAACCGCAATTTTTCTTGTTCTTTCTCAATCACTGCTTGCGGCGCCTTGCCGGTAAATTCCGGATTAGCCAATTTTATCTTTAAAGAGTTAATATATTTTTGCAAATCAGCAATTTCCAATTGCTTTTTTTTATTGAGATCGGCGTTTTCTGGAACAGCCAAAACAATAGCCACTTTGGGTAAATTAATCTTAAGGCCAATTGCTTGAGGCATTACTTTAACTTTGGCCAAACCTTCTAATAAGGTTAAATTTTCGTTAACAGCTTTAACTGATGTTTTAATACTACACTCCAAAATTTCCTTGGGGCTAATTGCTTGAGCGCTTCTAATATTTCTGATGGCGGACACCGCTTCTTGAATCAAGGTAAATGTTTCAGTTTTAAATTTTAAGTTTTTAGCTTTAAGTTGCGGCCACTTTTCTACCATCAACAAAGTTTTTTTGCCCATCTCGCTCCAAATCGCTTCGGTCACAAACGGGCAAAACGGATGCCAAAGAATCAATAATTTTTCCAGCAGAGGCAATAATATTTCTGTTTTATCGCCTTCAATTTTAGCAATCTCCAAATACCAATCGGCCAGCTTATTCCAAGTAAATTCATACAATTCCTCACCGGCAGCCGAAAACTTAAACTCCTCGATATTTTTGGTGGTTGAAACAATAAGCTTATCAAATTCTGATAAAATCCATTGATCGGCTAAAGTTTTAGCGATTGGATCTTGTAACTTGGAATTTTTTTGTTGATTGTCGCTTGTTGGTTGTTGATTGGCTAAAATGTATCTGCTGATATTCCAAAGCTTGTTGACAAAATTGCGGTAACCGGCGATTTTTTCTTCATACAACCGCAAATCAGTGCCCGGAGTTGCCCCAATAATCATGGATAAACGCAAGGCATCGGCCCCAAATTTATTTATCATTTCCAAAGGATCAATGCCATTACCTAAACTTTTGGACATTTTCCGGCCTTCTTTATCCTTAACCATGGCGTGCAGATAAACGGTTTTAAAAGGCACTTCTTTCATAAAATAGCACGACATGATAATCATTCTGGCTACCCAGAAAAACAAAATATCGTACATGGTTTCCAACACGCTAGTTGGATGGAAAGTTTTTAAATCTTTGGTTTTATTTGGCCAACCAAGAGTGGAAAAAGTCCATAAGCCGGAAGAAAACCAAGTATCCAAAGTATCTTGATCCTGCTGCCAACCTGCTTCTTTTGGCGCCTCCAAACCAACAAAAATTTCGGCGCCTTTATACCAAACAGGAATTTGATGGCCGTACCAAATCTGCCGAGAAATACACCAATCATGCAAATTATCCATCCATTGGAAATAGGTTTTATTAAACCGATCGGGGATAATTTTAATACCACCCTTTTTAACCGCTTCACTGGCCAGCTGTTTTAACGATTTTCCTCTGCCTGGGATTTGATGGTTTACCGCCACAAACCATTGCTTGGAAGGCAAGGGCTCAATCGGAGTGCCACAACGATAACAGACCGATAAATTATGAACATACTCTTCATCAATTTTTTCCACCAGACCTTTTTGTTGCAACTTTTTAACAATACCACTTCTGGCTTGCAAAGCATTTTGCCCGGCAAATTCACCGGCCAATTCGGTTAAATTGCCATGTTGATCAATAATCTTTTCTAAGGGTAAATGATATTTTTGCGCCAGTTCAAAATCAGTAAAACTATGAGCCGGAGTTATAGTCATGGCGCCGGTGCCCAATTCCATTTCTGCCACCGGATCGGCAATTACCCTGGCTTTAACCGGACCATTAATCCATTCCACTTCAAACTCCTTGCCGACCAAAGCTTTATACCTCTCATCTTTAGGATGGACAATAATTGTTTTATCGGAAAATTTAGTTTCGGGCCTGGCTGTGCCGATAACCACCGGACCGTATTTAAAATAATAAAACGGGGCTTTTTCTTCTTTATATTCCACTTCATCATCGGCCAATGTTGATTGGCATCTGGGGCACCAATTTACCACCCGTTCACCGCGGTAAATTAAACCGTCATCATACATTTTTTTAAAAGCGGTTCTAACGGCTAAAGACAAATTGGCATCCAAAGTAAATCTTTCCCTGCTCCAATCCAAACTGGAGCCCATTTTTTTAATTTGGTTTCTAATGATGACTTTGGCTTCTTCGGCAAATTGATTGACCTTGGTTAAAAATTTTTCCCGACCCAAATCATGGCGGGTTTGACCCTGCTTTTTAAGTTCTTTTTCCACCACGTTTTGGGTGGCAATGGCCGCATGATCCATACCCGGCAACCACAAAGTTTTATCGCCCAACAGGCGATGATAACGGATCATAATATCTTGGTACGAAAGCATGGAAGCATGGCCCAAATGAAGCTTGCCGGTTACATTGGGCGGAGGCAAGGCAATGGAAAATGATTTAGCCCGCTTGCCAGGCAAATTATCGGGATTAAAAAAACCCGATTCTTCCCAAGAGCGGTAAATTTTATCTTCGTAATTTTCGGGCTGATAATTTTTATCTAATTCCGGCATAAAAATACAGATTTATATCAGGAGAAGTGGGTTAAAGAATGAAATTTTTGCAACCGCGCGGCCGTTTAAGCATCGCCAAGCGTGACCAAAAGTATTTAGATCGGCGGGCATAACCGACGTCTTTCTGACAATAACCATTGGCGCGTTCCGCGAGGTGAAAAAATTTTATTCTTTAACCTACAAAAATTCATTTCTTGTCCTAAAAATTCCAAAACTATTACTTGATAAAGCTTGCACTTTTGGCATTCTCCGTAAACTGATCAATTTCTTCTTGGCTAAAAATCTCATTGGTCCGAACAAATTCCAGCTCTTTAAACAAGTTGGTGCGGTACATTTCCGGACCATCGGTATTAATTGTCAGCTTAACTCCATTTTGATGTAAGGTTTGATAAATCTTTTTTTCTTCGGCCAATGATTTAATCACCCCGCATTTTAAATTGGAAGTTGGGCACAGTTCCAAAACAATATCATTCTTAACCAGATCTTTCATTAATTGAGAATCCTGCCAAGCTAAAAATCCGTGGCCAATCCGATCAGGTTTGATTAATTTTACCACCTGGCGCATTTCTTCCAAATTACCTTCTTCACCGGTATGAATAGTTACGCCCAAACCCTGTTTTTTGGCTTCTTTAAACAAATCCACGTAATCTGCCATTTTAAATTTAGGATCTTGCGGTCCGGCCACATCCAAACCGATAATGCCTCGGTTTTGGTATTTTAATGCCTTATGCAAAATAATTTCGTTTAACTGATACGAAAAAGTCCTATCCAGCATTAAAATTAGGCCGGCTTTAACTTGAGGATATTCCAACACCGCCCGATCCATACCCCGAATTGCGGCCATAATAATATGATCCAAATCCTGTTCGCCACCTCTATTACGCTTCATGGGATTAAACCGCAACTCATGAGTGGTAATATTGCACTTGCGGTAACCGCCACCAATCACCGATTGCACCGATGTTTCTACCGCCAAAGGCGAAGATTGAATTAATTCTGTCCAATAAAAAAGCTGTTTATCCACTTCGGCTACGCTTTGGTAATCGTCGGAACCGCCAATGGTAATCAGCTTTTCAAAATCCCAATAATTTTTACTGGGCAGTTTAATGCCTTGGGTATGGGCAATAGACCACATAATGGGCGGATCAACGGCCGCACCCAAATGATTATGCAAATCCACCCGATCGGGCATGTTTTTTAAATTCATGAAGATAAAAGTAAAAATTAAATCTCTTCATAATATACAATAAAAAAGGCCCTAAGTCAATTTTAAACCAAACAAAAACCGTTTCGACTTTCTTTACAAAAATCGGAACGGTCAATAAAATTGATTTATTTTTTTGTTATTTCATCAAGCTCTTCCGGGGTAATGCCTAAACCTTGGGCCAAATTTGATTTCTCATTGTTATCCATGTTTCTAATATTACTATTCACCGCTTCTTTGGCAGTAACAAATTTATCGATTATCACCGAAGCGGGATCATTCAAACAATCACGCAAATCTTCGTCAACCTTTCTAAAATCGTCGCTTTTAGCCATTAAAGAAAGACCAAAATCAGAATAAGGTATAAAAGGTTTTAAATTCGCCTCTGACCAATTAGTATTTACTTCTTTTTTGTCATTTCTATCGCAATAAGATCTTAGAATGTTAAATCTTTCATCAACCGATAATTGACGCCAAATTGCAGCCATCTGTATTTGCTGAAAATTTTTGTCCTTTAATTCTGCTGGTACTTCTAAGTCCTTAATTTCAAATTGATGATTTTGAGGATTGTATAATTTTCTAACAATAGCCGTAGGGCCACTCCATAAAACACGCTTGTTAAGCACTTGCTCTTCATCTTTATAAATATTAATACGGTTAGCATTAGCATATTGGCTAACACTCATATCTTCTAACCTATTAAAATAAAGTTCGTCCTGTTCGGCTGCTCGTAGCACATCAATTCTTTCCTGTGGACTTAAATTCTGCCAGGCCTGGTCCATTTCTGTTAATAATGCCTCTTCCGGGCTTTGTTTATATTCCGAGCTGCTTCTCTCAAGCGCTCTTTTTCTTTTACCTACCTCTTTTTGTATCCATACCTTATCCTTTTCTTTCACACTTTGTAATCGCTCGGCTCTTTCCTCTGAACTTAAACCCGGGAACAGCGTATCTATGTCTGCTAACATTTCTCTATCAATATCCGCTAATATTTCCAAATCTTCCGGATTTTCTTGTTCCGGGTGTTCTTTGGCTGTTAAAGTATTTTTAAAAATTTCGTTCATAATAAAGTTACGTCCCGGCTTTGCAAAGCAAACGTCGGGACGGTTTTTTAATTTATATAATTACCAGTGATAGTTATCCAGCGTGCGGGCTTTAACTGGTGGAGCCCAAAGCAACATTTCCGGCACTTTGGCCAAGGTCTCACCTGTAGCCACAAACAATTTAGCGAGCGATTGCTGGTAAATTTGAATCGTTACCGGTAAAGGATCACCCATTTGGCTACCTAAATCAATGGCGCTAGTTAATAATTGCTCCGCAGCCACACCCATTGGCTGGCCAATGGCCGAAAAAACATTGCTGTAAGGATCGTTGCCGACCGCCAAAGAATTTATCACCAATAGGGCGTAAACAATCAAACAACTGCAAAATATGTAAGTGCCCCTAAACAGATAATCAAAATATTTATCCGGCGAAGAGCGCTTTGCTCGGCATTGGCCTGATTCGCAGGATCCGCCGGTGCTTATATGAAAAGAGTGGGCATTGGAAACAAGTTTGAAACTTGGCATATTTTTTTGGTTTTTGTTTTTATTAAATGCATCCGCCTGGGCTTTTTTAGCTTTAGCTGGATACAAAAAACATAGGCGTTACCTATGCTTACTATGTAATGATAGCACACTTTTAGCTAAAAGTCAACCTAGTTCTTCGCAAAGGGCTGAATAGACTCTAATTTATTTCCACAAACCTCTCACTCTCGGCCTCCCCTTCTGTAAAATTTATCATCATGGAATTTTTTGGTAAAATATCTTTGACCCTATCCGCCCATTCTATAACCACCAGGGTATTTGGTTTACCAAAATATTCCAGCAAACCGATATTTTTTAATTCTTCCGAATTATGCAAACGATAAGCGTCAACATGCACCAGCGTCTTAATCGGGCTAGTTGATGTTTGGTAAACTTTCATTAAGACAAAGGTCGGGCTGTTAACTTTTTCTTGAACCCCTAACTCACTCGCCAAAAACTGGACAAAAGTGGTTTTACCGGCGCCCAACTCCCCCACTAAGCCAACTACTTCGCCGCCTTTAAAACTAGCCATTAACTTTTTAGCTAATTTATTTAAGTCATTTAAATTTTTAATCGCCTGTTTCATATATAGGATAATATCTGATATTGAAAAAAAAATCAATGAAAATAAGGTATTTGACAAAGTTTAGCGGTCTGCTATAATTAATACTAGAAAAAGGCTTTTGGCCGAGGTTGTTATAACCTCAATCTGGTCGAAGGTCTTTTTTCGTTACTTATATATATCATGCTTGCCGATGTCGAAAAAATAAACAATTTCCGAATCAGCGAATTCAAAGATAATTCTATAACCGTAATTAACAGAAAAAGACCACAATTTATTGAGCCTGCCTTTTAATTTATGTATCTTTAAGGCGGGAGAAAATGGATTTTGAATAAAAATTTCCTCTCTGCGGGCGGCGGCTTGTTTAATTTCAACAGGAAGTTTATTAAATTTCCTAACAAAAAAAGAAGTGTAGATGATTTTCATAAAATCGCTTTTCAATTTTATCTAAATAATTATAATAAATCTTTCATTGACTTAATTTTAACACCCTTGCCTGCCTTGATTTCCTCTCGACCCTTTTTTACTTCTCTCAATAACTTATTAATTTGCCACTCGCGCAACAAATGCCTAAAAAATTCACTAACCGTGGCAAAACCCTCTTTTTTAAAATTGACTCTTAATTCTTTAGCCATTTCTTGAGGCAGAGAAATATTGATTACTTGACGCATATAATTGATTAATTAATTGTAATACATTGTATTACACATAATAACATCCTAAAAATAAACTGTCAAATTAATCAAGCGGACTTTTAATACCACTAAAGCTATTGGCCACCTGAACATAACCCTCGGTGGTTTTTAAATTAACATGCCCTAACAGTTTTTGAATAACCCTGATATCCGTGCCATTTTGCAAAAGATGCGTAGCAAAAGAATGCCTTAAAGAATGAATCCCCGCTTTTTTATTGATGTTGGCACAAACCAGGGCTTGATTAAAAATTTTTTGCGCCGATCTGGAAGTTAAATGACTCCTATTTTCCGCTCCATTATACAAATACTTTTGTTCCGCTGGCAATGTTGGCAAATACTGATTTAATAGTTCTGTCGAATGATGGCTTAATAAAGTTACCCTATCTTTTGCGCCCTTACCCGACTTCACCATAATTTTATTTTGTCTCAAATCCAGATGCTCAATCTTTAAACAAACCGCTTCCGAAACCCTTAAACCCGAACCATACATTATGGATAGTAACAATTTATGTTTAAGATTGTCTGTTAGCTCCAGCAATTTGATTATTTCCTCTTTAGATAAAACAGTTGGCAAATATTTTTCCTTAGTTGGGCGAGTAATATTAAAAAACAGCTTCCGTTTAAGAATCTGTTGAAAATAAAACTTTAAAGCCGAAATTGTTAAATTTAATGAAGTATTGGATTGCCCCTGTGCCTTAAGGTAAAGAAGATAATTTTTAACATCCTGCGTTGTTGCTTCTTTAGCTGACTTACCAATATAAACCAGAAATCTCCGGTTAATACTTAAATACGCTTCTATTGTTCGTTTGGAAAAACCCCTAATGATCAGCTCTTGAGCTAAAGTTGCCAATGGGTTTACTTTTTGAATGTTTGGCTTATAATAGGAGGATAAGCCAACCTCATTAAAACCGCTTTTCATAAGGTTTTATGATTACTTATTAGTTCCCCAATCTTGGCTTATTTAAAGCAAAAAGT
Organism: Patescibacteria group bacterium; assembly: GCA_041662565.1. Classification (GTDB taxonomy): domain Bacteria; phylum Patescibacteriota; class Patescibacteriia; order UBA1558; family UBA10009; genus JAUYIT01. Next base: position 125,082 of record JBAZSE010000002.1, read on the forward strand.
CAACACTTCGCCTATCCAGTGTTGTACGAAATAAATTTTTATATAAAATCCTACTTAGGGCGAATTCTCTTCTAAAACTTACTAATGAACATGACTAAATTTATGGAAAAATATCCAACAAATATTCCCTTAGAACAAACTACGACAGAAAAACCTTTTGAAACTTCCTTAACGGAAGAACAAAAGGAAACCGAAAGAAAAACAGAAGCTTTAAAATGGTTCGTTGACCAGGCGTTTCATAAACCAAAGATAAACGAATCAACTAACTTTGAACAACTATCGAAATGGTGTGAATTTGTTTTAAACCATCTTTTAAAATCCAAAGAAGGGTATAACCGAGCAAATGGATGCCCGACTTATTTAGCTAGTTTTGAATACATTGGATCTCAAATCTCTGACTCTGACTCGGAACAAATAGATAACATATTAATGGAAATTAAAAAAACAATAAACGAAAACAATGAGTTAAAGGAATGGCTCATTAAAGCTTCCAATCCAAAAAACATGGATGACATCTTAGTTAAACGTAATCTTTTCTTTGATAATATAAGTTTCTACAATCCTGCCACCTCAGCAAGGATATATCATCCAAGTGGATTAAAAAAAATAACTGAAAATGTATTTGAATTAGAAGAAAATATAAGTATTGACGAAATGTATGAATCTTACCTAGGTTACTTAACAAGAAGTATAGAATTCGCCCTAAGTAAAGGTTCGAAACCTGAAGACGATGCTGGTTCCGCCAATGGACTAAAGAGATATCTTAGTGTTTATGAAAAAATGACAGGAAAACCATTTAATGAATCTAGTGTTAAAAGTCAAGATGATAATACAAAAATTTAAAAATTTATATCGTACAACACCCCATATGCGGTTCCGCGCCTTGCTAGGCGCTTCACCCAAATTGCTTGTCCGCTTAGGCGGTTAGCTCGGCTATCGCCTCGCGATTATACCGCCACGCGGCCTGCGCAACTTCGCATATGGTGGCACGTTATATGAAATATTTAATTTTATTTTTAATCACAAAACTATGATACCAGGCTGGTTAATTGCAATTCTTACGTTTCCAGGAATTATTGCTCATGAGTTTGGGCACATGTTTTTTTGTAAACAATTTAATGTCAAAATCCATAAAGTTTGCTATTTTAGATTTGGAAACCCGGCTGGCTATGTAATACATGATGACCCTAATAACTTTAAACAATCTTTTTTTATTGACGTAGGCCCATTTATTGTCAGTAATATATTAGCTATTGTTGCCTTTATTTTCTCTGCCTCCCTTATGAATAGTATAGAAAGCGCGGGAATATTCTTTAGCTGGCTTGGTATTTCTTTTGCGATGAATTCTTTTCCTAGTAAAGGTGATGCAAAAGTTCTATGGGCCGTTACAAAAAAACATTCTGAAAAAGATAGTTTTCTTAAACTTATTGGGTATCCTTTTGCAATTATAATCTACATTGCAAATTTATTAAGTTTTATTTGGTTTGATTTAATTTGGGCAATTGGATTATATACATTAGTTAATAGTATAATATAAAAAATAAAATTAAATACATCATATAACACAGGATTGCCGGTTCATAAACTAAATAAAACTTAATAATATGGAAAACCAACCGTATGATCCAGTTGGACACATTAAAATACTAGCTTCTGACTTTAAAAAAAGTTACTCTTTTTACAAGGATATTTTTGAGGCCTTAAATTACAAACAGGTCTCCAATAAAGAAAATAGTGCTGGTTGGGCTAAAAATGGATATGGTATATTATTAGGGCAAGCAAAAATCATTGATTTTCCATATAAATATGGGATGCCTGGAATTCATCATATTTGCTTAAAAGCAGAGTCAACTGATAAAGTAGATGAATTATACAATCTAGCAGTTAAAAAAGAGGTTCATATTTATGAACCACCTCAAAAATATCCTAATTATACCGATAAGTATTATGCTGTATTTTTCGCTGACCCAGATGGAATGAAAATGGAAATAGCTTATTATTAAGTTTTCTTTAGTTTATTCACCCAAATTGCTCGTTCCCCCTCGTCGCTACGGTGCTAGGCCTCCGGCCAATTTTAGCACCTTCGCTCGCTCGGGGTCACTTCGCAACTTCGGCAATCCACGCACGTTGTGCGAAATAAAATTTTTTTCAGCCTAAAACATACATATGACAATAATTAAAAAGGCAAAAATCAATGATGCCGCAAATATTGCAAAAATGGCAGTAGCATTATTAAAATACCATGCAAATTTTGATCCATATTTTGCCCCCATTAATGACGCAGAAAATATTTATGCTAAGTATTTTAAAAAGTGTATTTACTCTCCAACAAAGCAATTACTGGTGGCAGAATGTGACGGGAAGTTAGCCGGCTACGCTTTAATTGAAATTACTTCTAGACCCCCTGTTTTCAAAGTAAAAAATATGGGGTTAGTCAATGATATTTTTGTGGTGGCTAAGTTTCGTAGAAAAGGTGTGGGAAAAGAACTTTTTATCGGTATGCTGGATTGGATTAAAAGTAAAAAACCAGGATATAAATCACTAGACTATATAGAACTATCAGTAAATATAAAAGACATTATTAGCCAAAAAGCGTGGGCAAAGTATGGATTCAAAGAATATATAAGCAAACAAAGAATGAAGATATAAAACCGGCTGAAAAAATTTTACATCGCACAACACAGGATTGCCGATTCGCAAGGCGAAAAATCTCATTATGTATGAACGAATATACTAAATACATAGGTCAAATAGTTAAGGTTATTATGGATAGGCCAATGGGTACTACTCATCCTAGAATCCCAGAAATTTACTATACTCTAAACTATGGTTATATTCCTGATACAATGGCCCCTGATGGTGAAGAGATAGATGCATATATATTGGGTATTTCTGAACCACTATCTGAATTTACTGGAGAATGTATTGCAGTAATTCATAGATTAAACGATAATGATGATAAGCTGATAGTTGTGCCAAAAGGGATTACCTTTACTGATGAGCAAATTATAACCTTAACTAACTTTCAGGAAAAATATTTTAAAAGCGAGATTATCAGGAACTAAGTTATTTTTTCGCCTTGCTCATCCAAATTGCTCGTTCCCCCTCGTCGCTACGGTGCTAGGCCTCCGGCCAATTTTAGCACCTTCGCTCGCTCGGGGTCACTTCGCAACTTCGGCAATCCACGCACGTTAGGCGTAATTCCATTTCAAGAAAGATAATTTTTGTTATTTTTTGGGAAAAGAAAAAGGAGGGCAGATACACAGATCTACCCTCCATTGATTTGATACTTTCGCTTTCTTGGGATTCTTACTCTAAACAAAGGCTTTTTATATAGTGGCTCTTTATATAGAGAAACAAAAGCAATAACTCCTACCACTGGACTAGCAACCATCCCTATAATCAATACAATATTGTCAAATAGAGAAGGTTCCATAGACGGCCCATTGTAACCAAGGGTATGTAAGTTATTGACTAAAACTATTGCACCGCAAGTTATAACAGGCAAAAGTGCGGCTACAATAGCTCCAACGCAAGATCTTATAACTCTTTTCATCTCTCCCTCATAAAATTTTGCCACTAAAGGAGTGACACCTTATAAATGAACCATTTAATAAATTATAATAGCATGGTATTTCTATTCTGTCAATCTATGCCACTTCGTTTTTTACTAAATTTAGCTAATATTAGCCAAAAATAACAAAAATTATTAAAAAATACATTGTAAAATCAAGGTTTTTCAATTATTAAGAGATTATGGTAGGATTATTGGGAAATGGAACACCGCCTAACACCGCGTATGCGGCTTTAGCTTCCGCCTCTCTAACTAGCATTGATATTTCTTAACAAAACTGCTTAAATTAGATTAAGCAGTTTTAGTTTTTAATACAGAACGTGCGGCGTAAGCTAAAGCGTACATTGGCGGGTGGTTCCCCGCCTGTCGGCGGGATATTTTACCACCCGCCAACGTCGCATACGCACGCACGTTAGGCGTAATTAATTTTAAATTTAAACATTATTATACTAAATACATGGGAATAGAAAAATACACTTTCACTGAAAAAAATAATTTATTTGAAAAAGGAGAAGTAGATCCTGATTTTGAAATACAAAAAACAACAGTTGAAGATGCCTTAAGTAGAGCTATTTATGTTGGGGAAGGATACGCTAGCGAAAGCCTGCTCAAAGAAAGACCAGGTTATTATGCTAGCTACCAGTCGAATCACGGAATCGACCGAGACCCGGAGTCAGGCAAAATTATTCCAGGATCTTTCATGAGAAAAAGTATTAAATTAGAAGGTTACTGTTGGCTCGTTGTTGATATAGATGAATATTTTGCAGAATTCGAAAAATCAATTACTGACCCAAGTAGAATTTTTGAACTTGCTGAAAAAACCCATCCTTCATTATTAAAACTTATTCGAGCAAGAGGGTTCTTAAAACAAGAAGATTCCATAGAACAGAGAAAAGAAGATCTTATTACAAATTTAATTGGCATGGAAAATAAAAATAATCTAGCAATAACTTTTGCATATGAGGGTACGGATGAGAACGCGGAAAAACTATTTAATGATTTATTTTCAAATAGAGATAAGAAAATAGATGAGGAGAGGCAAATAACTGAAAGTTTAGTAAGTAATGATTCAGAAGTTCAAATCGTATTTAATCAAAAAGAGGGACGGGCTGATTTTAAGTCAGTATTTATGGATAACGATAGCGGTATTGGTAGATTTCGTTTTTGGCTACCAGAAGGATTATCAAAAATAGGAATTGAGCATCCAGAAAGATTTAAAAAAATTTTAGATGATATTAAGTTACTAATTGATAAATTAAAAGAAAATAAGCAAGTTTCACAAATCCATATAAGTCTTGGGACTGGAGTTTTATCTCCATTTTGGAAAAGAAATGAATAATAAAATTGAAAATTAACACCGCCTAACACCCCATATGCGGTTCCGCCCGCCTGCTGTCGGGCTTCACCCAAATTACTCGTTCGTTCGGGGGTCGGCTCCGCCGATATTTTACCCCCTCACTCACTTCGCAACTTCGCATATGGTGGCACGTTAGGTGAAATAAATTTTTCTTTTAGGGGCAAGTTGAACGATAATACTTTTAAAATAACGGATAAAATTTTGCTTTTTCTTTTTTATTTTAGGGGGATATAGGTGTTTTTGCCCCCGACAAAGCGGGGTCAAAAACGATTTATAATAATTAAATACAAAATATATGAGATTATTCCTAGATGAAACTATATGGAAAACAAAAAGAGGTTTTACTTTTGATAAAGCTGCTAGCTATTTAGCCATAGGAATTCATGGGGGTCAAGATTTTTTTACATTACCCGTAGGAAGCATACCTGTTTACGCCCCTTGCGATGGTGAACTAATAACATTCCCTGGGTTTTCTAAATCAGCTGGTTGGTGGGGTGTATACAGATTCCAATGTAATAATGCTACTTACAGTTTAAAAATCCTACACATGTACAAAGAACTTAAAGCTGGTAAATACAAAGAAGGTGATATTCTAGGATATTGCGGAGGAACAGGGCTAGCCGTAACCGGAAAATACGGAACATCATATATAGGAGAATCGCATGAGGAACAAACTTCAGACAGAGCCGTCCCTCATCTACACGCAGAACTTCATATTGGAGAATATAAGCATGACACAAACAAAAATAAACTACTAGCACAACAACGCTTAATTGATCCGGTCAAAACCTTTGAAAAATGGCTAAGCGAAACATTAACAACTCAAAATAATATGACTTTCTATAAAGAAAAAGATAAATCATCGGTATACATCAAAGGCGCGGATAACATTTACTACCCTATTATAACAGGTAAACATTTCTTAACTTTATTTGGCGACTGGAAAGACAATAAAATAAACGAAGTTGACTCCCTGGAACCAAAATCTGACATATATTTTGGGTTATTTAAATCACAAGACGATGGAAAATACGACATTGCATAAAAATAAATTAATTCTATGAGAATTTCAAAAATCATTGTAGAAAACTACAGGTCAATTGAAAGAGTAGAGGTTATACCAGAAAATTTTTCTATTTTCGTTGGACAAAACAACCATGGAAAAACAAATTTTTTTGAAGCGATAGAATGGTTTTATAACGCTAAATCTTCAAAAGAGGATGAGCACTTTCAACGCGAAACAAGCAATACTATTAGCGTTGAAATATTATTTGAAGATGTTCAAGAATCAGACATAAATAAGTTAAAAACCGAAGGAAATAAAACAAAAATACGTACCATGCTAGGCACAAACACTAGCTTCTCCATTATAAAAAAGAGTCCGGACAATAAAAGAAGCTACTTTGTAAACGAAGAGGATAAGGGCAATCCTTCTGGTTTAGATACCGCCATAAACGAATTTTTACCTAAATTAGAATATGTTGATACAAAATTAAGACTTGACGATGTTTCAAAATATAAAGATAAAAATCCAATAGGCACAATGCTATCCGGGGTTCTAACTACAATTATAGAAAATTCTCAAGACTATATAAATTTCAAAGTAACATTTTCAAAACTATTTGACAGCGAGGAATCAGAAGTTCGCCAGGAATTAAATAAATTAGGCGCTAAAGTTGAGATCTACTTACAAAAACAATTTCCCGATGGCACGAAAGTTAAATTTACGGTTAATTCCCCTGAATTTACTGATTTATTGAAGAATTTTGAAACTACTGTAGATGACGGCGTTGAAACTAAGGCCGAAGACAAAGGAGATGGAATGCAGAGAGCAATTATGTTATCGATTATTCAAGCATTCGCTGATTATAGAAAGGAACAAACAGGTGGTGGCACATTTCTATTTTTAATAGATGAAGCCGAACTTCATTTGCACCCATCAGCACAAAGAGCATTAAAAAAAGCATTACTAGATATATGTTCAACCGACCAAGTTTTTATAAATACTCATTCATCAGTTCTGGTTGTTGATAATCATGAACTGCAAAAAATATTCAAAGTTGAAAAAGAAAATAAAATTACTAATATCACAGGGGTTGGCGATGCAGAAAAAATTGATATAATTTTTGATTTACTAGGTGGCAGTCCTTCTGATTTATTATTACCAAGAAATTTTATTATAGTTGAGGGCAGAAGTGAATTTGTTTTCATAAATACAGTTATTAAACGTTTTTATGCTGAAAAGTATAGGGGTATAAAAATTATTTTTGCCGGCGGGGATCTAGATCAACAAGAACCATCTCTTCTTGCGGTGCATAAATTATTCGTTCCCTTAGCTGGTTCAGATAATCCTATATATAAAGAAGAGGCCATTATGTTAATTGATAAACCTAATTCGGAACAACAAACAAAATATAATTCTTTTAAATCAGGCTACCCATACCTTTTCACAAATAACCAAGTTTTTGAATTAACGTCCGAAACTCTTGAGGAATATTACCCAAATGGTTATAAAAAAACAAAAAATGAAATACAGGTGGATAAAAAAGTGTCCTATGCAGAAGAGGTGGGTAATAAAATTACACAGGCACAATTTGAATCTGAAATGAAAATTATACACGACGCGCTAGAGGCAGCAAATACAAAAGGCTTCAATGTTCAATAAGGATAAACGTCTTGCCATAAAATTTAAAAATTGGCTTTTAAATAAGCTTTTTGATATAATTAGTTTCAGAAAAATAAAATTTATGCCCTACTTAAAATTTATATCTGACCAAGATTTAATAAAAGCTGTCAATAAAGTTGTCGGAATTATTGAAAAAGCTGAAGAAGACGCAGACGCTACATTATATCAAAATGTCATTGACCCTTTCTCTGCCCTATTTCACGGCATTACCCATTCAATGTCATGCAAAGAATGGATTATGCAAGAAAAGGCAAGGCAAACTCAAAAAACAATGCAAAATGCCATTGGTGATTTTCACCAAGAGATATTGGGATCTATCCCCGGTTGGAAAAACCTTGGCGTAGGCGGTGGTTTAGATGTTATAAACCTAGAAAAAGAGATTATCGCTGAGGTAAAAAACAAATTCAACACAACAAAGGGTAATCACAAAGTTGAGATATATGACGCTATTAAAATGACCTTGAAAAACAATCAGCACAAAGACTTTACTGGCTATTTTGTAGAAATTATCCCTCAAGGAAAGCGTATATACGACAAACCATTTACCCCACCAGACAACAAAACCAAGAAAAGACGGCCTGTAAATAACAAAATACGGGTAATTGACGGCGTTAGCTTCTACGCCTTGGCTACTGGACGCAAATTTGCCTTACAGGAGCTGTTTGAAGTTTTACCAAAAGTTATATCTGAAAACCATAAATATAATCTAAATAAGGCTGAAACCGCTCAATATTTTGAATTATTTAAAAGAGCTTTTTCCACAGAATAACCATTGCCTAGGCAATGGTTATAGAATATAATAATGATAGACTAATCCTCTATCATTTTTATATGAAAACAAAAGAACAATATTTTACAGCCGGTGAGGCTGCCGTAAAATTAGGAATCTCTATTGATACTATTAGAAGATGGGATAAAGGTGGCTTAATAAAATCTTTTCGCAATGAAAGAAATGATCGAATCTTTAGTTTAGAGGAAATAAAAAGGATTCAAAACAAAACGCAGAGTAGTAATAGTAAAAATAAATACAAAATATTAACTAACAAAAAATCTTCTCCTTATACCGTAATTGAGCTATTTGCTGGCGCAGGCGGAACCGCTCTAGGCATGGAAAATGCTGGGATTAAGCATGTATTACTAAATGAAAATGATAAACATGCTTGCGAAACATTAAGAATTAACAAACCTAATTGGAATGTTGTTGAAGAGGATGTAAGAAAACTATCTTTCACTGAAGGCCAAGCAGACATTGTCCAAGGCGGATTCCCCTGCCAAACATTTTCCTATGCTGGTAGAAAAATGGGTTTTGAAGATATCCGGGGAACTTTGTTTTTTGAATTTGCTAGATGCGTTAAAGAGGTTAGGCCTAAAATAGCAATTGGTGAAAATGTAAAAGGATTACTAAATCACGACAACGGAAGAACGCTAAAAACTATGGTCGCTGTTTTAGAAGATCTAGGATATAGAGTTAAATGTAAAGTATTAAAATCACAATACTTTGATGTGCCTCAAAAAAGAGAACGCCTAATTATTATCGGCGTTAGAAAAGACTTAGACATTCCCATTTCATTTCCAAAAGAAAAAGATTACATAATCCCATTGCGCGAAGCTCTTTATAAATGCCCTAAATCAGAAGGTCAAGAATACCCAGCGAGCAAGAAAAAAATAATGGATTTAATACCACCGGGCGGATATTGGAGAAATCTACCAGAAAAACTGCAAAAAGAATATATGGGCGCTAGTTTTTTTATGGGTGGTGGTAAAACAGGGATAGCAAGGAGATTATCTTTAGACGAGCCATCGCTAACACTAACTTGTAGCCCAGCTCAAAAACAAACTGAACGCTGTCATCCTCTAGAAACACGCCCTCTTTCTGTAAGAGAATACGCTAGAATTCAAACATTCCCAGACAATTGGAAATTTGCCGGCTCTGTTGCTCAACAATATAAGCAGATTGGAAATGCTGTGCCCGTAAATCTTGGATACTATATTGGTGATAATATTGTAAAAATGCTAAACGGAGAGATTAAAGAAGAAGAGGAAGAGCCAATTATGTATAGACAACAAGTGTTCTCTTTTGCTACCTAATTAGATATTTAAAACGGTTTTGGCTCAGGGGCATTCACCCCTAGCCCCTCTGCCCCCTCGCCAAAAACGGAAAAAGCAAAATTTTATAACTCAATAATTAAACTGATAAGGCAGATAAATAAGAAAAATTTACATCGGCTAACACCCCATATGCGGCTTAGCTTACGCCTACTATAGTAAGATTGCTATTTGAACTTAAAAATGCTTAAATTAGATTAAGCATTTTTGCTTTAGTAAGCTGTTATTACGGCGTAAGCTGCGCCCAAATTAGCTCCTCCGTGGCGGCGGTGGGCTCCCCCTCGACTTCGCTCGGGGTCGCAATTATACCACCGCCACTCCGTCGCTAACTTCGCATATGGTGGCACGTTATATGAAATTCAGAAGCCCCTAATTTAAATAATTAACAACAAATCATAAAATTATGCAAAAAAGAACAACACTTATAATAGCTACCTTAGTCATTGCTGGTATTATTGGGGTTTATTATTATACTAAGGACACATATTCTCTATCTTTGATAAACCAACCGACGCCAATAAATATCAATTCTGATTCAGAAATAGATCCACCGACTTCAAAAAAAATCGGAGTTTCTGATCCTTCAGATTCACCTAAGACTGAGTCAAAAAACACTGATCAAAAATGGCAAGAGGAAATATGTAAAAACCTTTCACAAAATGAATGTGAAAATAATGATAATTGCTCAGGAGCATATGGTTCTAGTTATTGCGCTCCTAATGGAGGCCCATGTACAATGGATATGGCTTTTAAGTCATGCTTTCCTTCTGGTTTAAATGCTAACGAGATACAACAACTCAAAATGGAGTGTGATAAAATTGGCGGGGAATATAATAAAATTGGTTCTAGCATCTATTGTAGTTGTAACAACCAGAATGACAATGTTTGCCTAAAAGAATTAATGTCAGAATTGATAAATAATTAAACCCTTACGTGGGCTTCTGAACTTCATATAACACCCCATATGCGGTTCCGCTCGCCACTCGCAGGCTCGTGTCTCACTTCACCCAAATTGCTTGTCCGCTTAGGCGGTAGCGCTTACGCGCAATTATACCGCCACGCGTCCTGCGCAACTTCGCATATGGTGGACAGTTAGGTGAAATATCGTCCAATTTCTGCTTCGTATATTGACAAAAATACTCAATTAATATAGGGTAGGTTATTACGCCCTTAGTTCAACCGTTCAACTTTAGGAAAGATCATGAAGGTAAAAGGGATCACAGAGGTCCAAGTTTTCGTACGCAAAAACGAACCAGTTTCGGAAGGAGATTTTCCTCCTTCTCATTACCTGGTGGTAAGAAAACATTTCGCTTGTGGCGATTTAGTCATTGGCATTGATAACAGATTGAATCTCGATGTTCTTCATGCCAGTACCAAACCGCACTTCCAGCTGAGTTCGTACCGACAAAAGGGCACGATTGGATTGCCGAACGACATTATCCAAAGTGCCACAAAAATCGTCCAAGAACAGCGGGTACTGAACAGAAAGTTCAGAACAGTTAAGCTACTTTTACCTGCTTAGACCAATGGTGGTGTGGTGATACAATATCGCCACACCACCTCTTTTTTTTAAAAGCAGAAATTGTCCGATACATCACCTAACACCGCGTATGCGGCTTTAGCTTCCGCCTCTTATAATAAGGATTGATATTTCTAAACAAAACTGCTTAAATTAGATTAAGCGGTTTTAGTTTTAAATACAGAACGTACGGCGTAAGCTAAAGGCCTACATTGGCGGGTGGTTCCCCGCCTGCCGGCGGGATATTATACCACCCGCCAACGTCGCATACGCACGCACGTTAGGTGAAATTTTACTCAACAAATACTATTTTTTAATTAAGCCCTTTTGGGATTTTTTTGTAAATGAAAAGTCCCGCATTAAATCGTTCTGCTGAACTTTTCAATGTGGGACTAACCTTTCAAAGGCAATGACTTTGCATAAGTTCGCCCAATGCATGAAAGGCTACCTCGGATTGATCACCGAGTGGTATGTCGGTTGGGAAATCCCCTGGTTCTAATGGACAAACGCCATGTTCTTCCATTATAGCTTGGTTGAGTGCGATCTTGGCATCAAACAACTTTTGATCGTCGTCTGTTATGTCAACATTTGCCTCAAATTTCCAAAGCATTTCTACGGCATTCTGCAATGTTGCCATCTGAATTTTTCTCTTGAATACGTTTGGTTCACCATGAATCAAACAATATATAATAGCATATTATATAAAACCTGTCAAGCTTTTTAATAAAAAATACTTAAGTATAGCTAAAATTAGCCAAAAAATCCCAAAAGAGCTTAAAAATAAGGTAATTTGTTTCGTAAAACATCACCTAACACCGCGTATGCGGCTTTAGCTTCCGCCTCTAAGTTCAAGGTTGATATTTCTTAACAAAACTGCTTAAATTAGATTAAGCGGTTTTAGTTCTGACTAAGAACGTGCGGCGTAAGCTAAAGGCCTACATTGGCGGGTGGTTCCCCGCCTGTCGGCGGGATATTATACCACCCGCCAACGTCGCATACGCACGCACGTTATATGCCATATTGCTCTTTGACAAGGTGTTTTTAAGAAGTGCACGAACAACAAACTAATTCATACGGAGGATGAAGTGAAAAACTTCTTCAACAAAATCAGCATACTCTGGCATAAGCTTAAGTTTGAGGAAAACTGGCTTAAGTTTGAGGAAAAAATTGGCTTTCTTCTAACGATTAAGCTGGTTTATGTATTAATCATCATTGGAATGATTTATTTATGTGCTCCAGAACCCTATTCACATTATGCCCTTTGGTGTTGCTGGAGAATCATTCTCGCCGTGCTATTATACGAGCTGATTACACTTCTGCTTCAGCGTAGATGCACTAATTATAAGTAGCACGACGCAATTAACAGCAGGAAGAACACCACATGTGTTCTTCCTGCACTTCTTAAAAACACTTTGAAAGATAATACTGAATTCAATAAATCTAATCAATTAAAAAGATTGTTTAAAATCAACGAGAGCAATACAGCATATAACACCCCATATGCGGTTCCCCCGCCTACGCTTTCAGCTTCAGCGGGTTCACCCAAATTTTAATACTTTTCTTGCGGTGGCGCTCCCACCTACGCTCCTCGTCAGGCTCGGAGCTACGGCGGGCAAGCCGCGCAAATTATACCGCAATAAAAGTATTAAAACTTCGCATATGGTGGCACGTTAGCTGAAATTTTGTTTGCTTTTCATATAACTCAACATTAATATGTCAGAAAAAGAAAGGTTTAGACCATTCGCCGCCGCCTATCTCATACTAATTAAAGACGGGCAAGTTTTACTTTCTAAAAGACATAATACCGGATACCTAGATGGTAATTACGGCTTAATGTCCGGTCATTTTGATGGCGGTGAGACAGCTAAGCAATGTATTATTCGTGAAGCGAAAGAAGAGGCTGATACTACCTTAAGTCCGGAAGATCTTGAGGTAATTCATGTTATGCATAGACTTGAATCTGACAGGGAATATTTTGATATTTATCTTAAGTCTGAAAAATGGATTGGAGATATTACTATCATGGAACCAGATAAATGTAGCGAGCTTAAGTGGAATAACATTGACGATCTTCCGGACAATATGGTTCCAGAAGTAAAACTTGCCCTTGAAAATATTAATAAGGGCATACACTATGGTGAATTTGGCTGGACGGCTTGATGATAATAACAAAAGGCAAACAAAACATCAGCTAACACCCCATATGCGGTTCCATGCCCTTGCTAGGGCACTCCACCCAAATTGCTCGTTCGTTCGGGGGTCGGCTCCGCCGATATTATACCCCCTCACTCACTTCGCAACTTCGCATATGGTGGCACGTTAGGTGCCATATCGCTAACATTTCACGACGAGATCAATTATGGAAAATTCAAAACTTTCACTTTCAATATTGCCGCAAAAATTAGCAATTTGCCGGTTGAATAAAGACGCTCGGATTCCTTCTTGGATTGACAATGATGATTATTTCTCAATCACTAAAACTAATAATGAGCTTTCGATAGTTTGTTCTGAGATCAAGGTGCCTGACGATATTAAAGCTGAAAAAAATTGGCGAGCATTAAAAGTCAACGGATTTTTGGATTTTTCACTTACGGGAATCCTCGCTTCGCTAACTACTCCATTAGCAGAAGCTAAAATCAGTATTTTTGCCATATCAACATATGATACTGATTATATACTTGTAAAAGACGATAAGCTCGATGAAGCCGTGAAAGTTTTGAGCACTTTTTGCAACATTCAAAAATAAATTCTGAAAACGCGATACAGCACCTAACACAGCGTATCTGGTTTCGTGAAAAGAAAAAATAATAAATAATTTCAGATATTTAATTAGTTCTTTTAAAATTTTATTATAAAAAAGGCCGCCTCAACCTTCTTGGGTATATTGGCGGTAATGATGTCGGCTTGAGGTAGTATTCTACAATTTCCGAAGATCCAGAGCGGGGTTCGGGAAAAAGCAGACCTTGCCACCAAATGCATCTACTGATATGTAGAGCACGTTTGTGCCCTTTGCCTTGCAGCCGGACCTTGCCGACAAAGGTGCCACGCCGACTACGGTAGCACTTCTGCGATAGGGATCTTCCACCCTATCGCCGGGCTCAAAACCGAATTGAGCGCAAGCCTCCTTAGAAGGATCAACCTTCAAAACCGTGCCATTAAAGGCAGTAACTTCCTGCAACATTAGCACTCCCTATACTTGTGAGATTGTGTCTTGTGTATTTTTACAATTCATGGAATAGTATCATTATTTTAAAATTATGTCAATGTTAGTATAAAATTTTAAAAGAACATTAATTAAGGTAAATTATTTATTATATTTCTCTTCACTTCACCCAAATTTTCTGTTTACTTCGGGGGTAGGCTCGCTACCGCTCGCAATTATACCCCCTCCGTTCACAGAAAACTTCAGATACGCACGCACGTTAGGCGAAATTTCGCCCCTACTCATATGATTACAGAACAAGTAAAACAACTGGGTAAAAAGGTATGCGAATACCTTAAAATGAATAACATTCTTGAAAAATCTGATTGTATTTTAGTTTTAGGCAGTTATGACGAAAGGGTGGCTATTAGAGCATCAGAATTATACTTACAAGGATTAGCACCTCTGCTTGTATTTTCAGGTGGATTTGGTAAATTTGCCAAAGATAATTGGGGCGAGGCCGAAGCTGATCATTTTGCAAAAATAGCTATTAAAATGGGTGTGCCTAAAAAGAACATCTTGATTGAAAATCAATCAACTAATACCGGAGAGAATATATTATTTACACAAAACCTCTTTCACGAAAAAGGTTTAAACCTAAATAGCTTCATTATTGTTCAAAAGCCATATATGGAAAGAAGAAGCTATGCCACTTTTAAAAAATATTGGCCCGATAAAAAAGTTTTAGTAACCTCGCCCCAATTATCTTTTGAAGAATACCCGACAACTGGTATATCAATGGAAAGAGTAATTAATACTGCAGTTGGCGACCTACAAAGAGTAAAACTTTATTCTGAAAATGGGTATCAGATTTTTCAAGAAATATCTAAAGATGTTTGGGATGCTTATGAACAGTTAGTGGCTCTTGGATATAATAAACGTTTAATAAAAGAATAATCGGGGCGAAACATCACCTAACACAGGATTGCCGGTTCATAAACTAAATAAAACTTAATAATATGGAAAATCAACCATATGATCCAGTTGGTCACATTAAAATATTAGCATCTGACTTTAAGAAAAATTATTCTTTTTACAAGGATATTTTTGAGGCCTTAGATTATAAACAAGTTTCCAATAAAGAAAATAGCGCTGGTTGGGCGAAAAATGGTTATAGTATATTATTAGGGCAGGCTAAAATCATAGATTATCCATTTAAATATGGCATGCCTGGTATTCATCATATCTGCTTAAAGGCAGAGTCAACTGATAAAGTAGATGAATTATATAATCTAGCAATTAAAAAAGAGGTTCATATATATGAACCGCCTAAAAAATATCCTAATTATACCAATAAGTATTACGCTGTATTTTTTGCTGACCCAGACGGAATGAAGATAGAAATAGCTTATTATTAAGTTTTCTTTAGCTTATTCACGCAAATTGCTCATTTCCCCTCGTCGCTACGGTGCTAGGCCTATCGGCCAATTTTAGCACTTCCGCTCAAGTAAAACTTCGCATATGGTGGCACGTTAGGTGAAATCAAATTTTTCTCTATGAGAAAAGGACTATCTACAGACAGTCCTTTTAAAATAATGGAGTAGCTGGAAACCAGCAATAATAATTGACAATTGGGAGTCCGACTACGCTCGGACTACACGCCTAAGCAAAATAGCTTTTGGGTCAATCCCTGCTAGATTTGAAATCCCAATCATCGACCATTGAACATAAGTTCAAATATTGCTGTCTAGCATGTTTCCAGCTACCACTTTTTATGCTAAACGAACGAATATAAAAAGATATTAAACTATATATAATTTATTGTCAATAGTATTAAAATTATAATAAATAAGTTTATTAATATAGAAAAATTTGACATCACCTAACACCGCGTATGCAGTTAAATCAAATTTGCCTTATTTTTCAACTTTTGATAGTATAGCAGTATGAAAAACTTAAACTTTACAGTATACATAGAAAGAGATGAGGATGGCGTATTTATTGGTTCCATCCCTACTATTCCCTCCTGTTATGCTCAAGGTAAGACCCAAGAGGATATGCTTAAAAATCTTAGGGAAGTTTTGCGTCTTTGTTTAAGGAATAATAAAAGAGATACTTTAGAAAATACTAAATTTGTAGGCATACAAAACCTAGAAGTTGCTTATGCCTAGATTAATTCCAATTAAACCCAAGAAATTGATTAAAATCCTCTTGGGTTTTGGTTTTATAGAACGTGATGCCGAAGGGTCTCACGTCTTTTTTAAACACCAGATGGCAGAACAACAGTAATACCCATGCACGACGAAATAAGCAAGGGATTGTTAAAAAAGATACTCAACGATATTCAACTCTCAATAGAGGAATACGATAGATTAAGGTAATAAGGCAAATTTTCTTTAACGTACATTGGCGTGTGGTTCCCCGCCTGCCGGCGGGATATTTTACCACCCGCCAACGTCGCATACGCCCGCACGTTAGGTGAAATAGCCAGAAATTTCTTTTTTATTTTTTAGATTTTTTGACAATTTATCGTAAAATAACATGGCTTGTGATATAATTTAAGTCGTCTAATTATTGACTGTAAATATTATGAAAAAAATTTATAAAAATATTGGCATTGGGTTGTTGGTAGCAAATATTTTTTTACTCGTAACTGGTAACTTTTTGAAATTTTTAACAGCTCTAATTGTTCTTCCAAATTTTTATTCCTACTTATCGCAAATGATCTCAGTTAATGGACAATATAATGTAATCTTACTTTATTTGTTGATGTCATTAGATGCCTTACTGACATTTTGGGGAATTGTATTATCAATTATCCTAATTAAAAATAATCGTTATAATAAGCAGTTATTATGGTGGATATACTCATGGGTAGGAATAAAAATTTTATCCTTTATTTTATTTCTGCCATTAAAAATTTACGAGACTACGGATTTGGTGATAGCTGTACTTTTTTTTGTATTCCTAATCTATCAAGATAATAAATGGTCAAGGATCATAAAGAATAAATTGCCAAAAAATATATAAAGGAAAAAATTTCTGTCTACATCCCCTATCACCGCGTATGCGGCTTTAGCTTCCGCCTACTTACTATTACATTGATATTTCATACTAAAGATGCTTAAATACAATTAAGTATCTTTTAGTTTATGGATAACGTGCGGCGTAAGCTAAAGGCCTACATTGTCAGGGAGTTTCGGGGGTGGCGCTCCGCGCATATTATACCCCCTCAACTCCCTGACAACGTCGCATACGCACGCACGTTAGGTGCCATTGCCTTAAAAGTGACTACTATTGTAAGATGTAAAGGTGATGGAAACATCTAAACTAAAAACTAATGTGCGAATATAGGCAACAGCACCTAACACAGGATTGCCGATTCGCAAATTTAAATAAAATTATTTACCAACTAACCTAAGAATATGTCACAAACTATCAACATTAGTCAGCCGGTCGGTAATGAAAATTATTACGCTTCCAAAAAAAGAAAAATCATTGACTTTCTAATAGGATTATTTAGTAATTTTTTATCAATACCTTTATTTACATTCTTAGTTCTTTTATTAGGCACTGCAAGTAATATAGACATTTTTGACCAACATTTACATGATTGGGTTGGGCTAGAGGAAAAATCCTTTATATTCATAACAACGATCCTTATTACATTAGCAACTTTATTAACTGAATATTTAATAATAAAAAAGTTGAATAAAAAAAGAAAGTACATAACTAAAGGAATGATCATCCCTTTAGTATTATTAATCCTTATTATGCTCTACGCTTTACTTTATACCAAAATTAAGGGATTTAATTACATGTAATTTCTAAGATGTATTCAATAATTTTATTTAAATTCGCTCATCCAAATTGCTCGTTCCCCCTCGTCGCTACGGTGCTAGGCCTCTGGCCAATTTTAGCACCTTCGCTCGCTCGGGGTCACTTCGCAACTTCGGCAATCCACGCACGTTCGGTGCCATATTTGGTAAAAAGTAGCCTTGAAAAATTCAAAAAAATGTGTTAATATACCCATATAAATAACCTATTTTCTATGAAAAATATCTCTATAACTACTGAAAAATTACACAAAGCAGTTGCTCAATCTTCCAAAATGGAAGGATTAAGTTTTAATGACGCTAAAAGGAATAAAAAGCTTATTCAAACCTTAAAATCTTATGGCAGAGCATTCGCGATATTACGTCAGCGATAATGATGCCGGGGTTAGCAAAGGAATACTTAAAAACAAGCTTGGGATTAAAAGCAGAAAAAAGTTAAGTGAAGCCGAAACCCTGCTACTTACTGACACCTACACACATTTTTTTGAACTATTAAGAAAAGGCAAAATAAAATTTGACCTTTCTTTATTATTTTCTATTCATGAATATTTCTTAAATCATCTCTACGACTGGGCAGGCAAAGTAAGAACAGTCAATATTTCAAAAGATGAGATGCTTTTTGTTCCAGTTAAATATATTGATAAAGTTTTAGTAGAATTCAATAAACTTCTTACAACAACATCGCCAAAACAATCTAACCCTAATAGTGAAATTTCTCAAAAACTAGCAATCATTCATAATGAATTTAATGTCATTCATCCTTTTAGAGAGGGCAATGGCAGAACAATACGTTTATTTCTTGATTTAATTGCTGTAAGTGTAGGCAATGATCCGATTGACTGGAGTAAAACGCCAAATAAAGATTATCTCAAAGCCTGCGTTCAAGGCGTAAATGGTAATCACGAACCAATGGCAAAAATAATAAAGAAAGGCCTTAATAAATCTGCTTAATAAAATCAAATTTTTCAATTATTGAAAGATCATGGTAAGATTTTAAATAGATGGAACACCGCCTAAAAAAATTGCTTGCACAAAAATAAAAAATTAATTTGCTAACTTGCAAACAATATGGAACTTACTATTTTTTTAGCCAGATTTTGGGGAAGTTTATTTATGTTACTTGGCGCGATGAGTGTTGGCGCAAAGTTGCTAGGCAGAATCATAGAATATACCGAAGATAAAACCATTACCATAGCCACCGGCTACATTACTTTTTTGCTAGGCCTGGCTACCGTTGTGGCGCATAATATCTGGGTTGCTGACTGGCAAGTGGCCATTACTATTTTGGGCTGGATTACTTTATTTAAAGGAATTGAAAAAATCGGTTTTCCGGATCGCGTTAATAAAAAAGCGCAGATGTTTAAGGGCAAACAAATACTTTGGGGCGGTGTTATCTTTTTAATCGGCGCTTTTTACTTTTGGATAAGTTTATAAAGATTTGATATTAAAATAAACATACCAAACAACATTTTATATTAAAGCAAAATAACCAAAATAATATGGGCAGTTTAATAGAAATAAACGATACTTTGCAGATTAGCGCCAAGCAGGGATTTCCGGTGAAATTGAATTATCACAAACATCTAAAAACACCCTTGCAAACCAAGGATTTTTAAAATAAAATATTTCACTTTAAAAATAAAGCCGGAATTAGAATATTCCAGACGTTGCCAGTTAGAAATTTTTTAGTTCAAAATATTAATGGCAAGTGGCTTTACTGGGGTTTAATAAATATCATTGAGGTGATTTATGATTATGAGAAAAAAATTACTGCCGGTAAATTTAAAATTACTTATATTTATACGCCCGAAGAAATGAAACAGGCGCATAAATTAATTGACCAAAGAAAAAAAACCGATTATTTTAATTAACAAAAAAAATATGTTTGTTCATCACAAAGAAAAAAATCCTTTTATTTACTATTTTATCACCGGAACCGGTTTGGTAATATTTTGGCGAGGTTTATGGGGATTATTGGATATTTATCTTTTCCCGGGAAATCCCCTTTTAAGTTACGTTGTTTCGGCGGGTATTGGCTTGGTAATTTTGTATATCAATGACTTTTCCTTATCGGAATTGAGCAAATAATTTTATTGCCCAGCCGCTATCCTAAACCAATCTTAAGTTAGCTTCTGCATCCAAAATCTTCCAATTATTCTTGGAAGATTTTTGTTTATTAAAATATCCGGCTAAAGCAATCATCGCCGCGTTATCTCCTGTTAACCATTTTTCG
Organism: Patescibacteria group bacterium; assembly: GCA_041662565.1. Classification (GTDB taxonomy): domain Bacteria; phylum Patescibacteriota; class Patescibacteriia; order UBA1558; family UBA10009; genus JAUYIT01. The sequence goes on from JBAZSE010000002.1 coordinate 145,535, forward strand.
GGCACAAAACAGTTGAGTTTAGAATTATTAGCTTTGAGTTTTAAGTTTTGAGTTAATTCTTCATTCGCGCTAACTCCCCCGCCCAAGATAACTGACTTCACTTTATATTTTTCCGCCGCCCTGATTGTTTTAGCAACCAGCACTTCAATCACCGCTTGTTGAAATGAAGCACAAACATCATTGACGTGCGCTTGGCTTAAAGAACCGGTAGGTGCCATATCTCTAATATGGTATTTAACCGCTGTTTTTAAACCGGAAAAAGAAAAATCAAAATTAGCAGAGGTTAGCATTGGCCGAGGAAATTTAATAGCCGAGCTATTTCCCTTGGCGGCAAAATGAGCCACAATCGGTCCGCCAGGATAACCCAATTCCAACATTTTAGCCACTTTATCAAAGGCCTCACCCACGGCATCATCCAGTGTTTGCCCTATAAGCTTATATTTACCAATGCCTTTAACTAAGATGAGTTCGGTATGACCGCCAGAAACAATCAAACCGACCGCCGGTAGATTTGTGATTTGTTTGTTTTTTGCTTCTTGTTGATTGCGATTTAATAAGTAGCTCCACAAATGCCCTTCCAAATGATTAACGCCGATCAAAGGAACATCCCAAGCATAGGATAAAGTTTTAGCGGTTTGCACGCCAACTGATAATGAAGTAATTAAACCAGGGCCCATGGTAACAGCAAGCAAATCCGGTTTGGAATTTTTTCCCATGGCCTCTTGAATAACCGGCATTATTGCTTCAACATGTTGTCTAGCTGCCACCTCCGGTACAACTCCACCGTATTTTTGATGAATTTGGGTTTGCGACCAAACAACGTTTTTAACAACCTTAAACTTATCGCCTTTTACTTCCAGTAAAGCGGCTGCTGTTTCATCACAAGATGATTCGATTCCTAGGATAATCATATGAGAAAATACTAACACATTTTAGTAAAAACAAAAACCGCTTAAACAGCGGAATTTTCTGGTACCACCACGGGGAATCGAACCCCGATTACCAGGATGAAAACCTGGCGTCCTAACCGTTAGACGATGGTGGCTTACTTAAACTATGCCTTATTATACTTAAAACTCGGTAAATGTCAAGATTTGCCTAAATTTAGCCATAAAAAGGCGTAGTGAAACGTAGCGCATACCACACCTTGACAAATCCTGAAAAATAGGTATAATAAACTATTCATGCTCGTTACAATTCACCCCCAACCCCTCTGAAAGGAGGTTCTTCTTGGCTGAAGCCAAACCCAAAAGAAACCTTGCCTTTGATTCGTATTTGACCACAATTAACCACACCCTAACAGATGAGATTGATACTGTGTTTAGGGGAAAAGGTTACTTTTTGGTAAAGTATGATTTCCAAGGCGAAGTTATCTTTATCACCTGCTCATTATCTTCTCTGTCTTCACCGACAAAAGAAGATGATAAGCCGCAAATCAGCTTACCAGAGCTACAACAACAATGCGTACCTGGTTGCAAGGTCCTACTCATCGAAGTGGGATTTGTAGAAAGACGCAAGGGCGGCGGATATCGAGCCACCTCGGCTCAACCGCTGTAGAAAGCAAGAAAGAAAAGAAAGCAAGGAGAACTCCATGAGTTCAACGACTCCTCGGGCATTCCTGGACTTCTTGGAAAGCCATCGGCAACTGCTATCACAACGTGATGAGCAGTGGCAACGCACTTTGCGGGCAATTGTCCGCCGTTCAACCTCGGAAGAAGGCCTTCGACTCCAACTCGTCGAGTTGGTTGACGCAGGTAAACAACCTAAGATTCATCTATCAATCCGGGCAAAGGCCTTGTGTCTGCTTATGACACCTTCGCTGGCCTGGTTTGATGGCAGTTTGGTTCGTTCTGAGCTAATCAATGCTCATCGGCCTCTCACGCCCTGGCTGGCCGACATCGCCAACATCAACTGGACATTCATTCCGTACGAACTCATGTCACTCGCCAAGGAACTGATTCTAATTTCTTGGAAGCTGATTCCCGACCGTGATGACACAGTTTCACGGGAAAAATATTCCAGACACTTATTGGAATACGCATCGGTTACCTTAGATGAGGAACTGGTACAAATGTACCCGCTCGATTGCCTACCGGTTTCATATGCTGCGGTCATCAAGAACCGTCAAATCCCAACCATCAAGAGATTGACGATTGACGCTTCGATTCGCATACGGATTGAAAAAGGCACTCCAGATGAGATCAAGAGCTACTTCTGGGTCATCATGGAAACCTGCAAGCTTCTGCTAAGCTCATACCCAAGTGATCTGCTTGTACAACAACTGCTCTTCATCGCCCCGCGCCACAAGGATCTACTGGCGCCGCTCTTGAACATAAAGATGATGGGCATGCTGATGCACATCGCGACAGCAACTCCGGAGATGGATGATGCTTTGGTTCACCTGATCACCAATTTCGTCAGCAGCCATACGGAAGGCAGCGGGAACTGCCTAACCTACACCGGACCTGCGGATATGGAAACGTTGATCCTAATGAAAAGAAGAATGGCCAGAGCCGAGTATGCACGCGTTGCCCGGACCATCGGCGACACCATCAACAAACTGGAGACAAAAATCGCAAGCTGCACCTGCTCAACAGGCGCATGTCCTTGCCAGGGGGTGGAGCATCCGGCAGTTCTAGCAATGCCGAAAATGCAATAACCTTTACCCGCCTCGGGCGACTCAATCACATTTGCGAATCAAAAGCATTTGTGAAAGAGTCGCTCGAGCGGTCTTTTTTTTACAAATTTGCCATGTGTATAAAAACATTGTATAATAAACGACGTAAAGCGAGTGAAGTGAAAAAGTTAACTTTTTCACTTCCGAGCTGAGGAATTTATATGTAATCATATAAAGAGGTAAAAATACTTTTTAAAATTATCTGAACTACCTATATGTTACTTTTCGGCAAAAAAAATAAAACCAACACCGAAGCGGTGGCTGATGACTTTTTTTTAAACAACGAATCCGCTGAAACAAAAACCATTGCCACCAAAAAACCCTCACCCACCGAAGAAAAATGGTTGGATGAAGATTACGAAGAAGGCCAGCTTTCGGTTGATGTTTACCAAACAACAAACGCCATTGTGATTAAATCCACCATTGCCGGCGTTAAACCCGAAGACATTGATATTTCCATCAATAACGATATGGTAACCATTAGGGGCAAACGGGAAATTGAAGAAACCATAGCCGAAGACGATTATTTTTACGCCGAATGCTACTGGGGCGGTTTTAGCCGTTCTATTATCTTGCCGGTAGAAATTATGGCCGATAAAGTGGAGGCCTCTTTAAAAAACGGCGTGCTGACTGTTACTTTGCCTAAAGCCAAAAAATCCCAGGCCTTTAGCATTAAAGTTAAGGAAGAAAATGATTAATGAATTATTAAATGCCAGACCACAAGATTCAGCTTGATCCAATTGACCTGCCATTACCCCGCCTAATGAAATGGTTACTTATGATTGTAACCATTTTTTTGATTGTGTCCACGCTGGTGATTTTAGCTGCCTTAACTTACGCTAAAACCCATGCTACTGGTTTTTTTCCGGGCGTTGCCATTAACAATCAATCATTAAAAAATATCTCTTTAGAAACGGCCACCTTAAATTTGCAAAACAAAGTGGACGAGTTTATTAAAAATGGATTGAATTACCGCTTTAACGGGCAAACCATTAATATTTACCCGGCGATTGCCGGCAGTAATCCGGACACATCTTACCAATTGATTAATTTTGACGTGCCCGCAACCGTGGAGCAGGCCTATTTAGTCGGGCGAAAAAAAGGCTATACCACCAACTTTAAAGAACAGTTGCTGGCTTTGGTATTTGGCAAAAACATCGGGCTTAACTACCAAATGCTGGATACAGATTTAGAAGCCGTGTTAAGGGAAAATTTAAGCCAATTTATCAATTTAGGAACCGATGCCCGGCCGCAAATTGCCGATAATTTGGAGATAACGATTTTACCGGAAGCCACCGGCACTAATTTTGATTTTTCAAAAATTCTTAATGAATCAAAACAAAGGATTAATAATTTATCCAGCGAACCCCTTGAGATTGAATTGATAATTGATGAGCCACAAGTTAAACAGATTGATATCAACGAAGATCTTATTTTGGAACTTAAAAACAAATTGGCCAATGGTTCTCTTAATTTAATTTACCAAAAAAACAGTTGGGTTGTGCCTATTGAAGAATTAAAAAAATGGCTGGTTTTTAGTAAAACTGAAGGAAAAATCAATTTGGGATTGGATGCTTCTACCAGTTTAAATTATTTAAAAAATATTATTGCGCCTAAAATTTTTAAACCCACTTTGGAAGCCAAATTTTCCATTACCAACGGCCGGGTAGCCGAATTTCAAGGCAGCCAAGATGGGCAGGAATTGGATATAGCCAAAAGTTTGGAAAAAATCCAAAGCGACTACTTGATTGAAAACTTAAATACCATTCCGTTAACGGTAAACGAAACCAAAGCCAAAGTTTCAACCGATAGCCAAAACGATTTGGGCATTGCTCAAATAATCGGCACAGGGCAATCTAACTTTAAAGGCAGCCCTAAAAATCGCAGGCACAATATTGCCACCGGCGCGGCCGCTTTAAACGGTGTTTTAATTAAGCCGGGCGAAACCTTTTCTTTAATCAGCGCACTTGGCGAGATAGACGGCGAAAATGGCTACTTACAGGAACTGGTAATTAAAGGCGATAGGACAATTCCGGAATACGGCGGGGGCTTATGCCAAATAGGCACCACGGTTTTTAGAGCCGCTCTGGCTTCGGGTTTGCCTATTACCGAACGGCACAACCATTCTTACCGAGTGGCTTATTACGAACCGGCCGGCAAAGACGCTACCATTTACAGCCCTAGGCCTGATTTAAAATTTACCAATGATACCGCTAAGCATATTTTAATCCAAAGCAGGATATCAGGCGACGATATTTATTTTGATTTTTGGGGCACAACTGATGGCCGAATAGCCGAACAAACCGATTCGGTGGTTTATAATATCCGCTCGGCCGGACCCGTTATTAATATTGAAACCGACACCTTAAAACCGGGCGAAAAAAAATGCACCGAAACCGCCCATGCGGGCGCTGATGCCTACTTTGACTACAAAGTAACTTACCCCGGTGGCGAAGTTAAAGAAGAGCGTTTTTCCAGCCACTATATTCCTTGGCCGGCCAAATGTTTGATTGGCAAACTGCCAACACCGGAAATAACCAGCCCAACTTCTACGTTGCCGGTGGTACAATAATTTCCAACAAAAAAAATGCTGTCCTAATTACTGCGTCCAAGAAAATTATTGCTGGCTCGCATCGAGCGGTCTACCCTAAAGTAAAGGCCAGATATAAAGCCGGCAATAATCCCCATGCTTGTCGTGGACGCAGAACTCAAAACAGCATTCTTAAATAACAATCAAGTATAGCACAAATAAATATCTTGTCAAGCCCTTGGGGCAGATATTAACAAATTTTGGCTAACTTTAGCCAAATAAGTTTAATCCAGAATTAAGCCATAAAATTGACAAATAAATAATTTTCCCGTATAATCCCAAATATTCAATAATCTAATAATAAACTAACCATATGGGTCTTCAAACACAAAAAAGAACCAAATCCTCCAAAAAAAGGCGTGCCTCGCACTTTGCCTTAAAAACCACCAAGGCAAACTATTGCCCCAAATGCACTGCCCCGATTTTAACTCATCGCATGTGCGCCACTTGCGGTTTTTACAAGGGCAAGGAAGTTATTAAGATTAAATCAAAAGTTGCTAAAAAGAAATAATTAAGGAATAACATGTCCAACCGACATTTAGCCCGTACCTTAGTTTTGCAATCACTCTTCCAGTGGGATTTTAACGGTCAAAAAGAAAATATCGTAGAACTGCTGGAAAACAATAAACAAGAGTTTGCTCCTGATTTTGATGATCAGGATTTTTCGGATAATTTGCTGGGCAACATTGTAACCAAGATTGATGAACTAAACGCCTTGATTGGCAAGTATGCACCCGAATGGCCTTTGGAACAAATAACCGTCATTGATAGAAATGTTTTGCGGATCGGCATTTTTGAACTTAAATTCTCGCGCGATATTCCCCCTAAAGTGGCTATTAACGAAGCCATTGAACTGGCCAAAAAATACGGCGGAGAATCATCCGGCAAATTTGTGAACGGTGTATTAGGCAGCGTTTTTAAAGATATGCAAGAAAGCGGAGAAAAAAAGGATTTTGAAACAGAGCCCACTAAAGAATTTTCCGGCGGTGGAGTGGTTTTTAGAAAAGACAATCAAACTTATCAATTCGCTTTGATTTTGGATGCTTACGGCAAATGGACTTTTCCCAAGGGTCATATTGAAGCGGGTGAAAACCAAGCCGAAGCGGCTTTAAGAGAAGTAGGCGAAGAAATCGGCATCAAAAATACCACCAACCATGGCTATTTGGGCAGTATTGATATTAAGGTAAATGAACCCAATAAACGGCCGGTGCCAAAAACCGTTTACTATTATTTAATAGAAACAACTGACCAAGATTTTACCATTACCTCCGAACCAGAAGTTAAAGACGCCAAATGGGTGAGCCAGCAAGAGGCCCTAAATTTGATCAGTTATGAAAACGCCAGGGAGATTTTTAAAGCGGCTCTGAATAAACTGGGTATTGAATAAACCCTTTTTCAAAAATAATCAAATGAATAAAATTAACTAATTCGTGTAACGTGTACCATGTAGCCCGAAACACAAATTTTCAGGATACACGACACACGATACAGGATCCACACCAATGAAAGACGCAAAAAAGCTGGAAAAAAACCTCAAGGTCTCTTTTAAAAATCAGGATCTTTTAAAAATGGCTACCATCCACCGCTCTTACCTTAACGAGCACAAAAACTTCGGCCTAGAACATAATGAACGGCTGGAATTTTTAGGTGATGCGGTTTTAGAATTGGTAACCACCGATTACCTTTACAAAAATTATCCCAACCCGGAAGGCGACTTAACCAATTGGCGCGCTTCTTTGGTCAACGCCAAAATGCTCGCCGAAATCGCCCACTCTTTGGAAATTGAAGATTTTTTGTACATGAGCAAGGGCGAGGCGCAGGACCAAAACCCCAAAGCCAGAAACTATATTTTAGCTAATGCCATTGAAGCCATTATCGGGGCAATTTATTTGGATCAGGGTTTAGCTGCGGCCAGCGAATTTATCCATCAAAATATTTTAAGCCGCCTTAAAAACATTTTGGAAAACCAGCTTTATTTGGATCCTAAAAGCAAGTTTCAAGAAAAATCCCAAGAAATCTACAACATCACGCCCAGCTACAAAGTATTGGAAGAATCAGGGCCCGACCATAATAAATTTTTTAAAGTGGGAATTTTTTTAAATCACGAAATGGTAGCTGAAGGCGAAGGCACCAGCAAGCAGGAAGCCCAAGTATCAGCCGCCCAAAACGCCCTCGATGTTAAGGGTTGGTAAAAATATAAATTTAAAAACGGTTCCGTCGTTCGCTTGCGAAGTCGGAACCGTTTTTTGATTCTTTTTAATTCAAAGAATCTTCATATCATCGGAGTACAGCCAATCTTTTAACTTGGTCCACAAAGGTTTTGGAGAGCTGGTTAAATTATAGGCGGTTTTTTGAGCTAAATTATAAATTTCAATAAAACCAGCGGCGGAATTTTGGTTAAAGGCATAATTTTTATTAAAGGTGGCTAAATTATGGTTAAACAAAGAATAAGGAGAGGTTAAAGCTACCACTGTTATATTGCCTTTATATAATTTAACTTTAACCGTACCTGTAACTTTTTTATTTTGATCATTAATATAGGCCTTAAGATGCTGCATGGTTGGTTCAAACCATTTGGCTCCGTATGTTAAGTAGGCAAATTTCTGATCAATTAATTCTTTTAACTCATTTTCTTCCCTAGTGGAAACCAACTGTTCTAATTTTTTGTGGGCGGCGATTATTATGCTGGCCGCCGGATTTTCGTACACCCCCCTAACTTTTAAACCCACAATCCTATCCTCAATCAAATGGACAAAACCAACCCCATGCTGGCCGCCGATTTTATTTAAACCGGCGATTATTTGGCTAAGCTTTGTGGCCTGCCCATTTAAACTTATAGGCACACCTTCGGCAAAAGTTATTTCCACTAATTCTTCTTGATCGGGCGCAGCTTGAGGTAGCTGGCACCATTTTAATATTTTTTCCAAGGGCGGAATCAACTCGGGTTTTTCAATTTCACCCCCCTCGGCCGTATTAGACCACATATTTTCATCATAAGAATAGGGTAATTGATTGGTTTGAATAACAGGAATGCCGTGCTTATAAGCATAAGCAATTTCTTCATCCCTACCCATGGACCATTCCCTAACAGGAGCAATGGTTTTTAGAGACGGATTTAAAGTTGTGATATAACCTTCAAACCTAACTTGATCATTGCCTTTTCCCGTAGAGCCGTGGGCCACTACCGAACAATTATATTGCTTGGCAATCTTAACGGCGGCTTGGGCAATCATTACCCTGCCCAAAGGACAACCCAAATGATAACCGCCTTGATAATCGGCGTTAGCTTTAATGGCTTGAGCTAAAATAGTTTGGGCAAATTCATTTTTAGCGTCATAAACAATTACTTCTTTGGCACCAAGCATAAGGGCTTTTTGTTTTAGCTTTTCAAAGTCATCAACAGTTTGGCCGATATCAATAATTAAAGCTATAACTTCGGATTGGTACTGCTCTTGAATCCATTTAAGCAAAACCGAGGTATCCAATCCGCCCGAATACAACAATAAACACCTGTTAAAACTTCCTTTAACAGCTTCGTGAGATGCGACTTTTTGATAAACATTAATAGTTTCCATGTATTTTATTGATTAATTAAAATTAAAAAGGCCTCTGTTTAAATCAGAAGCCCGGATAAATTTTTTGTATCTTAAATCACCGGAACTTCTGATATTTCCTCCGCCGACGTCTTAATTGTAAAATACTCTTAAACATAAAATATTAACAAAAAACTCTCGTTCTTTCACTAATAAAATAAATTACTAATGAAGGAACGAGAGTATTCTCGTGGTACCATCCTTATTCATGATTATCTTTTCGATAACCACCTTGATCAGTTTTTACCACAGCTTGCGGCAAAATAACTGTAGCGCTTGATAACGGACGCTAGCCGGCGACACCTACTTTCTTTTTTTAAAAAGATTTCTTCGGTTGCAACCTTATTTTAGGGCTCGTTCGATTGCCTTTTTTTGCCGGGCTTGCACCATCCCCGACTCGCTCTGATTTTTGGCTATCTACTATTCCCAAGGTTTTTTATTATATTTTCAAGAACTATTGTTAGTTTAATATAAAATCGGCCAAATGTCAATTTTTTCAAACTTGACCCTAGATAATAAATCAGATATACTGACGGAAATGCCTATATTATTTTGGAAAAATTTACCTATTTTACATGCTGGCAACTGGCAAACCTACCGGCTATTTATTTAATCAACCCCTTAACGTGGGGTTATTTTTTATCTAAATTTTTCATTAAAATATGATTCAACCTTGGAATTTAAAAGAACAATTGCAAGCGGCCGTTAATAAAAATGGCGGCTGGGTTAACACTCATGCCCATTTTGATAAGGCCTTTTATATTACCAAAGATGGTTTGGATAAAAGCATGATTGATATGGAACAAAAATGGCTGATGAGCGACGATATCAAAAGAAAATCAACTCAAGCGGAAATTGAATCCAGAATCCGGACAGCTTTGGATTTACTAATTGCTCAAAACTGCAAGCTAACTTGCAGTTTTATTGATGCTTATGAAGCCGTGGGCCACAAAGCCATTGATGCGGCTAATAAGGTTAAAGAAGAATACAAGGATAAAATCACTTTATTAACCATTACCCAACCCTTGGGCGGCTTGGTTGATACGAACGCCAGAAAACTATATGAAGAGATCACAGCTAAAGCCGATATTGCCGGCGGCTTGCCTTCTAAAGACAGGCCAAATGACAAAGAAAATTTAGACAACCTTTTTGCCATTGCCAAAAATTTAGGCAAAAAAATCCATGTTCATATTGATCAGGAAAACAATCCCAATGAACGCGATACCGAAACGCTGATTGAATATACCAAAAAATACGGCTACGAAGGCAAGATAACGGCTATTCATGCCATTTCGGTTTCGGCCCAACCCAAAGAATATCGCCAACGGATCTACCAAGAAATGTCTGCGATCGGTATGAACGTTGTGGTTTGCCCATCAGCGGCTTTGGGCATGAAACAGCTTGATCAATTTAATTCCCCCGTTCATAATTCCATTGCCAATGTGCCGGAAATGCTGTTGGCTGGAGTTAATGTGGGCCTGGGCGTTGATAATGTTTATGATTTTTACCAACCCTTTGTGGACGCAGATATTTACACTGAATTAAGAATGTTAATGGAGGGTTGCAGGTTTTACGATTTTGACCGTTTAGTGGAAATAGCAACTACAAACGGTAAAAAAATTTTAGAAAATTAATTAATAAGCGAGGACAAGAAAATTTGAGGAATCCGAGCGAGCGGGTCCCCCCGAGCGAGCCCAACCGAACGTAGTGAGAGTTGGGCGAGTTGAGGGAGGGTTCGAGCCGGGTCCGAAAATTTTGCTTGGCCAAGCGTAGTAAAACTATGCCTAAAATCTGGCAATCCAAATCAACCAAAATCCATCCGCTGGTAGAAAAATACACCGTAGGCAACGATTATATATTGGATATGCGCTTGTTGCCTTTTGACGTAGAAGCATCACTAGCCCACGCAACTGCCTTGGCCAAATTAAAAATTTTAACTCCGGATGAATTAAAAAAGCTGACTATTGGTCTAAAAGAGATTTTAAAACTCCACGCAGCCGGCAAATTTACCATTAAAATGGAAGATGAGGATTGCCATACGGCCATTGAAAATTATTTAATTGCCAAACTCGGGCCTTTAGGCAAAAAAATCCATACCGGCAGGAGCAGGAACGATCAAGTATTAGTGGCCACCCGCCTTTACACCAGAAAAAAACTTAATCAGGTTAGCGCCGAAATGATCAAGCTGGAAAAGGTGTTTTTAAACTTTGCTAAAAAATATCAGTTCGTGCCAATGCCCGGCTACACCCATACCAGAAGGGCTATGCCCTCCTCTGTTGGGCACTGGGCGGCCGCTTACTTTGAGGAGCTAACCAACGATTACCAATTATTGCAATCCGCTTACAATTTAAACGACCAAAATCCTTTAGGCGCGGCCGCCGGCTTTGGCGTTAGTTTTAATTTGGATCGTAGATTAACCAGCAAACTTTTAAAATTCAAAAGAACTCAAGTTAATTCCATTTACGCCATTAACTCTCGCGGTAAAACCGAATCATTTATTTTAACCGTCTGCACCCAAATTATGATGACTCTGGGCCGTTTGGCTAATGAAATGATTTGGTTCACCACGCCGGAATTCAATTACTTTAACCTGCCTTGGGAATTTACCACCGGAAGTTCCATTATGCCGCAAAAACGCAATCCCGATGTGTTTGAAATTATCCGCTCTAATGTTAACGTGATCGTGGCTTTGCAAACACAGGTTAAGGATATTTCTAAAAATTTAATTTCGGGCTATAACCGCGATACCCAGCTAACCAAAGAACCATTAATTAAGGGCTTGGGAATTACCAGAAGAAGTTTGGAAATCGCCGCACTGGTAATGTCGGCCATTACACCGAATAAAAAGGACTTAATGAAATCTTTAACACCGGAATTGTTTGCCAATAACGAAGCCAACCGCTTGGTTATGCAAGGCGTACCGTTTAGGGATGCTTACCAGCAAGTTAAAGAAAATCTGGATAAGCTAACGGTGCCCGATCCGGTTAAAGCTATTAAGGAAGTTGTTTCTTTGGGTGGCCCTGGAAATTTAAATCTTAAGGGTTACAAAATTGATAAACCATTAAAATGAGATTTTTTGAAAAACAACCAAATAGCGACCCTAAGCCTTTCAAACTCGGCAAAAAAATTAAGCCAGAAAGAGGTGGTTATTTTTCAGAAACTCCAATACGGTCTAAAAAAAATCCTGATACTTTGGTAAAAAGATTAAAAATAGAGGGTGAATATGTAGACGAAACTTTAGATAATTATGACGTTAACACCTTTAAAGAAAGGTATCAAAAAAGTTTGCGTTTACTCGAAACTTATTTGGCAGAGTTTTTACCTAAAATGCAATTAGTATTTGGCCAAGATAAGGACCAAAAAAAGACCGGCTATCTATTGGTCCAAGAGATTATTTCGACAAAAATTCCCAAAGAAAATCATCAAGCGACTCAACAATTAAATACTCTTCTAATAAAAATTATCGAGATGTGGCTGGCGACACAAAAAGAAAGTGACGATAAAATAGGTATAATTCCTGAACTTTCCAATATTGGCGGGAATATTATGTATGGTCATACTAAAAATGATCAGACAGACAAATTTTATGTAGTGGATATATACCCTTTGGAATATCCTAATAAACGTGAATTAATAGAAATGATGAATGAATTTTTTTCAATGAACCCAGAAATAGACTTCACCGAAACTAAAAATAAACTTAGAGAATTAGAAATGTAACAAATATGGAAAAATTCCAACAAGAATTTATTGAATTCCTAATTACCAATAAAGCTTTGCAGTTTGGCGATTTTACTTTAAAAAGCGGAAGAAAATCCCCATACTTCATTAACACCGCGGTATTTGAATCCGGTCAGTCAATTAAACAACTGGGCTACTTTTACGCTTCGTTAATTAAACAGGAATTTGGTTCTGACTTTGAAGTAATTTTTGGTCCGGCCTATAAAGGTATTCCTTTATGCGTTACTACCGCCATTGCCTTGGCTGATGACTTTAAAATGGACAAGTTCTACGCTTTTAACCGTAAAGAAGTTAAGGATCATGGCGATAAAAAAATGATTGTTGGGCATCAGCTTAAAGATAACGAAAGAATTATTTTGATTGATGATGTGGTAACCGATGGCGCCACCAAGTTTGAAACCGTAGAGATGTTAAACAATGTTGCTAAAATTAAATATACCGGCTTGATTGTGGCGGTTAACAGAATGGAAAAAACCGCCGAGGGCCTAGATGCTTTTAAAAATATTGAAGATAAACTTAACTTCCCCGTTAAAGCCATTGTCAGTGTAAGAGAAATAATTGACTATCTGACTGACAAAGAAATTAATGGCCAAATTTATTTAACCGCATCCAAATCGCAAGAAATGGAAAATTATTTAAATGAATTTGGAAGATAAAAAAGAGGTGTGAATTTTTACATTCACACCTTGCTGTTTTATTACGGTAGATTAAACTACCAAAGAAGAGTTAACCCACATTCGGAGCCAAGATCGGTTAAGTTGCCATCCCCCCCATAGAAATCGAATTTGAAGATGTCGTCAAAATACCAGAACTTAACTGAAAAATAACGGGGATCTTTACTACGAATGGCCGAACAATGAAAATTCGCAGAGAAAGATTTTTCCAAAACATCTGGAAACATTATCGAACTAATGGCCATCTCTAGAGGACCGGAAAGAATACAGTTTTCCGGTAAGGATTCCATCTGCTCTTGCCGAGCATTCTCGGAATAACCCTGCAAACTTCCCGGAAAATAGATTCCCACAACCGGACCATTAGAGACCTTTTCGATCAGCTGTCCGTATCGACTGTTGAGTGTAATTTCAACCTGCCCCGCCAAGTTACTCGGCTCAATTTCTGACTGCCTATAACTAGGGTCTCGTCGACAATAAGAAGCGGCTGCTACTTTTATAAACTTCTTGGTGGCCTCACCAAGGTCAGCAATATCCATCTGCGGTATAACGAACCACAAATAAACACCTTTGAGCAAGTTTTTAATCTTCTTGTCCAGTTTAATGGTCGAAAGAAGACTATTAACACGATCTTCAACTACGTCTGGCAAGATGTCAACTGAAAATCCGACCTCCAACAGATGGGCGAGTCGTTCTTGATAGTACGGTTTGTATTGGCTCCACCCTGACTTAACGCTTGATCTAAATAAGAAATGATTTCTGTATTCAGGATGCTCAATTACAGAATTACTTACCGCCGATTTCAAATCTTGCGGCGGGATCCGACGGCCATACTTGTCAAAGAGCTGCATTATTTACTCCTTTTCAAATTGATTCACCTACACCCTAGGCGCGGGATTATTATTTGATTGGTAAATGCCAATGTGTACAATAATAATATATTAATATTACAAATTCAACTTTTTGTCAAGATTGACTTTTGATCGCCTAAAACCTAAAATAAACATACAAATATGGTAAAAATTGAATTAAAGAAAAATCATTTAAATTGAAAACTATTTTAAAAGTCCTTACTACAAAGGGCTTTCTTTAAAAAAAGAATATGGATTATAAAAAAAGAGCTGAAGCTTCATCAAATCCTATAGCTAAAACTTTATTTGAATTAATGGAGAACAAACAAACCAACTTATGCTTGGCGGCTGATTTAACCGATTGGGATGAATTGATTAAATTAATTGCCACGGTTGGCTCGGAAATATGTGTTTTAAAAACACATATTGATATTATTGAAGATTTACCACCGAACTTTGCGGATAAATTAAACGATCTAAAAGAAAAATTCAATTTTTTGATTTTTGAAGACCGCAAATTCGCCGATATCGGCAATACGGTTAAAATGCAATACGAAGCCGGTATTTATAAAATCGCCGAGTGGGCCGATATTGTTAATTGCCACATTGTGCCAGGCCCGGGGATTATTGAGGGCTTGCGTGAAGTTGGCCTGCCAAAAGGCCGCGGTTTGTTACTGCTCGCTGAAATGAGTTCACAAGGCAATTTAGCTACCGGCGATTACACTAAAACAGCCATTGAATGGGCTAAAAAATATGATGATTTTGTGATTGGCTTTATTGGCATGAAAAAATTAATTGATGATTCTAAATTTATCACCATGACTCCGGGCGTACAATTTGCTGCCACCAGCGACAACTTAAAACAACAATATAATTCGCCGGAACAAGTAATCCAAAATGGTTCGGATATTATAATTGTCGGCCGTGGCATTTATTCTTCAGCTAACCCCCAAGCCGAAGCCCAAAAATACCGTCAAGCCGGCTGGTCAGCTTTGTTATAACGATATAAATAAGTTTAACTAAAAACAACTCTAATTTGAGTTGTTTTTTAATGAAAAAAATAGGTCTTGCGCATCCGATTGGACACGCAAGACCTTAGAAGCTATTTCGAAGTCAATTGTTTGATTCTCTTTGCCGCCTGCAGAGCGAGCGGTCGAGCATCAAAATAATTGTTGAAACCGATGCTGGTCTCCCAATTGCCATCGTAACATTTTACGGTAGCAAATCTCCATGACCAGACACCGTCCACGAGCATGAAGGCGTATTCCTCTTTGGTACCGTTATTCCGGGTAAACCTTATCACCTGGCCACCAGGAATATCGTAAGTCATCCACTGACTTTCGAATCCTTCGAAATCCTGACCTTCTTGCGTATTACTGACAGTTACGGATTGCAACTGTCTAACGGAAAGGAGAAACTGTAACCGATCTCGATCGGCGCCTGGGAGAAACATGTTAATAGCGGCTGAATCGCCGTTCACCAACGCAGACATAGCTGTCTGCTGACGAATGAGCTGGTCATCCACATCCGGATGAACCCAATACCCAATGAGGCCACAAATGACGCAGACTGCGATGCAAAGAACTATGCGCATGATGCGCTCCTAAATTTTGCCGGCTTAAAAGCTGGCAGTGAATGAAATTGGCCTTTTTACGGGCCTATTATTTGATAACTTTGTTCAAATTAACCTTTATTTTTAGCATACTTTATCAACTTTGTCAAGGACGCTTTAAAATGTTATAATTGGCAGCGAGAGAGAAAAGAAGGTTTACTTTCTTTTTAAACAAACGAACCAATTATACAAAGTATAATGTCGTCATTATATGTATTTACAGAAATTAGAAATTCAGGGCTTTAAATCTTTTGCCGAAAAAACCGTTTTGGAATTTAACCGTGATCTAACAGCCGTGGTGGGCCCAAATGGCAGCGGCAAATCCAACATTGCCGATAGTGTACGGTGGGTTTTGGGCGAACAAAGCTTAAAACTTTTGCGCGGCAAAAAATCCCAAGATGTAATTTTTGCCGGTTCTACCAATAAAGCTCGGCTGGGTTTTGCCGAAGTGTCTTTGTTTTTGAATAATGAAGATGGCAAAGCCCCGATTGATTACCGCGAAATTGTGATAACCAGGAGAATTTACCGCGATGGCGAAACCGAATATTTGATTAATAAAAATAAAGTTCGGCTCTTAGACGTGCAAATGCTACTTGCTAAAGCCAATTTTGGAGTACGCACTTACGCCATTATTGGCCAAGGCATGATTGATTCCATTTTAACTTCATCCCCAACCGAACGCAAAGAATTTTTTGATGAAGCCACCGGCGTTAGGGAATACCAGCTTAAAAAAGATCAGGCCATGCTTAAGCTGGAAAGAAGCAAAGAAAATTTAACCCAAGCCGAACAGCTATTGCAAGAAATAGAGCCACGGTTGCGTTCCTTAACTCGCCAGGTTAAAAGATTGGAACGCAAAGAGGAATTAACCGCCAAATTGCGGGAACTACAAACCGTTTATTACAGCAGGCAACTGACTGTTTTGGATGAACAGCTGGCTAACATTCAAATTCAACTTAAAAATGGCGAAAAAGACCAAGCAAATTTGGAAACTCAATTGCTTAAAGGCCAGCAGGAGCTTGATCAAGAGCAATTAAACCAAACGCAGGCCCAGGCCTTTAGCTTGCTACAAAACCAATACCAAAATTTAAGCACCGAACGCAACCGTTTAAGCCAAGAACTTTCGTTACTTAAAGCCAAGCAGGATTTAGATTTAACCAAAGCTGGAAAAGTTGATTTGGTTTGGCTGCAAAATCGCTTGTTGGAAATTAATAATGAACAGCAAAAATTCCTTCAAGAAGAAAACAATTGCCAACAAGAACTTTTTAAATTAGAAAAATTATTAGCCACCAAAGTTGAAACCCAAAATGGGGTTTTGGCGGAATTTGAAGAGCTGCAAAATAAATTGCTGCAAAACAGGCAAAATGGTCCGGAAAATTCCCAAGTTACCTTAAAAAAATTCCAAGAACAATTGCGCCAATTATATCAAAAACAAGCGGCTTTTATCGGGCAAATTGAAAAAATAAGCAATCTTGAAGAGTTAAAAAACATCAAAGAACTGGCGCAGGAGTTGTTGCAAAACCTTAAGCAAATGTCTGTGGATGTTGATACTGTTGGGCAAGTTTCTTCATCAATTGATTTTAACGAACTGCAAAAACAACTGGCTGATTTTATAAAAACCAAAGATTCTTTGGTTAATGAAATTCATGGTTTAAAAATCAAAACCGAAGTAGCCAAACAAAAATTAATTCAAACACAAACCGAACAAATCAAACTGAAAACGGAAGAAAAAAAGATTGTTGCCGAACTTTCGACTTATCAAAACCAAGGCAAACAAATTGATAACGCTGATTTAAAAAATCGGCAAACGGAACTGGAACAGGCCATGGCCAAAATTGACGGACAAGTTGGCGAACTAAAAATAAAATTGGAAACTTTTTCGGCCAGCCAAGAACAGGAACGGCATAAATTCATGGAACTGCAACGCGGTTTACGAGAAACGCAAAGCAAGTTAAATTTGGTTAGCGCACAACTTAACGGTTTAAAGGTTGAGCTGGCTCGGCTGGAAACCAAAAAAGAAGATTTAGGCAACGAGATCAAAACCGAATTTATCGGAGAATTTGTATTGCAAACAAATCCGGAACCGCTCAATTTAAATGAACTTTTGGCCGAAATTAACCGTTACAAAAATCAACTCTCCATTATCGGGGGGATTGATGAAGATGTGGCTAAAGAATATGCCGAAGTGAATGAACGCTACGTTTTCTTAAATGAGCAGGTTACTGATTTACAAGGAGCCATTGAATCGTGCTTACAGATTATTGAAGAATTGGACCAAAAAATTACCAGCCAGTTTGAAGTAGCTTTTGAAAAAATCAACGAAAAATTTGAACATTATTTTAAAATCCTCTTTAATGGCGGACAAGCTAAGCTGACTTTGGAAAAGAAAGTTATTACCGAGGAAGTAGTGGAGCAAGAAACTCTTGAATCCAATCCGGTTGCTAAAGCCAAACCCAAAATTGAAGACAAAAGATTAAAAACCAAAATTGAATTTGGCATTGAAATCCAAGCCACGCCTCCGGGCAAACGGCTAAAATCAATCAATACCCTTTCGGGCGGTGAAAAGGCCTTAACTTCCATTGCCCTAATTTCCGCCATTATTGCCAACAACCCTTCGCCTTTTGTAATCTTAGATGAGGTAGATGCCGCTTTAGATGAATCCAATTCCATTAGGTTTGCCAGCATTGTTAAAGAACTTTCCACTCAAGCGCAATTTATCTGTGTGACCCACAACCGCGCCACCATGCATCAGGCCGCTATTTTGTACGGCGTAACCATGGGCGCAGATGGCATTTCCAAACTTCTCTCCATTAACTTAACGGAAGCCGAAAAAGTAGCCGAAACCAGCTAAGTAGGCAAGAGCAAGCGGGATCTTGACAAATACCGGCTTTCCATTATAATACCCACTAATGCTGCAGTAGTGCTCTCGCCTTTGCCCCATGAGGGAAAAAACCAACGGCGAAAATTTATAATCATCATTTATTAATTTACTATGTTATCAATTAGATTCTCTCGCACAGGCAAGAAAAAACAGCCCTATTTTAGGGTTATTCTTACGGAAAAGCAAAAAGATCCTTGGGGCAAATATATCGAACTTTTGGGCAACTATAACCCCAGGAGCAAAGAAACCAATTTAAAAACTGACCGTATCAAATACTGGCTTTCGGTTGGCGCTCAAGCCACTACCAGCATCCATAACTTATTAGTTAAGGTAGGTGCCATAGAAGGCAAAAAGAAAAATCCGGTTAGAGTTTCTAAAGTTAGAAAAGTTAAGTTAGATGCCAAAAAGAAAGAAACTTCGGATGCTTTGGCTAAAACTGAAAAAGATGCTTTAGACGCTAAAGCCAAGGCGGAACAAGATGCCCAAGATGCTAAAGCTGCCGCAGAAGCCCCTCAAGAATCAACAGAACAAGTTTCTCCGGTTGTTGAAGAAAAAGCCGATGAACCGGTTGTTACTGCCTAAAAAAATTCAGAATTGACAGGGTAATAACAATAAGCTAATATAATAAAAGTTCTTTAAAAAGACAATTTTCCTTTCAATTTAAGTCCCTGAAGGGAAAACTGAGCTTGTAAGAATTTATCATTAACAGTTGAAAAACATGTCCGACAAAGATCAAGAGTTCCTGGAGTATGTTGTCAAAAATTTAGTTGACACTCCGGATAAAGTCAACGTTGATAGAACGGTTGACGAGATGGGAGTCCTATTGACTCTTAAAGTGGATCCATCCGATATGGGTCAAATTATTGGCAGGCAGGGTCAAACCGCCAGAGCCATCCGCACTTTGTTGCGCGTGGTTGGTGCCAAAAATAACGCCCGCGTTAACTTAAAGATTTTTGAACCAGAAGGTTCTACCAGAGGACCCAGAATGATGAGGAGCAATGACTCCAATCAAGGTTCCAGAACAGAAGATATTGACACTAGCGTTGTTGATGACTTGAAATTGTAATTTCAAATTATCTCTATAAAATTTAAGAACCTCACTTTTATCGGTGAGGTTCTTATGTTAAGATAATACTGTCATTCCGACCGAACGAAGCGAGTGGAGGAATCCCTTATTCGTTAATTCATTGATAAGGGATTCCTCGGCTCGCCCCTTTGGGGCTCGCTCGGAATGACAAAAAATATGCAATTCAATATAATCACTATTTTCCCGCGTATCTTGGATTCTTACATTAATGAATCCATTCTTAAACGCGCCCAAAAGGCCAAACTGATTAAGATTAATTCCCACAATCCTAGAGATTTTACGACCGATAAGCACCACCATGTTGATGATTCTCCTTATGGCGGCGGGCCGGGCATGGTAATGATGGTTGAACCGATTGTTAAGGCCTTAAAAAAAATCAAGAAAAAAAAGAAATCATTGGTAATAATGATGGATCCGGCCGGCGAGCAATTTAATCAAAAAATGGCTCAAAAATTTTCTAAACTGGATCAAATTATTTTTATCTGCGGCCGGTACGAAGGCATAGATGCGCGGGTAGATAAATTTATTGATGCCAAAATTTCGGTTGGTCCGTATGTTTTAAGCGGAGGCGAACTGCCGGCTGCTGTTATTGTAGAAGCTGTTTCTCGCCTACTTCCCGGCGTGCTTGGTAAATTTGAATCTACCCAATACGAAACCTTTGGTGGTGAAAAACAAGATATCGTAGAACATCCTCAATACACTAGGCCTGAAAAATTTTTAAATATGAAAGTGCCCGATGTATTATTATCCGGCAATCATGCCGAAATTGATAAATGGCGCAGAGCCAAAAAAAAATAAACTATTTAGTTTAATATTTTTTAACATTCGGGGTTAATACGAAATTATTGAATTACTGCATAATAATTCATTCCATAAGAGCTATCGCAAGTTGGGCAACAAGTGCCATCGGTGGCCGTGGCACTCTGATTGATAGTTTCCATCTTTGCGTAAATATAAGTTTTAACAGGCGAACCGCAGCTATACTTCATAAACGCATATCCGGTAGCTGCGTTGCAGGTTCGGCCGCCCGTGGGATCGATAATTTCAGCCTTAGTATAACCGTTATCAATTAAACATTGAGACATTGATTTGGGATAAGCGCCACCAACATAATTAAACCAGCCATTGCCGTTACCGCTTGAACCGCACCCGCTACCCGTAGTCATCCAATTATTATTATCGTTATAATAAAAAAATAGGGCTTTCCTAATACTGGCGATATCATGTTGGCGTTTTGTATCTCTGGCTTTGGCCCTTGCTCCAACAATACTAACCACGGCTGCCGTAGATAATAACCCAATAACAGCTATTACCACAAGCAATTCTATCATAGTAAACCCTAAAGGACTTTGCTTTTGACTTTTAAAAACTTTACTCATATTAAAGTTAGCCCGAATTAATAACAGGCAATAAATGTCTTACGCAAAAAAAATAAAGCGATTTGCAACATATATTAATTATAGCACAAATCATCAAAAAATATTTTTATAGCCAAAAATAGCGAGTTTTGCTTATTAATTCTCAGGTAAATTTAATAATAAATGAATATTAAACTTTTTATCGCTACCAAGGCCTTTATTAAATATCGGGGTAAAATCTTGATTATTAAAGAGTCAAATAAATATACCGAAGGTACTAACGTTGGTAAGTTTGACGTGCCTGGCGGTAGGATAAAGCCCGGTCAAAAATTTGATGAAAGTTTACTGCGAGAAATTAAAGAAGAAACCGGACTGGAAGTAATTATTGGTCAGCCCTTTTTTGCCAATGAGTGGCGACCAATGGTTAAAGAAGAACAGTGGCAAGTGGTGGGTATGTTTTTTGAATGCGAAAGCGCGACTGATAAAATCACTTTAAGCAAAGATCATGATGAATATTTATGGATAGACCCGACCAACTATAAAAAATACAATTTAATTGCCAATCTTCAACCGGCTTTTGAAGCGTATTTAAAAAAATAATCTTTTTAAAACCTTTAATAAATGCCCTAATTAAGGCATTTTTTATTTGACAAACATAACCATAATTGATAGTTTTACATTAATTGATCTTTCGAAAATCTTCACAATAGGAACAAAAATGCCAAAATTAGGTTCTAAAGACAAAGTCTTCGATAGAGTATCGAACTACTCTATTACCGAGAGAGACATGGCTCTCGCCAGAAAAGCCGCCGGAGGTATTGTATCTGGACGTGAAATCAAACGGCTAAATAATTGTCCTTTCTACATAGTGGGATCAATTATTTGTATCTTACTCGCAATATCTTCATTTTTTGGTGGCATCGACATGCCTCTGTTGGCCTCTATACCAACGCTGGTAATAGGCTTATTGGTGGGGGTGCCTGCAGTGATCGACTACAGGATACTTAAGAATAAACATTCCAAAGTCTAAAGAAACAACCATTCACAACCGTTATCATCTGATGACGGTCTTTTTTTATAAGCGACGTAGAGTGAGGAGGTGTAAAAGCTTGCTTTTACACCTCCGAGCCGAGGAGCTTATATCTAATAGATATTAACTTGAAATAAACCCCTAGAAAACATATAATTACTTCATTATAACCAAATAATTTCTATGGAACGAAACCTAGCTTTGGAATTTGTGCGCGTAACCGAGGCAGCAGCCATTGCGGCCGTTAAATGGATGGGCCGTGGAGAAAGAAAAGCAGCCGATGGGGCGGCAGTTGATGCCATGCGTAAAAGCTTTAGCAAAATTGTTTTTCATGGCACCATTGTTATCGGGGAAGGTGAAAAAGATAAAGCCCCGGAACTATATATTGGCGAGGAATTAGGCACCAAAAACGGCGAAAAAATAGATATTGCCGTTGACCCCTTGGAATGCACCGATAGCGTAGCTAACGGTGTGCCTAATGCCATTTCGGTTATCGCCACCGGCAATGAGGGCTGTTTGTTCCACGCTCCGGATATGTACATGAATAAAATCGCTTGCGGGCCAAAAGCCAAAGGCGCCATTAATTTGGATGCTTCCGTTAAAGAAAATTTAACCAAGGTGGCTAAAAAACTGGATAAAGAAATCGCCGAACTGGTAGTAATGGTTTTAAACAGGCCCCGCCACGATGATTTGATTAAAGAACTCCGCGCTTGCGGCGCCAGGGTCTGTTTAATTTCCGACGGCGATGTAGCCGGGGCCATTGCTCCCTCTTTAAGGGATTCCGGCATTGATTTATTAATGGGCATCGGTGCCAGCGCCGAAGCGGTTTTAGCCAGTACAGCCATTAAATGTTTGGGTGGAGAATTTCAGGCCAAATTTTGGCCTAAAGATGAGGCGCAAAAAGAACGTTTGCTTAAATTGGGCTACGCTGATTTAAACAAAATTTTTACTGCCGATGATCTAGCCAAGGGCGATGATTTAACCTTTACCGCTACCGGAGTAATTGACGGCCCCATGCTTAAAGGCGTACGGATTACAGCCAATCACATAATTACCCATTCCGTAGTTATGAGAGTAAAAACAGGCACAATAAGATTTTTAGAAACACACCATAGAATATAATTTTAAATTTTAAGATTAATTAAATAATTTTATGAAAAATTTCAATCCGGAAAACAAGTTACTTACGGAACATGAAACAGTAAGTGATTTTAATGTTAGTTTATTAAAAGAAATTATACATGATTTCTCCCATCATTCTTTTAACTTTTCAGATGCCGCTGACATATATCATCGCCAAGACACCACACGACATACTGACAAAAAAATTGGCGAGGAATCAATTAAAAGATCGCTTGATGCTTTTGTAGAACAAGGAGTTCTTGATTATGATCTTAACACCAAAGAATATAGCGTTAATCATACTTCTTCCGACGTAGCAAGAATATCTGAAGAGGAAGATGATTAATTAATAAAATATCAACTATTAAATAAACTTATGATAAAAAAAATAACAGCTTCAAACGTCATTGTTCCCTTGGATGTTCCTAAAGCTAAAAAGACGGAATATGTAAAAAATTACCTAAAACTAACCCATAATACCGGCCGAATGATGTTATTTGCCGGCGACCAAAAAGTAGAACATTTAAATGATGATTTTTTTGATGGTGGCAAGGAAATTTCTTTGGAAGATGCCGATCCGGAACACCTTTGGAAAATCGCTTCTACTTCCCCTATTAGCTGTTTGGCTGTACAAGCCGGTTATGCAGCAAAGTTTGCTCCCAGCTATCCTAAAGTGCCATTACTTATTAAACTTAATTCCAAATCGCACTTGGTTAAAACCGAGCAAAAGGAGCCGTTAAGCAAAGCTATGACCAGCGTGGCGCAGGTTATGGAATTAAAAAAGAACGGTGCTAATATCTTAGCAGTGGGCTATACTATTTACCTTTGCAGCGAATTTGAAGACCAGATGATCAGCGAAGCCTCTAACATAATTGCCAACGCTCACCAAAATGGACTACTTTCGGTAATTTGGATTTACCCACGTGGCAAAGCTGTTAAAGATGAAAAAGACGGCCACCTAATAGCCGGTGCCACTGGCGTAGCCTGCACCCTGGGTTCTGATTTTGTTAAGGTTAACTATCCTCAAAAAGAAGGCGTTAAAAGTGAAGAAATTTTTAAAGAAGCAATTGTGGCCGGCGGCCGAACCGGTGTAATTACTTCCGGAGGCAGTTCCACTGATCCTAAAAAATTCTTAGAAAGATTGCACCAGCAAATTAACATCAGCGGAGCTGTAGGCAGTGCTACCGGCCGGAACATTCATCAAAAACCACTGGCTGAAGCCATTAACTTTTGTAAGGCCATTTCGGCCATTACCTTTAATGATTCCACGGTTGATGAGGCCTACCAAATCTATCAAGGTAAATAAGCATTTAACTTGCCTAGACGCTGTATCAAACCGACTTGACAAACAAAGCCCAATGACCTAAAATAGGGTCACGTTCTTCGATAGTGGCTACAAATTATCAACCTAACTGTAAAAAGGCTTCAAAATAACTTAAAATTCAAGCTTTTTTGGAAAACAGAGGACTTTAATGGGCTTCAGGCCAGGTCTGGAAATCTTGTTAATAACTATATCGAGATGAGCTCGACGAGATAATCCCCCGGCAAACAGCAATTGAAATCCGCTGTTTTTTGTTTCCACCTCCGCTCCCCGCACCCTGCCTAACGGCAGTGTACTAAGAGCTACGGCGGACAAGCTCTACGCAATAACATGCTACGGGCAGTAAAAAACAAAAAACAAACAGAACTTTGACAGCTGAATAAGTGATAGGAAACAATTAATTCCCAACAATTCTTTTAAGGTGGACTAATTACAGCCGTCCATCTTCCCCTTCCTACTCAAGAAAGCGCAAGTTTTCTTATCTGGAAGATCAAAAAAATAACTGCTGTATCTTAAATGAGAGTTTGATCCTGGCTCAGGATGAACGTTGGCGGCGTGTCTAAGGCATGCAAGTCGAGTGGGTTTAGACCCACGGCAAACGGGTGCGTAACACATTGGTAATTTACCCTTAACTCGGGCATAACTCGCCGAAAGGCGGGATAATTCCCGATAGCCATGGGGGGTCGCAAGACATTCCCATGTAAAGATTTATCGGTTAAGGAAAAGCCTATGGCCCATCAGCTAGTTGGTAGGGTAATGGCCTACCAAGGCAACGACGGGTAGCGGGTGTGAGAGCATGACCCGCCTCACTGGGACTGAGACACTGCCCAGACTCCTACGGGAGGCTGCAGTCAAGAATATTCCGCAATGGCCGCAAGGCTGACGGAGCGACGCCGCGTGCAGGATGACGCCCTTCGGGGTGTAAACTGCTTTTCTCTGGGACGAAATTTTGACGGTACCAGAGGAATAAGCCACTGCTAACCTCGTGCCAGCAGCAGCGGTAATACGAGGGTGGCAAACGTTATCCGGATTTATTGGGTGTAAAGCGTCCCCAGGCGGTCTGATTAGTTTTTGGTTAAATCTTTGGGCCTAACCCAAAAACCGCCAAAAATACTGTCAGACTAGAGACCGGGAGAGGTTAGTGGAATAGCCGGTGTAGTAGTAAAATGCGTTAATATCGGCTAGAACACCAATAGCGAAGGCAACTAACTAGAACGGTTCTGACGCTCATAGGACGAAAGCGTGGGTAGCGAATGGGATTAGATACCCCAGTAGTCCACGCTGTAAACGATGGGTACTGAGTATTGGAAGTATCGACCCTTCCAGTATTGTCAATCTAAGCTAACGCCTTAAGTACCCCACCTGGGGAGTACGGCCGCAAGGCTAAAACTCAAAGGAATTGACGGGAGTCCGCACAAGCGGTGGAGCATGTGGTTTAATTCGACAATAAGCGAGGAACCTTACCAGGGCTTGACATGTTAGGAATTCCGGCGAAAGTTGGAAGTGCCCGCAAGGGAGCCTAAACACAGGTGCTGCATGGTTGTCGTCAGCTCGTGTCGTGAGATGTTGGGTTAAGTCCTTTAACGAGCGCAACCCCTACTTTGTGTTAAATATTCACAAAGAACT
Organism: Patescibacteria group bacterium; assembly: GCA_041662565.1. GTDB lineage: Bacteria > Patescibacteriota > Patescibacteriia > UBA1558 > UBA10009 > JAUYIT01. The sequence goes on from JBAZSE010000002.1 coordinate 171,692, forward strand.
GCCTCGGACAACGGGGAGGAAGGCGGGGATGACGTCAAATCAGCATGGCTCTTACGCCCTGGGCCACACACGTGCTACAATGGCGAGTACAGAGGGTCGCAAAACCGTAAGGTGAAGCTAATCCCATCAAAACTCGTCTCAGTTCGGATTGAGGTCTGAAATTCGACCTCATGAAGCTGGAATCGCTAGTAACCGTGAATCAGCCACGTCACGGTGAATACGTTCTCGGACTTTGTACACACCGCCCGTCACGTCAAGAGAGTCGGTAGTACCCGAAAGCTGGAGTTTCTCCGGACTAAGGTAAGACTGATGATAGGGACGAAGTCGTAACAAGGCATCCGTAGCGGAAGCTGTGGATGGATCACCTCCTTTCTAGGGAGTATAATCTTCTGACTAAAACATTCGTGTTGAAGTCGAAAGTAGGTCGACCTTGATGTATGGGTTTTATAACCTATATTTACAAGAGTGGGGATTAATTGCTTTCCTATTACTTTTAAGCTGTTAAAGCGGCTGGGGTAGCCAACCCTAGCCGTTTTTGTTAGAATGATATTTATTGAAGGAGATAACTAACTTCAATATAGGTTGTAAAGTCGCAAGGCCGAAGGCCGAGCGCTAAAATTCGCCTTTGGCGAATTTTAAAAGGAAGACATTGATTGAAGCTGGAGCGACCGAGTTTACTCGGACGCGTAAGCTGAAAGCGATTGTCTGACGTGGGCGATTAGCTCAGTTGGTTAGAGCGCGTCACTGATAATGACGAGGTCAATGGTTCGAATCCATTATCGCCCACCACGCCGAGGTAGCTCAGTGGTAGAGCGCATGCCTGAAGAGCATGGCGTCGGCAGTCCGATTCTGCCCCTCGGCACCATTCGACTCCCCTGAACCATATGGTTCAGGGTCGCTCATGGTTTACGTCCTCGCTTACGCTCGGACTTCAACCACGGGAATGGAGTCGAATGGTGCCTTGAGCAAAGCCGAAAGGCACCACTCTTTCAAAGATTGAAAAAACCAAATTATTTTGCTACTATATATTTGCCTTGGGCATTGCGGAGCAATGGTGCGAAAGGTCTCATTTAGTTGAGCGCACCCTTGCAGCGAAACAATGTCAATTAAAACCGGCTTAATTGCCGGCTTTTATTTATCATTAATTTTTTACCATGGAAGTCCAACAAAATCTATTTATTCTTTTCATCGTGATTATCGTAGGTTTTTTAGCGCTGGACTTGGGCTACTTTAACCGCAAAAGCCATAAGATTGAAATAGCCGAGGCCTTAAAACAATCTTTGTTTTGGATAGCTATTGCCATAGGATTCGCCTTTTTGATCTTTTTGTTCATGAGCCGCGAACTGGCGGCCGAATTTATGAGCGCTTATGTAACCGAAAAAATGCTTTCGGTTGATAACCTTTTTGTAATTCTACTGATCTTTAGCTATTTTAAATTGGAAGAAAAATATCACCACCGTGCCCTGTTTTGGGGCATTTTAGGTGCGGTAATTTTTAGAGGCATTTTTATTACTGCCGGCGCTTACATTATAGGACAATTTCATTGGGTGCTGTATATTTTTGGCGCCTTGCTTATTTATACCGGCATAAAACTTTTGCAAGATAAAAAAGAAGAACACATTGATTTTGAAAAAAACCGCATCGTGCGTTTTGCCCGTAAATATCTGCCTTTTACTGCGAGCCATCATGGTGGAAAATTCTTTGTTAAAGAACACGGTAAATTTTACTTTACCACTTTATTCTTAACCGTTTTGCTGGTAGAAGCGACCGATATTATATTTGCCGTTGATTCCATTCCGGCGGTTTTTGCCATTTCACAAAACCTGTTTATTGTATTTACTTCCAACATTTTTGCGGTTATGGGCTTACGGGCGCTCTTCTTTTTGATTGAAAACGTTTTACATCGCTTTCACCATCTGCAAAAAGGGCTTTCGTTTATTCTGCTATTTATCGGTTTAAAAATGTTATCCGGAATTTTTGATATTCACATCTCTTCTTTACTGTCATTTGGGATTATTATGTTTGCCCTGGCTGCCAGCATAGTTCTTTCGGTTATTTTTCCTAAAAAAATCTAAACCAAGGCCTTTTTTGCATAATTGACTTTTAACAAAATAAATGTTATCGTAACCTACGATTTCTTTTTGCTTCGGGGTATAGCGCAGTTGGCTAGCGCGTCTGGTTTGGGACCAGAAGGTCGTCGGTTCAAATCCGACTACCCCGACCAATTCAAACATTGAACTGGCTTTTACTGTATGGTATAATGGTAATATGAAAAATCATTATACCATTAAAGAAAATGCCTTAAAGCTTAGAGGCCAAGGCTATTCTTACAACTTAATTTCCCAAAAATTAGGCGTTGCTAAGGGTACCCTAAGTTATTGGTTTAAAGACGTGCCATACACGGCAAATAAGGCGGTTTTAAAAAGAATTAAACTTGGCCCATTTATTTCAGGCAGAATAAGACATGAGCGCAAGTTAAGTAGTATTGAAGAAATTACAAAAGCGGCCAAAACTGAATTGGGCGTTATATCAGAAAGAGATTTATGGATGCTAGGGATCGGTTTATATATAGGCGAGGGGTCTAAAAGCTATGAAGATGTAAGGATAATGAATTCCAACCCCGAGATTATCAAATTAGCGGTACACTGGTTTAAAAAAATTTGCAAGGTTGGTGATAAAAACTTGATTTTAACCCTTCACCTATACCCTGATAATAATTTGAGGCAATCCATGAAATATTGGAGTAATTTAACTGGCATTCCTTTAAATCAATTTAGAAAATCTCAAATTGATACCCGCGTAAATAAGTCTTGGAAAAAGAAAAATAAGCTTCCTTATGGCACTGCCAACGTATCAGTAAAAACATATGGTAATCCAGAATTTGGCGTAAAATTGCACAGAAGGATAGTGGGTTGGATTGATGGGATTTTTAAAACAATTTAATTATGCGGGTATAGTATAACGGTATTACTGTGGCTTTCCAAGCCAAGGACGGGAGTTCGACTCTCCCTACCCGCTCCATTCTTCTTTAATATCAATTACCCAAATGGGTATTTTTTGTTATAATAAATAAATGCACTACCAAAAATTTATCCATCATCAAAAATCCTCAATTATTACCAGCATTAAAGAGGTAATTTTTGGCCTGGAAGATGGCATGGTTTCGACCCTTGGGGCCATTTCCGGCATTGCGGCGGGCACTCATAACCAAGCCACGGTTATTTTATCCGGTTTGGTGATTATTGCCGTAGAATCCATTTCCATGGGCGTGGGTATTTTTTTATCGGATTCTTCGGCTAAAGATATTGATGATCGGAAAATAAAAGAAGAAGAATTTGAAATAGATAATTTTTTGGAGCAGGAAAAAGAAGAACTTAAAGGATTTTATGAACAAGATGGCTGGCCCGAAGCACTAGCCGGTCAAATGTCTATCGTAGCCAGCCAAAATAAAAAACTGCTGTTAAAGGAAATGGCCACCAGGGAATTAAAAATTTTCAATGAACCTTCACAATCCCTTAAAAAGGGCCTGATTATGTTTGCCTCTTACGTTGTCGGCGGCTTAATTCCACTATTGCCCTATTTTTTCCTGCCTTTGCCCCATGCCACCTATTTATCGGTTAGTTTAACCTTATTGGGCTTATTTAGCTTAGGCCTTGGTGTAGCCAAATTTTCCTTTAACTTTTGGCTTAAAAGCGCCCTTAAAATGCTAATATTAGGGGGTTTGGCTTTAGGCGTTGGCTTATTAATGAGCCAAATTTCCCTAAAATTTATCCCCTCATAAACAACTAATGGTAGAGAAGTAGTAGTAAACATTGCCAATTAATTAAAATAAGTGTATACTAAAAATGAGGTCGAAGGGTCTTTAGATTGCCACTATGCCAAATATGGCCAATCCAAGATCTGCTTTTCGCTCCGTCCTTAATTAGGCGGGGTTTTTTATATCTTTTAAAAATAATTAACGAACAAATCATATGAAAATATTCAACAAACTTTCAATAGCCACTTTGGCTGTTATCTTTACCCTTGGATTTTCGGGCATTATCCAAGCCGCGACTGCAGTAAGCTTAGGCGTTGCCGATAATTTTGCCGTACTGGCCGGCAGCGGTATTGCCAATACCGGTGCCACCACCATTGTTGGAGACGTTGGCTCGTATCCAACTTTAACCCAAACCGGATTTGGTAGCGTTACCTTAACCGGAACCAACCATGCAGGCGATGGCACAACTCAACAAGCCAAAACCGATTTAACTGCCGCCTATCTTGATGCTGCGGGCCAGGGCGGTGCCTCGGCTATTGTTGCCGATCTTGGCGGCCAAACCTTAACTGCCGGTGTTTACAACTCTGCTTCCTCAATCGGACTAACCGGAACACTGACTTTAGATGGCGGAGGCGATGCCAACGCGATTTTCGTTTTCCAAGCCGGCTCCACTTTAACCACGGCCGCGGCCAGCCACGTTACTTTAACCAACAGCGCCCAGGCCTGTAATGTTTTTTGGCAAGTTGGCAGTTCGGCCACTTTAGGTACAACTTCGGATTTTAAAGGCAATATTTTGGCCTTGGCTTCTATTACCGATGACGGGGGCTCTACTATTGCCGGCCGACTTTTAGCCAGAAACGCGGCTGTTACTTTAAACAATACTTCGGTTACCAAAGCTACTTGCGCGGGCGCTTTGCCAGCTACTCTTAGCGTGGTTAAAACAATAATTAATGATGATGGCGGTAGCAAAGTTGTTGCTAACTTTCCTTTGCTAGTTGGCGCAACGTCAGTTACTTCCGGCGTCACCAATACATTTGCCCTAGGCACATATGCCGTAACCGAAACCGATTTTTCCGGCTACGCCCAATCATTTTCCGGTGATTGCGATGCCAGCGGCAACGTTACTTTAGCTTCGGGTGATCATAAATTATGCGTGGTTACTAATAATGACATTGCTACACCGCCAACTTCTTCCGGCGGCGGCGGTTGGACAGCTTACGCAGTTGTTCCCCCTGTGCCTCCATTAATTGATGTTGTAAAAGTTCCTAGCCCTTTGGCTTTGCCTAACGGTCCTGGTTTAGTTGAATATACTTTTACCTTAACTAATACTGGAACAGTGCCGGTAACTTCTATAACTCTGATTGACGATACCTGTAGTCCGATTATTTTGACTTCCGGTGATACCAATGGTGATGCAAAAATGGATCTTACAGAAACTTGGACATACAAATGTTCTGCCGTGCTTGCAGCAACCCACACTAACACGGTAGTGGCTACTGGTTGGGCTAACGGCATTAGCGCCGTAGATATTGCCAGTGCCACTGTAGTTGTCAGCTTACCCGTTATTCCACCATTAATTCATGTTACTAAAGTCCCTACCCCATTAACGCTTTTAGCAGGCGGCGGACCGGCTTTGTACCATTATACGGTTACCAATCCCGGTACCGAACCATTAAGCAATGTTTATATTACCGATGATAAATGTACCGGATTACCCGGAAGAGTTTTTGGCCATCCCGGAGACCTTAATAGCAATAACTTGCTAGAAAGCAATGAGTCCTGGTCCTTTAACTGTCAAACTAACCTAACCCAAACCACCACCAACACAGCCACGGCCAGCGGCGAAGCCAACGGCTTAACGGCTAAGGATTACGCCGTAGCTACGGTTATTGTGGCCCCAACCGTTGTGCCAATTGTAGTTGCCCCGATTTTGCCAAAAACCGGATTTGCCCCCCAAGAGCAAAATATTTCCTTAAATTTTGTTATCTTGGGAATTTTAGCACTCGCTTTAATCTCGGCGATTTTGGTTTTCAAAAAACACAAAGTTTAATTTAAGCACTTCAAATAAAGTTAACAAATAAAAATATGCTCTTAACCATTGGCTTTATCCTTATAGTTTTGTGGCTAGTTGGCTTTATTGGCTTTCATGTAGTTAGCGGATTTATTCATATTCTGCTCGTAGTTGCTATTATCGTCGTGCTTATTAGAATTATTAAAGGAAAATAAGTTCTGGCTTAAAAATCAAAAAATGATTAAAATTTAAAGGCCTCGTTTAAACGGGGCCTTTACTTTCATAAGTAATAAAAGTTATGCCGATAAATATATCATCAAAAGGCACTGGGCTGATTATAACTGTGGTAAGTTTGGCTTTTTTAGCCATGATATTTTCGGGATTGGCAGCGCAAGAAATAATTTTTCCTGCTGGCTTATTTACCAAGGATCGAGGAAAAAACCAAATTCAAAACGATTTTAGGCAATTAACCAATAATTCTTTAACTCCTGTAAAACAAAAACCTTTAGGAAATTCTGTTTTAAATCCAATAATAAGAAAATCCAATCAATTAATAATTCCCTCCATTCATGTTAATGCTATTATTGAAAAAGTTGGACTAACTTTAAATGGAGAAATGGCTGTTCCACAAAACTTAAACAACGTTGCTTGGTATAAACTAGGTCCTAAGCCGGGAGAAATTGGCAGCGCGGTTATGGCCGGGCACTTTGGTTGGAAAAACAACCGGCCATCAACATTTAATAATTTACATAAACTGCGAGCCAGAGATAAAGTGCAATTTAAAAATGATAAAGGTGTTATAATCACTTTTGTGGTGCGGGAAAGCCGTGAATATGATCCATTATCAGACGCTTTTGAAATTTTTAACTCCAATGATAATAAAGCCCATCTTAACCTTATTACTTGCCAAGGAATCTGGGATAAAATTTCAAAAAATTACTCAAAACGACTGGTAGTATTTACGGATAAAGAAGAAAAATAGAAATTGTCCCACTATTGACAAAAATCTAAAAATCTGCTAAGATAGCAAGTTACTAAATGAGATTCTCTAACTATAGAGAATCTTTTAAATTAGTCGAGTTGGATCGAGCTAAGCTCGATTAGCTCGAAATAGCAGATTATATGATTATATACGAAATTCTCACTTTAGAAACAAAAAGCTTGCTTTTTCCCTTGTTTTACTCAAAATTCTTAACTTTTTTGGCTAAAATTAGCCGAAAAATAATTAAGAAAAACCTCTTAGTTTTAGATAAAATCCTGCCGTTTTACTTGTTATTGGTGGTTTTAAATCTAAATTTGCCCCATGTGCAGGCCGAAGACCTAACCAGCTTAAATGTTCAGCTACCTGTACAAACCGGCAAAATTGAGGTTTTACGGGCTTTTGACCCTACCCCTAGCGGCTTACCTTTGGATATTTCCGGCCAACTAAGAGAACCCCGCTTTAAATTAAAGGTCTGGGTTAGCGCTTACAATAGTTTGCCCGGCCAAACCGATAGCACCCCTTGCATTACCGCTTCCGGCTTGGATGTATGTAAAAGAGCCGAACAAGGCGCGGTAGATGTAATTGCCACCAATCTGATGCACTTGCCTTTTGGCACTAAAATAAGGATGCCCGAACTGTTCGGCGATAAGATCTTTTTAGTGGAAGATCGGATGAATCGCCGTTACACTAAAAAAATGGATATTTGGATGGCAGATTATGATGAAGCCATTAAATTCGGCCATCAATACACGTCTATAGAAATCTTCTAAAAACATGATTTTAAAAAACACTTTCCAAATCAGGAAAGTGTTTTTTGGTAAAAAAAATCCTCAGTGGATTCAAAGCGAATCTTGAACCCACTGAGGTGCAGCGATTAAATGTCAGGAAACTTCATTGATTCGTTCAAGCCAGTAAGGATCATCCGGGTTATAGAGCGAAACGTAGTTACTAGTCATTCTCTTCGTACAGCATGAGAAATACCCTTGAACCCTGTTTTCAACAGATTTTCGAATGGATTGAGGGGTTTCTGACTCCCATTGGAAAAAGAAAGACGCGCTATCTTGTAGAGTTCTGATGACTTTAATTTCCTGGGATGCCTTAAGAAAGCAGTTGGCTTCTTGAATAGCTTCTTTTGCTTCAGGGTTTGCATATGGACCCGAGGTGCAAAACGGTATAGATAGATGCTGATCAGTTATGCAAAATATTTCGCAGGTATTTGCAGGAATCCCTGGATCTTTTAAAAAATCCATTGGATGTTTTATTAGTAGTTCTAAGGCCAGCTCTTTTTTAACAAGACCAGAAAGACCTTTCTCAAGACTTGGACGCAAGACCCTATTCCTAAGACTGCCCCGGATTTGAAGATGAAAAATGAAAGCCCTTGCACACCTTGAATATTCGTAACTTTTCAGAGTTACGCCAAGAGGTAGAGCTTCCAACCACTCTTTTACCTTATTTGATCCCCATTCGTATTCCAGTGAATCCAAATGTTTATCAAAGTGGGGCGAAGTAAGGGTGAACTCTGTCGACCCTTTTGATGAATACAATTGTCCAATACCATTTAAAAGTATTGGCCAAAATTCAGTAGACCAACGAACAGATTGCTTTGCCATGATATCCTCCTATCTATGGCGGTTGACGAAATGAAAGGTACGTACATTTATACTGATATATCTTGTTAATAAAGTCAAGCTAACGATTAACTCCTGATACATTTTCCAAATAAGTATTAATTCGACTGTACTGAATATTTTAAAAAACCCCAGCCGCCACACCGCGTAAAGTCTCATATCATTCAGTTTATGCGTGACAAGCTAAACAGAACTAAATAAATTTTATTCTGGAAGCAAGCTCGGAAAAATTAAAATAATTAGATTGATTGGAGGCCACGACCGGATTCGAACCGGTGAATAAGGGTTTTGCAGACCCTTGCCTTACCACTTGGCTACGTGGCCATTAAGGAATACTTTGATTTGAATTGTGGCATATTTAAGCCACCAACTCTTTTAATAGCCCTCTCGTCCCCTTTAGGGGATACGTGGCCAATTTAGAAAATGCTGATATAAATTGTTAGCACATTTAAGCCACCAACTCTTTTAATAGCCCTCTCGTCCCCTTTAGGGGATACGTGGCCATTAAGGAGATATGTAGCTAAACTTCATTTAAAATAACAGAATATCCTTAAAAAATCAAGGTTGCTTTATCGCCGTCTAACAGGTAAAATAACCCTATATTATTATACTTACCTTGCCATGAAAACCGCTTTATTAATCGTTGATGTCCAAAATTTCTTTATCAATAAATGGACGCAACATGTGCCAAAAAATATTGTTAAGTTGATTGAAAACAGTGATTTTTCTGCTATTGTTTTTAGCCAATTTATCAATACGGCCAATAGCAACTTTGTTAAGCAACTTAATTACACCGGTTGCACAAAACCACCGTATACCGATATCGTTATTGATCTAAAACCCTGGGTTAAAAAAGATAACATTTTTAGCAAATGCTCTTTTTCGGTTTTTACCAATCCTAATTTTGAAAAATATTTAAGAGAAAAAAAGATTGAAGAATTAACTATTGTTGGCCTGGATACTGATTATTGCGTCTTAGCCGATTGTTTTAACGCTTTTGATCAGGGCTATAAAATTACGGTAATCGCAAATTGTTGCGCCAGCTCTACCAATGGCCCGGATGGACACGTAGCGGCTTTAAAAATTATCGCTAACAATTTTGGCACAGTAATTTAATGGATAAACAGGAAATCCTTCAGTCGCGTGTGCTCCTTCAGGATGACAGCAAAGAATTAACATTTTAACTAATTGTTAACAATGAACAAAGGTAACGAGAAATTCATAATCATTGACGGCAATGCCCTGTTGCACCGCGCTTGGCACGCTTTGCCGCCCATGACTTTAAAAGACGGAACTATGGTTAATGCCGCTTACGGCTTTACTTCCATCTTATTAAAAATAATCAAAGAGCTTAAGCCGAATTATATTTGCTCGGCCTTTGACCGCAAGGGCGTTTCCAAACGGACCGAAATGTTTACTTCGTATAAAGCCCAGCGCGTTAAACAGCCCGACGAGCTTTACGCCCAAATCCCGATTATTGAACAAATTCTCAAGGCCTTTAACATCCCAGTGGTTGATGCCCAGGAAGAGGGTTATGAGGCCGATGATGTGATCGGCACCATTATTACTCATCTTAAAAAAACCCAACCCGAGTTGCATAAATTTATTGTCACCGGCGATTTGGACGCTTTGCAATTGGTTGATCAACAAACCGAGGTCTTTACTTTAAAAAAAGGCATTTCCGAAACCTTTACCTATAATATCAATGCGGTTAAAGATCGCTATGGCCTAACCCCGGATCAATTAATCGATTTTAAGGCGTTAAGAGGTGATCCTTCGGATAATATTCCGGGCGTTAAAGGTATTGGCGAAAAATCCGCCACCCAACTGATTCAACAGTTCGGCTCGCTGGAAAAACTTTATGAAAAATTAGAACAATCCAAGGTTAAAGATCGGCTTAAAGAACTGTTAATCACCCAAAAAAAAGATGCCCTTTTAAGCAAAGAATTGGTGACAATCAAAACCGATCTTAAAACCAACTTTAAATTGGCCGAAACCAAAATTCAGGGCTTTGATGTTAATGAGGTGATAAAAATTTTTACCCATCTGGAATTTAAAAGCTTAATGAATAAAATTCCTTCTGAATTATCCGGCAAGATGGAAACAAAAAATATCCAGGAAGCGGATGCAAAACCAACAACCGAGCAATCAAATACAGGGGGGCAGGGCGCGATGGATTTTATGTCCATTACTAAAGCGCCTTCCTCTGAATTTTTTGATTATCGCCTGGTAAATACCAACGAAAAATTTCAAAAATTTTTAACTGAATTAAAAAATCAAACCGAATTCGCTTTGGATAGCGAAACTACCGGCCTAAACGTTTGGCAGGCAAAAATTTTAGGGCTAAGTTTTTCTTGGAAACCAGGTTTGGCCTATTACTTGGATATTGCATCTAATTTGCCTTGGCTAAATGAACTTAAACCGATTTTGGAAAATCCCAACATTAAAAAAATCGGTCACAATTTAAAATACGATTATGAAATGCTGATGCAAAACGGCATTATCATGGCCGGCTTGGATTTTGACACCATGCTCGGCGCTTATTTGCTTACCTCCGGCAACCGCAATTTGGATTTGGACAGTTTGGTTTTTTCGGAACTTGGCCACCAAATGCAACCCATTACCGATTTAATCGGACCAAAAGGCAAGGATCAATTAAATATGTCGGCGGTAGCCGTGGAACGAGTATCCTGGTATGCGGCCGAAGATGCGGATTTTACTCTGCGGTTGGCTAAAAAATTAAAACCGGAGTTGGAAAAAATTTCCGACTTAGGCGCGTCCCGAGCGGAGTCGAGGGGCCTGATGGAAAAAATTGAAATGCCCCTAATTGCCGTGTTGGCTAAAATGGAGCAAACCGGCATTAAAATCGACCAGGAATTTTTAAAACAACTAAATCAAAAATTTACCGGGGAAATTAAATCAATTGAAAATAAAGTTTACGAAATAGCCGGCCAAGAGTTCAACATCGCTTCGCCTCTACAGCTCAAAGAAATTTTGTTTGACCGTTTAAAAATCGATATCAAGGGTTTAAAAAAAATAAAAACCGGCATTTCCACCGCTGCCGGCGAGCTTGAAAAATTAAAAGATCGGCATCCGATTATCCCTTACATCAGCAATTTTAGGGAATATTCCAAACTGCAAAACACTTATACCCAAACCTTGCCTTTGCAGGCCGATAAACATGATAGAATCCATACCAGCTTTAACCAAACCATTGCCGCAACCGGCCGGCTTTCTTCATCCGATCCTAATTTGCAAAATATTCCCATTAGAACAGAGCTAGGGCGCGAAATCCGCAAAGCTTTTATTGCGGAGAAAGGAAATTTATTGATTTCGGCCGACTATTCGCAAATAGAACTAAGAGTTATCGCCTCATTAGCCAGTGATGAAAAAATGATCGCCTATTTTAACAACAATGAAGACATCCATGCCCGAACAGCCGCCGATATAAATAAATTGCCAATTTCTGAAGTTACCAAAGATATGCGCCGGGCGGCTAAAGAAGTTAATTTTGGCGTTATCTATGGCCTGGGCTATGTTGGCTTAGCTGCGCGCACCGGCATTACTCGCGAAGAAGCCAAAAGCTTTATTGCCCGCTACTTTGAATTGTATCCGCAAATTAAAAACTGGTTAGTTGAAACCAAAGAATTAGCGGCTAAACACGGTTATGTAGAAACGCTTTTGGGTAGAAGAAGATATTTGCCGGAAATTCACTCCGGCGTACCCATGATCCGCGCCAGCGCGGAACGCATGGCCATTAATGCCCCTATCCAGGGCACAGCCGCCGATTTACTAAAAATGGCGATGATTGCTATTCACCAAGAATTGCCAAAAATCTGTTTGAATGCCAAGCTGTTGTTAACCGTCCACGATGAACTGGTATTGGAAGCACCGGAAAACGAAGCCCAAAAAGTGGCCGACTTTGTAAAAAACAAAATGGAAAATATTTACTCTCTTAAAGTGCCTATTGTGGCCGAAGTGCATTTGGGCCATAATTGGGGAGAAACAAAATAACTATGATATTTTTTCTTTACGGCCAGGATTCTTATCGGGCTCATCAAAAATTGCTGAAAATTAAGGAAAAATTTAAAAAAGAAATCGACCCTTCGGGCATTAATACCATTACCTTTTCGGGCGAAGATTTTGATTTGGGCAAATTTAATTCGGCTTCGATGCAAGCCGGTTTTTTAGTGCCCAAGCGCCTGGTAATTATTAAAAATTTATTACTGGCCAAACCAATTAAAAATGTTGCTGAACAGCTCTCTGAAATGCTTTTGCGCCTTAAAAAAAGCGATAACATTTTTGTTTTTTACGAAGCCGGCGAACCGGATAAAAGAAGCGCCTTATTTAAAACCTTATCAACTGATAAAAAATTAAGCCAGAATTTTGAAGCCCTGGATAATGCCAAGCTGAATGATTGGGCTAAAAATTATGCTCAAGAAAAAAACGGAAAAATAAACGCCCGCGCCCTTTTGCTTTTAACCTCGTTTGTCGGCAATAATTTGTGGCTTTTATCCGGCGAGTTGAATAAGCTGATTGCTTACAAAAACGGTAGGGAAATTTTAGAAGAAGATGTTAAAACTTTTGTAAATGCCAAAATTACCGAAAATATTTTTGGTTTAACCGATGCGGTGGCCTCCGCTAACCAAGCTAGCGCCCTTAAATTGCTAGAAGAACAGCTATCTCTTGGGTTAAATGAAATTTATCTGCTAACCATGATTATCAGGCAATTTAGGATTTTGTTGCAAATTAAACCTTTGTTGGATAAAAAAATGTTGGAAAAACAAATTGCCGAAGCAACCGGTCTTCATCCTTTTGTGATTAAAAAAAGCGCGCCTTTGGCCAAAAAATTTACTTTGGAAAAACTTAAAAAAATTTATCTGCACTTGGCCCAGTTGGATAAACAATTTAAATCCACTGCTTTGCCGCCCAAAACCTTGCTGGATCTTTTAATAATGAAGGTTTAAACAAATTAAAAAACCGCCTGGATAACCAAACGGTTTTTTTAATTCAATTATTTTTTTAAGGCCTTGGTGATACTGGCTGCCAAACGTGATTTTTTGCGTCCAGCCGTATTTTTTTTCAACCAACCGGTTTTAACTGCCTTATCAACTGTTTTTTGAAACTGCCTCATTAAATCATTAATTTTGGCGGTTTCTTTTTCGGCAATTGATTTGGCGATTTTTTTAGCTAAATCCTTGATATTCTTGCGTTCACGGAAATTTTTAAGAGCCAGTTTTTTGGACTTGCGCAAATATTTTTCCGCTGCTTTTTTATTAGGCATAGTAAATTAAACGATTAATAGATAAATTGAACAATTGTTTAGTGTGAGAGTTAGGAAAATACTAACATAAATACCCAAAATAATCAAGCCCTATCTTAAAAACCCCTCCAAATACCCTTGATTAATAACCTTTAAGGCCTCCAAAGGTATAATTAAATTTTGTCCAAAATTATTGTTAGTTAATTGGTCTAATTTAATTGCCTGTTCTAAATTAAAAGACCCAATAGCTGTTCTTTTTAACTCCCAGAGAACCGCGCCAACACCCAATTTTTGCCCAAGATCATAAGCTAAAGTTCTAATATAAGTACCGGACGAACATTTAACTTTAATATTAAAAATATCATCTTTTAAGCCCAAAAATTCAATCTTATAAATTTCAATCTCATTTGGCTTTCTTTCTATTTCTTTGCCTTGCCTGGCCAAATCATATAATTTTTTACCCCCAACCTTTTTTGCCGAATACATTGGCGGAATCTGTAATTGCTTGCCGATAAAACTACTTAGTATTTCTTTTAATTGATTGACATCGGTTTTAAGCTTTATCGAGCTGAGCTCGATTAAGTTTTGAGCTTTAAGTTGTCCGGTTCTATCATAAGTATCCGAAATAATTCCCAATTTGATAGTGGCTTCATATGTCTTAGGTAATAAATCAAACATCCCCACCATTTTAGTGGCATTGCCAATAGCGCAAATTAACAAACCAGTAGCAAAGGGATCTAGCGTGCCAGTGTGCCCTATTTGTTTTATTTTGGTGATGGATCTAAGTTTGGCCACCACATCATGCGAAGTCCAGTTGGATTCTTTATCCAGCAATAAAAATCCGGTCTTATCATCTTCATCGAGCTGAGCTCGATCAATGGCTTTGCGAAGATTCTTACCTTTGCAAAAATCTTCTTTAAACGAAACTAATCTTTTAATATCAAAATGAAGTTTTGAATTTGCCCTTAAATCAATCAAACCTTCAACAAAGGCCTGTTGATCGTAACCTAAAGCAATAATATCCGGTTTTTCTTGAATAATCATTTTATACGGATCAACTACATCGCCTAAAATAACTTTATCAACCAAACCAAGTTTTTTTAAATTCTCCACCCGATCCGCTTCATTAAAATATGATTCTCGGCCTTTAACTTTAATTACATTTTGGTCGCGGGCAATTATAGCAACAATAAAATCCCCTAGCTCTTTTGCTTGTTTTATTAAATTCAAATGGCCAGGATGGATAATATCAAAAGTTCCTGTAATTAATACTTTAGTCATTATTGACAAAACTCAATTATAAAGTAAAATAACTAAGAATCGTAACAAATACACAAACTGGGGGCATCCATGAGTACTTTATTGCTCTTTGCGCTAATCATCAAATACCTCAAAAAAAGGAAACTGATCAGCGCTGTGCAAAATCCAAAATGGAAAATGATCTCTCCCTTTTACCAAGGGGTTTTCTGTTTCACCATGGGATTTGCATTTCTCATTTTCGTCACTGGCGTGATCTTTCTCGCTGGTCACGAGGCTTTTGCGGGCTGGTTGATAAACTGCCTAATACTTGGCCAAGTACTATTGGCCTTGATCTGTTGGATCTATCCGAAACCGATATTTAACATGTTCACCCGTCTCGGCCAAACCTGGCTCATGCTCAGATATGACTCATAAAGTCGGCTGACTATCACCTTGTCCGTCCTGCATCAACTTAATGTTAATGTAGCTGACGGACTTTTTTTATTTTCTTTTTCTCAACAATTTTATTTCATCCCTTAATTTAGCCGCCAGTTCAAAATTTAAATTATCAGCAGCCATAATCATTTGCGCTTCCAAATCTTCCAACAAATGCTTTGCTTCTTCTTTGGGCAAACTCTTCAAATCTTTAATTTTTTGCAGATGATCTTCAACAACCTTGCTTCTTAATTCCCCTTCTCTTACCGCTTTAATAATGGTCTGGGGCGTAATGCCATGTTTTTTGTTATAAGCGGTTTGAATCACCCGGCGACGTTCCACTTCGGCAATCGCGCGTTTCATGGAACCCGTAATATTATCGGCATACATAATTACCCGGCCATCCAAATGCCTAGCCGCCCGACCCATAATTTGGATTAACGAAGTTTCACTTCTTAAAAAACCTTCTTTATCAGCATCCAATATAGCCACCAGCGTGACCTCCGGCAAATCCAAACCTTCACGCAATAAGTTGATACCGACCAAAACATCAAACTTGCCCAAACGTAAATCGCGCAAAATATCCAACCGATCTAAGGTTTCCACTTCGGAATGCAGATAAGCCACCTTAATTTTTTTCTCTTCCATGTATTCGGCAATTTCTTCAGCCAAACGCTTGGTTAAAGTGGTTACCAAAACCCGCTGTTTTTTCTTAACGGTTTTTTCTATTTCACCAATCAAATCTTCCAACTGGGCCTTGGTTTTCCTTAACTCAATTACCGGCTCAATTAAACCTGTTGGCCTAATCACCTGTTGCGCGACAGCGGAATCGGGCAGATCAATTACCTCTTTTAAATCCTGGTAATCAACCACTTCTTTTTCTAAAGCGCCAACCATTTTTTTGGTTGTTTTAACCCCGCTTTGACGGTATTCATAAGCCGCCGGGGTGGCCGAAACATAAATCGCCTGATTAATATGTTTTTCAAATTCCTTAAACTTTAAAGGCCTATTATCCAAAGCCGAAGGCAATCTAAAGCCAAAATCAACCAGTGTTTGCTTACGCGCCTTATCGCCATTGTACATACCATTGATTTGCGGAATGGTCATGTGCGATTCATCCACAAACATCAAAAAATCATCCGGATAATAATCCAACAACGTGGCCGGTTGTTCGCCGGGCTCGCGATTGGTTAAATAGCGGGAATAATTTTCTATGCCGTTGCAATAGCCAGTTTCTTCAATCATTTCCAAATCATAATTGGTACGCTGTTCAATCCGCTGAGCTTCCAAAAGTAAATTTTTCTTTTTCAACTCCACTACCCTAGTTTCCATTTCTTCCCTAATTTTCCCAATGGCCTTTTTTAATTTATCTTCTGGAGTAACAAAATGTTTTGCAGGAAATATTTGAAAAGTTTTTAGTTTTAAGTTTTTAGTTTTGACTTCATTACCCGTTAAATAATCCACCGTTGATATTTTCTCAACCGTATCACCGTAAAATTCCACCCTTACAACCTCGCTTTTGGCTTCAATGGGAAAAATTTCTACCGTATCGCCTTTAACTCTAAATTTACCGCGATAAAAATCAATGTCATTTCTTTGATACTGCAAATCGGTTAATTGCCTTAACAGTTTATCGCGCTTGCGGGTTTCGCCTTCGGTAATGGTAATTTTCATACCCTCGTAATCCGTTGGTGAACCCAAACCGTAAATACAAGAAACAGAGGCCACGATGATGGTATCACGCCGAGTTAAGAGCGCATTGGTAGAAGCATGGCGCAAACGATCAATTTCTTCATTAATCTGCGTTTCCTTTTCTATATATAAATCCCTTTGCGGCACATACGCTTCGGGTTGATAGTAATCGTAATAGCTAACAAAATAATGAACCGAGTTATTTGGGAAAAACTCTCTAAATTCACTAGCCAACTGGGCGGCCAAGGTTTTGTTATGAGAAATAATAAGAGTAGGCCGCTGTAATTGCTGAATTACATTAGCCATAGTAAAAGTTTTACCACTGCCAGTCACGCCTAAAAGCGTTTGGTGTTGATAACCGGATTTAAGGCCCCTGACTAATTTATCAATGGCCTGAGGTTGATCGCCGGTAGGCGAAAATTTTGATTTTAATTGAAAATCCATAGGTGATAATGGTAAATTGGATAATACCATTTTATTTAGATAATTTCAATCATTGAATTATTTTAAAAATATAAAAAAACCCACTGGACCAGATAAAAATGTTCTTTGAAAACACCTTATATCTAGTCCAGCAGGTCGGAAGTGTCTGAGAATCTAAGGATCTGAAGATCCTGGTCTCAAGAACTATACTGGAGGAAGAGCGAAAACAACTCGGTCTTCGGGTTGAAGCTGGTGTTCAGGAAGGCCACTGGTGACATTGAGCACAGGGCCTTCGGCATCGCACTTGAGAGAGAATATGCCTTTGCATTCTTCGTCCAAGTCGAAAATTGGAACCATGGCGATGTGAACAGTCTCCCCGATTGGCTGATCCAAATACTGCAAACGCAGTTTAAGACCAGCTTCTGCTGGACATAGCAACAGACGGAGCTCATTGCCTCGCCTGTAAACATGTTCCAGCGGTGTTCTCTGAATGAAACCAAGTTCAGCCACTGTCGGGGCAGTCAGCCGAATCTTCTTCTTGGACGAAACTGTGAAAGCCGGGTGGCGGATCATCTCTTCGGCCCATGTCTCGATTCTGACACCGGCTTTTCGAAGAGCGACAATGAAATCGTTGGCGATAGTTAGATTAGTGCCAAGTTCCACTGTTTGCCAAATCTTCAGTGATTCGAACATTAATAACTCCAATTGGTTGTTTGCTAACTAGCTACTCTGTAGCCATAGCCAATAAACCTCAATGTTTAAGATCTTTTGGCTATGGCTACTTAAAAATTGCCAATAAAATTAAAAGAACTATTTTAATAAATCAAAATATCATATTATTAATCATTTGTCAAGAATATCCAAAATTACTTTTAGTATGTATAATACTATTAACTAAATAACCTATTTGCTTAAATGATCTCCTACCTCAAAGGCACAATCTTTGTTAAAAAGTCCAAATACCTGATTCTTTTAGTTAACAACATTGGCTATGAAGTTTTTGCCAGTGAAAAAACTTTGTCATTGTTAAACGAATCGGCCGAGGTCTCATTATATATTCATCATCACATTTCCGAAACATCACAAGATCTTTACGGATTCATAAACCAGCCCGAATTGGAAATGTTTAAAAACTTAATTAGCATCTCGGGTGTTGGCCCTAAAAGCGCTCTTGGCGTAATGGCCAGTGCCAGCGTGGAAGATATTATCCAGGCCATTTTATCGGAAGACCCTGCATTGCTTAGAACCGTTTCCGGCATTGGCCCCAAAACCGCCGAACGCATTGTAGTGGAGTTAAAATCCAAAATTGGTAAATTAGGAAAAGAAATGAATATTCAAGACGCTTCTGTGGCGCCCAGGGATATTGAAACCATAGAAGCTTTAATCGGCCTTGGCTATTCCCGTAAAGAAGTTATGGAAGTTATCAGACAAGTGTCTGCGGAAATTACAGATACTTCCGGCAGAATTAAAGGTGCGTTAAAATTACTGGCCAAATAAATGGAACTTAAATTAATCAGCCAACAAGAGTTGAATAACTTTGTTGCTACCCAGCCACACTCTCAATTACTCCAATCTTACTCTTGGGGCGAATTTAACAAAACTCTTGATCACCATCTTTGGCGCCTAGGGATTTTTAACAATGAACAAATAGTTGCTTGCGCTACGATTATTAATAATAAATTGCCTTTGCAAAAAAGCTATCTTTATTGCCCGCGCGGACCGATTTTTAGCCAAGAACTTAATGAAGCAAAAAAAGAAACAGCTTTAAAATTAATTTTCAGCAAAACCCGCGATATTACCATTGCCACCCGCAAGAGCGAAGAAATTTTTTTCCGTTTTGAACCGATTTTTGAATTACAAAATTCAAAAATCGCCCCGAGCGAAGTCGAGGGGTCTCGATTAATCAAAACGAAATCCATTCAACCACCTAACACTCTGATACTGGATTTAAGCCAATCGACCGAATCGCTCTTGGCCAGCTTTCATTCCAAAACCCGCTACAACATCAAATTGGCGGAAAAGCACGGACTAACCATCAGTAAACTAACGGCTGATGATTTTACCAAATGCTGGCCACTGTTCAAACAAACCAGTGAACGAGACACTTTTGGCCTGCATTCACAAAGCTATTATCAGACCATGTTGACTACAGTGCCGGAAGTAGAACTCTGGGTTGCCAGAAACCAAAATAATGCTATAATAGCCGCAAATCTAATGAGTTTTTACGGTGATACGGTTACTTATCTGCATGGCGCCTCCGACTATCAAAATCGCAATTTGATGGCACCCTACCTCTTACACTGGACGCTGATTCAAGAAGCGCAAAGTAGGGGCTTTAAATATTATGACTGGCACGGCATTGCGCCAGAAAGCGAAACCAACCATCCCTGGGCCGGAGTAACCAGATTTAAAAAAGGTTTTGGCGGAGAACCAACAACTTACGCCGGTACTTATGATTTTATTTACGAAACTGGTTGGTACAAATTGTATAAAGTTTTCAGAAAAATAAACCGAATTATTAAATAACTACGAATTACGAATCTTTACGAATATACGAATCGACAGTTTGGGTAAATTAATGGTTAAACAAAGATTCAATCCCATATTCATATATTCGTACTTATTCGTACATTAGTAGTAAATATATGTTAAACAAAGTAGTGGTAGCGGCGGCCGGTAGAGGCACGCGCATGCTTCATTTATCACAAGAAAAACCCAAGCACCTGATTGAAATCAACGGCCATCCTTTTTTGTATTACCTGTTAAATAATTTAAAGGCCGCCGGTTTTACCGAAATTATCATGGTCATTGGTTACAAAAAAGAGATCATGGAAAAATTTTTAAACACCTATGCCGGCGAATTTAAAATCACCATTGTTAACCAGTTTGATATGCTGGGCGATAAATACGGCACCCTTTGCCCCATTGAATGCGTTAAGGATTTGATTAAAACAGATGAAAGTTTTATCACGGTTTACGGCGATAACTTATATTCAATCAATGATTTAAAAAAGTTTTTTATTGATGATGAATTTAATTATATTTCCGGCCTCAAGCATCCCGAACCCCAAAAATACGGCGTCTTAATTCGTGACGGTGAGGATTATCTGGATCGGATTATTGAAAAGCCAACGACTTTTGTAGGTGATTTAATTAATACCGGCCTCTACAAATTTACGCCAAGCATTTTTAAAAAACTACCATTAATCCAAAAATCTCCCCGAGGCGAATTTGAACTAACCGATGCCATTAATCTTTTGGCTAAAGAAAAAAGAGTAAAGATTAAAGAAATTGAAGATTACTGGCTGGATTTTGGCAAACCCGAAGATGTTCAAACCATTAGTGAATTTTTAAATCACGCTCAATAATGAAGTCGCTGCTCAAAAAACTTCTCCCCTCTTTTATGATCAGCTGGTACCATCAGGTACTGGCTATTTTAGCGATGATTGTTTACGGCAATCCTTCGGCCAAAATGATTGTGATTGGCGTTACCGGCACCAACGGCAAATCTACAACCGTTAATTTAATCGGAAAAATTTTAGAAACCGCTGACAATAAAGTTGGCTGGACAACCACAGCTAACTTTAAAGTAGCGGATCAGGAATGGTTTAATGATCAAAAAATGACTATGCTGGGGCGACTTAAAACCCAAAAACTATTATCCGATATGGTTAAAAAGGGCTGTAAATACGCAATTATTGAAACCTCTTCCGAGGGCATTAAGCAATTTAGGCACATAGGGATTAATTATGACATTGCGTTGTTTACCAACTTAACGCCGGAACATTTGGAGGCACATGGCGGTTTTGAAAATTATAAAAAAGCTAAAGGCCAATTATTTAAACATTTAACTAATCGTCCTCATAAAATTATCAACGAGCACAAGATAGATAAAACTATTGTCGCCAATGTTGATGATGAGCAGGCAGATTATTTTTTAAATTTTAAAGCTGATAAAAAAATCACTTACTCTATCAATAAAGTTTCCGATTTTCATGCGACTGATATTATATTAAAACCCGATTCCTCGGTCTTTAGTCTTTTGTCTTCAGTTATTAATATTAATCTTATTGGCCAAGTAAACATCTACAATGCGCTGGCGGCCATTGCCGTTGCCAAATCACAAGGCATAAGTGATCAAATAATTAAAAAGGCTTTAGTTGAATTTAAAATCATGCCAGGCAGGTTTGAATGGATTAATGAGGGTCAACAATTCAAAGTCATGGTTGATTACGCGCCCGAGCCGGAATCAATGAAAAAATTACAAGAAACCTTGGCCATGTTTAAATTTAATAAAATAATTCATGTGCTTGGCTCATGCGGCGGCGGGCGCGATAAAGCGCGCCAACCAATCATGGGCACACTTGCCGCTAGAAAAGCCGATTACGTTATTATAACCAACGAGGATCCGTATGATGATGATCCAATGATGATAATAAATAATGTGGCTCAAGGCGCTCTTGATGAAGGAAAAATCTTAAACCAAAATTTATTTAAAATTTTAGATAGGCGCGAAGCAATTAAAAAAGCTCTATCTTTAGCGCAAGCCGATGACTTGGTGCTTATAACCGGCAAAGCCAACGAACAATACATTTGCGTTGCCCGCGGTCAAAAAATTCCTTGGGATGATAGAATGGTTGTCAGGGCATTACTCAAAAAATAAATTTAAAAATCATCAAAAAAAATTCCCGGACCAATAACTTAGGTCCGGGTTTTAGTTACCATTGATATGGCAACTACGATTATGAAAAGTTACATCCTGCGGCGATCTTCGTTGCCATTATGATTGCAAGATCTGCCATCGTCCTGGCAAGTGTAATGTCCGCTTGGCGAAAACTTTTTTGTCCGACAGCATAAGGGGCAAAGCATGTAAGCTTTTTCGTAACCCCGCCGAACAACAAGCCAGTAGTAGGCCAAGCCAATCAAGGCGATTGCTCCACTGATCATCAGCTGCTGTTCTTGATCGGGCAAGAATAGCGGCCATATTTTGCTCAAATTGAGCGTTGGTATCAGGTAGCTCAAAACCATGATGGCACAAGCCAATAGGATGTTTCTGTGGATGTTGAGAAACTTCCTAAAAAACTTATTGCCGTTCCAGGTGTTGCTGAACCACCTAGGCACATTGACCAAGGCGGTCAACAACAAAAACAACCCGATCAATACCGGAGCATCCGAGGCCTTAGCCCAAATGGCAAATAACCCCAGAAGGCAGAAGTAAAGTAACGTGCGCATGAAGCGCTCCTTAAATGGTGGACGAAAAATGAACAATTTAACCTACTCTAATACAAAACAAGCACTTTGTTAAGCCCTAAATATTTACAAATAGCTAAAATAATGTTGTAATATAGCATTACTGTGGATAACTTCTTAATAACCCTCTTTTTTTGAAGGCAATTTTCCGCTAGATTCAGCGGTAAATTCTGTTTTTTAATTTCAAAATTTGACAAATTTTTTTTATCTATATAATGCGTTTTTCGCTAACTTTAGCACTAAAAAGGATAAAATGGTGCAATGCACTCGCTTTATCTTGACAAAAGTATTTAATTAAGGTATCATCCGCCTATGTTTTGTTCTCTGGCTGTGTAAAAAAAGCCGTTCATACCAACCCTTGATAGACCTAAGGGTTATATTTTTGTCTAAATTTAATTATTTTTCATAAATAACGATAATTTATGTCTTTAAAAATGCCAGAACGCAAGTATTTTGTGTCTTCCAAGGTCGCCCTGCCCTTACCCGACCTAATTGAAGTGCAAAAAAGGTCTTACCAATGGTTCTTTGAGCATGGCTTAAAAGAACTGTTTGAAGAAATTTCGCCGATCAAAGATTTTATCGGCCGAAATTTAGAACTCTATTTTGAAGATTTTTATCTGGACGAACCCAAATTCCACGAAAGGGTAGCCAGAGCCAAAAACATCACTTACGAAGCGCCGCTTCGCGTTAAATCCCGTTTGGTTAACGAAAGAACAGGCGAAGTTAAAGAACAAGAAATTTATCTGGGTGATTTTCCCCTCATGACCAACAGGGGTACTTTTGTGATTAACGGCGTAGAAAGAGTTGTGGTTTCGCAGTTAATCCGCAGTGCCGGCGTATTTTTTACCTCCGACAATTTAAGAGGCAAACGCATTTACGGCGCAAAAATCATTCCTAACCGCGGGGCCTGGCTGGAACTGGAAACCGATGCCAACCATGTTATCTATGTTAAAATTGACCGCAAAAGAAAAGTCGCTGTAACTGCTTTACTGCGCGCTTTTGGCGTTGGCACCGATGAAAAAATCAGGGAACTATTTGCCGATGCCGAAACTTTGCCCGATGTTAACTATATTGAAAGCACACTGGCTAAGGATTCTTCCAAAACTGAAAATGAAGGCTTAATTGAGGTCTACAAAAGAATCAGGCCGGGTGATTTAGCCACTCCGGATAACGCCAAATCGTTAATCCACGCCATGTTCTTTAATTTTGATCGCTATGACTTTGGCGTAGTTGGCCGCTACAAATTAAATAAAAAATTCAATTTAAACTTACCGATTAATAAAGAAACCAGAATTTTAAGAATGGATGATTTGGTGAAAATTATTAAAGAAATCATCCGCTTAAATATCACCCAAGATCAACCCGATGATATCGATCACTTGGGCAACAGACGCATTAGAGCCATTGGCGAATTGGTGCAGAACAAATGCCGCATCGGCTTGGCTAGAATGGAACGCATTATTAAAGATAGGATGAGCACTCTGGATATTAATTCCGTTACCCCTAACCAATTGATTAATGCCCGTCCGGTTATCGGCTCCATTAAAGAATTTTTCATGAGCTCGCAATTATCCCAGTTTATGGACCAAACAAATCCTTTGGCCGAGCTGGAACACAAGCGCCGCGTTTCGGCCATGGGCCCTGGCGGACTTTCGCGCGAGCGCGCGGGTTTTGAAGTTAGAGACGTGCATCGCACCCACTACGGCCGTATTTGTCCGATTGCTACTCCCGAAGGCCCGAACATCGGCTTGGTTGGCCACTTGGCTTCTTACGCCAGAGTTAACGATTATGGTTTTATAGAAACCCCTTATAGAGTGGTTTTGCATGATATTGCCAATGATCCTAAAATTTCCACTGGCAAAATCGCCCGCCAAAATATTATTGATCCCGAAACCCAAAAGGTTTTAGCTAAAGAAGGCGAAACCATAACCGAAAGCAAAGCTAAAGAGCTTCACTCCCATAAAAATATTTTAAAACTTCCCATTAAGCCCGTGGTGACCAATGAAATTGTTTATTTGGATGCTTTTACCGAAGAAAGATTCAACACCGCGGCCGCCACTACACCGATTGACGAAAAAACCAATTACTTTATCAAAGATTACGCCGAAATGAGAGTCCACGGCAAACCATCGTTTGCCCATGTTTCTACTATTGATTATTTGGATGTGGCGCCTAATCAAATTGTTTCCATTGCCACGGCCATGATTCCTTTCTTGGAACATGATGACGCCGTTCGTGCTTTGATGGGTACCAACATGCAACGTCAGGCAGTATCTTTAGTTAAACCCGAGGCGCCAATTATCGGCACCGGTATTGAATTTAGAGCAGCCAAAGATTCGGGCCAAGTAATTGTAGCCGAAGAAGATGGTGTAGTTAGTTTGGTTCAAAGCAACAAAATCGTGGTGACAGATAAAGAAGGTGTTGATCATGAATACGTTTTGGGCAAATTTATGCGCTCCAACGCCTCTACCTGTATGAACCATCACCCGTTGGTTTCCAAGGGCGAAAAAATCCAAAAAGGCGATGTTATGGCTGATGGCGCCGCTACCGACCAAGGCGAACTGGCTTTAGGCCAAAACGTTTTAGTGGCTTTTATGTCTTGGGAAGGCGGCAACTACGAAGACGCCATTTTGATTTCCGAAAAAATCGTCCAGCGCGATTGCTTAAGCTCTATCCATATTGAAGATTATTCCATTGATATCAGGGATACCAAGCTCGGGCCCGAAGTGGTTACCCAGGATATTCCTAATGTTAGTGAAGAAAAATTAAAGGACTTGGACGAAGAAGGCGTTATTCATATCGGCGCCCAAGTTAAGGCCGGCGATATCTTGGTTGGTAAAATTACTCCTAAAGGTGAAACCGAACTATCGGCCGAAGAAAAATTATTGCGTGCCATTTTTGGTGAAAAAGCCAAAGACGTGCGCGATAGTTCGTTGTATTTAGAGCACGGCGAACACGGTAAAGTTATTGATATTAAAATTTTCTCCCGCAAAGCCGGCGATAAACTTCCGGCCGGAGTTATCAAGAGCATCCAAGTTACCATTGCCCAGTTAAGAAAAGTCCAACCCGGTGATAAGCTAGCCGGCCGGCACGGCAATAAGGGTGTTATTTCCCGCATTGTACCGGTTCAGGATATGCCTTTCTTAGAAGACGGTACGCCGGTGGATATTATTTTAAATCCTTTGGGCGTTATTTCTCGTATGAACTTAGGCCAGCTGTTAGAAACCCACTTGGGTATGGCGGCTAAAACCTTAAATTACAAAGTTGCTTCCCCTGCCTTAAACGGTGTGCCGATCGAAAACATTCGGGAAGAACTTAAAAATGCCGGTTTGCCTCAAGACGGCAAAATCCAGCTTTATCACGGCCGAACCGGTGAACCATTCAATAAAAAAACCACCGTCGGCGTGATTTACATGCTTAAGTTAAATCACTTGGTGGAAGATAAAATCCACCAACGTTCCATTGGGCCTTACTCGCTGGTTACTCAGCAGCCATTGGGCGGTAAAGCGCAAGGCGGTGGACAAAGATTTGGTGAAATGGAAGTTTGGGCCTTGGAGGCCTATGGCGCCGCTCATGCTTTGCAGGAAATCTTAACCATCAAATCCGATGATATTCCTGGTAGAAGCAAGGCCTACGAATCAATTATTAAAGGTGAACCGGTTACCAAGCTTAATATCCCCGAATCATTCAACGTGCTTGTTAGGGAACTTAAAGGTTTGGCTTTGGAGGTGGAACTATTAAAAGATGATAAACCCATTGCTAAAAATTTGAAGTCGGAAGAAGTTATAGAAGAAAAAGAATAACCTATCAATTCTACTTCATCAGACAATCGAGCTGAGCTCGACATCATTTATCATTCAATCGAGTTAACACTCAAAATAATTCAAAATTGAACATATGCCTAATCCATCTTCCAGCAAAACCTCTTTCATGGCCGATAACAATGCTCCGGCCGCCGATTTTAACGGCATCCGCTTGCATCTGGCTTCAGCCAAAGAAATTTTGGACTGGTCTTACGGCGAGGTTTTAAAGCCCGAGACCATTAATTATCGCACCCAAAAACCGGAAAAAGACGGTTTGTTTTGCGAACGCATTTTTGGACCCAGCAAAGATTGGGAATGCTACTGCGGCAAATACAAACGCATCCGCTATAAAGGCATTACTTGTGACAAATGTGGCGTAGAAGTTACCCGCTCGGTTGTTAGGCGCGAACGCATGGGTCACATTGCCTTGGCCGCCCCTGTTTCACATATTTGGTTTTTACGGGGCATCCCATCAAAGATCGGTTTGATTTTGGATTTATCCATTCAAGAATTGGAAAAGGTCATTTACTTCGCTTCTTTTATTATTTTGCATGTTGATGAAGATTTAAGAGAGCAGACCTTGGAACAGATTAAAGGAGAACTTAAAAGCAAACGCAAGGCCATTGAACGCGAGTTTGAGCTTAAAGTGACTGAACTGAATCAAAAAAAGCAAAGCTCTTCGTTAACCGAAAATGCTTTTGTTAAAGAACAAAATATTTTAAACGGCTTAAAAGATAGTAAGCTAGAAACCCTAGAACACGCGGCCGAAGTTGCTAAAAAAGAACTTAAAGATTTAAAACCCTTAAAAATTATTTCCGAAAGCGCTTTTCAGGATCTTTCCTTAAAGTACGGCCATGTGTTTGAAGCCGGTATCGGCAGCGAAGCCATCCGCAAACTTTTAGTGGGCATTGATTTGGAGGCCGTAGCCAAACGGTTAGATCAAGAAATTACCCAAGTTATTCCTTCCAAAAAGAAACGCTTAATTAGAAGATCCAAGTTGGTAAAAAATTTATTGGTTAACTCCATCAGACCGGAATCCATGATCTTAACCATGGTGCCGGTTATTCCTCCGGATCTGCGTCCGATTGTTCAACTTGATGGCGGCCGTTTTGCCACTTCGGATTTAAATGATTTATACCGCCGAGTTATCAACCGCAACAACCGCTTAAAGCGCTTACAAGAATTAAACGCTCCGGAAGTTATTCAAAGAAACGAAAAAAGAATGTTGCAGGAAGCAGTAGATGCTTTAATTGATAACAGCGCCCGCAGAGGCAAAACCGTTACGGCTTCCACCGGCCAAAAGCGCATGCTTAAAAGCATTGCCGATATTTTAAAAGGTAAGCAAGGTCGTTTTAGACAAAACTTGTTGGGCAAGCGTATCGACTACTCCGGACGTTCCGTTATCGTCATCGGACCTAAATTGGAAATGCACCAATGCGGTTTGCCAAAAACCATGGCCTTGGAACTGTTCCGCCCGTTTGTTATTTCCGAATTGATCAAAGGCGAAATGGTCCACAATGTTAGAAGCGCCAACCGTTATATAGAACAAGATCACGAAGAGGTTTGGGCCATTTTGGAACAGATTACCCAAAAAGCCCATGTCTTTTTAAACCGTGCCCCAACCTTGCACCGCTTGGGCATTCAGGCCTTCCAACCGATTTTAATTGAAGGCAAGGCCATTCAAATTCATCCTATGGTGTGTAAGGCCTTTAACGCCGACTTTGATGGTGACCAAATGGCCGTTCATGTGCCGATTACCGAAGAAGCCAAGCGCGAAGCCGCTGAAATCATGCTTTCCAGCAAAAATTTGCTCAAACCGGCTACCGGCGAACCAGTGGCTTCGCCCGACCAAGATGTTGTTTGGGGTTGTTACTATTTAACCTTCATTAATCCGGCTCAAGCCAAACCGGTTAAATATTTCTCCAATGCCGAAGAAGCCAAAACCGCCCACAACTTAAACAAGCTTAAACTGCATGACCGCATCGGTTTGTATCTTAAAGGCGAAATGGTTGAAACTACCGTTGGACGTTTGATTTTTAATGAAATTATTCCCGATAAATTACAGTTTGTTAACGAAGAAATGAATTCCCGAACCTTAAAACAATTGGTGGCTCGCGCTTTAGATATTTACGATCGCGAATACACCGCTGTTTTCTTGGATCAATTAAAAACTATCGGCTACCAAACCATTACCGCTTCCGGCCTTTCCTGGGGCATGAATGATATTCCAACGTTAAAAGAAAAACCGGAAATTATTAAAAAGGGTGAAAAGCTGGTAGAACAAATCCAAGAACATTATGAAGGCGGTTTGTTAACCAACAAAGAACGCTATGTTAAAGTGGTTGAAGTTTGGAGCGGGGTTAAAGAAGAAATTACCGAACTTTCCAAAACTTCTTTTGACTCCGGCAGTTCCCTCTTCTCCATTATCAATTCCGGTGCTCGTGGTTCTTGGGCCCAGATGATTCAGATTATGGGTATTAAGGGCTTGGTAATTAACCCCTCCGGTGAAATTATTGAACTGCCGATTAAGGCCAACTTCCAAGAGGGCTTGGATGTATTGGAATATTTCATCTCCACTCATGGTACTAGAAAGGGTCTTTCGGATACCGCTTTAAGAACTGCCAATGCCGGTTACTTAACCAGACGTTTGGTGGATGTGGCACAGGATTTAGTAATTATGGAAGAAGATTGCCAGGATACCGAGGGCTTTACTATCTCTCAAGCCGATTCCGAAAAAATGGGCGAAACCATTCCTAACTTAATTTGGGGCCGCACCACTATGAGGGATATTGTTCATCCCAAAACCAAAAAAGTTATTGTTAAAGAAGGTGAAATCGTTACCAAGGAACATCTTAAAAAACTGGAAGGCCACGATTTAGCCGAAGTAAAAATCCGTTCCAATATTACCTGTAAGGCCATTAGGGGCTTATGTCAAAAATGCTACGGCTTTGATCTGGGTTATAACAAACCGGTAGAACTGGGCACAGCGGCCGGCGTAATTGCCGCTCAATCAATCGGCGAACCAGGCACCCAGTTAACTATGAGAACTTTCCACACCGGCGGTGTTGCCGGTGCCGACATTACCCAAGGTTTGCCTAGGGTAGAAGAATTATTTGAAGCCCGACCGCCCAAAAAGAAAGCCATTATTGCTGATGTTCATGGCCAAGTTACTATTGATAAAAATATGGCCGGCGGCACCCGTAGCCAAAGAGTTATTCAAATCAAGTACAACGGCGAGGTGGAAGAAAATATTGCCTTAAACGAAGATTTTGATTTACTGGTTAAAAACGGCGCCTTGGTTAACCCGGGAGATGTTTTGATGAAACACAAAGAAAACGCCAAAAAGGTTATTAAAACCACTCATACCGGCATTGTGGAACTAGGCAAAGAAACTCTTAAAATCATTTCCAACACCGAATCAATTAAAGAAGAAATTATTCCGGCCGGCTATGCCCTTTGGGTTAAAGATGGTGATTTGGTTAATCCTGGTGATGCCTTAACCGAAGGCAGCATGGATTTGCATGAACTGCACCAATTTAAAGGCCAGTTGGAAGTTCAAAAATATATCATCAAAGAAATTCTTTATATTTATTCTTCGCAGGGCCAAAAACTTAATGCCAAGCATATTGAAATTATCGTTAGGCAAATGTTCTCACGCTTGATAGTTAAAGAAGCCGGCGATACTAATTTACTGCCGGGCGAAACCGTAACCCAATCTTTGCTTTCCGAAGAAAACAATAAAGCCAAAAAGTTAAAGGGTAAAGAAGCTACAGCTGAAGTGATGCTCTTAGGTCTGATTAAGGCCTCGCTTTCCACTGATTCTTTCCTCTCGGCCGCTTCGTTCCAAGAAACCGCCAGGGTCTTAATTGATGCCGCTATTACCGGCAAGATTGACCATTTGCGTGGCTTAAAAGAAAACGTTATTATCGGCCGCCTGATTCCGGCCGGTACCGGTTACAAGCACGTGGCTACTAAAAAGAAATAAACTCGTAAAGTAATTTAGAAAAACATCGGGGAGCAGTCCTCGATGTTTTTTGTTTATAATTATTTAACTGTTTTAACTAATTTGTTCTTATTGTTTCCGCGCCGAGCCAAGATAATTTATAAACTTGTTTCATAGCCTCGGCAATGGCCGGTGATTCAATGATGATCGACATTTTTTCTGCGTAATTTAAAAATGCCACATTGTTATTATAAATATTTATTTCAACACCCGGCCAAAATTTATCCTTGGGCACAATTAACGTGTCCGCCAATTCTGACGCGTCTTTAAAACGATGCTTGCTATCCCACATTGAACCAACGCCGGCAATTCTTTTGGCGCCAATACCGGCAGCCACTCTTTTTTGAATATAATTTTTATCAACCTCGGGATATTCAAAATAAGCATTGGTATTCCATTCCAAAATTTCCTTGGGCTTTTCCCGCAAAGTATCATCATAAATTTCCTGAATTGATTTTGCGCCCTCATAAAACAAAATCTTGGGTTTGTTTTCTTTTTGATTATACAAGGCCTCAAATTCAGGCAAAGATCTTTTTACCCGATCGTTTAAGGTATTGGCTAAAGCCAAAAGCTTATCTGGCGGTTCAGCTAAAAACCGTGTTTTGCCTTTTTCTTTGGATTTAGCCACCAAACCTTTTTCCGTTAATACTTTTAAAACCGAATAGGTGGTGGTACGTTGTAAAACGGCCTCTTTAGCGATATTTTGAGCTGAATTTAGTCCTGTTTTAAGGGCTGATAAGTACACCTTGGCTTCGTTTTGACTAAATCCTAATTGTTCTAAAAGCTTGTCTAAGGCCATATTTTTAAAAATTATTTTAATAATGACGAACTATCTTTAGTCATTTTAGCATAGATTTTTAGCTAAGTCAAAGGATAATTGAATAATTATAAAAAATACTCGTCAATTCTGACGAAAAGTATTGACAATATGCATTCTAGATTGTATTATGAATTGAAAACCATAATTCAGGAGAGGTGATGAAAAAAGACATTTACCCGCCAACAGTCCCTGGCGGCGCAGCCCCTGGTTCCCAAAAACCAGAAAAAAACAGTACCTGGGGAGACAAATTCCCCGGATCAACCCCAAGTGGAATTGCCCCAGGGTCACAGGATCAGCCACTTCCATTAATGAAGTAAAGTTGACCTCCCCGCTCCGCTGTTATCTCAATAGATGACAGTTGGGGCGGGGATCTTTTTTTTAAATTTGACAATATTTTTGGTTATGTTATTATCAAATCAAACGAGAGCGGCGACAAATCCCCGTAGGGAAAGGCCTGATAAATAATCAGATCTAGCCGAAATTCTGACCACCCCTAATTAGGGTGGTTATTTTATTTCTCGCCATTTCATACAACTGCTGTGCTTCTTTTTTTAAAGGTTCTTCGTAATAAGCCCTGATTAAACCAGCAAATAAATCTGCCACTCTCAAACCCGGAAATGACAGATCATTAGCTGTTTTAACTTTTTTTACTAGCATACCATTCTTGCGAAAAAACTGTTTCAACAACAAATGATAACGTCTGGACTTTTTGCCATCAATTATTATTTGTTTAATTTTTTCGTTAGCCACAAGATTGATAACAGCTTTATGGAAATCCATTTCAATAAATGGATTACGCAATAACGCGGCTTTGACTAAAAAATCTTCACCAGACAATCTTTCTAGAAATAATTTTCTAATTTTCCAAATTTGTTTATTCCAATGGAATGCATCAATGCGCAAAAACTTCTCTGTTTCTACAATAGCATTGTTCAATTTATCTAAATTTTCTACCTCAATATAAACCAAAGCAACAGCTGATTTACCTGAAGGTTTATGGATTCCTGATTCATCAATGAAAATATACATATTTTAATTTTAAATAATAAAAACAGGGCCATGCCTATATAGGCATTTTGACCCTGCTATTTCCTATATCTTAGAAAATTATTGACGACATGTCAAATGACCTCAACCTACTTCCCCAAACCCGCAAAAAATGCTAAAATAACTACCGTTATACACTTTATTTATGCCTAAAAATTCCAAGAAAAAAAACAAACGGGATAAGGAAATTGAAGAAGAAGCCGAGGCCTCGCCGCTTTTAGCCACCGAGACCAAAAAAAGCATTTTAATTATTATCATCTTTGTTTTGGCCGCCCTTTCCATCCTGTCGTTTTTTGATTTAGCCGGCCAATTGGGCAACCTGTTACACGAAGCATTAAACTCTCTTTTGGGCTGGGGCGCCATTACCTTGCCCCTTGTTTTACTGCTCTGGGGCTATTTTTTGCTCTTGCCGGAAAAATACGCTATTTCTACCAGCAACTATGTGGGCTTATTCTTTTTGGTTTTGGGCTATTCGGGCATTTTACAATTCATTAAAGATGCCGGCCAAGCAACTACCTGGGAAAGTGGTTTAGGTGGTGGGTATGTTGGCTACTTTATTTATCTGCCTTTGGAAAAATTCATGGGTTCACTGGCCTCATTCTTGGTTTTAACGGCTATTTTTTTAATTGCTTTGCTTTTGTCTTTTAATACCACTTTGGCCAGCTTGCTGAAAAAAATCAATATCTTTAATTTATTTAAAGGCAAAATCAGCCGTGATCAAGAAGAAACCGATTGGCAAAACGATCAAGAAGATTGGATTGAAGGAGAAGAAACAATTGAAGACGAAAGTGTCCAAAATTTACCTGATGAAGAAGCAACTGCAGGCGAAGTATTTAACAAGAAAAAAATTCCAGCCACAGCAGTTGCCAACCAAGTAAAAGATGTTTCCGATATTAAAGTTACTTTTTCTAAAAATCGCCCGAGAAGGGTAGAAGTTCCTCTAACTTTATTGGATGGCCGAACAGGCAAACCAACTTCCGGCGACATTACTGCCAATGCCCAAATTATCAGTTCCACTTTGGAAAATTTCGGTATTCCGGTAGAAATGGGTGAAATAAATGTTGGTCCTACCGTTACTCAATTTACCCTAAAACCCAGCGAGGGTATTAAGCTTTCGCGCATTACTGCCCTGCAAAACGATCTAGCTTTGGCATTAGCCGCTCATCCAATCAGAATTGAAGCTCCAATCCCAGGCAAATCATTAGTTGGCGTAGAAGTGCCCAACCAAAAAATCGCCATTGTTAAGCTTAAAGATATTATTTCGAGCCCGGAATTTCAAACCAAACGCGGACATTTAAAAATCGCTCTGGGCGAAGATGTTTCCGGCAAATCCTGGGTGGTCAGTTTATCTTCTATGCCCCATTTGCTGATTGCCGGTGCTACCGGTTCGGGCAAATCCGTTTGCATTAACAATGTAATTATCAGCTTGCTCTACCAATACACGCCCGATCAATTAAAAATGGTTATTGTCGACCCCAAGCAGGTGGAGTTAACCAACTACAACGGCATCCCTCATTTGCTAACACCGGTTATTACCGAAGTTGATAAAACCATTAACGCGCTTAGATGGGTGGTTAAGGAAATGGATGAACGATTCAAGGTTTTAAATAAAGCCGGCAAAAGAAATATCGAGGCCTACAACGAATCGGTTTTGGTTAATCGCCTGCCTTTTATCGTGGTAATTTTGGATGAGTTGGCCGACTTAATGGCCGTAGCTGCCAGAGATGTAGAAGGGGCAGTGGTTAGGTTAGCCCAAATGGCGCGGGCCGTGGGCATTCATTTGGTGGTAGCCACCCAACGACCTTCGGTTAACGTTATCACAGGTTTGATTAAAGCCAATATTCCGGCCCGCATTGCTTTTGCCGTGGCCAGCCAAGTTGATTCCAGAACCATTTTGGATTCCTCGGGCGCCGAAAAACTTTTAGGCAAAGGCGATTTGCTGTTTACTTCGGCCGAAGTTTCTAAACCTCGTCGCATCCAAGGCGCGTACTTAACTGATCCGGAAATAGAAAGGGTAATTGATTTTTGGAAAGAACAAGGCCAACCCGAATACAACGATTCCATTACCGAAAGCCAAGGCCATAGCAGTATTCCGGGCGTTGGCGTTTCCAGCGACAGCGATGAACTGTTTGAAGAAGCCAAAGATATCGTTATTCGCGCCGGCAAGGCCTCGGCTTCGCTGTTGCAAAGGCGTTTGCGTGTTGGCTATGCCAGAGCAGCCCGCCTTTTGGATCTGTTGGAAGAACAAGGCATTATTGGCCCGGGCGATGGCGCCAAATCCCGAGAAATTTTAGTTAATGATAACGATTATTTGCATATTCCTGCCGAAACAACTTCAAAATATGTTGTTGATGAACCGGAGGAAGTTGAAGAAGAAGAAACAAATAGCGAGGATGAAGAAGCATCCGATGAAACAGAAGAAGAAACGGAAGTTGATGAAGAAGAAATCGAAGAAAGTAATGAGGAAAAAGTAACAGAAGAAGAGGAAAAAGAAATTGAAAACAAAAACTCATGACCAGTTTTATTGCCAAAAAATTATCCGCCCAAAAAAACTTGCCCGAAGTGCTTAAGGCCGAAAGGCAAAAAAGCAATTTAACTTTGGATGAATTATCATTGCAAACCCAGGTTTCGGTTAAATATTTAGAAGCCCTGGAAAACGGCGATTATCATTTATTACCCGGCGATATTTACACTCATGAATTCTTAAAAAAAATCAGCAAATATTTTCATTTAAACGAAAAATCCCTTTACCAAATTTACCAAGCCGAAAAAAACAGCCAATTGGTTTTGCCCACTTTTAGAATTCAAACCAATTCTTCGCTCAACGGTCATTGGTTGTCGGTAAAAAATTTCAGAACTTTGCTGGCGATTTTGGTTTTAATGGCGTTAACCGGCTATTTTGGTTGGGAAATAAAAAATATCTATACCCCGCCGGCTTTGATTGTTTCTTCTCCGGCTAGCGAAACAGTTACTACGAATTCCACCATGGAAATTACCGGCCAAACCGAACCCGAAGCAGCCATAGCCATTAACCAGGAAAAAATATTGGCTTCTCCCGATGGCAGTTTTAACCAAACAGTAAATTTAACAGTTGGCTTGAATGTTTTTAAAATTTCTACCAGTAAAAAACACAGCAAAGAAAACAGCGTGACTATTTCCATTCTTCGTGAAAGCACTGTTTCCGGCGATCTTAACCGCCAAGACCAAACCCTAACCGTTTTTTAGATTAAACTTCTCCAACTTGCTTTTTTAGACGATACCTGGTATTAAATATAGGTCAGGGTCTCTTTATAATTAAGAGGGTCAAAAGGATAATATGCCAAAAGAAAAAAAAGAGAAAGAAAGCGAGGAGGAACAAAGGTATCCTTCCCGGGCCGACCAAACTACGGCCGAAAAATCAACCGCCGCTACTCAGGCGATTGACCAAATCCGCTCGCGTTTTGGCGAGGGTTCAATTATGAAGCTGGGCGAAGCCAAGCAAATGCAGGTAGAAGCCATTCCTACCGGCTGTTTATCGCTGGATATCGCACTTGGCGTGGGCGGGGTGCCCAGGGGCAGGATTATTGAAATCTACGGGCCAGAGGCCTCGGGTAAAACAACTCTAACCCAGCACATTATTGCCGAAGTCCAAAAACTGGGTGGCACAGCGGCGTTTATTGATGCCGAACATGCCTTGGATCCGGAATACGCCAAAAAAATCGGCGTTAAAATAGATGATTTGTTAATTGCCCAGCCCGATACCGGCGAACAAGCCTTGGAAATTGCCGAAACTTTGGTTAGATCCAATGCCGTTGATGTGGTGGTAATTGACTCTGTGGCGGCTCTTGTTCCTAAGGCGGAAATTGAAGGCGACATGGGCGATTCGCACATGGGCTTGCAAGCTCGGCTAATGAGCCAGGCCTTGCGCAAGCTTTCGGGTATTGTTTCCAAAACCAATACCGTGGTTATTTTCATTAACCAGATTAGAATGAAAATCGGCGTCTTTTTCGGCAACCCGGAAACAACCACCGGTGGCATGGCCTTAAAATTCTACTCTTCAGTTCGAATTGAAGTGCGTAGAGCCGCGCAAATTAAAAAAGGCGAAGAAATAATCGGCAACCGAGTTAACTGCAAAGTAGTTAAAAACAAAGTCGCCGCGCCGTTTAAGAGCACCCAGTTTGATATTATGTATAACGAAGGCATCAGCGTTTCGGGTGATACTTTGGATACCGGCATTCAGTTTGGCATTATAGAAAAATCCGGCAACACCCACTCGTTTGGTGAAATCAAATTAGGCGTTGGCCGCGAAACCGCCAAAGAATTCTTAAGAGATAACCCCAAGCTAATCAAGGAAATTAAAAAGAAGGTTTGGGAAAAGGTAAAAACCAGTTAAAATGATTTGCGTAAAAATTTAGATATCGCTATTAAAAGCGAACGTAGGGGCTGGTTTAAAACCAGCCCTTTTGTGAAATTTATTTTATTTACAAAATAAAAAATTCCCCGCTCCAAGGTTTGCCAAGAAGCGGGGTTTTGAAATATATTTACCAGGAGAAGGTAAGGCCTAAACCTTGCGGGGTTGGGCCAACCGAATAGCTGGGAGTACAGACAGCACTGTTCGGAAAGAACAGCACTTCATATACAATAACTCCAGTGAGAGATAAGGCGCCAACCCCGATATCACCATCACGGAATCCGTTCGCGCCCCAAAACGGAACATCGCCTGAGCGCAAATAGCCGTTCATTTCCTCCCAGGCAACCAGCGTGGCAGTAATGCCCAACACCCTCCAGCCCAGATGCATATAAGGCCTAAGATGAGCGTTCATCCACCAAGGCCCGATAAAGGAAACCTCCCCGTTAAAATCAGAGAGGACGTGTTGAACCCCGCCTTGTTTGCCAGGAATTTTTACCCACTCGCCGGAGTGATTTGGAAAGGCCTCGCCTTCAACAAGAAAATTGTAAGACATGCACAAACCAACCCAGCTGACTCCGATTACGACGGCGGTTTCCACTTTAGGCCACAATTCTTTTAGGGGCCTAGCGCAGTATATGCCGTTTCTAATCGTTGGATCTTCCGGAAACCATAAGGTCCAGCCAATCCCAACGCAATCAGCGCCCAGATCCCACCAGCTCCAGCCGTCGCCTCCGGCCATGCCATGAGTTTCCCATGGATAATAAGCATCTTTGACTTCATTTAAGATGCCAACACCCAAAGAAATACCGGCACCTGCCCACTTGTTTTTGAGAATGTCTGTCCATTCTCGGGCTAACCACGAATAGAACAAAGCGTGGGTAAGTTTGTCGGTGGTGCGCCAGTCATCCTGAGCCCACCTAAACTTGCCGGTTTCCGGCTTTAAGCCAAGATCGCCGGCTTGGCCAAGATTAGTGCAAAAGAGCACCAACACCACAAGTACCATTATCCTTCTCATTTTCTTCTCCAGAATTTTTGATGTAAATGATGCAAATTAATATAATTTACTCAAAATTAAACCATTTGTCAAGACACGATAAACAAGGTAAAATGGCTATAATATATGCAAAACTTAACCAAATCTATTGCCAGCAACACTTTTTGGCAGATTTTAGGCAAGATTGTAGGCACAATAATTGGCCTGGCAACCATAGGCTTACTAACCCGCTACTTGGGCAGCGAGGGTTTTGGCTACTACACTATGGCCTTGGCCTTTATGCAGTTTTTTGGCGTCTTGGTTGATTTGGGCTTGTATTTGATTTGCTTAAAAGAAATGGCCGCCAATCCCCAAAACGAACAGAAAATTTTTAATAATATTTTTACTTTACGAATTATTTCCGCCATTATTTTGCTAGGAGGCGGTTGTTTATTAATTTTTGCTTTTCCTTATCCAACACAAGTTAAGTGGGCCGCCGTGATTGTTTCTTTATCTTTCTTTTTTGCTTCTTTAGTTCAAACCTTAACCACGGTTTTCCAAAAATACTTAAAAATGGGGTTGGTGGCGTTGGCCGAAGTTTTGGGTCGACTGGTTTTTTTCTTAGCCACGATTTGGTTTATTTTTTATCAGGCCGATTTAATTACCTTAATGTGGGGCAATGTTTTAAATACTCTGGTTTATTTTTTAATTTTGTGGATTTTAATAAAAAAATATATCAAAATTACCTGGGCCTTTGATTTTAGTTATTGGAAAATAATCTTACAAAAAACCTGGCCCATTGCTTTAGGTATTGCTTTCAACTTGGTTTATTTTAGGGCCGATACGATTATTTTATCTTTATTTAAACCAGCTCTTGATGTGGGAATTTACGGCGCGCCCTACAAAATTTTAGAAATTATTACCACATTTCCGCACATGTTTATGGGTTTAATTATGCCCCTCTTAACCGCAGCTTGGATCAGCCAAAACTTGGAACGCTTTAAAAACGTAATGCAAAAAACCTTTGATTTTTTTATCATCTTAGCCGTGCCTATGGTTTTGGGTACCATTCCCTTGAGCAACAAAATTATGACCCTAATTGCCGGGCCGGAATTTATTGCTTCCGGAGCCGTACTACCTGCGCTCATGCTAGCAACAGGGATTATTTTTATGGGTATTTTGTTTACTTACTGCCTGGTAATTTTGGATAAGCAAAAAAACATGCTCAAATACTACTTTTCCGCTGCTGTTTTGGCCTTAATCGGCTACTTTATCTTTATACCACGCTATTCCTACTTTGGTGCTGCCTGGGTAACAGTGATTATTGAACTGTTTATCGCCTTAAGCGCTTTTGCTTTAACTTATAAATTTTCCCGCGTTTCCTTATCCTTTAATATTTTTTGGAAAGCACTCTTGGCTTCAATAATTATGTTGGTATGTCTGAATTTGTTAATCAATTGGCCGATTATCTGGCTGGTTTTAACAGGCATAATTGTTTACACTTTAGTAATGATGGCGATAAAAGGCATTAATAAACAATTATTAGGTAGCATTTTAAAATAAAATATCGTGATGCTTTATTATTTCTTAATTATTTTATTCTATCTTTGCTTTATTTATCTTGGCTTTAAAAATTTTAAATTAGGCATTTATTTAGTTTGTTCTCTTTTGCCAACTTATTTAATCCGTTTTGCCGTTTTTGGCTTGCCAATGACTCTACTTGAAGGCATGATAATAATTTTATTTTTTACTTGGTTGATAAAAGAAAAAGTCAGTTGGAATCCCTTGGTTTGGCTTAAAAATATTAAAGAACAAAAACTAAAGATTGAAGATCACAATGTAATTCCCAAAATTTTACGCTGGCCGATTATTTTACTCTTGGTCGCCTCAACTATTTCTGTTTTTGTGGCACCAAACTTTGAACCTGCGCTCGGTATTTGGAAGGCCTATTTTATCGAGCCGATCATGTTTTTCTTGATTTTTGTTTACAATATTAAAACCAGGGCGGAAATTAAAAATGTTATTCGTGCTTTAGGTATCACGGTTGTGGCTATCGGAATTTTTGCCATAATCCAAAAACTTACCGGCAGTTTGATCCCCAATCCTTTTTGGGCGGCGGAAGAAACCAGACGCATAACAACTTTTTTTGGTTATCCTAATGCCAATGCTTTATTTGTTTTACCTATGATTTTTTTAACCTTATATAATCTGTTGACTGATAAAAAATTTTGGCTGATTTGTTTTAATGTTTTGATTATAATTTTGGGGATTTTAACCGTCATTTGGACCGCTTCAACCGGCGCGCTTATTGGACTAGCCGTAGGACTATTTGCCTTGCTTTTGTTCTATAAAAAAACCCGCTTGCCAATATTGATTTCTTGTTTTCTTGTTTTCTTGTTTTTTGGCTTTACTCCCGCCATTCAAAATAAAATCAACAATTCACTCTACCTCGCCTCTCAAACCAAACTGCCGTTAGTGCCAACCGATTTACAAATGCGTTCACAAATGTGGCGCGAGACCTTATCCATGCTAGCTGACCGTCCGCTGACTGGCGCTGGGCTATCTGGCTATCAAACTACTGTTTCACCTTTTCATGTAAACCAACATATTGAAATTTATCTGTATCCTCACAACTTCTTTCTAAACTTTTGGACAGAAACCGGTTTGCTGGGGTTAGTTGCTATTACCTGGCTCTTAATCGCTTTCTTTACATTAAGCGCTAAAAAGCCAGATTCATTGACTTTTATAGCTATTTCTGGTATGATAACTCTTCTGATTCATGGTTTGGTTGATGTTCCTTACTTTAAAAACGATTTAGCAATTTTATTTTGGATCATTGTTGGAATAGCAATTGTTTTATATAATCAAAAAGATTTTGGAAGGGTCGCATAGTTGGTCGAGTGCGGTGCTCTCGAAAAGCACTAGATCCGAAAGGATCTCGTGGGTTCGAATCCCACCCCTTCCGCCATCGCCACGCTGAAGCGTGGCTAAGGCGTGACGAAGTCCGCCGTAGCCATGCGAAAGCGGACATGTAATAAAATAAGAAAAGCGATAATATGTTTTTTGTTTACAGCTTAAAATGCAAAGATGGATTTTACATAGGTTGCACTAATAACCTAAAAGACCGGCTAGAAAGACATCGTCGAGGCAACGTACCGGCAACAGCAGAACGCTTGCCTGTAAAACTTGAATTTTATTTGGCAATTACTGATAAATATAAGGCCTTTGAATTTGAAAAATACTTAAAATCGGGATCTGGTCGCGCATTCACAAACAAACACTTAGCACAATTGCTAAAATAATTATATGGCCAAAAAGAGAATCCTCGCCGGAACCATACACAAACTCCCAATGGACTTACAAAAAGCCCTTATGGCCACGCCTGTAGCGCAAACAACTTGGCAAGATATCACGCCGCTTTCGCGCAATGAATGGATTTGCTGGATTACCTCCGGGAAAAAAGAAGAAACAAGAAATATACGTATCCAAAAAGCACTATCAAAGCTTGCAGGAGGCATGCGTCGGCCTTGTTGCTGGCCCGGCTGCCCGCATCGGTAAAATATTTATGACAAAAATCAACCCTTATTACCGCTATTTTTCTAAAGATGGAATTAGAGCCGAAATTCTAAAAAAAGTTATTTCTTCAATCCCTGCTAAAACAAAGATTTATGTTATTGGCGGCGGCGCCAGAAATGCTATTTATTATGAATTATTTAAAAAATCTTTGCCTCAAAGGGATTTTGATTTGTTGCTGATCGGCGACTTAAAAAAGTTTACCGATACGCTCAGGAAAAAATACGGTTTTACTTACGGCAAAATTAACAGAAAACATGATGTTGTTTTAAAAAAGAAATTAATACCAAAACCAAAAATAGTTACCGATTATCTTGTTTTGGACATTCATCAAAATACCGAGCCGAGTATTTTAAAAAATTTACAAGACAACGCCGCTTTCAGCATTAATGGCTTTGCTATTCCTTTAAAAAACTATTTGGATAAAAAGATCAAAAAACATCTTATTGCCTTACCGCGAGCCATTAATGATTTAAGAAATCATCGCTTGCGTTTAAATTCAATTAAATTCCAAAAGCACCCCGGCAATCTTTTTGCTTGTTTGCGATTTATGTCACTTAATTTTACTCCCCCACCTAAAAAAGAAGTTGCCCTATTGCTGGAGCAATTGCCGCATTTGGAAAAGTGGCGCTTCGCTAGAAATGTTAAAAAGGTTTTTAATTATGTCGGCGGAGAAAAAAGAGCCAGACAACTTGTTAAAAAACTCGGAATTAAAATTGATATTTTTGATTTTAATAAATTAAAAGTTTTGAAAAAATGAAGTTATTTTTATTCGGCGGGGCGGAAACATCTTTAAATCAAGTCGGACCGGAAATAAAGCTGATTGGCCAAGTTATAAAAAAACTTAAAGTTAAACAGGTTTTACATATTCCTTTTGCCAGAACCACCACCAAAGAGCACTCCTGGAGTGGTGATTGGTTTCATAGAAATATTAAACTAAAAGGTGTAACTTATTTAAACGCCAAAAACGAAACAGATATTGCCAAAGCTAAAAGGCCTTTAATTTTTGTTAGCGGTGGCAGTGAGCATGTTAATTTGTTGAATCAAATAAATTCCAACCCCAAACTTTTAAAACTTATTAAAAACGCTCGCTACTATATTGGTGAATCAGCCGGTTCCATGATTGCAGGCACATATCAAAGATCCGGACGCCTGGACGGACGCCGGAGAATAATTAAAGGCCTTAACCTAGTAAAGAATACCATTATTGCCGTACATTATACCGAAAGAAAAATGCAACCTATATTAACTCGTAACATGAAAAAAACCAAGGTTAAATATGGTATTGGCATCGATTGTGTAACTGCACTGGAATTTGAGTTAAAAGATTGGCCTAAAAAATTCAACACTATCGGCAACGGCATGGTAGAAATTATAACAAAATCCAAAAAATAATTTATTTAATA
Source organism: Patescibacteria group bacterium (assembly GCA_041662565.1). Lineage (GTDB taxonomy): Bacteria > Patescibacteriota > Patescibacteriia > UBA1558 > UBA10009 > JAUYIT01. The sequence goes on from JBAZSE010000002.1 coordinate 214,387, forward strand.
TTTTTTATGCCTCAAATTTGGCTTTATTCTTTAACCAGCGTTTTGCTGGTGAGCTTGGTTTCCTTAGCCGGCATTATTACTTTATCCTTATCTTTGGATCGGCTTAAAAAAGTTTTAATTTTTTTGGTTAGCTTTTCGGCCGGCGCCATGCTGGGCGATTTGTTTTTTCATCTTTTGCCCGAAATTGCCGAAACCCAAGGGTTTGGCGGGCTTACGCCGGTTTTATTTATCGGCGGAATGCTGTTATTTTTTATTTTAGAAAAATACATCCATTGGACTCACTGCCACGAACCTCTTTCGGACCAACATCCACATCATTTGGCCACCATGAACTTATTTGGCGATGGTTTGCATAATTTTATTGACGGCTTAATGATTGCCGCAAGCTACATTATTTCCTTGCCTTTGGGCATTGCCACCACCTTAGCCATTGTTTTCCATGAAATTCCTCAAGAAATTGGAGAGTTTGGCGTGCTTTTGCATGCCGGTTTTAGCAAAGGCAAGGCCATTTTTTATAATTTAATCTCGGCCGGCATGGCTATTATCGGCACTTTGATCGGCCTGATGCTAGCCGAAAAATCTGACGCCTTTGCGGCTGCTATTTTACCTATTACTGCCGCCAGTTTTATTTATATTGCCACGGCCGACTTGATTCCGGAGCTTCATAAAGAAACCAAAATGACCAGGTCCTTTATCCAGCTTATCAGCTTGATTTTAGGTGCCGTAGCCATGTATTTATTGACATTCATGGAGTAATCCATGGTTTTTTCTCAATATTGCTTTACAAATCTCGGGTCTAATGTTAGCCCTTAAAAAGGTACTGTAGTGGCGGGTTTTAAACCCCCCACTACTTCAGCTTGACAAAATTTAAATAGTTTGATATAATTTTAAATCAAGTTATCTTCTCTTGATAAATCTTGATCTATAATAAGCAAAAAATGCTTAAATACCTTGTTTTATTAGGCGGAACCGTTCAATTGATTGGTATTGCCTACTACATCAAAGAGACCGTCCGTGGCAACATTCAGCCGAATAAAGCCAGTTGGCTTTTATGGGCGATTGCTCCAATGATAACGACCTTAGCCGCGCTATCTAAAGGTGTAACCTGGGCAGTAATTCCCACTTTTTTAGCCGGTTTGGGGCCGTTATTGGTATTTATCGCATCATTTATTAATCATAAGGCCTACTGGAAACTGGGAAAATTTGATTATTTATGTGCCTTATTTTCCATTTTGGCTTTAATGCTCTGGGGAATTACCAGTGATCCTCATATTGCGATATTATTTGCCATCTTAAGTGATACTTTTGCCGGCATACCGATCGTAGTAAAATCTGCATTACCCGGAAACGGAAAAAATTACCCCCTACTCTTCCGGCTTATTTAGTTCTATTACCAGTTTTTTTGCCATTAGCACTTGGAATTTTTCCTCCCTTGCTTTCCCAATTTACCTGGTAATAATGAACGTATCTATAATTACCGCTTTAACTAAAAATAAATTTAAGAAAAACCTAAACTCTAAATCAAATATTCATGACTAAAGAACCTCAAAATATCACTACTGACTTTTCCGGACTAGGCATTGCGCCCAGTATTTTGGAAATGTTGGTTAAATTAAAAATTTTAACTCCAACGCCGATTCAAAAACAGGCCATTCCCATTGCCATTCAAGGTAAAGATGTCATGGGCGTGGCACAAACCGGCACTGGCAAAACTTTTGCTTTTGGCATTCCTATGATCCAACGCTTGCACCAGATCAATGGCCGGGGCTTGGTAATTTTACCTACCCGTGAACTAGCCCTGCAAGTAGATGAGGCCTTGCGCAAAATCGGCCGTAGCGTAAATTTAAAAACCACCGTGTTAATCGGTGGCATGCCCATGCATCCGCAATTGCGTGCGCTGGCATCGGACCCGCATATTGTTATCGGCACACCCGGCAGAATCAACGATCACTTAGTTCAAAAAAGTTTACGGTTGGAAAATACCAAAATTGTTGTGTTGGATGAAGCCGATCGCATGCTGGATATGGGATTTGCTCCGCAAATTAAAGAAATCTTTAAAAACTTGCCAGCCGATAGGCAAACTATGCTTTTTTCGGCTACCATGCCACCGGTAATTATCCGTATGGCCACAGCTTTAATGAAATTGCCAATAAGGATTGAGGTGGCGCCAACCGGCACCACGGCTGATAATGTTACCCAAGAAATTTTTATTCTGCCTAAAGACGCTAAAGTGCGGATGGTGGAAAAATTATTAGCCCAATACTTAGGGCCGGTATTAATTTTTAGCCGAACCAAGCATGGCGCCAAACGCTTAAGCCAAATGATCCATGATTTTGGCCATACGGCAGCCGAACTGCACTCCAACCGCTCACTCGGACAAAGGCGCGAGGCCCTGGATGGCTTTAAATCCGGGCGTTTCCGCGTTTTAATCGCAACGGATATTGCCTCTCGTGGCATTGATGTAATTGGCATTGAATTGGTGTTAAACTTTGATTTACCTGCTAATGCCGAGGATTATGTTCATCGGATCGGTCGAACTGCTCGAGCTGGTTCAGGCGGACATGCTATTTCTCTAGTAACTCCCGATCAAAGAGGCGAACTAAGGGATATAGAAAGATTAGTCAAAAAAAATCTGCCTATTTCCAAAGTACCCGATCTGCCCCCGGCCAGAAACCATACCTTTACTAATAGCACCGGATCGAGCTCAGCTCGATCAAGTCGGCCACCTAGATCATCGAGTTCAGCTAGATTTAGCAGGACAATTAGCTCGGGTAAGCTTTCTTCACACAGACCATTTAGTTCAAGCAGACCAAGCTTTATGCCACGCCCTTACAAAGGGCCGGGCACTTTTAGACGCCGCCGACCATAACCTTGAAAAAATTAAGATTAGTTTTAATCAACAAAACTATGTCTGACCCAATTCAAGAATTAAATAAAGAAATTGAAATCATCAAAGCTCGTAATAAAAAAGTCGAAGCTGATAAGGCCTGGGAAACAAGCTGGGGCAGAACCTTAAGCATTTCCCTAATTACCTATATTACGGCATCGGCTTTTTTATATTTTAGCGGGGCAAAAAACTTTTTACTTAATGCCCTAGTGCCAACAATCGGCTATTTTTTATCAACCAGATCATTGCCTATGATTAAAAAATGGTGGCTAAAAAAATTTTGGCAATAAAAAATTTATCTTAATTGCCAGATACAAATAAAAATTGTATAATAATAACAATTCTCTACGCAATTTTATGCATAAAATCCGCAAAGCAATTATTCCTGTCGCCGGGTTTGGCACCCGCTTTTTACCGGCCACCAAAGCCCAGCCCAAAGAAATGCTACCGGTGGTTGATAAACCAACCATCCAATACATTGTCGAGGCCTGCGCCCAAGCGGGCATTACCGAAATTATCATTGTTACGAGCGGTAACAAACGGGCGGTAGAAGATCATTTTGATAAAACGCCGGAACTGGAAAATTGGCTAATTAAAAGCAAAAATGAAACTCAATTAAAAGAACTGCGCTTAATCCCTCGCATGGCCAACTTTATTTATATTCGCCAAAAAGGCGGTTATGGCAATGGCACGCCGGTTTTAAACGCCGAACCTCTAATCGGCAACGAGCCCTTTGCCGTTTTGTGGGGCGATGAATTTTTTACCAATAAAACCGGAAAAAATTGGATTCAACAGATGATCGCCACTTACGAAAAATACCAAGATCCTGTTTTATCGGTTATTGAAGTAAGTAAAGAAGATACCAAGCGTTACGGTATTGTTGAAGGCGTAAAAGTGGAACCCAATATTTTTCAAGTTAAAGGTTTTGAAGAAAAGCCAGGCCCACAAAAAGCCAAATCCAATCTGGCATTGGTGGGCGGCTACATTTTAACTCCGGAAATCTTTGGCATTCTTAAAAAAACCAAAATCGGTAAAGGCGGAGAGTTGTGGCTAGCCGATGCCATTAGCGCCCTGTTAAAAAAACGCTCCTTTTACGCCCGTAAAATTGAGGGCAAGCTGTACGATGCCGGCACCATTGGCGGCTGGCTTAAAGCCAATGTGGAACTGGCTTTGGAAAATCCTAAAGTTAATAAAGAGTTTAGAGCGTATTTAAAAAAATTGAAAGTTTGAAAAAGTAAACAAAAGCAAAATGAAAAATTCAAATTCTAAAATCAAATTTAAAATTCTTTTCTTATTGATTCTAGGAGTTTTTATATCCACCAGCGGTTTTTCTTGCAAACTTTTCCCCAAAACTGCCGTTCCGCAAACTTTAACCAAAACAACCGAGCTTAGCTATTGGGGAGTCTGGGATGAACCAAGTTTTGTTCAACCGTTAATTAACGATTTTCAGGCCCTACATCCCAACGTTAAAATAAAATACAGCCGTTTTAGATTTTCCGAATACAAGCAAAAGCTGTTAGAGGCCTGGGCAGCCGATCGCGGTCCCGATATTTACAGTATTCCTGCCAGCTGGCTTAAGGAATACCAAAATTTTATTACCCCCCAACCGGCCGAAATCAAGTTGGCTTTTGAGCAAATTACCAAAACACTGGGCAAGGAAGAAAAAACCACCGTAGTTAAAAGCGTGCCGATTTTTAAAACGACCGATATTAAAAACAAATTTGTAGACCAGGTTGCAAGCGACGTGATTATTAATAATAAAATTTACGGCTTGCCCTACTCTTTGGATTCTTTAGCCCTATTTTACAATCGCGATTTACTGGATAAAGCGGGCATTGCCACGCCTCCGGTTACCTGGGATGATGTGGCCTCGGCTGCCAGCAAAATCAGCAAAATAGATTTAAATAACAATCCGGTAGAAGCCGGCATCTCACTGGGCACCGCCGAAAACATCAATAATGCAGGGGATATTTTGTCTTTACTAATGCTCCAAAGCGGAGCCACAATGACCGATAAAAACGGCCAGGTTGTTTTTGATAAAAGCTTAGCCGATGATAAAAATTATTTTCCAGGTCTGGCGGCTTTAAGTTTTTATACCGATTTTGCCGATCCCTTAAAACAAGTTTATTCGTGGAACGATAAACAGCCCAATTCTTTGGATGCTTTTATTTCGGGCAAATTGGGTATGACTTTGGGGTATTCTTATCAATTAAGGGAAGCCAAAGGCAGAGGGCCCAAACTTAATATTGGCGTTACCGGTGCCCCGCAAATAAAAAATTCCGCCAATGATATTAATTACACCAATTACTGGGTGGAAACGGTTTCTCATAAAGCCAAAAATTCCGAAATCGCCTGGGGCTTTTTAAATTTTGCCGCCTCGGAAAATGAAGTTGTAAAATACCTTAAAGTTGCCAAAAAGCCGGCCGCTTTAAGATCATTAATCAGCGCCCAAATCCAGGATCCGGCCATTAGCGTTTTTGCCAGCCAAACCTTAACCGCCCAAAACTGGTACCAAGGCCGGGATCAATTAAAAATGGAAAATGCTTTTAAGGATTTGATTAAAAATTTCCCTAAAGCCCCCAACCAGCTTAAACTGCTTCAGAGTACGGTTGATAAAATTAACCAAACGCTATGAACAAGAAAAAAATCTTTTTAATCTCCTTTGTTTGTCTAATCGCTTTAACGCCGATAATTTTATTCGCCCAAGAAAAGCTTTTGCCCGATTGCACCATTGACGGCAATTGCGGTTTTTGCGATTTTATCCAACTGGGCTTAAACATTTTTCGCTGGATTTTAGGTGCCTTGGCCGGAGCCGCGTTATTAATGTTTGTTTGGCATGGCTTTGGCTGGTTAAGTTCCATGGGCGATGCGGAAAAAGTTAAAAAAAGCAAAGATGGCCTAATTCATACGGTGGTTGGTATTTTAATAGTGCTAGCCAGCTGGCTGATTGTTAATTTAATTATTACTTTACTGGTTAATCCGGTGCCGCAAGCCGGCGGAGTTCCGCCAACGGGTGCAGCTAAAATCTTTTCCGCCACTACCGATTGGACTCATGCCTGGAACAGTTGGGCTTCTTACTGCGAAAAAATAAAATAATTTAAATTATAATTTTGAATAACTAATTGTATGAAAAAAAATTACGCTCGAATTATTTTATCTTTTTTAGCTATTGGGTTATATTTTGGGCTGGCTGCTAGCGCTTTGGCTCAAGAAGCAACATCTTTAGCTAATCCCTTAGGCAATGTTAACAATCCGCTGGATCTGTATGCTCGGTTGATTTACGCTTTTATGGGTACCACCGGCGTGGTAGCACTGTTAATGTTTGTTATTGGCGGTTTGGAATGGATGACAGCCGGCGGCGCGGCTGAAAAAGTTAAAAAAGGTAAGGATACTTTGATTTGGGCGGTTTTGGGCTTGATTTTGATTTTTGCCAGCTATGCAATCCTTAGAGTAATCTTTGAAACATTGAAGTTTTAAACCAGCTGGCGCCTTTTAAAAAAACATTGTATAATAAATACAGTTTATGGGGATAATTATTCCCCAAAAACAGGTAAAATTACTTATAAACAATTTAACCAATAAAATTGCCTTGGATAGTGTAATAAATAAACATTTTCCAGGAACAATGAAAGGGGGTGAAGTATGAAAAAATACTTAACAAAAAAGAATTTGCTTTCATTTGCCATCTTTATGTTGATCGCAGTGCCATTGGGCCTAGTTAGAGGCCAAGCTTCTTTGGGCATTGAAGACGTTGCTTCAACCGGACTCGGAACCAGAGATTTAAAAGAGACCATTATCGCGGTGTTAAACGTGCTTTTGGGCTTTTTGGGCATTATTGCCGTTATTATTATCCTCTTGGGTGGTTTTAAGTGGATGACGGCTGGCGGTGAAGATGAAAAAATCGGTGAAGCCAAGAAATTGATTTCTGCCGGTATTGTTGGCTTGATTGTTATCTTAGCTGCTTACGCTATTGCCAAGTACGTGGTGGATACTATTTCCTCCGTTACACAAGAACAAGCATAAATTATTTGATACAACTCAAATTGTATGGTCCGTTTCGGTTTTACCAGAACGGACCATGAGGTCTGAATTGTATCTTTGGTTAAACAATAAATTGCCCAACAATTAATGTCAAGGCTAATTGCTTGGCTCTGCTCAACTTGCCCAAAATGACATTGCATAAAACAACTTTTCAATCGGTTATTTGGGGTATTTTTGCCCTATTTTTAATATCCGGCTTTATTTTACCTAGTTTTAGTAATTACGCTCAAGCCGAGGATGCTACTCCAAAATCCGGCGCCATTAATAATTCCGCGGAAAATTTTTTGGATTATGTGGCCGGGAAAGCTAACATCAAAGGAGCAAATACAGAATCACCCAGAGCTATTGATATTGTAGGCAGCTTGGTGCGTATGTTTTTGAGCTTTATGGGCTTAATTTTCTTTGTGTTAATTGTTTACGGCGGAGTTGTTTGGCTTTCGGCCGGAGGCGATAGCGCACGGGTGGATAAAGCCATTAAAACAATCAGCCAGGCATCCATAGGCATTTTAATCATCATCATGGCCTATTTAATTACCAATTTTATTATTCTAAAGCTTATCAGCTTTGCCGTTGCTGAATAATATGAAAAGATTAAAAATTAAAATTTTTGGTTTGGTGGGCTTGCTGGGGATACTGGCCTTGGTTGGCTTTGCCCAGGGCCAGGAAAATTTAGGTGCCAACAATGTAGGAGATATTTTAAACCGGCTCACCAACACGGCCATTGATTCGCAAATTATTCAAAAAGGCCAGACCCAACCCAGTATTTATAACTTTATCGCCAGATTTGTTAACTTGTTTTTAGCTTTTTTGGGCACTTTGTTTTTGGCTATTATTGCCTATGCCGGCTTTAATTGGATGATGGCCAAGGGCAATGCCGCTTCCATTGAAAGTGCTATTAAACTCATGGAAAACGGCTCTATTGGCGTTATTATCGTAATTTTGGCCTATTTGCTCTCTAACTTTGTGGTCTTTAAGATTATTGGTATTTCAGTTTCTCCATAATAAGCTCCAACAGAACTGAATTATAATTGTAAATAAAAAAATATGAAATTATTTAAAATAACTTTATTGGGCCTGGTTCTAGGTTTTAATCTATTTTTACCGGCTATAAGCTTGTCCGCTGATAGCCAAACCTGCGATCCTTCTCTAACTTTGGAACAATGCCAAAGATACATTTTAAAAACCGTTGGCGGAGGTAATCAGGGCTATGGCGATAATACAAATATCAGCGCCACCACTTTAGCCGAAAAAGTCGGGCAAGTTGTTGGCATGGTTTTATCGGTTTTTGGCGTAGTATTTTTTGGCTTAGTGGTTTATTCGGGCTTTCAGTGGATGAGCGCCGGCGGTAATGAAGAATGGGTTACCAAGGCCAAGGATAGAATTATTAGAGCATCAATTGGTTTAGGTATCGTGATGATGTCTTGGGCCTTAACAACATTTATTGTTTCTAGATTTAAGGTGGTTGCCGAACAAGGACCCGCAACTAATTGTCATGCTTTTTCTACCAATGAACAATGCCAAGGCGCTGGACCAAATCGTGAGTGTGTTTTTATGGATAAAGAAACCACAGGGTTTGCTACCGATCAATGTTGCAATTCTTTAATTGAACATGTTGATACTACGCCAGACAGCCCTACTAGGGGGCAATGTGTTAATGATTAATTAAATATTTAATCTTTATTTATGAAATTACTCAACAAAATTTTTATCACTTTAAATTATTTGATTTTATTTTCTATGCCAAAAATAGTTGGCGCGCAGGTTAGCGCGGATTTAATTAATGCCGCCGCCGGTCCACAAGGAGCGCAATACCCAACTTCTGCTGGTGCGGAAAATGCCGTACCCCAAACCATCGGCCGCTTGATTAGTATTGTATTAAGTTTTGTTGGCGCTTTGTTTTTTATTTATATTGTTGTTGCCGGCATAGAATGGATGACAGCTGGCGGAGCGGAAGAACAGGTTACCAAGGCCAAAACCAAAATGAAAAACGCTATAATCGGCCTGGCCGTAACTGTTGGCGCTTACTTTATCACTTACTTTATTAGCAATACTTTAGGTGCTACCGGAGGCGTATAGTTTAAAAACTATGAAAAAATATTTTTATTTATTAACTATTTTGGGCCTGCTGATTCTACCCTCTTTTGTTTCTTTATCAGCCCAAGATATTGGCCTGCAAGGCGGACAAAACCCTTTCTTGGATCAAATTGCGGATAGAGCGGGCTTTAACACCGATTCAACAGTTAAGGGAGATGCTTTTTTAGAAACCACCTTGGGCCAGCTAATTGCCATTTTTTTGGGCTTTTTGGGCACTTTATTCGTGGTCTTAATTATCTATTCCGGTATCCAGTGGATGAGCGCCGGCGGTGAAGAAGAAAAAGTAACAGAAGCAAAACAACGAATTAAAAATGCCATTTTTGGCTTGCTCTTGGTTTTATTTTCTTACATCATTTCCAATTTGGTCTTTACTTTTTTAAGCAAACAAAGAGGCGAGCCAGCTGTTAATCCATTAAATGAATGCCAAACCAACATTGACTGTCCAACTTTACGGCCAATTTGTGAAGATTTTAATACCCAAAAGGGACAAGCCAAGCTCTGCACCTGCTATTATGGTCAAGAACCCGCCTGCCCTGCCGGTACTCGTTGCAGTGATCGACCGGTGTTGGGTTTATTTGATCTTGATCTTAGAAGCGCTCATGCCTGCGAACCTTATTAAATAATTTCGTTATGCGTAAAAACTTAACAAAAATTTTATTGGTTTTTATTTTAGGCCTTGCTTTGGCTACATTAGTGGCGCCTCATGTTTTAGCTTTTACCGAAACCTATAAAAATTTCTTAAACCAGGCAGGCAGATCCGGCACCTACAATACCGTTGCCCAAAGCCAGGATGTTTATTTTGATACCACCTTGGGCAGGATTATTTTAACGGTCATTAGCTTTACTGGCTTATTATTTTTAGTTATGACTATTTATGCGGGCATTTTATGGATGACGGCCGGCGGCAATGAAGAAAAAATAACCGATGCCAAGAAAAAAATAGGTCACACTTTAGTCGGTTTAGCTATTACGCTTATGGCATTCATTGTAACCAATACTTTATGGACTTACTTTAACAGCCGATTTTTAAAAACACCCGATACGGGCATAGAAACGCCTGTTGAACCAAATCCTTAATTTTGATTTTATGATTAGCAAAAATATAAAAAAAATACTTTGGTCATTGGGTTTATTTTTACTGCCAGTAAATGCTCTTTTAGCCATTACGCCTGACGAAAGGTTTAGAAATTTAGCCGACAAATCCGGATTTGACACTAATGTTTCGATTACCAAAATCACTATTGTGACGGAGATAATCACTTATGCTTTGGGGTTTGTGGCTTTATTCTTTTTAATTATGATTTTATACTCCGGCTACCAGTGGATGAGCGCCGGAGGCAATGATGAAACCATCGAACAAGCCAAAAGCCGAATGAAAAATGCCATTTTGGGTTTTGTGGTTATTATGATTTCTTATTCTTTGGCTTTGTTGGTTATTAGTTTTTTTAATGCTTCCATATCCAATAGATACTTATGAAACTTTTTAAAAAAATCTTTTTGGGTTTAAATTTATTGCTGTCTTTTTTAACTGCCCAAGTTGTCTTGGCTCAAATTAAAAATACGACCGTTTTAGATCGGCTTAAAAATGCCGCTGGCGCCGCAAATTTGTCAACAACCGAGGCCGGACCCCGGCGAATTACCATTAATATTATTAATTACCTTTTGGGCTTTTTAGGCATTTACTTCGTGATCAGCATTATTTATGCCGGCTACCAATGGATGAGCTCGGGCGGTGAAGAAGATAAAATACAAGGCGCCAAGGATCGCTTAAAAAATTCCATTATCGGCTTAGTTATAATTTTATCAGCCGGCATAATTGTTGCTTATGTAACCAACATTGTTACTCGCACAACCACCGATTACTACTATGGTATCCCCGCTGGCGGCAACCCCGATGGCAGTTGTTCTAAAGATGCCGATTGTGTTAAGGATTTTGGCCCAAATTGGAGCTGTAACAATAGTAACAGCTGTATCTTTACCGGCGAACAAGCGCCGGCCTGTACGAGTGATTACCAATGCACCAATATCTATAACCTGGATAATACTGAATGCCGAGACAATAAATGCCGGCCTATACAATAAATTTTCCCACTCCCACTTAACCCGCCGTTTGGCGGGTTTTTGTTTGTCTTAAATCCTTAAATAAGCTAAAATTTACTCAATAGCTAATGGCAGACAAAGTAATTTTATTTTTTGCTCCCATAACTCGCTTGCCCAACTTCGCCTATGGCTTGTTGGGCTTCACTCAAACAGATGCTCGCTAAAAAATAAAATTACTTTGTCTGCCGATAAATAAATATATACAATGAAAAAAATAATTAATTATATTAATAATAAACCTCTGTTATGCCTCTGGCTGGCTATAACCGGTTACTTTTTGGCATTTTCCGGCATTTGTATTTGGAAATATTTTCAGTTCGGTTACAATGGGTTGGATCTGGCAATTTATAATCAGGTTTTTTTTAATTCCGTTAATGGCAATTTATTCGGCTTTACCATTCATCCTGGGTCTTACCTGGGCGACCATTTGGAATTGTTTATTATTGCTCTACTGCCTTTATATTATTTTTTCCAACATCCTATTACTCTATTAGTTTTACAAAGTTTAATTTTAGCTTTATCCGCTTGGCCAATCTTTTTAATTGCCAAGCAAAAATTATCGCCATTATGGTCATTACTAATAGCTGTTTTGTGGTTGTTAAATCCCTTTGTTCAAAATATTAATTTATTTGAATTCCATCTTTTGCCTTTTGCCATACCTTTACTGCTATTTGCTTTCTATTATTATCAACAAAAAAAGTTTCTACCTTTTTTGATTTTTTGTCTTCTCTCTTTATTAGTCAGAGAAGATGTTGCTTTAGTTATCTTAATGTTTGGCATCATCGGTTTAATTGAAAAAAGGAGTTTAAAATGGATTTTAACTCCTCTGATTTTAGGCGGCACATGGTTTGTCATAGCTTTAAAAATCATTTCGCATTTTACACCCAGCGGCACTTACAAATTTATTTATTACTACGGCTGGCTAGGTACAAATATCAAAGAGATGACCTATAACTTCTTTTTTAATCCAGCCAAAACCCTGTCACATATCTTTTCTCTTAACAGCACGCTACTTGGCCTAATGGCATTTTTACCGTTTTGCTTTTTAAACTTATTTAAACCAAAATACCTCTTACTAGCCCTACCAATTTACGCCCAGCTAATTCTAGGCAGCGGATCCTATCATATTGTGGCTCTAAAACTGCACTATGCTAGCTTGCTTATGCCGGCTCTATTTATTAGTTTAATTTATGCTCTAACCCAACTTAGTCAACCGGAAAGAAAAAGCGGTTTGATTGGATTTTTAAGAAGAAACAAACCCCTTGTTGTTATCTTACTGTTAATTTCCACTACTTATGGTTTGCTTACTCTGGGGCCACTTCCAGCTGCGGCTAACAATTTATTCTTTAAAAAATCAGCGATAATAAATGCCCTTAAAAAAGAATGGCTCCAAGAAATTCCGGCCGAAGCTAAAACGGTGGCCACGTACGAATTTTTAACCAATCTTTCTGGCAGAAAAAATATCTACGCTCTTCATTATGGTTTTATTGGCAAAAAACAGTTAAGTGATCTGCCTTATGCGCTGCCCAACAATCTTGATGTGCTCGCCATTGATTTTGAAGATTTTTTAATTTACGAAGTTAAATTTCCCAATAGCAAATTGTGGCGGGATATCTATCCGACCGGAGATGAAAGAATTAGAAATTTAATTAGCCAACAAGGTTTTTCGGCCATAAAAGTAACCGACACCTTGGCAATTTTCAAAAAAACAAACACTGTTGGCGTATCTTTATATGAAATCCAAAAAAATGATAGCCAAATTGTTAATAAAGAATACCTCGACTTAAACAATGGTCTTAAATTCTTGGGTTGGTCAAATTTAGAAAATAACAGACCAAATTATAATATTTTGCCAATTAGTTTATATTTTTCCGCTCAACAAAAAATTGCCGATAATTGGCAATTACGACTGATTATAAAAAATCATCAGGGTAAGATAATCCATACTAAAACCTACCCGCTGGCCTATGGACTTTACCCTACCTCCAACTGGCAAAAAGGAGAAATTATTAAAAACAACTATTGGTTTTTATTGCCTCAAAATATCAATATCAATAATAACAAAGTTTATCTCCAACTAATCAAACAAAGGGGATTTTTAACTATCAACGGTCTTAGGTCGGCTGTTCCTAAAATATTGACTGAAGAAGCTGCCTTGGAATTTCCCTTCAATCGCTAACACTCGTTATTTGACCTTAAAAATTGCCACCTCGCCTTGTTGCCAAACCAAGCTTAAATAGGGCTTAACAAAAGGATCAAAACTGCCTAAAGTTTTTTCATTAAGCCCAAAATAAACATAATCAATGCCTTCGGCCATAAGCCAGGAGGATTTTTGGGCATCATCATTATTGGTGGCAAAAAACCATTGTTCCACCTTAACCATTTTTTCGGACCAGCGGTTGGTTTGGTGCCCATGCCCCAAATAAACAAACCGACCGGTAAAAGCCGGAATAAAATTGCCAACCAAGTGTTCGCTTAAAATTACGCTGTTTTTATCGATATTATTTTTTAACCACAACAAAGCGTTGGCTTCTGATGGCTGTAAATAGATATTTTTTTGATAATAACTTTGCATGGCCAGTTTTGCGCCCACGGAAAATAAACTACTACTAATTAAAACAAAAAAGATGATTTGTAAAATGGTCTGCCAAACAAAAATCTTTTGCAAATAAATAATCACGCGACTGTTTTTAATGCTCTGCCACACCCAATAGGTACCATAAACAGCGATTATAGCCATTGGTATATGCATGCCATTACCAAATCTTCTTTGGGATGGTAACGGCAAAAAAAGCAAAAACCAAGCCACAGCCCCCCAAACCGTCAAAAAATATAAATACTTATTACCGCTCTTCAGAGCAGGCTTAACGCCTAAAATAAAAAATGGAACCAGTAAACCGTAACCTATGAGGTAATTAATTAGGCCTGGCGATAAAGTAATATTTTGGTCAAACCAGCCCCCAAAAGCCGGGCTGCTATTAATTAAATAAAAAAAGTAGCCAACGGCAAGTAAAGCGTTAATCAATAAGATTAATAGCTTAAAAAATTCTCTCCACAAAAAACGCTTAGCTAAAATGATCTTAACTAGCCACCAAACACCGCCTACCGCGCCAACAATTACTAAATCATAGGGATGAATAATGCCTAGAAAAAAAATAAGTAAACCCATTAAGGCCGATTCAAGCCAGCCGGCCTTGCTTAACCGGTTAATTAACCAGCCAAAAATAACCAATAAAATAATCTGCGATAAAATAAACAGAGGCGAGTGCGCTAAGGTTAAAAAAGAATTACCCTCACTAAACCAAATATCCGAACCAAAATATCTAACCATATTAGCATCGGTCCAGGGCCTAAAAACCGTAAAAACTCCCAGGCCCGAACTAAGGCCAACAATCAAAAAACTGGTTTTTCTCCAGAATGATTCAGTAAAAATTTTAAGGAGCAAATAATAGACCAAAAACAAAAAAATGGCGCCAAACAAAATTCTAACCAAATGAAACACCAACAGTGGAGCCAGTTTAAATAAGCCGGCCAACAACCCCAAAACAAGCCATAAGGGAGAAAGATACGGAATTTGCCGTTCAGCAGTATATAAATTATGCAATAACCAGTGGCCCTGACTGACCTCTTCAATCTGCGACAAATAAACCATTTTATCCGCTCCACCCAAATAAACTCGATCAGTATAAATTTGGCCATGCGCCAACATAAAACCCGTTAACACCGGCAAAGTAGATAAAAACAAAACTACAATGGCGCAAATGATAAAAAATCGTCTTTCTGACCGTGGCAAATCTTTAAACCATCGCAACATCATGACGTTTCTTTAATTTTAATTAACCAATTAGCTAAGGTAATACCCAACATGGCCACTATCAGTCCGCCAATTAAATCAGAAACGTAATGCCACCTTAAATACAAGGTAGAAAACCACAAAGGCAAAAACACCAGCCAATGAAAATAATAAAAATACTTGAGCCATTTATGTTTACGCAGCAATTTCCAGGCATAATACAGCCAGACAAATGTAACGCCAAAATGCAAACTTGGAAAACAATGAAAAGATCCCCTGTTATTAACATAGGCCGCTGCCAAATCGCCGGAACTTAAATAAATTTCTCCGGAGGGCATAACTAATTGTTGGGTAAATAAATTTTTTTGAGCCAATAGTGGGCCTACACAGGGTACGGCAATATAACCCAACAACCCCAAAAAATTAGTTAAAATAATTGCGCCTAAAACCAAATCAAAAAACCTGCCCTTGGCGTAAAGAAAATAAAAAACCGGACCAATAAAGTAAAATAAAAAATAGGAAATATAACTAATTGCCATCCAGCCGGTTAAACCGGGGTTAATTAAGCGCTCCAAAACCAAAGCAATATCGCGTCCAAATAATAACCACTGGTCCAGTTTAATAAGCCCGGCATCATACTCGCCGGAGTTGATAAGATGGGTAACATCGTGAATGGAATCATAAATATACAAAAAAATAAAAAAAGGCAGAACCCTTAAAAAGAATTTTAAGGTTGAAATAAAAGTTTTTTTAATAATAACAACAACGCCGGTGCATTTATTTAAAGAAAAAACCGCGTGGTAAAAATAAAAAAATAAAATAAAAAAAAGAAGATTTAGGGTTAGGGCCTGCATGCCTTTAATGGTATCAAAAGATCTTATGGGCAAACCAAAATATAAATTTACCAGCATTAAACAACCTAAAAAAAACAAGCTTAACCAAAAAATCGGCGTTAAACAATGCCGGCCCATAGTTTTTAAATAACTAGGGATTAAACTGATAAATTCTGGCTTCATTATCTTCATAAACTTTTTTAAAAAACGAATTAAACTTTAATTGTTTGTTTAATAATTCATGCTTTAAATCCAAAAAAACGTAGGCGGATTGAAAATCATTTTTTATTTGTTGAGCCATTTTTATCGGCTCTAAACCCAGGGTGATGTTAACATATTTCCAATATCTTGCCGGATTATTTTGGTACATAAATGTCGGATCCAAACCGGTTAAATAATAATTATGGCTATTGTAATAAAATAAAGCCGGAAAATCATCCCAATCAACGTTAAAAATAATCGACTTTTCGGGTGTGTTTTTAACTAACCACTCGCCGGAATTTTGATAGTGTTTTAAATTCCAACCCCGGGCAATATCATGTTTGGCCTTAGCTAAATTGCCAGGCGCCATAATTACAAAACACAAACCCAACAAAACAAAAGCTGGGGCAAAAAAGGCCCGCCAACCAAAGCTGGGAAAAAATTCATGCCGGAATTTGGCAAATTTTTTTAAATAATCATTAAAGCAAAAGCTGGCAAAAATAAAAGTTATGGGCACAAAAAATTCCACCTGCCGACGTGATTTTAAAGTCAGCAATAAAAAAGACACAGCTAAAACGCCCCAAGTAACCGAATAGATCGATTGCTTTTTTAAGGTTAAGGCAAATAACAACAAGCTGATTAATAATAACGAGCAGGCCAAAGGCGCATCCGAAATTAATTTTAAAAAACCATAAGGGTACCATTCTCCACCCACACCAATTACTTTTTGATAATTAACTACGGCAATTTCAAAAATTTGCTGCCAATAAAATTTTAAATTGGCCGGAAAATAAGGATTTACAATTATGCCCGCCCCTACGCCCAAGATGCTATAAGCTAAACCCAAATAAGGCGCCCGATGGTTTATTGCATTAAACAAATGCCTTAGCTTGTGCCAAATTGATTCTTCTTTGCGCCATTTTTCCATGACTTTAAAAATTGCCGAATAAACAAAAGTTAAAACCAAAATAATCGGCCAGCCGGCGTAAAGCCAAACAGATAAAAAAGAAATTAAAAATAACCCCAGCCACTTTTGATGTACTATAAAATAAAAAGCTAAAATCAGTCCAATTAATGCCAACGCCGGGGCTTTAACCAAGCTAACTCTAAACAACCAAGGGCTGACAGTTAGCAAACCAATCACAAAAAGAAAAGGGTACTTGATTTGAAATTTTTTAAATAGCCAATAAATGCTTAAAACCAAAAAACTGGCAAACAAAACAGTAGCTATTTTAACTCCAATTAAAGGATTAAATAGGGTCACAAATGGGACCAGCAAAAGATGATATAAAAAATGGTGGTCAACAAAAACATTTTTTAGACCGGTTTCCTGCAACCAGGGAAACTGATGCAAGATCTTGCCCTCCGAAAACATAACCGCCATTTTAGCATGGTAAAAAGAATCCGGTTCCGGCAAAGTAGGGCTTGATTGCAGCCAGCTAAATAAAGTTAAGGCGACAAAAAAAATGGCAAAATAGTCAAAATAATATCGTTGATTGATATGTCTAAAAAATAGCTGCAGTTTACTGAGCATATATTGAACAACAACCTATTTTCCTAATTGATCTTTAAAATAATTAACCCAAGGGATTTTATCCGGTTCAACTTTATTTATTTTGGCTAGTTCGTAAGAAAGCAGCCCGCCTAAACCAAGCAGTTGCATCGCTTCATTTATTTTGGTTTTACCAACCAGCAGTTGCTCCGCATTAATCCCCTGTTTAACTACAACTTTTTGAGTCAAAATAAAACGTTTTTGATTTCTTAAATAATAATTTTTGGAGGCGATAAATAAAAAATACAAACCCTTTTTGGTTAAAGCGGGAAAATTTAAACCCTCCAACAAATGGTGGTTAAGTTCGGGCAAGGCAAAATAGTAACACCTGTTTTTAGCAGATTCATTTATTTGGTTGGTCATAATATGGGCATTGCCAAACAAATGCTCGGCCGCCACGATAATCGGTGTTTTACCCTTTAATAACTTGGCTACTTTTTTAGCTTTGAGTTTTAAGCTTTGATTTAATTTGGCTCCGATAATCATTTCATTAACCACCGCTTGATTGATTGCCAATAACTTTAATTTTTGCAAAACGGCAACTACCGAACCAACCAAATAACCAGTGCCCATTCTGGGTTGGCCCGAGGGGTTGTTAACGGGATTAATTTGGTAAAGAGGCCAATGATTTTTTTGGGCAACTTTTGTTAACTCTCCGCCAACCGTAATGGCAATAACTTTATTTTTACTTGATAATTTTTTACTGACAGTTAACACTTCTTCTGTTGTACCGGAATAACTCATCAGCAAAATTAAGGTTTTATCATCAACAAAACCCGGCAAACTGTAATCCCGAACTTGAACAATCGGCACTTTTAATTCTTGACTAAATAAAGCGTTAATCAAATCAATGCCCAATTGCGATCCGCCCATACCGCATACTACAATTTTATTTACTCCAGAGTAGCTTAAGGGCAATGTTAACTTTAACGCTTCTTGATATGATTGCTTTATTTGAGCTGGCAATAGTTCAATGGATTTTAGATAATTTTGTTCTGCTTTCGCTCTTTGAGCTTCGGCGGACAGGTCTGCTTGATTCATAATTTTATCTTAATTTTATTGCTTTATTATACCAAAATAAGCCAAAATAAGCCAAAAACTCTTGATTTTTTTGAAAATTAGGGCTAAACTTGGCATATCCAATAATTTAACACTCAAATAATATGTCTGGACACTCCAAGTGGGCCACCACCAAACACCGTAAAGAAGGCGTGGATGCCAAAAAATCCGCCAACTTTACCAAATTAGCTAATATTATTTCCGTCGCGGCGCGTGGCGGTGGCGACCCCGAAAGCAATTTTAAATTAAGAATGGCCATTGAAAAAGCCAAGGAATTTCGCTTGCCCAAAGAAAATATTGACCGAGCCATTAAAAAGGGCACGGGCGAGCTTGGTGGCGAGCAGATTGAAGAAATGATTTACGAGGCCTATGGTCCGGGTGGCATTGCCCTGGTTATGGAAATTGTAACGGATAATAAAAACCGATCGGTTTCGGAAGTTAAACATATTTTAAATAAGTACAACGGCAACTTAGGCGGACCAGGCGCTACGGCCTGGATGTTTAACCATAAAGGCGTTATTACCTTGGATAAAGAAAAATTATCAGATGAAGAAGAATTGGCTTTAATTGATGCCGGGGCGGATGATCTAAAAACAGATGAAGGGGTAATTATTTACACCAGCCCCGATCAATTTGAAAATATTAAAAAGAAAGTATTGAGCCTAAACCTGCCAATTTTAGAATCCGGTTTGGAATACGTAGCCAAGGACTTAGTTAAGGCGCCTAATGAAGAAACCGTGATTAAATTTTTTGAAGAATTAGAAGGTTGCGATGACGTTAGTAACTTTTATTCCAATGCCGATATCTAAAATATTTGTCATTTTGACTAAGCACGACTGCGGGGAGGACGTATAAAGAAATCTTTTAAGGGATCTCTCGACTCCGCTTTGCTCCGCTCGAGATGACAATGCTGTCAAAATTTAACCAAAACAATAAACTTGATGCAAAAGTCAAAAATAATTCTAGGCATAGACCCTGGCATAGCCGATACCGGCTGGGGAATTATTACCAAGGAAGCCGGAAAATTAAATTACTTGGACTGCGGTTCTATTACTACATCCTCTAAAGCAAAATTTATAGATCGCTTAAATTCTTTGCAAAAAGAATTAACCAAAATTATTAAAAAATACCGGCCCGATGCCATAGCGGTGGAAGAATTGTTTTTTTGTAAAAATGTTAAAACCGCGCTAACTGTTGGGCAAGCCAGAGGCGTTATTTTAATGTGCATTGCTCAAAATAATCTGCCTTTTTTTGAATATACCCCCTTGCAAGTAAAACAGGCCTTAACCAGCTACGGCAAAGCCGATAAAAACCAAGTAGGACAAATGGTTAAAGTTATGCTTAATTTAAAAGCCGTACCCAAGCCCGATGACGCGGCCGATGCCTTGGCCATCGCTATTACTTGCGCCAATAGCGTAAAACTTTAATTAACCTGCCATGGGCCTCGTGCGAGTTTCGAGCAATCGCGAGGGGCTAATCGAAAAACGCTAATTCCACAAAAATTTGACAATTTTTTTACACTTGCTATAATGCAAATATCAATTGCCATTAGGCACCCGAGGATCCCCGTATAGGGGATCCGTTTTAATTTCTAATAAACTAACAATTCCCATTTGGATTGTTAAAAAGGTTTTACTGCTTATTTTGCCAATTCGCCTAATCAACCTTTTGGAGCTTAAAACGCGCAATTGAGACATTAAGATTGTGGCGGGGGTATTTTTTAAATCAAATAACATGTAAAAAGGCCCTTGTTTTGGTCTAGAAGTTAATGGCAACCCCCAGAACATACCCTTACTAAATTTACGCAAAACTAAAACCGGTCTTTCAAATTGGTCATGCTTGCCATCTTGCTCAAAACCGACATTCGCCCCCAAGGAACACCACCAAACTTCTCTTTCACGAAAAAGTTTTTCAATAAAAGCGTCCTCAATAGTTTTTTTTAAACTATGCCATTTTTTATAATCTCTTAGCATAAAATTATTTTTAATAATAAAAACAGGGTCTTACTGCCTTTTTAGGCATTAATGACCCTGTTTGATTATAATTATCCTATAAAATAAATAAGAAAATGTCAATAAAAACCATCTTGATATTTAAAAACACCTCTATAATTAATTTATTTTTTCAATAATACTTCAATTTCTAGCTCCGCTATGTCCACTAATTTATCATTACCTTCTTTTATAGATAAAAGAAATTTATACATTCCGGGGATAGAAATGTCCATTCCTTTTATAACGTTTCTCAATCTAAATCTGCCAAACTTTTCTGGGATAGTGACGGGTATTTCAACTTTTTTTATTAGGTTGTTTTGTGGGTCTAGCAATTTAATTACTTGTTCAATTTTTTTTTCTTTACTAGTATCCGCCTCGGTGAAATAACTAATCACATGAAACGATATATTTAAAGGTTTACCAAAAGCTTCTTTGGGCAAGTTTAATTGTTCCAATGCATTGATCAAAGAAATTTGATTTGTATCTTGGTCAATTATTGATCCACCACATATAATACTCCAATTATGTTTCATATTCTTTTTTTAATTATTTAATAAAATAAATTACTTTTTGTTTTATAAATATTTTGCTCTTCATGAATTTCATCATTATCAACCTCTACATAATTAAAAACATCAGTTTTTGCTTGTTCAATATCTAAATTATCCTGATATTTAGTTTTATAAGTCTGAGAAACCTCTCTGTTCTTCAAATTTACTTTTATTATATAATCAGAAAATTTTCCTATCTTAAGAACTATTTCGGCATCTTGAGTCATTAAATCTCTAATTGTAGCATAATGTGACAACATTGTATTATTATTAACCTTTACAGCCCCAGCGTCAATAAGTCTTTTAAATTGTGACCGCGAAGGAATGATTTTATTTTGAGACCCAATAATTCCTTCTTTAACCAAATAATCTATAATGGTTTCATTCGCATTTTCACTTATAAGTTTTTCAATGTCATCTGGCGATTCTTTGTCTCTATACTTTTTGTTAAAATCCAATAACGTCTTGTTGGCAATTTTCTCACCATAATACATTCTAACAACTTCATAACCCAACTTTTCCTTAATTATTTTGGGATTTGTGCCCGATGTCAATTGTTTTTCATAACTATTAATTTCAATCATCGGGATCCTAGTAGTTAGAATGAAGTATTTAATAATAAGACCATCATCAACTCTCATGACTTTGCCAAGCATGTCTTTAGGTTTATCGGTCAAATTAATTACATTGCCCCAGGAAGAACTCATCTTACGCCCATCCAAACCTTCAATTAAAGAAGTCATTATAATATCCTGAGCCTCTTGCTTAGGTTTAGCATTTTCTTGCAATTTCCGGCCGGCTAACAAATTAAAGCGTTGATCGGTTCCGCCTAGCTCTACACCTGCCTTTACCATAACCGAATCATATCCCTGCATTAAAGGATAAAGAACTTCACGTAAAGAAACTCGTTTACCTTCGTTCAATCTTTTTTTAATATTATCTCGGGCAATAAATTCCGCTACCGAAAACTGATCGGCTTGTTCACCGATTTTATCGTAAGTTAATTTTTTCAACCATTTGCTATTATAATGGACTTCACATTTTTTAAGATCAATAATCTTGCCCGCCTGCTTGGCATAATCCTTCATGTTTTTTTTAATGACTTCAGATGTAAGCATAGGCCTCTCTGAATCCTTATCCGAAGTATCGCCAATTACGCCGGTAAAATCACCCACGATAAAAACAATCTGGTGTCCAAGCTCTTGGAAATCTTTTAACTTTAATAGCGGAATAGACCTTCCCAAATGAATATTGGGGCTAGTGGGATCAATACCCAATTTAATCCTTAAACATTCTCCGGCCAACAATCTTTTTTTGAGGTGCTCCAAATTAATCACCTCATCTACTCCACGGGTGAGCAGCTCTTGAATTTTTTCCTGATTTATGGTAATCTTCGGCATAATTTTGATATTCAAATTATATCATTATCTTGCTATAATACAAGAGTTAAACCACTAAATCAGCAAATTAATCAGCGGAGCCGGATTAACTCAACAAAAGCAACAAATGCCCATTCCTCACTTACAGCATAAAATCCATTCGCCCAATGATTGGGAAAAGGAGCGCCCTTCAAAAATCATCGGACGCAAGCCAATAAAGGGCAGATTTTTTGACATTCATTTTAATCCCAAAAAAGGGCAATTTGATTGGAAAAATTTATTTAAACGCTATTGGCCGCATTTGATTGCGGTTATTTTATTTGGTTGTTTAACTTTGGTGGGCTTATTTGCCTGGCTTTCTAAAGATTTACCTGATCCCAATAAACTGGTGGAGCGCGATGTGGCCCAAAGCACCAAAATTTACGATCGCACCGGCGAACATTTGCTTTACGATATCCATGGCAACCAAAAAAGAACCATTATTTCTTTAACCGAAATTCCAAGTTACGCCGTGCAAGCCACCTTGGCCTTAGAAGACCAGCGTTTTTATGAACATGGTGGTTTTTCTATAACCGGTATGATTAGGGGAGTAATTTTACAAACCCTCAAAGGTAAAAAAGCCCAGGGCGGATCCACCTTAACCCAGCAATTGATTAAAAATGCTATTTTAACCAACGAAAGAAGTGTTACCAGAAAAATCAAAGAATTGATTTTGGCCTACCGAATTGAAAAAAAATATTCCAAAGATGAAATTTTGCAAATGTATTTTAATGAAATCCCTTACGGCTCAACTGCTTATGGTATTGAAGCGGCTGCCAATTATTATTTTGGCAAATCCGCCAAAGAATTAACTTTGGGCGAGGCCGCGGTACTGGCCGCCCTACCGCAGGCGCCTTCATATTATTCGCCTTGGGGCAGCCACTTAGATGCACTCTTTGGCAGACAGCAATACGCCCTGGATCAAATGGTTGAGCTTGGCTATATTACCCCGGAACAGGCCGCAGATGCCAAGGCCGAAAAAATAACTTTTAAAAGCCGGATTGAAGGAATCATTGCTCCGCATTTTGTGTTTTTTGTTAAAGAATTATTGGCCGAAAAATACGGCGATGCTTTGGTTGAGCAGGGTGGTTGGAAAATAATTTCCACCCTGGATTTTGATTTGCAACAGCAGGCCGAAACGATTATTAAAGAACAGGCCGAGAAAAACTTAACTAATTTTGATGCCGGCAATGCCGCCTTGGTGGCTATTGATGTAAAAACAGGGCAAATTTTAGCCATGGTGGGCAGCAAAGATTTTTTTGACGATACCATTGATGGCCAAGTTAATGTGGCCATTTCTCCGCGCCAGCCGGGTAGTTCATTTAAACCCATTGTGTATACGGCGGCTTTTGCCAAGGGCTATGTGCCCGAAACCATGGTCTATGATTTAGTAACCAATTTTATTACGCCCCAAGGGCCTTACACGCCTCATAATTACGATGGACAAGAGCACGGGCCGGTTTCGCTGCGAATGGCCTTGGCCGGTTCGTTAAATATTCCGGCTGTTAAAATGATTTACTTAACCGGCACGGATAATGTTTTAAATCTGGCTGATAATTTGGGCTACACCACTTTGGGCGATCGCAGCCGTTTTGGTTTTTCTTTGGTGCTGGGCGGTGGTGAAGTTAAATTGTTGGAACATACCAATGCCTACGCTACTTTGGCCCGCGAGGGCGCAAAAATGCCTTACAGTGCCATTTTAAAATTGGAAGATAATCAAAAAAATATTCTGGAAGAATTCCAAACTCCTCATGCCCAAAAAGTTATTGAACCCGCCATTGCCAGAATTACCAGCGATGTTTTATCCGACAACAATGCCCGATCTTTTATTTTCGGCTCCAGTAATTATTTAACTTTGGGAGATCGGCCGGTAGCCGCCAAAACCGGCACCACTAACGATTATCATGATGCCTGGACCTTAGGTTATACTCCACAGATTGCCGTAGGAGTTTGGGTGGGCAATAGTGATAACACGGCCATGAAAAAAGGCGCTGATGGCAGCCAAATTGCGGCGCCGATTTGGCAAAAATTCATGAAAGCGGCCAATGCCAATTTACCAATACAAGGTTTTGTTAAACCAACTTACTCTATTCCAAGTAAACCCATGCTGGGCGGCGATGCTGGCGGAGTTAAAGTTAAAATTGATAAATCAACAGGGATGCTTGCTACCGAAGCTACTCCGCCCCAATTGGTTGAAGAAAAAACTTTTAAGCAGGCGCACGATATTTTACATTATGTTAACAAAGAAGATCCGCTAGGGCCAATCCCGTCAGACCCGGCTAAAGATGAACAATACAATGCTTGGGAGGAACCGGTTGCCAAGTGGGCCAAAGAGCATAATATTACCAATGAACTACCGCCGACCGATCAGGATAATTTGCATCGGTTAAGCGATCGGCCAAGTTTAAGTTTGATTTCGCCCAAAGATGGCGACACCATCAATCAAGCAACCATATCTTTTCAACTAACGGCTTCTGCTCCCAGGGGCATTCAAAAAATTGAATACTACTTTGGTGATAAAATGATCGGCATTTTAACCCAAGAACCCTTTAACCAATCTTTTGATTTGCCCAGCATAGGCATAAACGGCCAACATAACTTAGTGGTTAAGGCCTATGATGATTTGGGCAATGTGGATCAAGCTGAAGTAAAGGTAACAATCGACCGAGCTGATTATTTAAACGTTGCTTGGCAAAAACCAACCGCTAACAGCACCATTAACCGCTCAACCTTTCCATTAATGTTAACTATTAATGTTAACCAGCCGGAAAAAATCAGCAAAGCGGATTTTTATTATCAAAAACCCGGTGAAGCCAGCGCCCATTGGCTGGCCTTTAAAAAACCCGGGACTGAAAACGAAATCAGCGTTTCTTGGTCGGAAATCCCTGAAGTTGGCAAGTATAAACTTTACCCGGTGTTAATTGATAATAATGGGCAAACTTTGGTTGGCCCAGAAATAAATATTAATTTGGAATAACCATGAACTACCCCGCAACTATTGCCGGTATTAAACTTAAATCATTTGTCTTTAACGCCTCGGGCCCCTGCGATGTTACGCTCCCCGAACTTAAAGTAATTGGCCAATCGGATTCATCGGCGATTATGATAAAATCCTGTACACTGGAAGCTAGAACCGGGAATAAAGAGCCAAGATACGCGCGCCTTCCTTATGGCTCTATCCAAAGCATGGGCTTGCCAAATTTGGGCTACCAGGAATATTTAAAAATGATCCCTGTTTTAAAAAAATATAAAAAGCCGATCTTCGCCAGCGTGGCCGGGTTATGCGCCGCTGACTTTCCCATTATGGTTAAGGCCTTTCAACAAAGTGATGTTAACGCCATTGAAGTTAATCTGTCCTGCCCTAATATTGCCGGCAAACCGCAGATAGCTTACGACCCTAAATCAGTGGAACAAATATTAAAAAAAATTAGTCGATTGGGTAAAAAACCTTTGGGCATAAAATTACCGGCTTATTTTGATCTTTCTTTCCAACAGCAAATTGCTAAAATTATAAAAAAATACCCCATTTCTTTTGTAACCTGCATCAATTCATTAGGGAACTGCTTGGTAATTGATGGTGGTAAAGAACAGCCGATAATTAAACCAAAAAACGGCCTGGGCGGTTTAGGCGGCCAATACATCAAACCGGCGGCTCTGGCGAACGTAAGAATCTTTTACGAACTCTTACCTAAAAAAATCTCTATCGTCGGTGTGGGGGGCATTTCAAGCGGTCAGGACGCTTTTGAATTCCTGTTAGCCGGCGCCTCCGCTGTGCAAGTGGGCACTGCTTTCCAAGAACAAGGCGTTGGTTGTTTTAAAAGAATCAATCGGGAATTAACCACCATTTTACAAAATAAACATTACGCCTCAATTAATCAGGTTAAGGGAAAATTAAAATATCTTTAAAAAACAAAAAATCCCGTTTATCATCACATTGGTTTAAACAATGTAGAGACGCACAATTGTGCGTCTCTACGATGGTTTGTAAAAATGGTTTTACGGGATTTTTTGTTTTCTTTACTGCCTGATCGGCATGATAATATATAAATAATCACCATCCTTAACCGGTTTTAAAATTCCCGGCGCGCTATTGGAAACCAATTCTATCATTACCTCGTCGCTGGGCAAATTATTAAGGCCATCCAAAAGATAACGGTAATTAAAAATCGCTTCATTGTCGGTGCCGGTTATTTCTACATCTACCTTGGCAATATTTTCACCAACCGAGCTGTTAATGGAACTAACCACCAGCTCGTTTTTTGAAAGAATAAAAGACAGTTTAACATCATTAATGCCGGGCTTACAAAACAGCGAGGCGCTCTTTATCACCCTAATTAATTCATGGGTTTTTACTTTAGCTTTTGTTCGGCAGTCAGTGGGGATTATTTGCTGGTAATCGGGATATTGGCCTTCAACCAAGCGGGAAGTTAATTCCACCTCTTCACCGATTTTAAATAAAATTTGGTTATCATTGGTATAAACTAAAACTTCCGCACCAGAACCATCGGTCAAAATACGATAAAGTTCTTGTAAAGTTCTTAAGGGGATAATAATTTTCTTTTCTCCCAAAACCTCACCTTTAAAAGCAATTTTCTTTTCGGCCAAACGGTAGCTATCAGTACCCACAATGGTTAGATTTTTTCCGCTAAAATAAAACAAAACTCCGCTTATTTCTGGCCTAGTTTCATCTATCGCTACGGTAAAAATCACTTGCGAAAGCGCGCTTTTTAAATCAGCCGATGTTAATGAAATCATTTTTTCTTTTTCCATTTCCGGAATCAAAGGAAATTCTCCCGCACCAATACCCTTAACACTGGTTTTGTGGTTACC
Source organism: Patescibacteria group bacterium (assembly GCA_041662565.1). Taxonomy (GTDB): domain Bacteria; phylum Patescibacteriota; class Patescibacteriia; order UBA1558; family UBA10009; genus JAUYIT01. The sequence continues at coordinate 241,740 of JBAZSE010000002.1, forward strand.
GCATTTTATATTCAAAACATCGCCCTCCAGATCAAGTTCAATATTTTCCCGCGGCAATAAATTAACGTAATCGGCAATCAATTTGGCTTGCACAGTAAATTCTCCTGGTTTTTCTATTTTCCCTCTAACCGAAGCGGTAATGCCGATTTCCAAATTGGTGGTACTTAAAGTAACTGCTCCACCAGTAGCTTTAATTAAAACATTATTTAAAATCGGTAGGGTTAGATTGCGATTGGCAATATGGCCAACCGTCATTAAACCTTTGTTTAAATTTTCCTGTGTGCATGTGAATTTCATAATCCTTTTATTTTAAATATATAATTGATTGTAATAATAATAAGGGGTGGGGAGAAGTTGAAAACATTATTTAACTCTCGGATTTATTGGTTGTTTTTTAAACCACACTGTTTATTAATTGTTGGGATAACTGTAGTTATTTTTTAATAACTTTGGGATAACTTTTATTTTTATTTTTTTGTGGGTATAACTAAATTATTTTTTAACACCCCATACTTAGTTAATTAACATCTTTGTTATTAATTTATCCTCAACTTTTACAAAAGAAATTAAACAACAATTAGTTGTGATACAATCTTTGCTTGATCAAAAAAATATCATTTTTTAATTTTTCATCTCTAGCTAGTAAATCATTTATTTTATTACAAGCATGAATGGCAGTGGTGTGGTCACGGCCACCAAGCTCCTGGCCAATAGAAGGATAGGAGGAATTAATTTCTTCTCTCATTAAATACATTACAATTTGCCTGGGTGTAACCATTTCTTTACGCCTACAACTGCCGGCAATATTTTCTATGGAAACGTCAAAATAAGTGCTAACCGCCTGCAAAATCTTTTTAGGTGTTAAATTGCCCTTGGGGCTGGATGCTGTTAGAGCTTGTAAGACCTGCTTGGTGGATTCTAGGGTCGGCTGGGTGTTATTTAGGTCATGGTAGCCGATTATCCTATTTAAAGCGCCCTCCAGCTCACGTACGTTGTTTTGGACGTTTTCGGCCAAAAAAGCTATGGTTTCCGGATCCAAAAAGTAATTTTTTTCTTGGCACTTGGCTTGTAAAATAGCGATTCTAGTTTCAAAATCAGGCGCGCTAATATCGGCCGTCATCCCCCATTCAAAACGCGAAATTAAGCGTTGTTCCACATCGCCTATTGCCTTTGGCGGCCTATCGGAACTTAAAATAATCTGCTTGTTGTTTTGGTGAAGAGCATTAAAGGTATGGAAAAATTCTTCCTGGGTTTGTTCTTTACCGGAAATAAATTGAATATCGTCAACCAACAAAACATCAACGGTGCGATATTGCTTTTTAAAGTTTTCGGTTTGGCCGGATTTAATGGCCTGAACGTAATCATTGGTAAATTTTTCACTGTTGATGTAAAGAATTTTTAACTTCGGATTGTTAAGTAGGATTTCATTACCTACTGCCTGGACCAAATGGGTTTTACCTAAACCAACACCACCGTAGATAAATAGAGGATTGTAGGTCTGGCCTAATTTTTGCGCTACGGCCCTGGCGGCCGCGTGCGCCAGTTCGTTTCCTTTACCCACGATAAAGTTTTCAAAAGTATATTTTTCGTTTAAGCCGAATTTATTTAAATTAGGGTTGTCGTTATTTTCGGGGTTTGTCGGCTGGGTCCTGGGAGCTACGGCATCAACCAACTGTTTACCCGAAGCCGGCTTTTTTGTTTCTACGGTAAAGTTAACCCTTTTAACACCCTCGTTGGTAATATTTTTTAGGGCCTGTAAAATCTGCTCGGCATATTTTTTTTCTAGCCAGGCCTTGGTAAAAGCATTGGGGGCGGCAATAACCACCAGCTCGTTTTCCAGCGAGACGATAAAAGTGCTTTTAAACCAGGTGGTAAAGTTGGCTTTGCTGATTAAGAGTTCTAATTCGCCTAAAACGGCTTGCCACAGTTGTTCGTTGTTCATGTTTTTATTTTGTTTTAGTTGGAGAAATAAGACCGTTCTATATTAACACAAATGGAAAAATAGCAAAATATCCCTTGTTAGTGCATTAACTGTTTATAAAGTGTGAATTGTTTTTTAACAATAATAAATAGGTTTTTTCACCCGATTATTTTAAACTTCTTTCTCATTGACTTAATGCCTAAAAATTGTTAGTATAAGAACAATTAATATATTAATTTAACTCTATGGCAACAAAAAGAACTTACCAGCCCAAAAAAAGAAAAAGAGCCAAGACCCATGGTTTTAGAAAGAGAATGTCTTCCAAGGCCGGGAAAAAGGTTTTAAAAAGGCGTCGCACCAAGGGCCGGAAAAAACTGACCGTTAAATCCAAATAATTAATGCTTAAGCGCGACCAACGTTTAGTTTTGGAAAATGATTTTAAACGCTTGGCTCAAAAAGGCAAACCAGCGTATTCCACTTTCTTTAACGGCAAGGTTTTGGCCAATAAAGAGCTCAGCAGCCGTTTTGGCATTGTTATTTCAGCTAAAACCAGCAAAAAGGCCGTGGTGCGCAATACCATTAAAAGGCGGTTAACCGAAATTATCCGGCTTCATCTGGATAAGATCAAGCCGGGTTTTGATTTAATGATCGTAGTTAAAAAAGAGGCAATTGATAAAGATTATCAAACTTTAGAAAGCGATTTGGCCGAATTGTTTGATAAAGCGAAGTTACTGTCTCCATTAAAGGAAAGGGATTCAAAATCAAAGATCAAAGATTAGTTTGAAATTATGAAAGCTCTGGTTTTAAAAATAATTCGTTTGTATCAGGCCACCTTATCACCCGACACCGGCTGGCTTAAAGATAAACACCCTCACGGTTTTTGTAGGTTTTATCCGCATTGTTCCCAGTACGGTTATGAGGCGATTGAAAAGTTTGGCTTATTTAAGGGCGGTTTAAAAACCGTTAAAAGAATTTTAAAGTGCAACCCGTTTCATCCGGGCGGAGTAGATAAAATTTAATATTAGAAATTTTTTTATGCTATTTAATATTTATCACACCATTCTTTACCAACCACTATTTAATATTTTGGTTTTTTTCTATAATATTGTGCCGAGCCATGATATTGGTTTGGCAATTATTTTTCTAACGATTTTTGTTAAAGTTATTTTATGGCCGTTTTTTGCCCAATCCATTAGAGCGCAAAAAGCCATGCAAGAAATCCAGCCCAAGATAGAAGAGCTTAAAGAAAAATATAAAGACAACAAAGAAAAAATGGGTCCGGCTTTAATGGAATTATATAAACGAGAAAAAGTCAGTCCGTTTTCTTCCTGCTTACCTTTGCTGTTGCAACTCCCCTTTTTAATTGCCGTGTATCAGGTTTTTAGAGTGGGTTTATCCAGTGGCAGTTTGGATTTGGTTTATTCTTTTATTTACAATCCAACTACCATTAATCCCGTTTCTTTGGGTGTGCTTAATTTAAGCCAGCCCAGTGTTATCATGGCCATCTTAGCCGGCGCTTCTCAGTTTTGGCAATCTAAAATTATGATGGGCAAAAGCGCCCTTTCTAGCAAACCCGGAGCCAATAACGCCATGGCCATTATGAATAAGCAGATGACTTATTTTATGCCTTTGATTACGGTGTTTATCGGTGCCTCATTGCCGGCCGGTTTAACCTTTTACTGGCTATTGATTACGGTTTTTGGCGTGGCCCAGCAGGCCTGGGTTTTTAAAAAAAATGGCTAACAAGGTTGAGGTGATAAATTAATTGGCGCCAAAAAAATTACCAATAACAAAATGTGGGGCCTTGATTAATCAAGGTCCCACATATTTTTTTATCTTACTTTTTTAAAATAACCTTTTACTGCCAACCACCACCTTTAATTTTTTTGGCGCCACAGCTACCTCGAGCGGCGTTTTAAAAACCGCCTGCTGATCAATGGTAACCGTAATGGGATCGCCCTTGCTGCCAATATGGATTTTTTTAAAAGGAAAAATGCTTTGTTGTTTTAATTTTTGGCTAAATAAAGTGGCTTTAATTGGAGCGATAACCGCTTCCAATAAACCATCGGTGGGGTTAGATAGGCGCTCTTTGTAAATTGATTGGTTATCAGCCAAAAAGCCCAAATTGCAAATACTAACCAGCGCGTTTTTGGAAACCGGGCTGATTTGAAATTTATCAAAAGTCAAAATAACATTGCTATCGTTAATGGTGGCCGAATCCACAAAATATTGGTTGTTAATTTTACCCAAATCGATTTTTTGGGTTAAGCGTTGGGCTAAAATATCGCAAGCCGCTTCACCAGTTGGTACTCCCAAGATTTCGGCAATTTTGCTTTTAACAACCGGAATAATACCCAAGGTAATATTTAATTCGGCAATAATGTTAACTATTTTGCTAAAGGTTAAATCATCACCTACCGCTACCACCGTATCCACGCCCTGTTTGATGCCGTCTTCAATCACCTCTTTCATATTTTTTAAAATATTCAAACGGCAAATACGGCCCTTGATTTCCAAGTCGGCCAAACGATTTTCTATTTTATTAAGCAAGGTATAATATTTTTTGTTGCTTAAAAAAGTATCGTAAATGTAGAGATACATAAATATTATTTTTTGCCTTCAGCTTTTTCTACCAACTCCGGCTTGCGATTGCCGCCCATGTTTACTCGGCCGTTAATTTGCGCCCCGCGTTCAATAGAAATTGAGCTGGCCGAAATATCGCCTTTAATTTTAGCGCTTGAAGTTAAAACTATTTCTCCGGTAACGCTAATGTTACCGCTAACCTCGCCGGCAATATGTGCGCTTGATGCTTCCACTTCGGCTTGAATTTTGGCTTCGGCACCTACAGTTAAATGATCCTTGGTTTTTAAATTGCCAACAACAATGCCTTCAACAATCACATTGCCGTCGCCGATAAAATCACCTTCTACTTTTACTGAGGGGCCGATTATGGTTTCGGCATTTTTATTTTGTTTGTTTGGTTCGTCTTTAAACATAAGTTTATAATTAATTTAATGGTTATTACTTCCTTTGGGTAGAAGCAGTTGAATTCTAATTAAAGTTAAGCATTCTGTCAAAGTTAATAAAAGGTGGACAAGCAAGAAGAATTATATTATAGTGATGAAGAATTTAAAACTATGCATCAAGACCTTCAAAAAAATATTGTCAGAGTTTTAAGCTTGTTTGGCCTAATTATAGTTGCTCTAGTTGTTTTGACTATAGTTAACGTTAAAACGGGTTATATTGACTCCTTGGCCCAAAAATTGTTCTAAACGTTTTACGACACATTTTTTTGCTCAAGATTAGCCAAATTTATCTTTTTAGATATATTTTTTTCTTAAAAATGTTCCACGTGGAACATTTTGTGTCCCGATAGTTCAATGGATAGAACAAGACACTCCTAACGTCTAGATTCAGGTTCGATTCCTGATCGGGATACCAGCATTGGGTAAAAATAGTTAAAAATCATAAACTTGATTTTTTAATAAAATTGCAGTATTATTTACAACATCATGGGCCCATAGCTCAGTTGGCTAGAGCGTCTGCATGGCATGCAGAAGGTCAGCGGTTCAAGCCCGCTTGGGTCCACCATTCGACTCCCATGAACCTTGCGGTTCATGGTCGCTCATGGTTTCCATCCTCGCTAAATCTCGGATTTCAACCACTCGTTTTTGGGGTCGAATGGTGCCTTGAGTGAGCGCAGCGAATCGAAAGGCAGAGTTTGATATATATTAACTCCTATGGAAAAGCTTGTTATCATAGGTTCCGGTCCTGCTGGGTTAACAGCGGCCATTTATGCAGCCAGAGCTAATCTGGCTCCTTTAGTTTTAGAGGGAAAACAGCCCGGCGGTCAGCTGACAACTACAACTTTAGTAGAAAATTGGCCGGGGTCTGTTGATGGCATAATGGGGCCTGATTTAGTGCAAAACATGCGCCTTCAAGCGCAAAAATTTGGCGCAAAACTGGTTTTTGAACAGATAATTTCCGTTAATTTTAGCCAAAAACCCTTAATTGTTACTACAGAAAAAGCTAAATATGAAGCCGAGGCAGTTATTATTGCAACCGGTGCCAGATCCAGAATGCTAGGATTACCCCGAGAAGAGGAATTTTTAGGCAAAGGAGTGCATACTTGTGCCACATGCGACGGCGCATTTTACCGTAACAAGCAAATTATGGTTATTGGCGGGGGAGATTCGGCTATGGAAGAGGCCAACTTTTTAACAAAATTCGCCCAAAAAGTGTATATTGTGCACCGAAGCGACTCATTTAAGGCCTCGGTATTTATGTTGGAAAGAGCCAAGAAAAATCCTAAAATTGAATTTTTACTAAACTCGGAAGTTATAGAGTATTCTGGAGTATCTAAACTGGAAAATGTCAAAATTGTCAATAGCAAGACGCAAAAAAGCGCCGTCATGGCAATCGACGGCGTATTTATGGCCATTGGCCATATTCCTAACACCGAGCCGTTTGTTGGTCAGTTGGAATTAGTCAAACTTGGCTATATTCAGCCAAAAAACAATGTTTTAACAGAAATAGAGGGCGTTTTTGTAGCCGGTGATGTTTCGGACTGGCGTTATCGCCAAGCTATTACCGCGGCCGGCTTAGGATGCATGGCTGCTTTGGAAGCGGAAAAGTATCTAGCTGGCAAAGAATAAAAAATCTTGATATAATTATAGTCATATGAATACCAGGTGGGCAAAGTATTATTTAGCAGTTCTAGTTGGCATTTGTTATGTGCTTTGCATGGTTGTTTTGGTAACAAATTTGTTTTGGGGTGTTGATTATGAATTACCGGGTATTATTGCCCTTGGCGCTTTCACTCTGTTTTTTTCAATTTTATTTGTGATGAACGATTAGGAGTAAAAATGAATTTTGAATAATGAATAATGACGGACTTAGGTCTGTTTTTTAGTTTTTAAATACTAGCATTAAAAAATGTTCCACGTGGAACAATTGATGGGTATTTTTAATGAAGGATATTATATTTTATTTAGTATTAGCTATAATTAAGCGTCTTGAAATGTTATAAGTAGAGTCCCGATGTTCGCCAAAGGCGAAATCGGGATCCCGATTTCCGACCTAAAGTCGGAACATCGGGATGTCGTAAAATAATCATTGCTATTAAAAAGAATAGGGTATAGGATGAAAGTAATCAAATAAAGTCATTGCTGGGAGTGGAATGTTCATTATCATCTGGGGTTTTATAATCGCGGTTGGTTTGCTTTTTAAGAAGTATTTCCGGATTCTCCTTATACTTGCCATAGTATTTGGAATATTTCAGTCATGCTGACAAACTACCAACATCATCGCGATTTATGTTTTTGCGGAGTCATTAATTTGATTCCGCTTTTTTTTGATTAAAAAAGCGACCACATGTTCAATAAACAGAGGTGGTCGCAGGGTTGTTCGGGCTGTGGTCGCAAGTGATCGCGATTTAGGCCTGGTAAATTGATGTGGTATAATGTGGGCTGAGCGTTATTTTGTCAGACCCGTCTGTATTCACAGTATTTGCTGTGGTTTGTTCAGACTTCGGAATTTACTCGACGTATTTTCCATTCTGAATTTTTTCCAGCTCAACGCCCAGTATTTTTGCCGCCTCAGCAAAATTTTCCTGATGAACAATGGCGAAATCCCACTGTTCGGAAAGTTCAACCATTGCACCGGTTAAAGGGTCTGTCCATGCCAAGCGTTTGTCCGTGGTGGTTAGGTGACCCTTTCTAATCGCCCAACATTTAATTGTTTTGCCATTAAGGTCATGCTGCGTGACGATAAAGTCACGTTGACGATGGAATGGGTCCCAATTTGTCTTAGCAAGGCCAATCAGCAAAATAATCACAATGAGAACGATAAGTAATCTTTTCATTAATAAGTCCTATTGTTTTGATTTGGCCTTCTTCAAAGATTATTTCTTAAATATGATTTGGTAAGGCCTGCCTGCCCTCTATCCTTAAAAAGCAAATAGGCCCTATCAAATGGATTGTTTCTACATCAATTGACAAAGTACTGTTTTAGGCCAAATTTTGGTCTATTTTTAACTTTTAATATTAGCATAAAATGACAATAAAGTCAAGTTTTTTAGACCCTCATTTTTTAAAAAAAGCGACCACATGTTCAAGTGAACAGATGTGGTCGCGGGTTAGATTGGACTGTGGTCGCTTGATCGAGCTAAGCTTGATGATAGCGATTAAGTCACAAGGGTTGATGATGTAGAAATGATCAGAGAGAAGCGAGGAGTGCTGTGAGAAATTCCCAGCAGCGTTCAGCCGAGTCAATCTCAATGTTTTCTTGCGGCGTGTGAACGTCGAAGATGTTTGGTCCGATCGAGATCGCTTCCATTGAAGGGTAATTTTGAACCAGAATGGCTGCCTCGAGGCCGGCGTGCATCACGTTGATTTTTGGCGGTTTTCCGTAGAATATGCCATAGATTTTTTTGGCTTTGGCCAAAAGGTTGCTGTCGAGGTTGGGTCGCCATGGCGGAGAGAGGTGTTCGATTCCGAATTCTTCAGGATCAAAGTCTGTCCGGAACGTGTTTACGATGTCAAGTACGACTGCGTCTTCGCCTACTTGGCTGCAGCTCCGAACGCTCAGCAGAATTTCTACTCCCTTTTCCGAAACGGTGATCTTGGCCAGGTTGGCCGATGTTTCAACCGAATCCAGTTCAGGATGGCGTTTAAGAACTCCATGCGGCAAATTCTTGAGCAGCGCAATCAGATCGATTTCGCTCTGCTTGGTCAGAATGTATGTTGCCGAAACGTCGAGGGGCTTCATAGAGATGGTGGCGTTTGACTGTTCAATCGCCGTTCTCAAATCGTTTTCCAACTCTTTGGGTACGGTAATAATTGCCATGGCTTCGGCCGGGATGACATTGTCGCGCAAACCGCCATTGATTTCGATCAGTCCGATGCT